>NZ_JBNPXQ010000002.1:0-805686 GCF_050433225.1 Sphingomonas zeicaulis | reverse complement strand
ATCTCGGTCGCGGCGCCCTTTTCCTTCAGGCGGATCGCCTCTTCGACGGCGATCTCGTCGAACGGGTTCATCGACATCTTGACGTTGGCCAGGTCCACGCCCGTGCCATCCATCTTCACCCGCGGCTTCACATTATAATCGATAACTCGCTTCACGGGCACAAGGATCTTCATGACGCTCCCTCCTCGTAATGGGCGAGGGGCAAGCCTTGTGCCTGCGCGGCTGTTTCGCCGTTCACCCTCTCCCGTTCGGACCCGGGTGCCTGACCTAAGCCATGCACCCGGTTCCTGAATCCCGCCCTCCCTTGGGGCGGGCGCTTGGTCGTCAGGCGGCCGAACGGACCTCGGCAACGATCTTCTTGGCGGCGTCGCCAAGGTCGTTCGCCGGGACGATCGGCAGGCCGGAATTGGCCAAAATATCCTTGCCCTGCTGCACGTTGGTGCCCTCGAGGCGCACCACCAGCGGCACCGACAGGCTGACTTCCTTCGCCGCGGCAACGATGCCCTCGGCGATGATGTCGCAGCGCATGATGCCGCCGAAGATGTTGACGAGGATGCCCTTCACCGCCGGATCGGACAGGATGATCTTGAACGCCGCAGTCACCTTTTCCTTGGTCGCGCCACCGCCGACGTCAAGGAAGTTGGCCGGGAACTCGCCGTTCAGCTTGATGATGTCCATCGTCGCCATCGCGAGGCCGGCGCCATTGACCATGCAGCCGATATTGCCGTCCAGCTTGATGTAGGCGAGGTCGTACTTCGACGCCTCGATCTCGGCCGGATCCTCCTCCGTCTCGTCGCGAAGCTGAACGAGATCCTTGTGGCGGTACAGCGAGTTGCTGTCGAAGCCGACCTTGGCGTCGAGCACCATCAGCTTGTTGTCGCCGGTGATCGCGAGCGGATTGATCTCGATCTGCGCAGCATCGGTGCCGAGGAACGCGTCATACAGCTTGGACGCGACATTCTGCGCCTGCTTGGCGAGATCGCCGCTCAGGCCGAGCGCGTTGGCGACGGCGCGGCCGTGATGCGGCTGGAAGCCGGTCGCGGGATCGACGTCGAAGGTGTGGATGCGCTCGGGCGTGTCATGCGCCACGGTCTCGATGTCCATGCCGCCTTCGGTGGAGACGACGAACGCCACGCGGCCGGTCGCCCGGTCGACGAGCAGCGCGAGGTAGAATTCCTTCTCGATGTCGACGCCGTCGGTCACGTACAGGCGGTTGACCTGCTTGCCCGCATCACCGGTCTGGATGGTGACGAGGGTGTTGCCGAGCATGTCGGTGGCGTGCGCGCGGACTTCGTCCAGCGTCTTGGCGAGGCGGACGCCGCCCTTGGCTTCGGGGGCCAGTTCCTTGAACTTGCCCTTGCCGCGGCCACCCGCGTGGATCTGCGCCTTCACCACGTAGAGCGGCCCGGGGAGCTTGCCGGCGGCCTCGACCGCTTCGTCAACCGTGAGGGCGGCGAAACCGGCGGGAACCGGAACGCCGAACTTCGCCAACACTTCCTTGGCCTGATATTCGTGGATGTTCATGGGCGCGTCTAATCCTTTCGGACGGAGAGTCGCCGGGGGCTTAAGCACAGGCGACAGGGGATTGAAAGCCCCGCTTCCCGCCGAAAGCGGCGGATCAGCCCGCGATCGCGCAGCCCAGCGCGGCGCGCGTCGTCACCTCGATCAGTTCGACGTCGCGGAATCCTCGCACCCTGTAGAGGAACTCGTCGACCGACATCTGGCCGACGTCGCGATCCTTCAAACTCGCGATCGAGCCGAGCCGGCGGAGCTGATCGATCGTCAGCCGGTCCGCCATGCGTTCCGCCATGCATCCTGCGACTCGCGGCGGCAGCCCGGCATCGAGCAGACCCGCCCGCAACCGCGCCTCCGGCGAGACTGTTGCGCAACCGGCGACGGCGAGCAGCGGCAGGGCAAGCAGGGCAAACGGCTTTGTCATCTTGGCGAACTCCGTCGTGCGGGCAGCTCCACGCATTGCCATCGCACGCTGAACCGCCGATGACCAGTGAGGGGATCGCGGTGGCGATTTGCTGACCCACGGGCGAAGGTCGGCATGGCGTGAGGTTGATATCGCGCCCCACATCATTCCCGCCTATAGGGGCGCCATGTCCGTCTGGATCGGCCTTGCCCTGTTCGCCCTTACCGTCACGCTGATGGAAGGCTTCGCCTATGTCGCGCATCGCTGGCTGATGCACGGACCGGGCTGGTTCCTGCACGAAAGCCATCATCGCCCGCGCACCGGGCCGTTCGAACTCAACGATCTCTACGCCGTGATCTTCGCGGTCCCCTCGATCCTGCTGATCTATGCGGGGGTGCAGGGCGGGTGGGGCGATGGCGCGACATGGGTGGGTGCAGGCATCGCCGCCTATGGCGCGATCTATTTCGGCTTCCACGACGTGATCGTCCATCGCCGCCTGCCGCATCGCTATGTGCCACGCTCCGCCTATATGAAGCGCATCGTCCAGGCGCACCGGCTGCACCATGTCGTGGAGACCAAGGAAGGCACGGTCAGTTTCGGATTCCTGTGGGCGCCGAAGCCCGAAGAGCTGAAGGCGGAACTCAAACGCCGCGCGCGTGCCGGCGTGCGCGCGCCCGAGGGCCGTGAAAAGGCGAGCGCATCCTGATCGGGCGCCGCAGGCGATGACCGAAGCCGCCTTCATCGACGGGCTCCGCGCCCTCGCCACCCATCCCGCCGCGCGCGGACTGACCGACGATGCGGCGGTGCTCGGCGATCTGGTGCTGACGCACGACATGATCGTGGAAGGCGTGCATTTCCTCCCCACCGACCCGCCCGGTGACGTCGCGTGGAAGCTTCTGGCGGTCAATCTTTCCGATCTTGCCGCCAAGGGCGCGGCGCCGGTCGGCTGCCTGATGGGGTACAGCCTGGCGGGCGACGCGGCATGGGACGCCGCCTTCCTCGCCGGACTGGATACCGCGCTCACCACCTTCGCTATGCCGCTGCTCGGCGGCGACACCGTCTCGGTCCCTGCCGACACGCCGCGCGCGCTGGGGCTGACCGCGATCGGGCGCACCGCCGCCGCCCCGGCACGTGGCGGCGCCCGGCCGGGGGACACGCTGTGGGTGACCGGCCTGATCGGCGCGGCGGGGATCGGGCTGGCGCGGGCGATGGCGGGAGACGATGACGGGGATCCCTGCGTCATCGCCTATCGCCGCCCCGTGCCGCGACTGGCCGAGGGCCGCGCGATCGCGCCGCTCGCCTCCGCGATGATGGACGTGTCGGACGGATTGCTGATCGATGCCGGCCGGATGGCGGAGGCGAGCGGCGTGGCGATCGCCATCGCGCTCGATGCACTGCCGGTGACGCCCGCCGCGCCGCCAGGGCTGGACGCGATCCTCGCCGCGGCGACGGCGGGCGACGATTATGAATTGCTGTTCGCGCTGCCGGCCGGCGTCGCTCCGCCGGACGTTGTCCGGGCCACCCGCATCGGCGTGGTCGCGGCGGGCAATGGGCTCACTTTAACATATGCGAACAAGAACGTGCCGCTGCCCGCGCGATTGGGATATCTCCACGGCAGCTGAGCAGCCAACGCGTGCTTGCGCGCACGATACCGCACCTATACCCCTGTGATTCCAACGATGAGCGTACCCGCATGACAAGGGGCGCCACCCAACCGGCCCGGTGTCGGGCATAGGGGAAGGAAGCGAGAGGAATGACGATCGTCACGATTTCGATCGCGTGCGGCTTGCTCGCCGTGATCTACGGCTTCATCACGTCACGACAGGTGCTGGCGGCAAGCCCCGGCACGGAGGCGATGCAGGATATCGCCGCGGCCATCCAGGAAGGCGCGAAAGCCTATCTCGGGCGGCAATATCGGACCATCGCGATCGTCGGCGTCATCGTCGCCATCCTCATCGCGATCCTTCTCGGGCCGGTCTCGGCGATCGGCTTCGTCATCGGCGCGCTGCTTTCGGGCGCGACCGGTTTCATCGGCATGAACATCTCGGTGCGCGCCAATGTCCGCACCGCGGAAGCCTCGCGGCAGTCGCTGCAATCGGGGCTGACGGTCGCGTTCCGCGCGGGCGCGATCACCGGCATGCTGGTGGCCGGGCTGGCGCTGCTCGCGATCTCCGTCTTCTTCTGGTACCTGACCGGCCCTGCGGGGCACGCTCCCGACGAGCGCATCGTCATCGACGCGCTGGTGGCGCTGGCGTTCGGCGCCTCGCTGATCTCGATCTTCGCGCGGCTCGGCGGCGGCATCTTCACCAAGGCGGCCGATGTCGGCGCCGACCTCGTCGGCAAGGTCGAGGCGGGCATTCCCGAAGACGACCCCCGCAACCCGGCGGTGATCGCCGACAATGTCGGCGACAATGTGGGCGACTGCGCGGGCATGGCCGCCGATCTGTTCGAAACCTATGTCGTGACGATCGGCGCGACGATGGTGCTGACCGCGCTGTTGGTGCAGACCGGCGGCGAGCAGTTGATGGCGCTGATGTCCTTGCCGCTGGCGGTTGGCGGCATCTGCGTGATCACCTCGATCATCGGCACCTATTTCGTGCGGCTGGGATCGAACAATTCGATCATGGGCGCGCTCTATAAGGGCTTCATCGCCACCGCCCTGCTCTCGATCCCGGCGATCTGGTACGTCACCCGGCAGACGCTGGGCGACCTCGATGCGGTGATCGGTGCGGGGCTGGATGGCGCCGGCGGCTTCACCGGCATGGACCTGTTCTGGTCGATGCTCGTCGGCCTCGCGGTCACCGGCCTCATCGTGTGGATCACCGAATATTATACCGGCACCGGCTACCGCCCGGTGCGCAGCATCGCCAAGGCATCGGAGACGGGCCACGGCACCAATGTGATCCAGGGGCTGGCGATCAGCCTTGAGGCGACCGCGCTGCCGACCTTGGTGATCGTGGTCGGGATCATCGTCGCCTATCAGCTCGCTGGGCTGATCGGCATCGCCTTCGCCGCCACGGCGATGCTGGCGCTGGCCGGCATGGTCGTGGCACTCGACGCCTATGGCCCGGTCACCGACAATGCCGGCGGTATCGCCGAGATGGCCGGGCTGGACGACAGCGTCCGCGAGAAGACCGATGCGCTCGATGCGGTGGGCAACACTACCAAGGCGGTGACAAAGGGCTATGCGATCGGGTCGGCCGGGCTCGCCGCGCTGGTGCTGTTCAGCGCCTACACCACCGACCTCCGCGAATTCTTCCCTGACCTGGAGGTGAGCTTCAGCCTCGAAAACCCCTATGTGATCGTCGGGCTGCTGCTGGGCGCGCTGCTGCCCTATCTGTTCGGCGCGATGGGGATGACCGCGGTCGGCCGCGCCGCCGGCGACGTGGTAAAGGATGTGCGCGACCAGTTCGCGAGCAACCCCGGCATCATGGATCGCACCAGCCGCCCCAATTATGCGCGCACCGTCGATCTCGTCACCAAGGCGGCGATCAAGGAGATGATCATACCGTCGCTGCTGCCGGTGCTCGCGCCGATCGCCGTCTATTTCGCGGTGACGGCGGTTGCGGGGCAGGCCAATGGTTTCGCGGCGCTGGGCGCGTTGCTGCTGGGCGTGATCGTCTCCGGCCTGTTCGTCGCGCTCTCGATGACCTCGGGTGGCGGCGCATGGGACAATGCCAAGAAATATATCGAGGACGGCCATCATGGCGGCAAGGGATCCGAGGCGCACAAGGCGGCCGTAACCGGCGACACGGTGGGCGATCCTTATAAGGACACCGCCGGGCCGGCGGTGAACCCGATGATCAAGATCACCAATATCGTCGCGCTGCTGCTGCTCGCGGCGTTGGCGCACGCGGCTGTCGGATAGGCCGGGCTACCCGGTTGGATAGGGCCGGTGGCATGCGTGCCGCCGGCCTTTCCTTTTTTGCAATCAGGCGCTAAGGCGGCGCGATTTTCCGACAATCAGGATTTGCATGGCCAAGGAAGAACTGCTCGAAATGCGCGGACAGGTTGTGGAGCTTCTCCCCAACGCAATGTTCCGCGTACGCCTTGAGAATGATCATGAGATTCTCGGGCACACCGCCGGCAAGATGCGCAAGAACCGCATCCGCGTGCTGGTGGGCGACGAGGTGCTGGTCGAACTGACCCCCTATGACCTGACCAAGGGTCGCATCACCTATCGCTTCAAGTGACCGGCCGCGGCCGGACGCCGGCCGCGCCTGGGGAGGACAGCCGATGCGCCTGATCCTCGCTTCCGCATCGCCCCGCCGGCTGGATCTGCTCGCACGGATCGGGCTGACGCCTGATGCCGTCGATCCTGCGGATATCGACGAGACCCCGCTGAAGGCCGAACTGCCGGCCGATTATGCACGCCGCATCGCTGCCGCCAAGGCCGCGGCGGTGGCGCCGCGCCATGCCGGCGCGCTGGTGCTCGCCGCCGACACCGTCGTCGCGGCGGGCCGGCGCATCCTGCCCAAGGCCGAGGATGAGGCCACCGCGCGCCGCTGCCTCGATCTGCTGTCGGGCCGGCGCCACCGCGTGCTGAGCGCGGTGACGTTGATCGACGCCGCCGGCACTGCGCGCCACCGCCTCTCCACCACCATCGTCACCTTCAAACGGCTGACCGCACAGGAGGTGGACGCCTATGTCGCCGCCGGCGAATGGCGCGGCAAGGCGGGCGGCTATGCGATCCAGGGCAGCGCCGAGGCGTGGGTGCGGATGCTTGCCGGCAGCCATTCGGGCGTCGTCGGCCTGCCGCTCTACGAGACGCGCGCGCTGATCGAAGCTGCCGGCGGGTCGACGCTTGGCTGAGTGGCTCTACGAAGCCGGCATCGGTGAGAACCGCGCCGTGCTGGTGGAGGATGACAGCATCGTCGAAGCGCTGATCGAGCGCGAGGGCGCCGGCCTTGCCGCCGGCGCGATCCTCTCCGCGCGGTTGACCGAGATCGTCGTCCCCGGCCGCCGCGGGATCGCCACCACCGAAACCGGCGAACAGGCGCTGGTCGAGCCGCTGCCGCCCGGCGTGACGCACGGCGCAACCTTTGTTGCCGAAGTGATGCGCGAAGCGATCGGCGAGGCGCGCCGCGCCAAACTGGCCAAGGTCCGCGCAGCGCCCGCGGGCGAGACGCCCCGCCCCGCACCCACGCTCGCCGAGCGCATCGCCGCGACCGGCACGCGCGTCACCCGGCTGACCAATCATGGCCCCGATCGCCTCGAAGCGGCCGGCTGGTCCGAACTGCTCGAGGAAGCGACGACCGGCGAGATCCGCTTCATCGGCGGCGCGCTCGATGTCGCGCTGACCCCGGCGATGACATTGATCGATGTCGACGGCCATCTGCCGCCCGCCGCGCTGGCGGTGGCCGGCGCACGCGCCGCATCGCAAGCGATTCGCCGCCACGGCATCGCCGGCTCGATCGGCATCGATCTGCCCACCGTGCCGGACAAGTCCGCGCGCCTCGCCGCCGCCGAGGCCTTCGATTCGGCGCTGCCACAGCCGTTCGAGCGCACCGCGGTCAACGGCTTCGGCTTCCTCCAGATCGTCCGCCGGCGCGAGCGTCGCTCGCTGCCCGAACTGATCCAGCGCAATCCGGTGCGTGCCGCCGCGCTGGCGCTGCTGCGCACCGGGGAACGTGCGCAGGGTGCCGGCGTACGGACGCTGGTGGCGGCCCCCGCGGTCATAGCGCTGATCGCGGCCGAATCGGCGTGGACCGATGCGCTGGCGCGCCGCGCCGGCACCGCCATCGCCTTGCGGGCGGAGCCGGCGCTCGCCATATCGGCGGCCTATGTCGAAACCGAGCACCCTTAGCCGCCGCAAAGGCTGCCCGCTGTGCGGCACGCCGGTGAGCGCCGATCACAGCCCGTTCTGCAGCCAGGGCTGCCGCGATCGCGACCTTCTGCAGTGGCTGGGTGAGGGATATCGGGTGCCCGGCAACCCCGCCGATCCCGATGGTCAGGAAATTGATACGGATGGGCTGGACAAGCGGTCGGATTGACCTCTATAGGCCCGCTTCCCGCTCGTCAGGGCAGGGCCCGGGTAGCTCAGTTGGTAGAGCATGCGACTGAAAATCGCAGTGTCGGCGGTTCGACTCCGTCCCCGGGCACCATCTTTCCGAACATGATTGGTGACGTTGCTTCCCGGCTCTCAAGCCGCTGAGGAACCGCGCGTTTAACCCCGCGCAAGACGACCGCGATGTTCGTGGCTGACGCCGAACTGCCCTCTGCTGCACTTCGCGACATCAGATTCACACTTTGCGTTTGCGGCCATCTTTTTCCCCTCGCCCCTATCGGCAGAGGGAAAGGCCCGCGCAGCGGGCCAGGGAGAGGGGCAGTCGCGCCAAGTGTAAGGTCTGACGGCTTCAACTCTGAACAGGGCCGGCTGGGAAGCAGAGCCGAGCCCTCGGAATTATCGCGCCCAGGCGAATTCGCGCTGCGATAGCAGCGGCCCCATTGCCCCGAATCAATCCCGCATCGACGGGAAGTCCGCCGCGTTGAAACGGAAGACAGATTCGGACGCGCGATTGGCGAAGCGGATCTGCCCGCCATCGATGGTCGCCTGGGACAGCGTCATCGGCATCGCATCGAGGATGATGTGCAGGCTTCCATCGGAAAGCCCCGCCCCTTCGTCGGTGCGCTGCAACAACTCCCTCAACGCTCGTCCTCCCACGATCCCATGCGGGAAGTCATGCGGGGCGCTGGCGCCATCAACCGAGATCGACAAGGTCGCGATGCGACCGGCAGGCGGGCTTGCGCGCCGCCGCCGATTATCGCAAAATTCTGAAGAAATTGGTCGGGGAGAGAGGATTCGAACCTCCGGCCCCTGCCTCCCGAAGACAGTGCTCTACCAGGCTGAGCTACTCCCCGACCGATCCAGGGTGGCGAACCACCCGGAGGCAAGGCGCGTGCCTATAGATGCCCCTTTCGGACTGTGCAAGCGCTCAATCGCAGCTTTTGTGAGACGCGACGCGAACGTCCCAGATCACGGGCGCAAACGCGGCGACGGAGGTTGATGGCGCACGGCCGTCCGCATCATGGTCTCGCCCGAATCGCAGTCCTGTCTTCCGGTCGTCATCCCGCGCGCGTTCGGCCTTGGCTCGCGAGCAGTTCCGTTCAGGCGCGGCCCCAGCCGCCGCCGAGGCTGCGGTAGAGCGCCACGATCGCAGCCAGCCGCTCCGCCTGAAGCGCAGTGCGCTGAAGTTCGATGTCCAGCAGCGAGCGTTCGGCATCGAGCTGGTCGAGATAGGATGCATAGCCCGCCCGGTAGCGGCGCTGCGCGAGCGTGAGCGATGCGCGGTTGGCCTCCACCTGGCGATCGAGCACCGCTGCTTCCTCGCCCAGCCGCTGGACCGCCGCCATCGCATCCTCGACCTCGCCGAACGCGGTCAGCACGGTCTTGCGATAGGCATAGGCGGCGGCATCGCGGCGCGCCGCAGCAGCATCGGCTTCGGCCCTCAGCGCGCCGCCGCGGAACAGCGGCGCGAGGATCGATCCGCCGAGCGAGAACAGGCTGACCGGATCGGAGAGCAAGGTGGAGGCGACCGCGCCGCCCGATGCCGAGAGCTGGACGCTGGGCATGAAGGCGGCGCGTGCGGCATCGAGGCTGCGGTCCGCCGCGCCCAGCCGCGCTTCAGCCTCGGCGATATCGGGCCGTTGCCGCAGCAGATCGGCCGGCAGCGCCTGCGGGATGGAGCCGGGCACCAGCGCCCCGACATCCTTGCCGCGCGCGATCGGCCCGGGCGCGTCGCCGGCGAGCAGGCTCAGCCCATTTTCCTGGCGGGTGATGGCGAGTTCGGTCACCGGCACGAGGCGGGCGGCGGATTCATAGGCGGTCTCGGCCTGGCGCAGTTCCAGCAGCGATCCATAGCCGGATCTATAGCGCCGCCGAATCACCGCCAGCTCGCCGGCGCGGGCCTCCACCGTCGCCGCCACGATCGCGCGCTGCGCGTCGAGCCCGCGCAAGGTCGCATAGCCAGAGACGATGGTGGCGACCAACGCGATGCGCAAGGTGTCGCGCGCGAAGCCGGTGGCGGCGAGCGTCTTGCGGCTGGCATCGGTCGCGGAGGCAAGGCGGCCGAACAGATCCGCTTCATAGGCGATGGTCAGTTCGCCGGTGGCGTGGGTCTGGTCGATGCCCATGCCAAGCGGGTTAAGCGCGCGCGAGCGGCCGGCATTGCCGTCGATCGCGACGGAGGGCAGCGACCGGCTGGCAGCCAGGCGGAACTGCGCGCGGGCCTCGGCGATGCGCGTGTCCGCGGCAAGCAGATCCACATTGCCCGCCACCGCGCGCGCGACCAGTGCGTCGAGCGCGGGATCGCCGAAGCCGCGCCACCAGTCGGGCGCGATCGCCTGCTCGCCACCCTGCCCACCCCGCCATGCCGGCGGCACCGCGACAGCG
Organism: Sphingomonas zeicaulis; assembly: GCF_050433225.1. Classification (NCBI taxonomy): domain Bacteria; kingdom Pseudomonadati; phylum Pseudomonadota; class Alphaproteobacteria; order Sphingomonadales; family Sphingomonadaceae; genus Sphingomonas; species Sphingomonas zeicaulis. The sequence goes on along the minus strand of NZ_JBNPXQ010000002.1, from coordinate 795,376 downwards.
GCGTCCGAAGGCGCGGCGGGGCGTGGACCGGCGCAGCCGGCGAGCAGTGCCGCGGCCAGCAGCATCGCCGCGCCGCGCATCAGCGCGCCTCCGTCGTGTCGACGCGCACCTCGACCGACATGCCGGGCCGCAGCCGCGCCGCCAGCGGCTGGCCCGGATCGACGAGGATCAGGATGCCCACCCGCTGCGGCACCTTCACGAAATTGCCGGTGGCATTGTCGGGCTTGAGCACCGCGAACTCCCAGCCGGTCGCGGGAGCGATCTGCGCCACCCGGCCGGTCAGTCGGCGGCCGCCCAGCGCGTCGACCGCGAAGCTGGCTGACTGGCCCACCGCCATGCGATCGGTCTGCCCTTCCTTATACTGCGCGATCACCCAGCGATCGGGCGGCACCAGTTCCATCAGCGCGGTGCCGTTGGTGACGAACTGGCCGCGACGGACGTGGATCTCACCAAGCTGCCCCGCCTCGGGCGCGCGGATCACGGTGTGGAGCAGATCGATCTGCGCGAGCCTGAGCTGAGCACGCGCGACCTCGACCTGAGCGGCGAGCCCGGCGCGGCCGACATCGACGGTGCGCAAATCCTGCTGCGCGATCCGGCTGTTCGCAGCCGCCTGGCGCAGCCCCGCCTCCGCCTGCGCGAGCGCGGCGGCGGTCTGATCCCGCTCCCGCACCGAGATCGACCCGTCGCTGACGAGATCGAGCGCACGCGCCATATCCGCCTTGGCGCGCAGCAACTGCGCAGCGGCATCGGCGGCGGCGGCGTCCTGACCGGCGATGCCGGCGGCGCGCGCGGCATGCGCCTGCCGGCTGTTGGCCAATGTAGCGAGCTGCACGTCAAGATTGCCCTGCGCCTGCGCCACCCGGGCGCGGTAGATGTCGTCGTCGATCAGCACGAGCACCTGGCCCGCCGCCACCGCCTGATAATCGTGCACGAGCACGCGGGTGGCATAGCCGCTGACCTGCGGCGCAATCACCGCGGTGCGGCCACGGACCAGCGCATTGTCGGTCTTCTCGACATCGCCCGCAAACGGCCCGATGCCCCACACCTGCAGCACGATGGCGACCGCGGCAAGCAGCGCGAGCGCGAGGAAGGCGGTGACGAACGGGCTCTGCCGCGGCGGGTGCCATGCCGGCGTGTCGCCGATCTGGGGCGCTGCCGCGTCGGTGGGCGCGGCAGTGGCTGCCGGCGTCGTGCGTGCGGTGTCGGTCATGCTGCGGCCCCTGCCGGCTGGAGCGCGCGCTGGCGCAGAAAATCGCGGAAGGTGACGGCCGCGATGAACAGGGCCGTGCCCAGCGCGATGATGGTGACGACCCAGAACGCGTCGTTGAAGGCGAGGATGCTGGCCTGCCCGTTAAGCGCCTGCCCGAGCAGCGCGCGCGCCTGTTGCGCCTGGCCGGCGGGATCGATGATCCGCGGCGCGAGCGTCTGCGCATAAGCGCCGATCCGCGCGGTGACGGCGGGGTCGCCCAACGACAGGTGTTCGGCGAGTTGTTCCGCCTGCGTCCGCGTGCGCATCACCTGGATGCTGCCGAGCAGCGCGGAGCCGGCAAGTGCGCCGACATTCTGCGTCGTGCTGAACAGCACCACGAAGCTGACGAGATAATTGCCGCCGCGCCGGATGACGTGACCGATGCCGAACATCAGCGCCGGGCCGAGGAACAGGATGGTCCCGAAGCCGAGCAGAGCCTGGCTGACATAGAGCTGCGGCGGGCGGGTGACGCTGGTGGCGTGGGTATCGAGCCATGCACCGAATGCGATGAGGCACGCCGCGATCATGATCATCGGGACGATTCGGTCGGCGCGTAGCGTCAGCGCGACGGTGACGATCCCGGCGACCATCGCGGCGAGAACGATCGCGAACAGGGGATGGAGCTGATCGCTTGTGAGCCCGCCGAGCGTCAGCAGGCCGACCGCGGCATAGGTCTGCTCGCTCAACGCCACGCGCACGACGATCGCGACCGCGGTGAAGAACAGGATGTCGCCCGTCGCATACCAGCGCACCCACAGCAGCGGCCGCTTCCGCTTGTCCTCGATCAGCAGCGCCAGCCCCATGAGCGGGATCGCGGCAGCCAGCGCCCAGCCGAGCGCAGGCGCATCTGTCCACCAATAGAAGCGGCCGAGCGCGAGGACGGAGCAGAGCAGCAGCATCGCCGAGATCGTCAGCACCGCCGTCAGCGCATCGAGCGGCTCGAACGCCTTGCCGCGGTCGACCGGCGGCAGCGGCATGAGGTTGAGCATTGCCCACGCAGCCAGCGCGACCGCCAGTTCGACGAGGTGCAACCCCTGCCACCCCGTCGGCGCCACCGCATCCAGCGGGAACATCCGCGCCAGCGGTACCGCGAGCTGCGGCAGGCAGAAGCCGACCACCGCGGCGATAGGCCGCAGCCTGATCGGCATGACCTGGAAAAGATTGTAGAGCGACAATGTGGTCAGCCCGCCCGCCGCGATGCCGCTGATCGCGCGCGCGAGGATCGCGGTGCCGAGCGTCGGGTGGAGGATCTGGACGAGCTGCGCCGCCATCAGCGCGCCAAGCACGACATGCATCGTCGCCGGAATGCCGAACTGGATGCGCGCCTTGACCAGCAGCAGGTTAGCGGTGGCGTTGAACGCGACATAGACCGCCAGCAGCAGGTTCGCCTCCGCCACATAGAGGCCCATCTCACCCGCGATCGCGGCGAGGTTGGCGGTGATCATGCCATTGCCCAGCCCGCTGGCGATCGCCATTACCAGCGCCGACACCGCGTAGGCGACTCGGTTGGCAGGGGTGTGCCGGGCCGACCAGGGCGAGCCGGGGAACAACGGCCTCTCCTCGGGCGAGAAGCGATATTCCCCAGATGTGGCGGACATGGATGCTGAGCCTCCGGATCGTCCGCAGGAGCATCGGCCACCTTTGTTACGGACCCGGGCATTTTCCGGCGGCGGCCCCGCTGCGGCAAGACATACGCTGGTATGAGCGGCCCAGCCCCAGCCGACAGGCGCAATACGTCCGCCGGCCGCCATCGGTCAGAAACGGAAGCCGGTCTCGCCAGCACCCGGTTGCGCGAGATGCGGGGCGCATAGTTGGAATAGCGATATGCGCCGCCCACGAAGAAGCCGCGTGATCGCATAATCGACGCCGGCACCGACGCGGAAACCCCAACGACCGTCATGGCTTTCGATCACGGTCGTGGCTGTACCGGTGGTATGCGTCAGTTCATCGCCGAAGCGCGCGTTGAATAGCCCGCCTCGCCGTAGAGCAGCACACTCGACGCGGCATCAAGCCGGCCATATAGCCGGCGATGCCGCCGAGCACGAACCCCGAGCCATCCTCGCCATCATGATCGACCCGGTCCCAGCCGCCGATCGCGGCGATGCGCGGGTCGACGAACGGCGCCTCATCCTGCGCCGGAACAGGCGCGGCTGCCCCCAGCAGCGCCAGCGCGGCACCCGAAGCGACGAATTTGAACAGCATATTGTACCGCTTGCGCAACAACCGGAGCTGATCGTCACAGCAGACTTAGGCGCGGAGGTTCGGGCGCATCAGGGCACGGAGGTATAGCATAGACGCAAACAGGCCGGTCTTGATACCAATGTATGAGCCACCTTCTTCCGGTCGACCATCATGCCTCATCGGATCGACCGGGAACCGATACTGGCGACGTCCCGACCATAGACCATTGGATACTATCATTTCATCGCGATCAACGGCACATTCGCCCTTGCCCCTTCCCCCAAGGGGCGACCCCTACGACCTGTGGGGCGGCGCCTGACGGAGCCGCCCCATTTTCTTGAGCGTCAGAGCCGGACGACGGGATTGAGATGATCCCATACCTGCGAGATCACGACCGAGCCCTCGCCGACCGACGAGGCGACGCGCTTCACCGAATGCGCGCGGACATCGCCGACCGCGAAGATGCCTGCGCGCGAGGTGGCGAAGGAGGATCGCCCGCCGGCCGCCTCCCCGGTCAGGATGAAGCCCTTGTCGTCGAGCCGCACGAGGTCGGCGAGCCATTCGGTGTTGGGCGCCGCGCCGACCATGATGAACAGCGCACAGATATCGATCCGCTGTTCCTCGCCCGTGGCGCAGTCGCGGATCGTCACCTCCTCGAGCCGATCCTCGCCATGGAGCGCCACGACCTCGGCCCCATATTCGATGCTGATCGCTGGATCCGCTTCCAGCCGGCTCGACAGGTAATGCGACATTGAGGCGGCGAGCGAGGTGCCACGCACCAGCACGCGAACGTGGCGCGCCGAGCGGCTGAGATACATCGCCGCCTGCCCCGCCGAATTGCCGCCGCCGATCACCACCGCCTCGCGGCCATGGCACGTCCGCGCCTCGTTCTCGGTGGCTGCATAATAGATGCCGGCACCTTCGAGGTCGGCAAGCCGATCGATCGGCAGGCGCCGATACTGCACGCCCGTCGCCACGACCACCGCCCGGGCGCGCACGCGCCGGCCATTGTCGAAAGTGGCGCAGAAATCGCCCTCGTCGAGCTGCTCGAGCAGCGTGACACGGTGCGGCACCGCGAAGCGCGTGCCGAACTTCATCGCCTGCACTTCGCCGCGCCAGACGAGATCGGCGCCCGAGATGCCGGTGGGGAAGCCCATGTAATTCTCGATCCGGCTGGAGGTCCCGGCCTGCCCGCCGACGGCAAGATCCTCCACCACCAGCGCGCGCAGCCCCTCCGCGCCGGCATAGACTCCCGCCGCCACGCCGGCAGGGCCGCCGCCGATGATGAGGACGTCGAACGCCTCGTCATCGACCAGGTCGCGGCCGAGCCCCAGCAGCCCTGCGACGTGCTCCGGCGTGGGATCGGCGATCATGCTGCGCCCGAAGATCACCATCGGCCCGGTTGCGGTGATCGCGCAGCTCCGTGCCGCTTCCCCGGCCGCATCGCTCCCGAGCGGCAGCGAGGTGTACGGAATCCGGTTGCGGCTGGCGAAATCGGCGACGCGACCGATCGCGCGATCGACATCCTCACCGATCAGGATCAGCGCGCTGTCCCGCGCCTCCAGCTGGCGGCGGCGGCGCGCGGCGAGCACGGTGATGATGATGTCCGACATTTCGGGAATGTCCGCCATCAGCCGCAGCATTGCGGCGCGGGCGACCTCGATCACCCGTGTCGGACGCGCCGTGCGCATCGGCATCGACCAGTTGCCGCCGTCCAGAAACGAGATCTCGCCCATGAACTGGGTCGGCCCCAGTGTCGATGGCAGATGGCGCTCTCCGGTCAGCGGGTTGACCACCTCGATCTCGCCATCCTCGACATAGATGAAGCGATCGGCCGGTTCGCCGGGGCGGGCGAGGAAGGTTCCGGCCGGATAGTCGCGCGCGACACCCGCCTGCCGGAGTGCCGCGACATGCGCCGCGGCAAGCGGGATTCGCTGCATCTCGCGCAGGTCGCGCCCTATGGTTTCCACGCCCAGGCCTCCATCCGGTTCATGATCGGCGCCACCATGTCCTCGGCGGAGCCTTCGCCCTCAACCATCGAGGATCGCTTCGATACAGGCAATCAGCGCGGTGGGATCGAACGGTTTGCGCATGAAGCAGCGCACGCCCTGCACCATCGCCTGCCGCTCCACCTCTGCGCTGGGAAAGGCGGTGATCAGGATCAACGGAACGCCGGCTCCGCGCAGGATCCGCGCGAACTCAAGCCCGCCGGTGCCGGGCATCTGGACATCGCTGATCACCAAATCGATCGCGTTGCCAATTGCCGAGGCAAGAAATGCGTCGGCCGAATGGAAGATGTGTGGTTGCACGTTCATGCTGTCGACAAGACTTCCGAGTGCGGCCGCGACATCCTCGTCATCATCGACGATCGCGATCGACTTTATCGGGTTCGCAGGCAGTGAAGCGTCAACCAACAGATGGCCTCCCAATATCCCCGACCATTCCTGTCAGATCGAATCACTGTGCCAGCCGGTCAAGCCGTCTCGACACCGCCGGACTTTCCTACACCGCCCCCATACCGAACCCGACCCATACCGTGGTATCGGTTGCCGGCACATTTGGCGGGTTGATACGTTTTGTCACTGGCCGGTTGGTGGTCACACGTTACTGGAGCGACCATGCCGCGCCCCCCGAGCATCGCCATCGTCGATGATGACGAGGCGCTGCGCCTCTCGCTCAGCGACTTGTTCGACAGCATCGCCTATCCGGTGCGCTGCTTTGCCGACGTTGGCGATTGCCTTGCCGCCGTCGGCGAGTTCGCGCCGGACGTGATCGTCACCGATTTTCACATGCCGGGGCTCAGCGGGTTCGATCTGCTGCACCGTCTGCGCGCGGCGGGATGCGGAACACCGGTGATCCTGATTACCGCCTTCGCGACCGATGCCGTGCGCCGCTCCGCCGCACATGCCGGCTTCGCCGCGGTGCTGAAGAAGCCCTTCGGCGCCGACGAACTGATCGCGCAGGTCGATGTGGCGACGACGCGCTGAGCACCGCCGCCACGGAGTAGGTCAGAAGCCTTCGAGAACGGTCTTGCCGATCGCAGATCCGCTTTCGACGATGCGGTGCGCTTCCTTGAGATTGGCAGCGTCGATCGGGGACAGCGTGCGGGTCAGCGTGGTTCGCAGCACGCCCGCGTCGACGAGGTGGGAGACCTCTTCGAGCAGCCTGTGCTGCTCGATCATGTCGGGCGTGCCGTATAGCGAGCGGGTGAACATCAGTTCCCACGCCACGCTGATCGACTTGCGCTTGAGCGGCACGATGTCGAGGTGCTGCGGATCGTCGATCAGCGCGATATGGCCCTGTGGCGCGACGATCTTTGGGAACAGCGCGATATAATGGTCGCTGCCCGTGAGCCCCGCGACATAGTTGACCTCCGGATGGCCGATGCGGGCGAGTTCCTCGTCGAGCGGCTTGTGGTGGTCGATCACCAGGTGCGCGCCCATCGTTTCGACCCACGCCTTCGTCTCGGGGCGTGAGGCGGTGGCGATCACGGTGAGGCCGGTCAGCCGCCGCGCGAGCTGGATGAGGATCGATCCGACGCCGCCGGCGCCGTTGATGACGAGCAGCGATCCGCCCGCGGTCTTGCGGCCATGGGCGATGCCCAGCCGGTCGAACAGCAATTCCCACGCGGTGATCGCGGTCAGCGGCAGCGCCGCGGCCTCTGCCCAGCCAAGCGAGGCCGGCTTGTGGCCGACGATCCGCTCATCGACGAGGTGCAGTTCGGCGTTGGTTCCCGGGCGTGACAGGTCACCGGCGTAGAACACCGCGTCGCCGGCCTTGAACAGCGATACCTCGCTGCCGACCGCCTCGACGATGCCCGCGGCGTCGAAGCCGAGAATCTTCGGCGCCCCGGGCGGCGGCGTGCCTGAGCCGCGGACCTTGACGTCGACCGGATTCACCGAGACCGCCCTGACCCGCACCAGCAGGTCGCGCGGGCCGGGCACGGGGGCGGGCAGATCAAGGTCGATCAGAGCGTCGGCGCGATCGATCGTGCCGGGCTGATGATAGCCGATGGCCTTCATGATAAAATCTCCATGGTCGTCATGCGACGCGTAGATCGGGCCTCACCCGGCCGGCTGCCACCCACAAGATCGAACGACAGATCTGCGTTTTCGCATGGCCTGCCGTGGGTGTGGCCCGCTCCGGCCGGAGCGTGGCGCGGGCGCGCGGCCCATACCGAAGTATGCCCCCGACCCCGCTGGTCATGTCGGCAGGCCGAGGATAGGATGGCGCGGTTGCGGTCAGATCGAGGAGCCCGGTTTTGCTGGCAGAAGCGAGAACCGCGATGAGCCATGAGGCCCCGCAGGCGAGCCCCACCCCGGTCGTGCTCGTCGTCGACGACGATCCGGACGTTCGCGCCAGCCTGACCGACATGTTCGATTCCGTCGGCATGAAGACCCGCGTTTATGCCGCCACCGCGGACCTGCTGGGCGACACCCTTCCCGACGGGCCGAGTTGCCTTGTGCTGGACCTCAGGCTGCCGGGATCCAGCGGGCTCGAGCTGCAAACGCGGCTCGCGCAGGACGGCGTCGACATTCCGATCATCTTCATCACCGGCCATGCCGACGTGCCGACGAGCGTGCGGGCGATGAAGGCGGGGGCGCTCGATTTCCTTTCCAAGCCGTTCCGCGAGCAGGAACTGCTCGACGCCGTGGCCGACGCGCTCCGCCGCGACGGTGAGCGGCGGCTTGGGCAGCGTGAGCGCGACATCGTGCGCGACCTTGCCCGCAGCCTGACCGCGCGCGAAACGGATGTGCTGCGCGGCGTCGCCCGCGGTCTGCTCAACAAGCAGATCGCCTATGAACTGGGCATCACCGAAGTGACGGTGAAGATGCACCGCTCAAGCGCCGGCAAGAAGCTGAAGTCGATTTCCGTTGCCGACATGGTGCGCAAGATCAAGTTGCTCGATCTCTGACCGACGCTTTCGGGCCGAGCCCCCGAAATCTACCCCGACTTGTCTTTCCCGTCAAATGCATACCTAGGTATGTCTGGGCCGCGACCGCGACTTGCTTCACCTTGATGGTGCAGCGGAGGACGCGATGGTCGAGATCATCATCAATGGGGAAAAGCGCAGCGCGGAGGTCGATGGCGACACGCCGCTGCTGTGGGTGTTGCGCGACAAGCTGGGGATGACCGGCACCAAATTCGGGTGCGGCATCGCCCAGTGCGGCGCCTGCACGGTGCATGTCGATGGCGTCGCCGTGCGGTCCTGCCGGCTGCCGGTGAGCGCGGTCGGCGATCGCCGGATCACCACGATCGAGGGCGTCGGCGCGACCCCCACGGGTGCGCGCGTGCAGAAGGCGTGGCTCGATCTTGACGTGATCCAGTGCGGTTATTGTCAGTCCGGCCAGATCATGGCGGCCGCCGCGCTGCTCGCCGCCAATCCCGCGCCGGACGATGCCGCGATCGATGCCGCGATGTCCGGCAACATCTGTCGTTGCGGCACCTATGTTCGCATCCGCGAAGGCATCAAGCAGGCGGCGAAACATGGCTGAGCGCGGTCTTTCGCGCCGCCAGGCGCTGCGCATCGGCGCGGTCGGCGGCGCCGCCTTCCTGCTGGGCATCAACCTGCGCACCGCCAGCATCGCCGCGCCCGACGGCACCGCAGCCTTCGCGCCCGACGCGTTCATCCGCATCGCGACCGACGGACAGACGACGCTCATCATGCCCCAGACCGAGATGGGCCAGGGCATCTACACCGCGCTCTCGATGCTGATCGCCGAAGAGCTCGACCTGCCGCTGCACGGGGTGACGCTGGAAGCGGCACCGCCCAGTGACAAGCTCTACGGCAACCCGATCTTCCAGGTGCAGGCGACCGGCGGCTCGACGTCGGTACGCGCCTATTGGCTGCCGCTGCGCAAGGTGGGCGCCAGCGCCCGCGCGATGCTCGTCGCAGCGGCGGCGCGGCGCTGGCAGGTCGCCCCCGAGGCCTGCCGCACAGAGGCGGGCGAGGTGATCCACGACGCGAGCGGACGCCGGGCGGCCTATGGCACGCTCGCAGCCGCGGCGATGCGCGAAACCCCGCCCGCCGAACCGCCGCTCAAGGATCCTGCCGCCTTCCGCCTGATCGGCCGTTCGCATCGCCGGCTCGACACGCTGCACAAGACCGACGGCTCGCTGAAATATGGCATCGACGCAATGCCCGAAGGGGTGCGCTTCGCCAGCCTCGCCTGTTCGCCGGTGCTCGGCGGCAAGGTCGCGCGGGTCGATGACGCGCAGGCGAAGACGCTGCCCGGCGTCCAGCAAATCATCATCCTCGAGGACATGGTCGCGGTGGTCGGCGATACGAGTTGGGCGGCGCTGCGCGGGCTCGCCGCGCTCGACGTAACGTGGACGGACGGGCCGTTCGCTGCGGCGTCCACCGAAACGATCCGCGCCGGGTTGATCGAGGCCGGCCGTGCCGAGGGCAATATCGCGGTCGACACCGGTGCGAAGGCCAAGCTTACCGGCGATGGCGTGATCTCCGCCTTCTACGAACTTCCGCTCCTCGCCCATGCGCCGATGGAGCCGATGAACTGCACCGTCCACCTCACCCCCGGTCGCTGCGAGATCTGGGTGGGCACGCAGGTGATGACGATGACGCAGCGTGCCGCCGCCGAGGAAGCGGGGCTCACCCCCGATCAGGTGATCGTCCACAACCATCTGATCGGCGGCGGCTTCGGCCGCCGGCTTGAAGTGGATGGCACGCGCAAGGCGGTGCGCATCGCCCGGCATGTCGATGGCCCGGTCAAGGTCGTCTGGTCGCGCGAGGAGGATATCGGCAAGACGCCCTATCGCTCGGTCTATGGCAGTTGGCTCAGCACCCGGCTGGAGGATGGCAAGCCCGTCGCCTGGTCGCACAAGGTGGCCGGCCCCAGCGTGATCGGCCGCTGGCTGCCGCCGGGCTTCGACGGCAAGATCGACAGCGACGCAGTGGATGGCGCGGCGGAGACGCCTTACGACTTCCCCGCGACCCTGGTGACATGGGTGCGCCATGAGCCCAAGGGCGTCGACACAGCCTTTTGGCGCGGCGTCGGCCCCAACATGAACGTGTTCGCCACCGAGAGCTTCGTCGATCGCGTCGCGCATCAGGCGGGACGCGATCCGCTCAACTTCCGCCGCGCGCTGATCGGAAAGCAGACCCGCGCCCGCGCAGTTCTCGATCTCGCCGCAGACAAGGCCGGCTGGGGCGGCACCCTCGCCGCACGCTCCGGGCGGGGCATCAGCCTGCAATATGTCTTTGGCACCTATCTCTGCACGATCGCCGAGGTCAGCGTGGATGATGAGGGCGCGGTGACGGTGGCGCGGCTGACCAGTGCCGTCGATTGCGGCACCCCGGTCAATCCCGACGGGATCATCTCGCAAATCCAGGGCGGGCTGATCTTCGGCCTCTCTGCCGCGCTGCACGGCCGCATCACCTTGAGCGGCGGCCGCGTGGAGCAGAGCAATTTCCACGACTATCGCGTCGTTCGCATCGATGAGACGCCGCGGATCGAGGTGCATGTCGTCAAGAATGCCGAGGCGCCAGGCGGTATCGGTGAGCCCGGCACGGTCTCCGTGCAAGCGGCGGTGTGCAACGCGATCTACGCGGCGACCGGCGTCCACCTCACCCGCATGCCGATCGACCCGGCCTTGATCGCGAAGGGAGTCCGCGCATGACCCGGCGGCGTCGCAACCTGCTGATCCTTGCCGGCGCGGTGCTGCTGATCGGCGGCCTCATCGCGTGGCGCCTGTTCTTCCTGCCCGATGCGCTGGCCTTCGCCGGCGGAAAGCAGGTGGCGCTGACCGACTATCAGGGCGCTTCCCCTACCGGCGTCCCCCTCGAACTCGCCGGGGCCGATCCGCTGGCACGCGGCAAATATCTGACGGAGGCGGCGGATTGCGCCGCCTGCCACACTGCCAAGGGCGGCAAGCCCTTCGCGGGCGGGCGGCCGTTCAAGCTGCCGTTCGGCACGATCTACACGCCCAACATCACCCCCGATCGCGAGACCGGCATCGGCGCGTGGAGCGATGCCGAATTCCTCCGCGCCGTCCACAAGGGCATCGGCCGCAATGGCGAACGGCTCTATCCCGCTTTCCCCTACGCATCCTACACGATGCTGACCGATGCGGACGTGCTGCAGATCCGCCGCTACCTCGCCTCGCTGCCCGCGGTGCGGCAGGCAAACCTGCCCAACAGCTTCGGCTTCCCGTTCAACCAGCGCTGGCTGATGGCGGTATGGAGCGGCTTCTTCAACAGCGACACGCGCTTCCGCCCCATCGCCGACCGCAGCCCGCAATGGAATCGCGGCGCCTATCTGGTCGAGGCCGCGGGCCATTGCGGCGAGTGCCACACCCCGCGCAACCTGCTGCAGGCGATGAACACGCGGCGCAAGTTCGCGGGCGGCCAAGCCGAGGGATGGAACGCCTATAACATCAGCGGCGATCGGCTGAGCGGCATCGGCAGCTGGACCGAGACGGACATTGCGCAATATCTGGCCAAGGGCCATGCGCCCGGCCGCGGCGTGGCATCGGGGCCGATGGCCGAGGCGGTGGAACTCAGCACCAGCCGCATGACCCCGTCGGACCTCGCCGCGATGGCCGCCTATCTAAAAACGGTGCCGGCGGTGCGCACCGCAGCCTCGCCCGCAATGGCAGGCCCCGCACCCGCCGTGGCCAGCGCCGGCCCCACCGGCAATCCGCTGGGCAAGCGCATCTTCGAGGGCGCCTGTGCAAGCTGCCACGCCTGGACCGGGCGCGGCGCGATCACCGCCGACCAGCAATTGACCGGCAACCGCGCCGTCAATGATGCCACCGCCGCCAATGTCGCGCTGATGATCCTGAACGGCACCGGTGGCTCGCCGGAACGCACGGGTGCCTACATGCCGGGCTTCCGCGCCGCCTATACCGACGCGGAGATCGCAGCCGCAGCGAACTATGTAACCGCACGCTTCGGTTCCGCCCCCTCGCGGATCACCGCCGCCGACGTGAAGCACATGCGGGAAGAGTAAAGATATCACCGCAGGAGAACGACCAATGCATATGATGGACTGGAACGGCTATCGCGATCAGGTGCTCGCTGGCGTCGGCGCGCTCGGCAAGCTGACGCCCGACACGACGCGCGGCTATGCGATGCTCGGCAATGCCGGCGCGAAGACCGGGCATCTCGACCCCAAGACCCGCGAACTTATCGCGGTCGCCTGCGCGATCACCTTGCGCTGCGACGGTTGCATCACCGTCCACACCAACGCCGCACGGGCAGCGGGCGCGACCGAGGAGGAAGTGGCCGAGGCGCTGGGCGTGGCGATTGCACTCAATGCCGGCGCCGGGCTGGTCTATTCGACGCGCGCGATGGACGCGTTCGCGGCAGCCGGCGAAGTCTGAGCATGCGCCCGCCGGACGGATGCGTCCGTCCGGCAGCCACGATACGTCCCATCTTTACAGTCCTCGTCGACTGCGAGGCTTTGCATTCCGGCGTACAGCCAGCTATCGGCGCGCGATGTCCACCCCGCTCGACAAGATCCGCAACTTCAGCATCATTGCACATATCGACCATGGCAAGTCGACGCTCGCCGATCGTCTGATCCAGACGACCGGCGGCCTCTCCGAGCGCGAAATGTCCGCGCAGGTGCTTGACAACATGGATATCGAGAAGGAGCGCGGCATCACCATCAAGGCGCAGACCGTGCGCCTGGAGTGGAAGGGGCACGTCCTCAACCTGATGGACACGCCGGGCCATGTCGACTTCGCCTATGAGGTGAGCCGCAGCCTCGCCGCCTGCGAGGGCGCGCTGCTGGTGGTTGACGCCGCGCAGGGTGTGGAGGCGCAGACCCTCGCCAACGTCTACCAGTCGATCGAGCATGATCATGAGATCATTCCGGTCATCAACAAGATCGACCTGCCCGCCGCCGAGCCCGAGCAGGTGCGCAAGGAGATCGAGGACGTCATCGGCCTCGATGCTTCCGAAGCGGTGCTCGCCAGCGCCAAGTCCGGCATCGGCATTTCCGAGATTCTCGACCAGATCGTCGCCAAGATCCCGGCGCCCAAGGGCGATGCGACCGCACCGCTCAAGGCGATGCTGGTCGACAGTTGGTACGACCCCTATCTGGGCGTCGTCATCCTTGTGCGCGTGATCGACGGCGTGCTGAAGAAGGGCCAGCAGATCAAGTTCATGAACGCGGGCACCACCCATCTGGTGGACCGCGTCGGCTGCTTCCGCCCCAAGATCGAGCAGCTCGCCGACCTTGGCCCCGGCGAGATCGGCTTCATCACCGCGCAGATCAAGGAAGTGTCGCAGACCGCGGTCGGCGACACCATCACCGACGCCAAGAAGCCCGCCGCCGAACCGCTGCCGGGCTTCAAGGAAGTGCAGCCGGTGGTGTTCTGCGGCCTCTTCCCGGTCGACGCCAACGACTTCGAGAAGCTGCGCGAATCGATCAGCAAGCTGCGCCTCAACGACGCCAGCTTCTCGTTCGAGATGGAAACCAGCGCGGCGCTTGGCTTCGGCTTCCGCTGCGGCTTCCTGGGGCTGCTCCACCTGGAGATCATCCAGGAACGGTTGACCCGCGAATATGATCTCGACCTCATCACCACCGCGCCGAGCGTGGTCTATGAGCTTACCTTGACGCATGGCGGCGGCACGATGGCGCTGCACAACCCGGCGGACATGCCCGATCCCAACAAGATCGAGGAGATCGAAGAGCCGTGGATCGAGGCGACGATCTATGTGCCCGACGAGTATCTCGGCTCGATCCTCAAGCTTTGCCAGGATCGCCGCGGCATCCAGAAGAACCTCACCTATGTCGGCGGCCGCGCGCAGCTCAGCTACGAACTGCCCCTCAACGAAGTGGTGTTCGACTTCTACGACCGGCTGAAGTCGATCAGCCGCGGCTATGCCAGCTTCGACTATCATCAGATCGGCCACCGCCCGGGTGACCTTGTGAAGATGAGCATCCTCGTCAACAACGAGCCCGTCGACGCGCTGAGCATGATCGTCCACCGTTCGACCGCCGAATCGCGCGGTCGCGGCATGTGCGAGCGGCTGAAGGATCTGATCCCGCGCCACATGTTCAAGATCCCGATCCAGGCGGCGATCGGCGGCAAGGTGATCGCGCGCGAGACGATCGCCGCGCTACGCAAGGACGTGACCGCGAAATGCTATGGCGGTGACGCCACCCGCAAGCGCAAGCTTCTGGAAAAGCAGAAGGAAGGCAAGAAGCGGATGCGCGAATATGGCAGCGTGAGCATTCCGCAGGAGGCGTTCATCGCGGCGCTGCGCATGGGCGACGAGAACTGAGCCTGACGCGGGCCTGACCGGGCCCGCCTTTTTAAGAGATCGTCATCCTGCCGACATGCAGGGCGCGCATCTGTTGTGCGCCGGGCAAAGTATCGATGCGCCGTTTTTGCCGCTTGCGGAAAGACGGGCACAGGTACAGGCTCAAGCATAGAAAAGCACTGGCCATGATGCCGGGCTGCAGGAGGATGCCGTCATGACGATCCCGTTCAGCGTGGTCATCGACCGCGATAATGGCACGTTCGATTTCCTCGTCGATTATTTCATCCCCGCTTATAACGATCCGGAAACGGGGGAAATTTTCAGCGATACATCTTGGTCTGCAACGTATCGGATTGTCGGCGGACCTGAGATTGGCGGCCAGAGCGGCTTCGGTTCTGAATCGACCACCGCCTATATCGGCCTCGGCCTCGATTCGAGCGCGTTCATCATCAATTATCAGCTCGACTTCACCGCGATGAATATATTCAGCGCGGACTCCGTGAGCGACAGCTGGAACATCCTCACCGCCGCCTACGCCAGCGACGACCTGACCTTCGTCGCGACTGGCGGGATCGACATCGTGATCGGCGGGCTCGGCAATGATGTGATCCGCGCCTTTGCCGGCAATGACTGGATCGATGCGGGCGCGGGTGACGACTTCATCGAGGGCGGCGATGGCGCCGACCATATCGATGGCGGCATCGGTGACGATGTGATGAGCGGCGGCGCGGGTGACGACCTCTATTTCGTCGATTCGGTGGACGATATCGTCGTCGAGAAGCCCGGCGGCGAGATCGATACTGTCTATGCCACGCTCAGCTACGTGCTCGGCAACCATGTCGAACAGCTCGTGCTGGCGGGCGCGGGGCCGATCGACGGCACCGGCAACGCCGCGGGCAACCGCATCATCGGCACCGGCGACGTCAACCTGCTGTCCGGGCTCGACGGTGCCGACCTGCTCGAGGGGCTGGGCGGCGCCGACCGGCTGCTGGGCGGCAACGGCAATGACATCCTCGACGGCGGCACCGGTGACGATGTGATGGAAGGTGGTGCCGGCAACGACACCTACCGCATCGATTCGCGGCTCGACCGGCTGGTCGAGACCGCGACCGGCGGCACCGACACGATCGAGACGACCCTCGCCAGCTTCAGCCTGGGCGCCAACATCGAAGGACTGACCTTCGTCGGCGCCGGCGCGTTCAGCGGCGCGGGCAATGATCTGGCCAATACGCTGAACGGCAGCGCCGGCAACGACCGGCTCGACGGCCGCGCGGGCAATGACCGCATCGACGGCCGCGGCGGTGACGATCGGCTGACCGGCGGCGCGGGCGCCGACCTGCTGATCGGCGGCACCGGGATCGACACCGCAGTCTATGCCGCCGCCGCGGCGGGTGTCGCGCTCAACATGGCGACGGGCGGTACCGGCGGCGAGGCCACCGGCGACAGCTTCTCGGGTGTCGAGAATGTCGAGGGCAGCGCCTTCGCCGACATCATCGCCGGCAACGCGCTCGCCAACCAGTTGAGCGGCGGCGCGGGCGACGATGCGCTGAACGGCGCGGGTGGCAATGATGTGGTGATCGGCGGCGTCGGCGCGGACACGCTCACCGGCGGCGACGGCATCGATACGCTGAGCTATGCCGGCTCGGTGGGCGCCATCACGGCCGATCTCGGCACCAACGCCGTCAGTGGCGGCGATGCGCAGGGCGACAGCGTCTCGGGCTTCGAGAATGTCACCGGCGGCAGCGGAGCCGACACGCTGACGGGCAACGACACCGCCAACATCCTCTCGGGCGGTGCCGCCAACGACGTGCTGACCGGGCTGGGCGGCAATGACACGCTGATCGGCGGCCAGGGCGCCGACAGCCTCGACGGCGGAGCAGGGGTCGACACGCTGAGCTATGAGGGTTCAGCCGCGGGCGTCACGATCAACCTCGCCACCGGCCTCGTTTCGCGGGGCGACGCCAATGGCGATAGCATCGCAAACTTTGAATATGCGACCGGCGGCAACGGCGCCGACATCATTACCGGCACGGTCGCCACCAACGTGCTGTCGGGCGGCGGCGGCAACGACCGGATCGATGGCGGCGCGGGCAACGACACCTTACAGGGCGGCGCGGGTGCGGACACGCTGATCGGCGGCGACGGCATCGATACGCTGAGCTATGCGGGCTCCGCGCAGGGAGTCTATGTCGACCTCGCGCTCGGCACTTTCTTCGCCGGCGACGCGCAAGGCGACAGCGCCACCGGATTCGAATATCTCACGGGCAGCGAGTTCGCCGATACGTTGCTCGGCGACAGCGGCGTCAACCGCCTCACCGGCCGGGGCGGCAACGACTATCTCGACGGCAGCTTCGGCAACGACATGCTGACCGGCGGCACCGGCAGCGACCGCTTCGTCGTCGTCGCCGCCACCGGCCACGACATCGTCACCGACTTCGCCGCCGAGGATGCGCTGTTCCTGGCGATCAACGAGAATTACGATACGCTGGCGGAGGTCATGGCGGTCGCCACCCAGCAGGGCGACGATGTCGTCTTCAACTTCGACTTCGCCACCATCGTGACCTTGCAGCAGACCGACATGGCATCGCTGACTGCGGCGAACTTCCAGTTTGGGTGAACGGATTAAGCCCTCTCTCGCATTCGGCGGGAGAGGGCTTAAGTCGGGTTCGTCGCCCCTAGGCTCAGCCGCCGCAACCCGGCATGATGCCCGCATGCAGAGCATCCGCATCATCCTGTTCGCGACCGCCGCCGCCATTCTTTACGGCATCCTCCACGATCAGGTGACAGCGCATCTCTGCGTCGAATACTTCACCATCGCCCACCCACCAGTGTTTCCCACCACCTCTCCCTTCCTACTCGCCGTCGGCTGGGGCGTCATCGCGACCTGGTGGGTGGGGTTGCCGCTGGGCATATTGCTCGCCGCCGCGGCACGGCTCGGGCGGCACAATCGGCTGACCGTGGCGCAATTGAAGCGTCCGATCCTGCTGCTGATGGCGACCAGCGCGATCGCCGCGCTGATCTCCGGCATCGCCTGCGCAGCGATGGTCGCGGCCGGCAGCATGGCAGTGCCCGGCGGCTGGGGCGACGTGATCCCGCCCGAAAAGCATGTCGCCTTCTCCGCCGCAGCGGGCGCGCATCTGGCGAGCTATCTGGCGGGCTTCATCGGCGGGCTGGTGCTGATCGGCCTTACGATAAGGCGACGCTTCAACAACTGAACCGCCGCCTCTTGCCGAATCGGCCGTTATCTTTTCTAACTCAGAGAAACGGTCAGTGAGAGGATCTGGACCATGGCCATCGACACGCTCGTCCCCGCGCAGGATCTGGCGCGCAGGATTGCTAAGACGCCCTTTCCCGGCGAAAGCGAGGATTATCGCATCGCCCGCGAGGCGCTGCTGGCGGAGGAGATCGAGTTCCGCCGGCATATGACGCGGCTGACCGAGCAGCGGCGTGCGCTGCCGCCCGGGCCGGTGATTGCAAAGGATTATCGCTTCCGCGACGCCAATGGCGAGGAACTGCGGCTGATCGACTTGTTCGGCGATCATGACACGCTCGTCGCCTATTTCTGGATGTATGGCCCGCAGCGCGAACGACCCTGCCCGATGTGCACCAACTGGCTGGGCGCAGTGAACGGCAATGCCGCGGACATCAAGCAGCGAGTCGCGCTCAAGATCTTCGGGCGCAGCCCCATCGAGCGGCAGTTGGCATTTGCTGCCGAACGCGGCTGGCGCGATCTCGATTTCGTCCAGACCGTCGGCGATGATTATGCCGATGATCTCGGGCTGTTGCCGCCCGAAGGCGGCGAGTATCCCGCGCTCACCGTGTTCCGGCGCGACGGCGATCAGGTTCGCCTGTTCTGGGCGAGCGAGATGACCGGCGAGGCCGCCGACCCCGGCCAGGATCCGCGCGACGCGCCCGACATCGCCGCGCTCTGGTCGATCCTGGATCTGACACCCGGCGGGCGCGGAACGGACTGGTATCCGAAGCTCAGCTATTGAGACGAGGCGTTCGCCGCAACGCTTCGCAACAATCGGCACGCCCGCGCATTCCCTGTCTGAACCCCGCAGCAAGGGAATGCGCCATGACCACGTTGAGCAAGGGCGACAAGGTAAGCTGGAAGAGCCATGGTGGCACCGCCCATGGCACCGTCGTGAAGAAGCAGACCAGCCGCACCCAGATCAAGGGCCATACGGTCGCCGCCAGCAAAGATGATCCGCAATATATCGTCGAAACTGAAAACGGTGACCGCGCGGCGCACAAGCCATCCGCGCTGAAGAAGCAGTGAACGCGCCATCCTGTGGCTGGGGCGGCGCCACGCCCCTGCCCGGCATGCCCGGCGCGCCGCTGATCGCCCAAATGACCGCCCCCGACACGGTGTTGACGTGGCGCGGATCGGCTACCCACGCCAACGCGCATGACCGGGTAAGCCGTCGCGTCGTCGCGCGCCATGTCGCCGCGCTGCTCGATCTTCCCTATGGCGGTGAGGCAGCGGCGGATGGCGCCAACGCCTATCTGGTACCGCTCGACACGCTCACCGCCGAAGAAGCGGCCACGCTTGGCGTGGATGGCGAGGATCGCCTGCTGGGCGGGGTCGTGCCGCACCGCTTCATCGCGACCAAGGCGATCACCCACCCGCTGATCGCGCCCGATGCCGCCGCGCCTGAGGCGTGGGCGCATGACCTGGGCGATGTGCTCGCGCCAGTGGTGCCGATCGGCTTCACAGCGTTCAGCGCTGCGGATGCCCTCCGCGCGGGAGAAACCTTGCTTGCAGTGGGACCGCTGCGGTTGAAGGCAGTCGCAGCGACCGCCGGGCTCGGCCAGACCGTGGTCGAAGATCGCGCAGCGCTGGAGGCGGCGCTGGCGCTCGAATCGCCCGAGGCGATCGCCCGGGGCGGCATCGTGCTCGAGGAAAATCTAGCCGATGTCGTCACCTACAGCGTCGGCACTGCGCGGATCGGCGCGCATGCCATCGCCTATTGGGGCACGCAGCGGCTGACCCGGAGCAATGCCGGCGAGACGGTCTATGGCGGCTCCGATCTCGAAGTGGTGCGCGGTGGCTGGGAGGAACTGGCGGCGTTGCCGCTCGCCGCCGAGGTCGCGCAGGCGGTGCGCCAGGCCATCGCCTATGATCGCGCGGTGTTCGCCGCCTATCCGGGGCTGTGCGCGTCGCGCCGCAATTATGACGTGATCGCCGGCGACGCGGCGGATGGCAGCCGGCGGATCGGCGTGCTGGAGCAAAGCTGGCGCGTCGGTGGGGCGACCGGCGCCGAACTTGCAGCGATTGAGGCGTTCGCTCGGGATCCGAAGCTGGCCCATGTGCGTAGTTCGACCATGGAAATCTATGGACGAACTGGTGCCGCCCCGGTCGGCGCGACCGTCTATTTCGACGGCGTCGATCCGGCGGCGGGTCCGTTGACGAAATATGCCGAGGTCGGCCGTGAAGCATGACGGCCGGCTGAGCATCAAGGTCGACGACCAGCCGCTCGAAGGCACCCTGCTCGCCCCGGAAAAGCTGATCCCGGGGGTGCTGTTCGTCCATGGTTGGGGCGGCAGCCAGGAACAGGATCTGGCTCGCGCAGAGGAAATCGCGCAGCTCGGCTGCCTGTGCTTCACATTCGATCTCCGCGGCCATGCCCGCACCGATGGGCAACGCCAGCTCGTGACCCGTGAGGACGGGCTGGCCGACGTGCTGGCCGCCTATGATTTTCTCGCGACGCAAGAGATGGTCGATCCATCGGCGATCGCCGTCGTCGGCACCAGCTATGGCGGCTATCTTGCGACCTTGCTGACCGAACTGCGCCCGGTCCACTGGCTCGCGCTGCGCGTGCCGGCGCTCTATCCGGACAGTGACTGGGACGTGCCCAAGGCGCTGCTGGATAAGGCTTCGATCTTCGATTATCGCAGCCAGTTCCATGCGCCCGAGGTCAATCGTGCGCTGCGCGCGTGCGATGCGTTCGAGGGTGATGTGCTGATCGTCGAATCCGAATTCGATGAGCATGTTCCCCATCCAGCCATCGCCTCCTTCATCGCCGCCTTCCGCCACGCCCGATCGCTAAGCTACCGCGTGATGCACGGCGCCGATCACTCGTTGCGTG
Source organism: Sphingomonas zeicaulis (assembly GCF_050433225.1). Classification (NCBI taxonomy): domain Bacteria; kingdom Pseudomonadati; phylum Pseudomonadota; class Alphaproteobacteria; order Sphingomonadales; family Sphingomonadaceae; genus Sphingomonas; species Sphingomonas zeicaulis. The sequence goes on along the minus strand of NZ_JBNPXQ010000002.1, from coordinate 774,621 downwards.
ATGAAAGCTGTCGGAAGGCCTATAATAATGTTTTGATCCGCTGGATCGAGGAAATGGTCCGCGGCGCGCGCCGAACTTTGACCTGATCATCCGATTAATCAATGTTAGCTTACGGAACGTTTAGCGTCCTGTACCGTAATTAGGTCATAAGATCGATCGGTCGATCGATTGCCTTTCGAAGCAGAACAGCGAGGAACGATCCGTGGCAACGCGCTTCCGGGATTCCGATACCGTCGAACGACGATCCCAATTCCTGACCGACAGTTTCCAGCGTGGATTGGCGCACTGGAACCGCGAGCGGCTGGCCCCCCAATTCCCGACCGATGAGTGGCGTCACACGCTTGAGCGCGACGTAAGGATGATGCGCCTCGAAGGCGGATTTATCGAGGAGTTGCGCGCCGAGGTGGCCGACGAGGCTGCCGCCGCTCCAACCGACGTCGATGGGTTCATCGCCTGGTTCGAAGATCTCAAGCAGCGCGGCCCCGGCCAAGGCGACCCGCTGTTCCCGTGGCTTGCCGCCGAAGCCGATCGCGACCAGTTGCGCTGGTTCTTCGAGCAGGAAGCCGCAGGCGAGGCCGGGTTCGACGATCTCGTCGCCTACACGCAGGTCAAGCTTCCGGTGCCGGCGAAGCTGGAGCTCGCCCGCAATTATTGGGACGAGATGGGCCGCGGCCAGATCCGCGGCATGCATGGCCCGATGCTCGACGCGCTGGTGGAAACGCTGGCGGTGCAGCCGACGATCGAGACCACGGTCTGGGAAAGTCTTGCGCTTGCCAATGCGATGACTGCGATGGCGGTCAACCGCCGTTACGCCTGGCATTCGGTCGGCGCACTCGGTGTAATCGAACTGACCGCCCCGGGCCGCTCGGCGATGGTGGCAAAGGGCCTGCGCCGCATCGGGCTCAGCGATCGTGAACGCCGCTATTTCGATCTCCACGCGGTGCTGGACATCAAGCATAGCGAGGCGTGGAACGAGGAAGCGCTGAAGCCATTGGTGGCGGAAGATCCCGCCCGCGCGACCGCGATCGCCGAAGGCGCGCTGATGCGTCTCACCTGCGGCGCCCGCTGCTTCGAGCGTTATCGCGCCGCACTCTGGGGCTGAGGATCGTTCCGACAGGCACCTTGCGACGGAATCGAAATGCGAAGGGCCAGCCGGGAAGGCTGGCCCTTTTCACATGCGATGCCGATGATGCGATGTCGACGCGGGGCGCCCGGCCCCATCAATCGTCATCATTCTCTTCATCGGCCGAGAGCGCATCATCCTCGTCCGCATCGAGCAACTGTTCGATCGCCTCGCTGATCAGATCGAGTTGCTCGAAGCTCACCGTGAATTCGCTGGTTTCACCGTCTTCGTCTTCGATGCTGAGCAGATAGTCGCTGCCGTCGTGGGTCAGCGAGAATTGCATCAAGGATTTGGCCATTCTTCCCTCCTCAGTTTGAGCCGGAAACGCCCGATGCCGCGAACGGCTCCCGTTCGCTGCCATCGCCGTGCAACACTCTTCCGGGCGGTCGCTTTCAGATCCGTGAACGTGCAGGCTGCACCACGAACCGCGTCCGCCGGATGATCGTCAGGCGCTGGCGAGCCCGCCGCTCGGGCATTCCGCGCGTCGCGTTGCGCCAGCGCAGGCCAAGCAGGAAGGCGGAGACGCCAGCCACCAAGGCTCCGAGAAGGATGGCGCGAGCGGATGTGCCGCTTGCCGCAACAGGCCGGCGATCGACATCATCGGCTTGTGCGGCCCGGCGGTGGTCGCCGATCATGATTTCCGCGGCGGCAGCACCGGACTCCTCCTCGATCGTGATTTCCCGCCCGCCGTCGGCGGTCAGGGTCCGCATCATCGGCGTCGGTTCTGGCCCAGTTGCTCCCTTGGCTTGCTCATTGCCTCGGCGTTCCTCGCTTTGTGGCAACGGATTCCTGCGACCGCCGCCGTCGACGCGGCGTTCGGCTTCGGGCTGGTCGGCGTCCTGTTGGCGGCCGTCGCTCATCCTTCGCCTCCTTCATCCTGATCCGCGGGCTTGATCCGCCCCTCGTCGCGTCCGGGCTGCCAGTCTCGGGCCGGCTTGTCTTCCTTCGCAGGCCGATCGAGCGTGTCACTAGGGCTGCGTGCGCTGCCCTTTTCCTGATGTTCGGTAGATATGTTGCGCGCCTTGCTCATGGCCGTCCTCCTTGATGACGATCCGTTGACGTTGCGAAGGATCGACGCACCGGCATGGGCGATGTTCCCAACGGATCGCAGGGATATCCTGGGCGGCTCGGCCGTTTTTCCGTCGTCAAACGCCATCACCGACAGGAGGGTATCCATGGCCGACAAAGCTGAATTCACCGATGCCATCGCCTTGCTCAAGGCCGACCATCGCAAGGTCGAAGACTTGTTCGAGGCCTTCGAGAAGGCCCGTACGGACTCGACGAAGCAGAAGCTGGTGAGCGAGATCTGCACGGAACTGAAGATCCACACGATGATCGAGGAGGAGATCTTCTACCCGGCCTTTCGCGGCAAGATCGACGACGACACGCTCGACGAAGCCTATGTGGAGCATGACGGCGCCAAGGTGCTGATCAACGATCTCGAGAATTCAGAACCTTCGGCAGATTTCTACGACGCGAAGGTCTCGGTGCTTTCCGAAGAGATCAAGCACCACGTGCATGAAGAAGAAATGCAGTCGGAAGGCATGTTCGCCCAGTGCCGGAAGACGGACGTCGATCTGGTTGCGCTTCGCGACGCGATGGCGGCTCGCAAGCAGGAACTGCTGGCACGGGCGAAGACGGACGGCCTGCCGGCCGCGAAGCCGCACGCCGTGAACCTCGTAACTGCCTGACCTGACCGACGCCGGCTCCCGCGCACGACAACACCAGCCCGGCGCGGGAGCCGCCGATCAGTTTTGCCGAGCCCCGGGCTCGTCGCCGACATGGACCCAGGCCGACTTGTCGTCGTCCGGCCGACCCGTCGGCGGGATCACGTCACCTTCCTCGTCCGGCCCCATCCAATCATCGTCGAGGGGCTCGCGCTCGGGCAGCGGTGCGGGCGTCGGTGTCGATCCGTTAGCCATCGGCTTCCTCCTGTGCTGCAGCGATGCTGCGCACAACATGGCGTGTCTGCGGGTGACGACAACCCCCGGAGCGCGGGCGGGGCATAATAGTGAAGGGGTGGTGGACAGGGCTGGATTCGAACCAGCGTACGCTCTCGCGGGCAGATTTACAGTCTGCTGCCATTAACCACTCGGCCACCTGTCCATGGGCCCGCCGATCGGGAAGCGGCGCAAATGGCGAAAGGTCGCCCCTCTGTCAACCGCCCAAAGCAGCTTCTTTGCGATTGGTTCTGTTCGGGCAGGTTCAGCCCGGCATTGCGCGCAGCGCAGGTCCGCTTATGAAGCCAAACCATGCGTAGAGGCCATCGACCGTCACAGCCGCAAGGCAATCGTCCCCGGTTCTGGGGTCGCCATGCCGTGCTTGCCGCCCTTGCCAACCCGGCGCGCACCCCGCGCAAATTGTGGGGCACGCGGGAGGCGCTGGCCCATCTGGATCTGCCGCCGGTGCTGCCGGTGGTCTATGCCGATGTTGCCGACCTTGGCCGGATGGTGCCCTCGGATGCGCCGCATCAGGGCCTCGTGCTCGAAGTCGATCCGCTGGAGGATGTCTGGCTGGGCGACCTGCTTGAATCGGGCAGGGACGATCGCCGCCCGTTGATCGTACTCGATCAGGTGACCGATCCACACAATGTCGGCGCGGTGCTGCGATCGGCGGCGGCGTTCGATGCGCTCGGTATCATCACGCAGGATCGCCACGCGCCGCCCGAATCGGGTGCGCTCGCCCGTTCCGCGTCCGGCGCGCTCGAAGTCGTGCCCTGGGTGCGGGTGGTGAATCTCGCCCGTGCGCTCGACGAGATCGCAGAGGCGGGCTTCTGGCGCATCGGCCTCACCGGCAACGCCAACCAGACATTGACTGAGGCGATGGGCGAGGCTCGGATCGCGCTGGTCCTGGGAGCGGAGGGCGAAGGCATGCGACAGAACACCGAGGCGCATTGCGACGAACTCGCCAAGCTGCCGATCAGCCCGAAGGTGGAAAGCCTCAACATCTCCAACGCCGCGGCGATCGCGCTCTATGCGGTGACGACACGATGAGCGCGACCCGCCGCGCGGTTGCGGCGCTGGTCGCGCTGGCGATCCCGATCCTGCTTACCGGCTGCCTGTTCCTGCCGGGCAAATTCGCATCGGACATGAATGTCGGCGCGGATGGCGCATTCGACTTCCGCTACAAGGGCGAGATCATCTTTGCCGGGCATGAGGCGTGGGAGCCGGAGAAGGAGCCGGTCTGCAGCGGCCCGAAGCCCGGCGAAACGATCGACCTCGACAAGCCCGGCGCGGAGGAGGAGAGCTGGAAGGAGCGCCCCTGCACGCCGGAGGAACGCACCGAGAAGCAGGCCGAGGCCGAGGAGCAGCGCAAGCGCAGCATGAGCGGCCAGGCGCCGATGATGGCCGAGATGCTGGGCATCAACCCGCAAGACGAGGCGAGCTACGAGCAGTTCGCGGCGCGGCTACGCAAGCTCGATGGCTGGAAGGCCGTCACCTACAAGGGCAAGGGCGTGTTCGACGTGGACTATGTCGTGTCCGGCACGCTCGACCGCGATTTCGTCTGGCCGGTCTATCCGCAGACGGGCGCCTCCGCCTTCCCGATGCTGATCGCGGCGCGCGCCGCCGACGGTACGGTGACGGTCTCCGCACCCGGCTTCGGCGGCCCGCAAGGGCCCGGCATCAGCCCGGCGCTGACCGCGACGGGCCCGCTCGGCAAGAGTAACGACATGCCAAAGGTGCCCACCGACGGCGTCTTCACCTTGACCAGCGCAGCACCCGTGGTGTCGAGCAGCGCCACCGCGACGGTGCCCGCCGGCGCCCGCGGCAAGATGATGCGCTGGACGGTGAAGCCGGACAGCAAGGTGACGCCGCAAGCCGTGCTGCGGCTGAAGTGATGGCGAGGGAGATCGGATCGATGACGTCAGTCCCTTCGCTCGCCGGCATGGCACGTCTGGCTGCGGTGCTGATGGCGCCGCTGCTGCTTGCCGCCTGCTTCTTCTCGCCGGGCAAATTCGCAGCCGACCTCGACGTCGCGCAGGATGGCCGCTTCTCTTTCGCCTACAAGGGAGAGATCGTGATCGTCGGCTACCGCGATCCGATGCGCGATTTTCCTTCGCAGGGCGACAAGGAATTGATGAACGATTTCGGCGCCTGTTTCGAGGAAAGCGGCGAGCCCAAGCCGGGCTGCAGCGCCGAAGAACAGGCGCGCATCAAACGCGCCCTCGAAAGCCGGCAGCAGGGCGAGCGCGATACCGACACACGTGAGTTCGAAGTGCTCCGCGAGACTCTCGGCTTCGATCCTTCCGACGAGAAGGCGGTCGCCGCCTTCGCCGCGCGGCTGAAGGGCCAGAATGGCTGGAGGGAGGTGACCTACAAGGGCAATGGCGTGTTCGCGGTCGACTATGCAATTGCGGGCACGCTCGACCGCGATTTCGTGTGGCCGGTAATCCCCGGCGCTGCCGGCGTCGTGCCCTTCGTCGTGGCGCAGCGCCAGGCCGATGGCCGTATCCGCGTCCGCGCTCCCGGCTTCGGCGGTTTCGGTGGCATGAATTCGAGCGGGCCGATGACGAGTGCGATGATGGGCCTGGCCAGCAAGGCGGAAGAGGGCGGCCCCACGCCCGACGGCCTGTTCACCATCGTCACCGGCGCCGAAGTGCTGGCGAACAACAATGAGGATGGCTGGGCACCCGATCCCAAAGGCCGGCGCATCGTGTGGAAGGTCGGCCCGGCGAACGCGGCGGTGCCGGAGGCGCTGCTGGGGGTTCGGCGCTAAAGCGCCCAGCCCCCTATCGCACCGCGCGCGCCACCGTCCGGAAGCCGAGGTGGGATGCGCCCGCCAGTTCGGCCTGTGCGTGCCGCGCCGCCGGGCGATACCGCGCACAATAATTCGGCGCGCAGAGGAAGGATCCGCCCTTGATCACCCGCGCGCGCACGCCCGGCTGCGCGGGATCGAAGCTGGGGTTCGGCCCGCCCACCTCGGGCGTTGCGCCATGGCCGGGCAGATACCAGCTCTGCGTCCATTCCCAGGCATTGCCGATCATGTCATTGATGCCCAGCGCATTGGCGTCGTAGCAGCCGACCGGGGCCAGCCCGCGATGCCCGTCGGCGGCATGATTCTCAGCCGGGAAGCGCCCCTGCCAGGTGTTCGCCTTGCGGGGCGCGGGCTGGTCCGGGCTCTCCTCGCCGCCGGCGCGCGCGGCGAACTCGAACTGCTCCTCGCTCGGCAGCGCCCTGCCCTTCCAGGCGGCATAGGCGCGCGCATCGTCGAAGGCGATGTGGACGACCGGCAGCGCACCACGCCCGGCAAGGTCGCTCTCCGGCCCCTCAGGATGCCGCCAGTTCGCGCCTTGCACGTAGCGCCACCATTGGCTGGGCGCGACCGGAAGCGCGCCGGCGCCGGGCGGCGCGAAAACGACTGATCCACCCTCCCTTTCCGCCTGAGTGACATGGCCGGTCGCGGTGACGAAGGCGGCATATTGCCGGTTGGTCACCTCATGCCGGTCGATCCAGAAACCCTTCACCGCCGCGGCATAGCGCGGCGCCTCTTCCGGGTAGCTATGATCGCTGCCGAACTGCGCAGGTCCGCCCGGCACCCAGACCTGATCATCGGCCAGCGTCGGGCAACCATTGCCGCTCGCGCCCTCCAACGGGCCGCCATCGCTGCCCATGCCCGTCAGCAGGAAGACTGCGGCGAGCGCGGCGGGCCGGCGAATCATGGCCGATAGACAGCCGGCTGCGGCAGGATCACGCCGACATCCTTCGCATAGGCGGCCCAAGCAGCTTTGAGCTGCGCCAGCCTCTCGGGCTCCTCCCCACTCCGGTCGCGCGTCTCGCCAGGATCCTCGACGATGTTGAACAGCTTCCACGTGCCGTCGCCGACATCGGTGATCTTCCAGTCGCCCTGCCGGATCGCGCGCGATCCGAACAGTTCGACGCCATAGGCATCGTTCGCGCCATAGACCGCAGGCGCCTTGCCGCCGAGATGCGCGACCCAGCTCTTGCCGCGGATCTGCTGGACGGCGCGGCCCTGGAAACGGCCAGCGGGATCGGGAATGCCGGCGAGCTCGAGGAAGGTCGGCACCACATCCGCCACCGACAGGAAGCTGCGATCGACGCTGCCCGCCTTGCCGCCGCCATGGGTGAGGAAGGAAACCGCGCGCGTACCGCCCTCGGTCGCATAGGCCTTGTAGAGCCAGGACGGTGCCGTCGCCGCCTGCGCCCAGCCCGGGCCGTAGCCGAGATAAGAGGTCGCGGCACCACGATTGTCGAAGCTATTGTCCGCCCCGTCGTCGAGCCTGTTGATGCCGACCATCTCGCTAGTCGCGATGTCGAGCCCCTCCGCGCCATTGTCGGCCAGGAACAGAATCACCGTATTCTCATAGTCGCCACTGCGCTTGAGTTCGGCGATCACGCGGCCGACATTCTTGTCGAGCCGGTCGACCATCGCCGCATAGATCTCCATGTCGCGCGCGGCGGTACGGCGCTGTTCGGGGCTGAGCTGGTCCCATCCGCCATGCTTGAGCACCGGCGCATGCGCGGGCCGGGCGGGGTCGTAGAGGCCCAGTTCGGCCTGACGCTTCAGCCGGCGCGCACGCAGCGCCTCGAAGCCGTCGTCATAGCGGCCCTTGTACCTTGCGATATCCTCCTTCGGCGCCTGCAGCGGCCAATGGGGCGCGGTGAAGGCGAGATAGGCGAAGAAGGGTTTGGCACCGCCGGGCGCGGTCTTCGCCTCGGCGAGGAACTCGACGAGGCGGCTGGCGAAATAGTCCGAAGAGTAGAAATCCTGCGGTACGCCGGCCAGGCGCTTGCCCTGTTCGGTATAGGTTGCGCCCTTCAGCGGATCGTTGGAAGCGCCGACGCCGAAATGGTTGTGACCGCCCTGCAGCAGCGCGAAGCTGCGCTGAAAACCACGATCATGTGGATCCTGGCCCGGCGCAATGCCGAGATGCCACTTTCCCGAGAACATGGTGCGATAACCGCCGGCGCCGAGCAGTTCGGCCAATGTCGCGGTATCCGGCCGCAAATAGCCTTCGTGCCCCGGCCTGTCCTTCTGGTTGGGCGCGATCAGCTCGGCCATCGTGCCGAGCCCGGCGCGGTGATTGTCCGTGCCCGACAGCAGCATCGATCGCGTCGGCGAGCAGGTGGGCGCGGTGTGGAAGCCGCCGAACCGCACGCCTTCGGTCGCCAGCGCGTCGAGATTGGGTGTGTCGATCTCACCGCCGAACGCGCCGATATCCGAATAGCCGAGATCGTCGGCGACGATGATGAGGAAGTTCGGTCGCGGCTTTTCCTGGGCGGCGGCAGGCATCGCGCCGGCCAGCAGCATCAGCGCGGCGATCAGGGCAGAGCGCATCGGGGATCCTTTGACGAGAGGGATGGGCCGCATCCGGCGTGACTCGGATGCGGCCCTGCGGAGACGGCCGTTGCTTACTCAGCTGCTGCAAGCAGGTCGGCAGGCTCCGGTTTGATCACCCGGCTGCGGCTGCCGTCGATCGCGATCGGCACGTCGCCGGCCACCGTGGCGCGGCGCAGCGTGCGGCGCTGCAGCCCGAAATCGGCGATCGCGCGGTGCTGGGTCGCGCGATTGTCCCAGATCGCGACGTCGCCCGGCTGCCAGCGCCAGCGCACCGTATTCTCGGGCTTGGTGATATGATCCTGCAGAATGCCGAACAGCCGCTGCGAATCGGCGGCGTTGAGGCCGACGAAGCTTTTCACGAAATGGCCGACGAGCAGCGCCCGCTCCCCGCTTTCGGGGTGAACGCGCACCACCGGATGCTCGGTTTCGTAGACGGTCGACGCGAACACGCGCTGATGCTGTTCGATCTGCTTGCGATCCGCGCCGAAGGTGCCGGCATAGTCATAGAGGTTGGTGTGGACCGCCCACAGCCCGTCGACCAAGGTCTTCAGGCTTTCGGGCAGTTCCTGATAGGCCGTCACGCCATTGGCCCACAGCGTGTCGCCGCCGGCCGCCGGAATGTTGATCGCACGCAGGATCGACGCTTCGGGATAGGCATCGACGAAGGTGACGTCGGTATGCCAGCTCGACGCCGCATAACCCTCCTTCGAATCGAGCTCGAGCAGATATTTGCTGCCCGGCACCACCGGTACGGTGGGATGCGCAATCGGCTTGCCGAAGCGTTCGGCAAACGCCTCCTGCGCGACGTCGTCGAGCGCGGTCTGGTTGCGGAAGAAGATCACCTTGTGGCGGACCAGCGCGGCACGGATCGCGGCGAGTGTCAGGTCGTCGAGGTCGCCCGACAACGCGATGCCGCGGATCTCGGCACCGATGCGGCCGGCGACGGGCACGATGTCGAGCGGGCTTTCAGCCTCCCGGGCGTTGACGAATTCATGGGTGAGAACGGTCATGGCAAGCTCCTTGGCTGTAATGGGGGTGAAGAAGGAAAGTTGGTCTCGGCAGGCTCAATCGCCCCGCTCGGCCAGCGCGCGGCGGACCTCGGCATGCGCCGCCTCGTCGAGCGGAAAGCCGTGGATCAGCCAGGCGGACAGCGCGTGAGCAAGCGCGGGGCCCAGCGCGAAGACGAAGAGCAGCCCGGTGAGCGCGATGGGCGTGTTGCCCCCCTGCGGATCGAAGCCCAGCCAGGCGATCAGCGGCAAGGCGACGCCGATCGCGGCCGCCATCGCCGCCTTGCTGGTGAGGCTGAACACTGAGAAGAACAAGGCGGTGCGATCGGTGCCGGTATCGAGGCGATGCTTGTCCGCGACGTCGGCCACGATCGAGCGCAGCATCAGATTGCCCGATCCCTGCGCCAGCCCTTGCGCGACGGTGAGCGCGAGCAGCAGTTCGAACCGCGCCGGGGTAACCAGCAACAGCCCGAGATTGATCGCCACCTGCACCAGTTCGCCGGCCACCGCCGCGCGATGCTTGCCCAACCTCAGCCCGATCCGCATCCAGATCGGCCCGGCGGCGATGCCGAACACGAATTGCAGCAGGAACAGCCCGCTCGCCCATTCCGGGCGGCCCATATAGACGCTGACGAAGAACACGATCAGCGTGCTGCGGACGAGCTGGCCGAAGGTGACCGCGAAGTCCGAACCCATCACCCGCAGCAGCAACCGGTCCCCCACCACCAGCGCGAGCGCGCGGCTGAAAGGAATGCGTTCGCGCGGCGTGGCTGGCGGCGGCGCTTCTGCGAAGGCGTTGAGCGTCAGCGGCAAGGTGATGAACAGGCTGGCGAGCACGACCCCGCCGAACACCGCAAGCTTCAGCGGCGCATCCTGCGGGCGGAACTGATCGACCAAGGTCGGCAGCACCAGCGCCAGCAGCAGCGCGGAGGATCCGGCGACGGTGCTGAACGTCGCGACGCGGGTCCGCTCATGATACTGGCCCGAAATCTCGCCGGCCCAGGCGAGATAGGGGATCTGCATCATCGACCAGCCCAGATAGAAGACGAACAATGTCGCCGCGAGGTGGACGGGCGCGACGCCGGCGGGCGGGAAGAACAGCGGGATCGCGGCGAGGCCGTAAAGCGCGGCACCAGCGACGATCCAGCTCTTGCGTCGGCCGAAGCGGCTGCGCGTGCGATCACTGACGATGCCGATCAACGGATCGGCCGCCGCGCCCCAGAGCCGCTCGAACAGGAAGATCATCCCGATCGTCGCCAGCGGCAGCCCGTAATGCTGCGCGTAGATCGACGGCAGATAGACGCCCAGCGGCATCTGCGCGGCGTAGATCGGGATCGCGAGCGAGGAGAAGGCGGCGAGCCGCCAGCCGTTTGTGGCCCTATGCGCAGGACAGGTGACGATGCGCGCCCGCGTCCCGGCTCGATGATCGTGCAGCAGCGTCGCCATGGCCGGTCTCACAACTTGGTGCGCAAGGTGGCGCCCCAGGTCCGCGGCTCACCGACCAGCGCGGTGACAAGGCCGGTGTTGCCGGGGCTGAGCGTCTGAAAATAGTCCTCGTCGGTCAGGTTCCTGGCCCAGACCGAGAGATCCCAGCGGGCATCGTCGGCACGGATGCCGATGCGCGCATTGAGCACGCCATAGCCGGGGACGTCGGCGTAGCGGGAATTGCTCGATGATGTGTTGAAGGTCGAGCGGTGCGAGAAATCCGCATGGCCATAAAGCTCGAGATCGCTGCCTGCGGCGCGACCGATCGGTTGCCCAAGATCCGCACCGAGGCTGTAGGTGAACTTGGGCACGCCGGGCAGGCGCGCGCCGGACAGATCCTGGATGCCACCGAGGTTGAGGTTCTCGGGTGCCTGCGGGGCGTTGCGATAGTCGCGATAGGTCGCGTCGGTATAGGCCGCCGATGCCGAGAAACTCAGCAGCCGGGTCGGCGCATAGACGAGATCGGCCTCGAAACCGCGCGAACCCACCTTCGGGATGTTGGCGATATATTGGCGGAAGTTGACGGTGTTCGCGACCTGCTCGGTGATCGCGGTCTGATAGTCGCTGATTTCCGACCAGTAGCCGGCAAGATTGAAGGTGACCTGCCGGTCGAGGAACTGGCTCTTGAGGCCGACCTCATAGGCATCCACCTTTTCGGGCCGAACCTCCGGATCGACACCGACCGGCAGCGCGGTGAGGTTGAGCCCGCCCGACTTGTTGCCGCGAGACCAGGTCGCATAAACCAGCGCATCCGGCGCCATCGCATAGGAGAGGTTGGCGAGCCATGAGAGGCTGTCGTCGGTGAAGCTGGTGGCATAGTCGGTAACGGGGTTGAACTGGTTGCGGATCGCCGCCGCCGCCGTCGCGACCGCTGCCGGCAGCCCCGTGAGATCGGGGCCGGCGGCATGCCATTGATGATACTCCCCCTGCTTCTTCTCATGCGTGTAGCGCAGGCCGACGGTGAACTTCAGCGCTTCGCTGAGATTCCAGGTGCCCTGCCCGAACAGCGCATAGCTGCGCGTTTCCGGCGTTGACGTGGACTGCGCCTCGAACCCGTTCAGCGCTGCATCGCCGACCACCGCCGGCACTGCCGGCAGGTTCCAGTTCGCTGCGGCCGATCCATAAGCGGTGGCGCCATAGCCCCTGATGATCTGCCAGAAATAATAGGCGCCCACGACATAATCGATCGTCCGCTCACCGGTGGAGGCAAGCCGCAACTCCTTGCTGAACTGGCGCTGGCGATTGGCCTGCTGCGCCTTGGTGATGACCGGAAGACCGGTGGAGTCGCCATCATTGGCCGGATCCCAATCCCACCAGCGATATGCGGAGACAGAGGTCAGCGCGGCGCCGCCCAGATCCCAGTCGAGCTGGCCCGAGACGCCATAGCTCTTCATGTTCGCCTGGTAATGCCCGTCGGAATCGCCCCGCCGGTCGAACGGGCGGAACGGCAGCGGCGAGTAGCCCGCGCGGGCCACCCGATCGACGAAGTTGTTGGGGATCGCAGCGCCATTGTCGTAGCTGCCGAAATAATCGGCCAGCACATTCAGCACATGATGCTGCCGCTGGCGCGAGAAGTCGGCGATCAGCCTGATCGCGACATCCTGGGAGGGCGTGACCAGCACCTGCCCGCGCGCGGTGAAATTGTCATAGTCCTGCGCCTCGCTGTCGTCATGGACGTTGGTGAGGAAGCCGTCGCGATGCGTGTCGGCGATCGACAGACGGAAGGCGACGCTGTCACCGATCAACGGTGCGGACAGCGAACCGCGAAGCTGGTGATAGCCATAGTCGCCAAGGCTCGCTTCGCCCGAGAATTCCGGCTCGAAGCTTGGCGCGCGCGTGGTGATGTTGATCGCGCCCGCGGTCGTATTCTTTCCGAACAAGGTACCCTGCGGGCCACGCAGAACCTCGATCTGCTGCAGGTCGACAAGATCGAACTGCGACTGGCCGACCCGGCCGTAATAGACATTGTCGATATAGATGCCGACGCCATTTTCAAGCCCGTCATTGGTCAGCGCGACGTTGGAACCGAGGCCACGGATGTTCACATTGGTGTTGCGTGGGTTGAAGCTGAATACCTGCAGGCTGGGCACGAGTTGCTGGATCTGTCCGAGCGTGAAATTGCCGGTCGCTTCGAGTTGCTGCTGGCCGACCACGCTCAGCGCGATCGGCACATCCTGCGCATCCTCGTCACGCCGGCGCGCGGTGACGACGATTTCGCCACCCGCATCGGGCGCCGGCGCGACCGCGGCCGGCTCCGCTGCCGGGTCGGCGGCAAAGGTGGGCGACGCGAGGATGGCCGCAAGCGCACCACCCAGCGTAAAGGCTGATAATATCGGTTTCATCGTATTGAACACGCTTCCCCACCGCCGGATGCGCAGACGCGCATCCAGCCGACGCACGAGCTTCCCGCCCGCGCGAACGCGATTGATCTTCCAGTCGTGGGCAGGCCGGGCCACCGGCCGCCGGTCTGCACGCGCCGCCTTCAGGCGGCGGGCATCATTCGGCCCTGTCAGGCCTGTCGAGATCGCGACACTGCATTCGATTCCATCCCTTCCATCATCGGGGGATCACGAAGCCGGGCGTCACGCAGCCCTGCATCGCGCTTTAGCCGTTGATCACGCGGAGCAAGCTGCATCCCATCAAAAGCCGCGGGCCTTCATCATCCGGATACGGACCGGGCGCATGGCCAATGCGCCTCGTTTCGATATCTCTAGTTAGACAGTCGGGAATTACAGCGTCAATTCAAGTTTTGGTTTGTCGCCGCGAAGTTTGAATGCGCGAAGCGTGTGGGGGCAAACAAAAACCCCTCCTCTTGCGAGGAGGGGTTGGCATGAAAGCAAGCGCAGCAAGCTGCCCGTCGATACCGGAAGGGCATTGCCAGCCGGATATGGGCCCAGCCAGCGCTGCCATGCCCGTATCCCCTGCCCGGCATGGGAGGGGCGATGCAGAAATCAGTCTTCCGGCGCGATAATCACGCGCAGGCCGTCCAGTTCTTCGCCGAACGGAATCTGGCATGACAGGCGCGACTGGTCGTTGCGGTGGTCAGAGCTGTCGAGCAGGTCGTTTTCGTCCTCGCTCATCGCAGGCAGCTTGTCGGCGAAAGCCGGGTCGACGTGGATGTGGCAGGTCGCGCAGGAACAGCAGCCGCCGCACAGAGCCAGCAACTCGTCGAAGCCATGATCGCGGATCACCTCCATCACGCTGAGGCCAGCTTCCCCCTCCACGGTCTGCTCGGTTCCCTCGCGCGTGACCACGACCAGCTTCGGCATTGCGTTCCCCTTCCGTTCTGCTATGCGCATTTCAAAGGCGCGCTATGTGGGCTGTATTCGCTCAAATCAAGCGCTGCCGGCTTTGGCAAGGGCGAGAATCGGACGGGCGATATGGGATTGACCAGCGCGCAACTGAAAGCCTCGCTCGATCATCTCGCCGGCATCGAGCCAAAAATCGCCGCCGCGCTCGCCCGCGTCGGCTATCCCGAACCGCGGATCAATCCGCGCGGCTATACCACCTTGCTGCGCACCATTGTCGGCCAACAGGTCAGCTACAAGGCGGCGGCCGCGATGTGGTCCCGGCTCGACGCGGAAATCGGAGGGGTCGAGGATCCCGCCAACATCGTCCGCGCCACCGATGACATGCTACGGGCCGGCCATCTCTCCCGCCAGAAGGCCGGCTACGCCCGCAGTCTCGCGGAAGCCGTGGTCAGCGGAACGCTCGATCTCGACGCACTGCCCGAGGATGATGAGGCAGCGATCGCGCAACTCGTCGCGATCAAGGGCATCGGCCGCTGGTCGGCGGAGGTCTATCTGCTGTTCGCGGAAGGGCGGACGGACATCTGGCCGGCGGGCGATCTCGCGGTGCAGATCGAGACCGGCCGGATCATGGGCCTCGACGCTCGCCCGGACGAGAAGGCGACCCGCGCGATCGCCGAAGCGTGGCGCCCGCATCGCGGCGCCGCCGCGGTCTTCACCTGGCACCATTATAAGACGCCGGTGATCTGATCCGGTCCGGCTGGCTTTCCTTGCCGTGCGACAGGGCGCGTAATAGCGTCGACGAAACGGGAGGATAGACCGCACATGATCCGGAAAATCATATTATCGGCTGTGCTCATGGCAGCAACGAGCTTCACCGCACCGCCCCTTTCCGCCGCACCCGCCGCGCCGCTCATCGAGCGCGCCAAGCTGTTCGGCAATCCCAGCCGCGCCCAGTTGCGCGTCAGCCCCGATGGCAAATATCTGTCCTGGCTGGCCCCGCGCGATGGCGTGATGAACATCTGGATCGCGCCGGCGAACGATGTGTCGAAGGCGAAGCCCTACACCGCCGAGAAGCAGCGCCCGATCAGCCAGCATTACTGGTCCGGCGATTCGCGCATGGTGATGTATGTGCAGGACAAGGGCGGCGACGAGAATTTCCTGCTCTACGGTGTCGATGTCGCGAGCGGGAAGGAGAGCCTGCTGACGCCGTTCGAAAAAACGCGCGTGCAGGTCGTCGGCACCTCCAAGGCGATCAAGGACAAGATCCTGATCGGCCTCAACAATCGCGACGCGCGCTGGCATGACGTCCACCTGCTCGACCTCAAGACCGGCAAGCTGACCGAGCTGATGCGCGGCGACGGGTTCGCCGGCTTCCTGGCAGACGACACGCTCACCGTCCGCATGGCGCTGCGCCCCAACGAGGCGGGCGGCTACGACTTCTTCCGCGTCGCCAACAATAAGGCGGAGGACAAGCCCTTTTCCTCGACGACGCTCGAGGATTCGCTGACCACTCAGCCCGCCGGCTACACCGCGGACGGCAAGACGCTCTACTGGCTCGACAGCCGCAACCGCGACACCGCCGCGCTGGTCGCGCAGGATGTCGCCAGCGGCACGACGAAGATCGTCGCGGAAAATTCGAAGGCGGATATCGGCGGCACCCTCACCAACCCGCGGACCGGCGTGGTCGAGGCCTATTCGGTCGAATATCTGACGACGGACTGGACCGCGGTCGATCCCGCGATCGGCGCCGACATCGCCTTCCTCAAGGCGCAGTTGAAGGGTGATGTCAGCATCACCTCGCGCACCGACGACGACAGCGTCTGGACGATCTACAACGATCCCGTCACCGGCCCGCCGACTGCCTATCTCTACAAGCGCGGCGCCAAGGCGCTGGAGAAGCTCTACGTCACCTGGCCCGAACTGGAAGGCGCGCCGCTGGTGCCGATGAAAGGCGTCGAGATCGGCACGCGCGACGGGCTGACGATGACCGGCTATCTCAGCCTGCCGCCGGGCAGCGACGCCAATGGCGACGGCAAGCCGGACAGCCCGACGCCGCTGGTGCTGCTCGTCCATGGCGGACCGTGGGCGCGCGACAGCTATGGCTACAACCCCTATCACCAATGGCTGGCGAACCGGGGCTATGCGGTGCTCTCGGTCAATTATCGCGGCTCCACTGGCTTCGGGAAGAAATTCATCTCCGCGGGTGACCTCCAGTGGGGCAAGAAGATGCATGACGACCTGATCGACGCGGTCGATTGGGCGGTGAAGGGCGGCATCACCGCGAAGGACAAGGTCGCGATCATGGGCGGCAGCTATGGCGGCTACGCCACGCTCGCCGGCCTCACCTTCACGCCGGATACCTTCGCCTGCGGCGTCGACATCGTCGGCCCATCCAACCTGGAAACCTTGCTCAAGACGATCCCGCCCTACTGGACCGCAGGCATCCAGCAATTCTACCAGCGCATGGGCGACCCCAACACGCCGGAAGGGCTGGCGCTGCTCAAGGACCGCTCGCCGCTCTACAAGGCGGACAAGATCGTGAAACCGCTGCTGATCGGCCAAGGCGCCAATGATCCGCGCGTTAACCAGGCGGAAAGCGACCAGATCGTGGCGGCGATGCGCGCCAAGAACATCCCCGTCACCTACGTGCTGTTTCCGGACGAAGGCCATGGTTTCCACCGCCCGGAAAACAACATCGCCTTCAACGCAGTGGCGGAGAGCTTCCTCGGCAAATGCCTGGGCGGCCGCGCCGAGCCGATTGGGGGCACGGTGAAGGCCTCGACAGCGCAGGTGCCGCACGGCGCGGAATTCACGCCCGGTCTGGCGGACGCGTTGAAGAAGTAGGCGAAGCCTTACCCCTCCCCTTCAGGGGAGGGGCCATGCCCGCATCCCCTCCCCTCGCCCCCGCGTAACTACGCCCGCAAGGCGGTGGAGCATTCCAGCCGCCGCCATGATCCGCTAGAATTCGCGCACGCGGCACCCGCCAGCCAGGGGCCGTGACAGGGGGTAAGGATGGGCAGGCCGTTCAACGCGTTTCAGGAAACGATGCTGCTTGCCATCGCCGAGGCGTTCTTCGCCGATCAGGTGATGGCGATCCCGGCCGAGCAGGTCGTGGACAACATCCAGCAGCAGTTCCAATTGATCGACGGCAGCGCGCGCGACACGATCGGCCTGTCGATCTATGCCCTCGCCGCCGCGCTCGGCGGCCCCTTCTTTCTTGCCAAATCCCCGCGTGAGCGGATGGACGTGATCGAGGAGCGGCTGGCGAAGTCGCAGATCGACCTGCTGCAGGATCTCGCCCGCACCCGCGGCGTGATCTACGCCGGCTATTACGGCCATTGGGAAGGCACCACCGAGGATGACAATCTTCACAACCCGGTGCTGAAGCAGATCGGCTATACGCTGCCCAAGTTCCGCACCCGCGATTCCGAGACGGAGGTGCCGATCACCTTCTCCGCCGGCCGCGAACTGACCCACAAGGATTTCATCGGCCATGGCGCGGTGCCGGCGAGCGTCGGCGTGATCGTGGTCGGCTCGGGCGCGGGTGGCGCGGTGGCGGCGGCGACGCTGGCGAAGAAATGGGGCCATGACGTGCTCGTGATCGAGGCGGGCCAGCATTATCCCTCGACGCGGATCACCCATGAAGAACGGCGGATGACCGCCAAATTGTTCGTCAACGGCGCGCTGCAGACCAGCAAGGACAATGATTTCATCATCTTCCAGGGTCGCTGCGTCGGTGGATCGACGGTGATCAACAACGGCATCGCGCTGCGCATGAAGGAGCCGGGGCTGACCCACCCGCAGGCGCGCGACGTGTTCCTCGACTGGGAATCGATCGGTGCGCCGGTGGACGAGGCGGCGTTCAACGCCGCCTATGACTCGATCGAGAAACGGCTGGAGATCGGCGAGATCGAGCATCGCAGCGGCCGGAACAACGGCCCGCATCTGCTGAACGGCTGGAAGCGCCACGCCGCAGCCACCGGCGATCCCAGGGACCAGGCGGCGATCACGCGCTGGTTCAAGAAGAATTACGGCCCCGCCTCCGCCGGCGCGCACTGTGCCTATTGCGGCTATTGCAACACCGGCTGCCCCTATGGCCGCAAGCATGGCATGGCGCAGTCCTACCTGCTCGATGCCCGCAAGGCCGGCGCGCGCATCCTGGCCGAGGCGACCGTCAAGCGCATCCTGTGGCGCGACAGCGAGGATGGCGATGGCCGCAAGGTCGCGACGGGCGTCGAGGTCGAGCTGGAAGACGGATCGACCTGCCGGATCGCCGCAACCACCGGCGTTGTCGTCGCCGCGGGCACGATGGCGTCCAGCCGCCTGCTCGAAGACAGCGGGGTGGAGAATACCGGGCGTGACATCTCGCTCAACATCGCCTGCCCGGTGGTGGGGCTGATGCCCCCCGGCCATCAGGTCAATGCGTGGGATGAAGACCAGATGGCGACCTATGTCGACCGCGGCGACTTCCTGATCGAATCACATTTCCAACCGCCGATGAGCATGTCGACGTTGATGCCGGGCTGGGGCCCCGAGCATCACCGCCGCATGCTCAACTACAACCGGCTGGCTTCTGCCGGCGTGCTGTTCCCGGCGGACCGGCGCGGCCGGCTGGAAGGTGGCAAGCTGGAGTTCAAGCTCTCGCCGCAGGTGGAATTGCCGCTGCTGCGCCGCGCGCTCGCCGCGCTGATCGACGTGCATTTCAAAAATGGTGCGATCGAGGTCTATCCCGCGCTCGCCCGCGGCGACACGCTCTATCCGGGGATGAATGTCGAGGCCTTCCTCAAGGATCGCATCCGCGAGGCGGACGACGTCACCTTGTCCAGCTCCCACCCGCATGGCGGCAATTGCATGAACAAGGATCCGAAGAAGGGCGTGGTCGATCTCGATTGCCGCGTCCACGGCACCGCCAACGTGCTCGTCACCGATGCCAGCGTGTTCCCGAGCTGCATCCGCGTCAACGCGCAGCTGACCACGATGGCGATGGCGCGCTATGCCACGGCGCGCGTCGATCCTTTCGCCTGAACCAGGGCGCAAGCCGCTTCCTTCATTCGAATTTCGCCTTATGAGAAGCCGCTCTGTGGGAGGCGTGGGATGATCATCGGCATCGATCTGGGGACGACCAACAGTGCCGCCGCGATCTGGCGCGACGGCCAGTCGGTGCTGATTCCCAACAGCCTGGGTGATCTGCTGACGCCGTCCGCGGTCGGGCTGACCGACGACGGCGAGGTGCTGGTCGGCATGGCCGCGCGCGATCGCCAGCCGACCCATCCCAAGCTGACCGGCACCGTGTTCAAGCGGCTGATGGGCACCCACCAGCCGGTGCGCATCGGCCGGCGCGATTTCTCGCCGGAGGAACTGTCCGCGCTGGTGCTGCGCAATATCAAGGCGGATGCCGAGGCGTTCACCGGCGAGACGGTGGACCAGGCGGTGATCACCGTGCCGGCCTATTTCAACGATCGTCAGCGCAAGGCCACGCGCCGCGCCGGGCAGTTGGCCGGGCTCAATGTCGAACGGCTGATCAACGAGCCGACGGCCGCCGCGCTCGCCTATGGCATCCATGAGCGTGACGACGGCGCCCCCTTCCTCGTCTTCGACCTCGGCGGTGGCACCTTCGACGTCTCGATCGTCGAGATTTTCGACGGCATCATCGAGGTGCGCGCGTCGGCCGGCGACAACCGGC
Source organism: Sphingomonas zeicaulis (assembly GCF_050433225.1). Classification (NCBI taxonomy): domain Bacteria; kingdom Pseudomonadati; phylum Pseudomonadota; class Alphaproteobacteria; order Sphingomonadales; family Sphingomonadaceae; genus Sphingomonas; species Sphingomonas zeicaulis. The sequence goes on along the minus strand of NZ_JBNPXQ010000002.1, from coordinate 754,773 downwards.
TGGGCGGCGAGGATTTCAACCATCTGATGGTCCAGCTCGTGCGCGAGAAGATCGATCCCAAGGGCAGGCTGAGCGATCCCAACGACCCCGCCGTCGCGGAATTAATGCGCGCCGCCGCCGAGCGCACCCGCCGTGCGTTGACCGACCGACAGACCGCGCCGTTCAGCCTGATCTGGAAGGGTGAGGCCTTCGAAGCGGAGGTCGATGCCGACGAGTTCGAGCAACGCTGCGAACCACTGATCGCGCGGCTGCGCGAACCCGTGCTGCGCTCGCTGCGCGACAGCAACATCAAGGTCGACGGGCTCAGCGAGATCATCATGGTCGGCGGCGCCACCCGCATGCCGGTGGTGCGCCGTGCGGTCACGCGCATGTTCGGCCGTTTCCCCAACACCACGCTCCACCCCGACCATGCGGTGGCGCTGGGTGCTGCGGTGCAGGCCGGGCTCAAGTCCCGCGACGCGGCGCTGAAGGAGATCCGGCTGACCGACGTCTGCCCCTTCACATTGGGCGTCGACACCGCCGAGCGCGACTTCAAGGGCAATGTCCGCACCGGCATCTTTTCACCCATCATCGAGCGCAACACGGTGCTGCCGGCCAGCCGGGTCAACATATTCTCGACGATGCAGGACAACCAGCGCGAGGTGCTGTTCAACGTCTATCAGGGCGAGGCGCGCGACGTTTCGGCCAATGTCCATCTCGGCAAGGTCAGCGTGCCGGTGCCGCGTGGCCCCGCGGGCACCGTCGCGATCGAATGCCGCTTCAGCTACGACGCGTCGGGGCTGCTGGAGGTGGACGTCACCGTGCCGCAGACCGGCACCACCCGCCAGCTCGTGATCTGCGACGAGGAAGATGCCGCCGCCGACCGCGACATCGAGGGTCGGCGCAAGGCGCTTGCCGCGCTCAAGCTCCACCCGCGCGAGGAGGATCGCAACGCCGCCGCGCTCGCACGCGCCGGCCGCTGCTATGAATCGCTGCTGGGCGAACGGCGCGACTATATCGGCAAGGTCATCACCCACTTCCTTTCGGTGCTCGACGCGCAGGAACCGCGCGCGATCGAGGAGGCGCGCGGCAATCTCGAGACGCTGCTCGATGAAATCGAGGGTGAGCGCTACTTGTGAGCCGCCCCGGCTGGCCCTGGGACCGGCTGGGCATCGGACGGACGCCGGATACACGCGCGATCCGCCGCGCCTATGCCACCGAACTCAAGGCGATCGACCCCGAAGCCGATCCCGATGCTTTCCTCGCGCTGCGCGGGGCCTATGAGCAGGCGCTGGCACTGGCGCCCTATGCCGCCGCCGATCCCGAGGAAGACGAGGAAAACGAGGAGGACTCGGCGGAGGCGCGCGATGACGACGGCGGGTACAACGATGCCGCCGCGATCGACTTGCCGATGGCGTCGCCCACGGCCCTGACCACCCCTGCATCTCCCGCCGTCGCGATCGATGACGTCGAGGAGGAGGCCGAGGACGAGGAGGATTATTGGCCGGACGATGAGGATTGGCAGACGGAGCCCTGGCAGCCACCGGTTTCCGACGATCCCGATCCACTCGAAGAATCGATCCGCGCGCTCCATGCCCGACTCGGCGACGAGGACGCGACGTCGGCCGAACTGACCCAAAGCGCCGAGGCCGTGCTCGCCGCGGTCGACGCTGCACCGCTCGATCGGGTCGATGAGGCCGAGCGCTGGCTGTGCCACCTGCTGCTGGAGAGCACGCCGCGATCCGATCCGGTGCTGGTCCCGATCGCTCGCCATTTCGGCTGGCATCGCGAGGCCGCGACGTACCGGCAGAACATGCCGGTCGCGCAGGTCGTCGAGCGGGCGCGCGCTGCGCATTATCGCGACACCATCCTGCTCCACGCGGCGGGGCCGCGCCGGGCGTGGGCGCTGCTGACCGGCCGGGCTGCGCCCAGTCGCTTCTGGCCGATGGTCGCCAGCGACCGGTTCCGGATCGCCACCTTGCTGGACCGCATCCGCGCAGATCATCCGGTGCTCGAACATGATCTGGATCCCCGGGCGTTGGCCTGGTGGCAGGCGCGCGACGACGAATGGCGGCGGCTGAAGGCGATTGCCGGTTGGCTGCTGGTGGTGGTCCCCGCGATCGCTGCGGCGATCATGGCGACGATGCAGCAAGGACAACGTGCCTTCCTGTGGACATATCCGCCGGTCGCGGCCGCGATCGTGCTGGCCGGCCTCGGCTATCGGCGCCGCGCAGCGCAGCCGCAAATTCCCTCGGTGCCGCTTGCGCTGGCCTTGTTGTTCCTGCTGTTACCGCTGGGCGCGCTCGCGCCGCCTTCGACGGTCTCGGTGCTGTTGTTCGCGGCTGCCGCGATCCTCGCCTTCGTCTTCACCGCCGGCCCCGCGCCCGCCTACGCGCAACCGCCGCAATCCCTGCTCACCTCGCTGCACCGCCACGGCCTGCTGCTGATCGGCACGATCCTGCTCTGGCGCGGCCTGGCGGGGCTGGATTGGACGCACTGGCTGCAGATCGCGCTGCCCGCCGGTGTGCTGGGAGTGGCGGCGATCTTCCTGCAGGACCGGGCGGAACTGTGGCTGGCGCAGTGGACGCGCCGGCAGCGCCGCATCGGGCGGATCGCGCTGACCCTGATTCCACTCGCGCTCGCGACGGTCTGGCTGCCCGAGGTAAGCAGTCATCTTCCGGACGGTCTGCCGCTGGCCGCATCGGCGATGGCGGTCGTCGCCCAGCATTTGCTGGTTTCCGCCCCCGCGCTGCGCCGCAGCCAGATGGCCAGCGTGCTGTTCGTGCCGCTGTGGATCGCGGTGATCTACGGGCCGGGCGCGCTGCTGCTGCTGGCGACCCTGATCTTCGTCATCGCGCTGCGCGCGGCGTGGAACGAATGACGGCTCCTGTGCGCCGATCTGCGCGGCCACGGATCATTACGGGTCTTTCCCGTGGCTGCTGCCGTCGATAGAGGAGCGCGGATGCGCAGCGAAGACAGCAACACCCCGTGGTGGGAACGCCGGACCACCATGGTCCTGCTGACGCTGATCGCTTTCGTGCCGCTGCTGTGGCCGGATATTCCGCCGATGGTGGACCTGCCGGGCCATATGGGCCGCTATCGCGTCCAGCTCGACCTCGCGACCTCACCCTTCCTGCGGCAATGGTACAGTTTCGACTGGGCGGTGATCGGCAATCTCGGCGTCGACCTGCTGATCGAGCCGCTGCACTGGCTTGGGCTGGGGCTGGAGCCTTCGGTCAAGCTGATCGTGATGACGATCCCGCCGCTGACGGTGGCGGGCTTCCTGTGGGTGGCGCGCGAGGTGCACGGCCGCGTGCCGCCGACAACGATGTTCGCGCTGCCGCTCGCGTTCAACTTCCCCTTCATCTTCGGCTTCGTGAATTTCGCGCTGTCGATGGCGCTCGCCTTCGTCGCGTTCGGGCTGTGGCTGCGAATGGGGCGGACGGGCCATGTGACGTTGCGCGCGGCGATCTTCGTGCCGATTTCCTGCGCGATCTGGGTCACCCACGCATTCGGCTGGGGCACTTTGGGGGTGCTCGTCTTCTCGGTCGAGCTCGTCCGCGCGATGGATCGCGGCAACACGTTCTTCCGCGCGGGCATCATCGCCGGCCTGCACTGCCTGCCGCTCACCCCGCCGATGGTGCTGATGCTGGTGTGGCGCGGGCAGGATCCGAGCGCGCAGACCGGCGACTGGTTCGATTGGCAGGCCAAGCTTTCCTGGTTCGCGATGGTGCTCCGCGATCGCTGGCGGATCGTCGACATGCTGTCGCTGGCAGTGCTGATCATCGTCATGCTGGAGGCGCTGCGCGACAAGCGCCTGACCTTCTCGCGCAACCTCGCCATCTCCACGCTGTTCCTGCTCGCGGTGTTCATCATCCTGCCGCGCATCGTGTTCGGATCCGCCTATGCCGACATGCGGCTGGCGCCGTTCATGGTCGCCACCGCGCTGCTCGCAATCCGGCCGCGCCCCGAAACCGACCTCAAGTTCCGGCACAGCGTCGCTCTGGTCGCGGCGCTTTTCATGGTGCTGCGGCTGGGCGCCAACACCGCCAGCTTCTGGCTGTTCGACCGCGCCTATGATCGCGAGCTCGCCGCCCTGGATCATGTGCCGCGCGGCGCGCGCATGATGTCCTATGTCGGCAAGGATTGCGTGACGCCGTGGATGATGCACCGCTTGGAGCATATGCCGGGGCTGGCGATCGTGCGGCGGGAGGCTTTTTCGAACGACCAGTGGGTGGCCGCCGGCGCGCAGCTCGTCCGCACCCATTTCCCCACCGGATGGCGCTATTCGCGTGACCCGTCGCAGATCGTCACCGGCCCGCGCTGCCGCGGTGAGGTGTGGTGGCCGCTCAACCGCTCGCTCGCGCACCTGCCGCGCGAACGCTTCGACTATGTCTGGCTGATCGCGCCGCGCCGGCACGACCCGCGGCTGATGGAAGGCATGACCGAAATCTGGCGCCAGGGCAGCAGCAGCCTGTGGCGCATCGACAGCCGCGCCGCGCCCGCGGCCGCGGCCGACTATCCGATCCCGCCGCGCATCATCCGGGTGCGATAGCGCCGGCCTGCGCAGGGCTGACCGGGATCGCGTCGAACTTCCGGCCCTCCGCGTCGTAACGCAACTGATAGCCGCACAGCGGGCTCGGCCCGCATTCCCGCCCCACCTTCACCACCTGCACCAGCAGCGGCTTGTGCTGGACGAGGCGATAGCCGGCGACGATGCTGCGCCAGGCGCTGAACGCGCTGCCGTCCGCCTCGGTCACGAAGATCTCGACCACCGACGCGCCGACCACGCGGAACACGCCCTCTTGCCCGGTGCAGCCATAGCGCCCTTCGCTCAGCAGATAATCGGGCACGCCGTCGCCGCTATAGTCATGGATGAACAGATAGGGCCGCGGATTGGGGCGGCCGCCGGCCGCGCGGCAGCGCGCATCGAGATCGCCGATGCGCGCCTGGACCTGCGTCGGCATGTCGGCGGGGAACTGGTCCGCCGGCATCTGCGCAGGCAGGGCCACTGGTGCAGCGAGGCCGATAAGCAGGGTCAGGGCAGGCAGCGCTCTGGTCATCATCGCCTCCGTTGAACTGGAAACGCTACACGAACCGCATGACTGGCCGGAAGCGCCTCTCCCCGGCCCGAACCCTCCTGGCAATCAGCCCTTCGGTTTGCGCGCGTTGGCGATCGCCGCCTTCAACGCGTCATAGCCGACGGCGCCGCTGAGGATCTGGTCGCCCACCACCCAGCTTGGCGTGCCAGTGCCGCCGATGCGACCGAACATCGCGTGATTGGCCTGGATCTCGGCGGTCACATCATCGGCGGTGGCGGCAGCGGTCGCGGCCGAGACGTCCAGCCCTGCCCGGCGCTGCGCCTCGGCAAGGCTGGCGGGCGAGACGGGGCCGCCTGAAAACAGCGCATTGTGGAACGCCGCATACTTGCCCTGGCCCTGTTTCGCGGCAGCCAGCGCGGCGCGCGCCGCGGTCAGGCTATCCTCGCTCAGGATCGGCAGCTCGCGGAACACGACCTTGAGCTTGGGGTCTTCGGCCACCAGCCGCTCCACCACCGGCAGGCTGGCTCGGCAATAGCCGCAATTATAGTCGGTGAACTCGACGAGCACGACATCGGCGTTCGCCGCGCCCATCCACGCACCGCCGAACGGCTTGGTGAGTTGGTTGCCGCTCTGCGCGACGGCGGCGGCGTTCTGCTTGTCGCGTAGCCGCTCCATCGCCTCGGGCAGCAGTTCGGGGTTGGCGAGCACATAATCGCGCACGATCGCCTCGACCTTCGGCTTGTCGGCACCACCACCGGCCAGCACGACGCCGCCAGCGCCAACCGCACCGCCCAGCACGCCCGCCACCAGCGGCACCAGCCATCGGCCGATACCGCGTCGCTCCGTTGCCGGGGCGTTCATCGTCTGCGTTTCTCCTGTTCGACCTGCGCCTGCGAGACCATCGCGATATCCTGCGCGCGGAGCCAGTCCGACGAGCCCTCGGGGATCCCGCTCATTGCCATCTGCGCGCTGGTGAGCGCCAGGCGGGCCTGGCCCATCATGTTGTAGCGCTCGGCGGTTGCCAGCGCCGCACGCGGCCGATCCCCCTCACGCTCATAGACGACGCCAAGCTGATACCAGGCGAAGGGATTGTCGTTGTCGCGCGCCACCGCCGCGCGCAGCACGCGGCGTGCCTCGGCGAAATTCGCGGGGTCCTCGGTCGCGATCAGCGCATGGCCAAACAGCGCGGCGATCAGCGGCGCGTTGCCGGTGCGCTGCGTCGCCTCACGCAGCGGCCCCAGCGCCTCGCCGGGCTTGCCGGATTCGAGCAGGATCTGCCCTTCCAGCTCAAGATAATAGGGATCGTGCGGGCGTATCGCGAGCAGCGCCGAGACCTCGGCCTGCGCCTTGTCCGGATAGGCCGACTTGTGCCACGCATAGGCCCGCGCATAGCGCGACGGTTCGCCGTTATTGCCTTCGGGATAGAGCCGCAGCGTCGTCGCCGGCTCGCTGACGAAGCCCACCAGCTTCGCTTTCACCCGCTGGAACCGCGCCTCAAGTTCGGGAGCGGTCTTGGTGTTCCACGCCGGATCGGCGCGATACTGGGCCTCAAGGATCGATACGCGCTCGCCGCTCAGCGGGTGAGTGCGGGCGTAGCTGTCTTCCTGAGGGATGCCGAGGCGGAATTCCAGATTCTGCAGCTTCTTGAAAAAGGCGATCGAGCCCTGGCCGCTGATCCCGGCCTTCATGAGGTAGGAAGCGCCGGCCTGGTCCGCGCTCGATTCCTGCGTGCGGGTGAAGGCCAGGAACTTGCCCATTGCCGCCTGCTGGCCCGCGGAAAGAATGCCCATCCCGGCCTCGCCGGCGCCCGCCGCGATCGCCGCGGCGCCCAGCAGCAGGCTGACAATGCTGATGCCCGTCGCCGCCTTCGCGCCCTCGGAAAAGCGCACGACATGGCCGCCGGCGACGTGGCCGAGTTCGTGGGCGATGACGCCCTGGACCTCATTGGTGTTGTCGGCAGCGGCGATCAGCCCGCTGTGGATATAGACGATCTGGCCGCCGGCGACGAAGGCGTTGATTTCCTTGTCGTTGATGACGACGACCTTGACGTTGCGGGGATCGAGCCCGGCAGCGGCGATGAGCGGCCGCGACATGTCGTCGAGCAGCGCCTCGGTCTCGGCATCGCGCAGGATCGATTGCGCAGCGGCGGGGCGCGCGAAAAGCGCGAAGCACAGCACCAGCGCGGTCACGAGGCGCATCAGCACCGAACGGCTGTGCCGATCACTTCGGGGCTCGCTTGCGCCGTTCATCTCCGCCTCTTCCCGATGCCCGCCTGAATGACGCCTGAAGTCGCTGCCCGGCCGGCACAAGGCCGACCGGGCAGATGGACCTTGTCGATCAGGCCTCGCCCCCGAAGGTGCGCTGCCACCAGCCGCGACGCGCGGTCGGTGCCGGATCAGCTTCGGCTTCGGCCGGCACTTCGGCGGCGGGTTCCGCTACCGGATCCGCCTCGACGGCAGGCTCGGCCGCGACCGCCTCGACAGCGACTTCCGCCTTCTTGCGCGGCGCGCGCTTGCGCTTCGGCTTCTCCGCAGCGGCCTCGGCAGCCACCGGCTCCGCCTCGGCGGGTGCGGCCGCTTCGGCGGCGGCAGCGGCCTTGCGGCGAGTACGCTTGGGCTTGGCCGGCGCGTCCACCACCTCGACCGGGGCGGGCGTGGCTTCGGCAGCGGCGGCTTCCGCAGCAGCCGCCTCGGCCGCGGCGATCTCCGCCTTGGTCCGGCGCTTGCGCTTCGGCTTGGCCTCGGGCTGGGGCGCCTCTTCGGCCACCGGCACCGGGGCCTCGACCACCGGCTCCGCAACCTCGTTCACCGGCTCGGCCACGACCTCGACCATGTCCTCGGCAGGCGCTTCGGCTGCTTCGGCAGGCTCGGCGCCATCCTCGGCATGGCCATTTTCGCGCCGGCGACGACCGCCACGGCGACCGCGACGACCACGACGACGGCGGCCATCCTCATCCTCGCCGCGCTCGCCAGCCTCGGCGGCGTCCGCTGCGACCTCGGCCGGAGCCTCGGCGGTCTCGACGGCCTCATCCGCGGACTCGTCGACACCCTCGTCACCGGCCTCGGCGGCGTCGTCCGACGATGCAGCCGAGGACTGCTCCTCGCGACCACCGCGACCACGGCGGCGACGGCGGCGACGGCGACGGCCTTCGCCGCGCTCACCCTCATCGTCACGACGCACCTGTTCGCGCGGCGCTTCTTCCTCGGCCTCGACCAGTTCCTCTTCTTCCTCTTCCTCGATCTCCTCGACGAAGTCGTCCTCGGGCTCGGGCTCACGCACCGGCGCCTCGAAGCGCGGCGCATAGGCCGGCGGCGGGCCGCTGGCTTCCACGCTCATCCGCGCGCCTTCCGATTCACCGTCGGGCAGGATGTCGATCGACACGCCATAGCGATCCTCGATCTCGGCCAGTTCCCCGCGCTTGCGGTTGAGCACATAAACCGCCGCTTCCTGCGATGCGCGCAGGGTGAGGCGCGAGCCACGACCGCGCGCCGCTTCGTCTTCGAGCATGCGCAGCGCCGAAAGCGCCGCCGACGAGGCGGTGCGGACGAGGCCAGTGCCCTCGCAATGCGGGCACTGGCGGGTCGAGGCTTCGAGCACGCCCGTGCGCAGGCGCTGGCGGCTCATCTCCATCAGCCCGAACGAGCTGATCCGGCCGACCTGGATGCGCGCGCGATCGTTCGCGAGCGCCGCCTTCATCGCCTTTTCGACCTTCCGGACGTTGGAACCATTCTCCATGTCGATGAAGTCGATCACGACGAGACCGGCCATGTCGCGCAGGCGCAACTGGCGGGCGATCTCGTGCGCGGCTTCGAGGTTGGTGGCGACCGCGGTCTGCTCGATGCCGTGCTCACGCGTCGAGCGGCCCGAGTTGATGTCGATCGAAACCAGCGCCTCGGTGGGGTTGATCACCAGATAGCCGCCCGACTTGAGCTGCACGAGCGGCGAATACATCTGGTTGAGCTGATCCTCGACGCCGAAGCGCTGGAACAGCGGCACCGCATCCACATAGGCCTGCACGCGCTTGGCATGGCTGGGCATCAGCAGCTTCATGAAGTCCTTGGCGGCGCGATAGCCATCCTCGCCCTCGACGATCACCTCGTCGATCTCGCGGTTGTAGATGTCGCGGATCGCGCGCTTGATCAGGTCGCTGTCGCCATAGATCAGCGCCGGCGCCGCCGAATTCAGCGTGCTCTCGCGAATCCCGTCCCACAAGCGAGCGAGATAGTCGAAGTCGCGCTTGATCTCGGTCTTGGTGCGCTGGAGGCCCGCGGTGCGGACGATGCAGCCCATCGATGGCGGCAGGCTCATCTCCGCCATGATCGACTTCAGCCGCTTGCGATCCGCCGCGTTGCTGATCTTCCGGCTGATGCCGCCGCCATGAGACGTGTTGGGCATCAGCACGCAATAGCGCCCGGCAAGGCTGAGATAGGTGGTCAGCGCGGCGCCCTTGTTGCCACGCTCTTCCTTCACGACCTGGACGAGCAGCACCTGGCGGCGACGGATGACGTCCTGAATCTTGTAGCGGCGGCGCAGCGCCATGCGGCGCTTGCGCAGCGCCTCGACGGCGTTCTCATCACCCGACGAGCCGCTGGAGCTCGGCGCCGGCGGCGGCACATCCTCGCCATCGGCATGGGCGTGTTCGTCGCCCTCATGGCCTTCGGCACCGTAGCCATCCTCGTCGTCATGATCCTCGTCGGCGGCGCGCAGCGCCTCTTCCTCGGCAGCGTGCTCGGCCTCTTCGCGCAGCAGTGCTTCGCGGTCTTCCTTGGGGATCTGGTAATAGTCGGGATGGATTTCGCTGAAAGCGAGGAACCCGTGGCGGTTGCCACCATAATCGACGAACGCCGCCTGGAGCGACGGTTCGACGCGGGTCACCTTGGCCAGATAGATATTGCCCTTGAGCTGTTTCCGCTCGGCGGACTCGAAATCAAACTCCTCGATTCGGTTACCCTGGACGACGGCCACCCGGGTTTCTTCCCGGTGGCGCGCGTCGATCAGCATGCGCGTTGTCATTCAATAATCTCCGGGCGCGCCGCGGCCCGTATGCAACGGCCTGCAGCGCGCGATCAAAATGCTGCCGACACCCCGGTGCGATCCCGAGCCGGTGGCGTGACTGTGCGTGGTTAAGGATGAATGCCTCTGCTGCCGGCGCATGCCCGGCGCTGTGCGCCGGAACTTTGGTCCACGCCGCGGCAAAGCCGGCCTTTCGGCGGCGATACGGCGTGGATTCGAAATGCATCATGCAGCGTCAACCTGAATGGCCGCCCTCTTGCGAAGGCGGAATATGGCCGCCGGCGATATGGGATCGCCGCTGCCAGTCCGCTAGCTAGCATCGGCGGTGCGCGGGGGCAACAGGTGCACAATTCGCAGCCCATGAAGTGCGCCGGCGCTGCGATTAATCCTGCGTTTACCACCATTGTTTACGATAACCGCCATTCTAGGCTAAGGGGCGGCCTTCCGAGGGCGGCAACGGATATCCGGCGGACGATGCTTTTGAACGCACTGGCATGCGTTGGGCGGCTTCATGCCGCGCTGCTGGCGGCAGCGACGATCATTGTGCTGCTCGCCGTCATGCCCCGCGCCGAGGCTGCGACCATCACCTCGATTACGGTCGACGGCAGCGAAATCCGCGTGAAGTTCGATGGCAGCGTCACCGCCGCGAGCACGCTTGTGCTCGATGGGCCGCGCCGCATCGCGCTGGACGTCCAGGGTGCGACGCCCGGCAAGGCGGCACGGGCCAGCGGACCGGTCGATCGCATTCGGCAGGGGCTGTACCGCCCGGACACGGCGCGCATCGTCTTCGATCTCGCCCGCCCGGTGATCGTCAGCGGCGCCAGCTTCTCGAACGATGGCCGCCTGCTGACCTTGTCGATCGACCGCGTCGACGACCGGAGGTTCGCCCGCGCGGTCAATGCGGCCCCCAAACGTTATGCGAGCGCGGGCGCCGCGCGCACATTGGCGGCGGCCCGGAGCAGCAGCAGGGGCGGCAGCGTCACCGTGCCGCTGGGCCCGGTGCGCCGGCTGCCGGGCCTCCCCCGCGTGCTGGGCCCGGCGGGCCGGCCGCTGGTGGTGATCGATGCCGGCCATGGCGGGCATGATCCCGGATCGCTGGGTGCCGGCGGCAAGCGCGAAAAGGATGCGACCCTCGCGATCGCCACCGCGATCCGCGACGAACTCGTTCGCTCGGGCCGCGTGCGCGTGGCGCTGACCCGCGAAACCGATCGCTTCCTGATCCTGGAAGAGCGGTACGGCATCGCCCGCCGCCTGAAGGCGGACCTGTTCATTTCGATCCATGCGGACAGCGCGCCGCGCGCCGAGGCGCATGGCGCCACCGTCTACACATTATCCGAGGTCGCGTCCGACCGTGAGGCGGCGCGCCTCGCCGCGCGCGAGAACCGGTCGGACATCATCAACGGGATCAACCTGGGCGGCGAGAATTCGGATGTTTCGTCGATCCTGTTCGATCTCACCCAGCGCGAGACCATGAACGTCTCGTCCGATTTTGCGCGGCTGCTCCATCGTGAGGCGGGCGGCTTCGTGCCGTTCCGCACCGACTATCATCGATTCGCCGGCTTCGTGGTGCTCAAGGCGCCCGACGTTCCCTCGGTGCTGTTCGAAACCGGCTTCATGTCCAACGCCGAGGACATCGACTTCCTCTTTTCCCGCGCCGGGCGGAAGCGGATCGCGTCGGGCGTCGCGCGCGCCGTACAGATCCAGTTCGCGCGACGGATCGCCGGGCAATAGACGCCGGCACCGCGCGCCGTGGCTGGCAAAGGCCCCGAAACTTGCTAGAGCGCGGGCAATGAATGATGCGGCTGCCGAAACCCCGAACATGAGCGTCAAACTGCGCCGTGGCTCCACCGGATGGTTCGCCACGGTGAAGCGGCTATGGCGCAACTGGTGGATTCGCTGGCCGCTCTATCTGCTTGCGCTGGCGCTTGTGGCGTGGGGCGCGATCCTGCTGATCTTCGCGCGGGATCTGCCCTCGGTCGATTCGCTCAAGACCTATGAGCCGCCGCTGCCCACCAACGTGCGCGCGATCGACGGCACGCCGATCCAGATGTTCGCCCGCGAACGCCGCGTGCAGCTGCGCTACGACGAATATCCGCAGCCGCTCGTCCGCGCCTTCCTGGCCGCGGAAGACCGCACTTTCTTCGAGCATGGCGGCCTCGACTATCCCGGCATCATCACCGCGGTCGTCACCAACATCACCAACAGCGGCCGTCCGGTCGGCGCCTCCACGATCACCCAGCAGGTCGCCAAGAACCTGCTGCTGACCAACGAGCTCAGCTATCGCCGCAAGGTGCGTGAGGCGATCCTCGCCTATCGCATCGAGGATGCGCTGACCAAGCAGCAGATCCTCGAACTCTATCTCAACCAGATCTTCCTCGGCCGGAACGCCTATGGCGTGCAGTCCGCCGCGCGCGCCTATTTCGGCAAGGATGTCGATCAGCTACGGCTGTCGCAGATGGCCTATCTGGCGATCCTGCCCAAGGCGCCGTCCAACTACAGCCCGGAACGCCATGGCGATCGCGCGCTGGAACGGCGCAACTGGGTGTTGGGCGAGATGCGCCGCAACAAGTTCATCGACGAGGAGCAATATGCCGAGGCGGTCGCGGATCCGCTCGGCACCGTCAGCCGCGCCGCCCCGCAGCGCGATTTCGCCGCGGGCGGCTATTTCGTCGAGGAGGTCCGCCGCCAGCTCATCGAGATGTATGGCGACAAGGAGACCGACAGCCCGCACAGTGTCTACGCCGGCGGCCTGTGGGTGCGCACTTCGCTCGACCCGACCTTGCAGGAAGCGGCCACCGCCGCGCTGCGCAACGGCCTGCTGCGCTACAGCGCGGGCCGCGCCTGGCCGGGGCCGGTGGCGAAGATCGAGGCGGACGACAAATGGGCGAGCCGTTTTGCGGGCGCCAATATCGGCATCGACTATCAGAACTGGCGCACCGCCGTCGTCGTCTCGAAGGAAAGCGGCGCGGTGGCGATCGGTTTTGCCGACGGCAGCACCGGAACCTTGCCGCGCGGCGCCGTCGACGGCCCGGCGAAGGCCGGCGGCACTGTGTTCGATGCGATCCGTCCCGGCGACGTGATCGTCGTCGCTCCTGCCGGCGGCGACACTTTCGCGCTGCGCAGCGTGCCGGAAGTGTCGGGCGGCATGGTGGTGGAACAGCCGCATACCGGCCGCATCCTCGCGATGCAGGGCGGCTTCGACGCGCGGCTGCAGTCGTTCAACCGCGCCACCCAGGCCGAACGCCAGCCGGGCTCGACGATCAAGCCCTTCGTCTACGCCGCGGCGCTGGACAGCGGCATGACGCCGGCGTCGATCATCGTCGATTCGCCCTTCTGCGTCTATCAGGGCTCGCGTCTCGGTCAGAAATGCTTCCGCAACTTCGGCGGCGCGCGAAGCGCCGGGCCGCAAACCATGCGCTGGGGCATCGAGCAGTCGCGCAACCTGATGACGGTTCGCGCTGCCAGCCAGACCGGCATGGACAATGTCGTGAAGACCATCAAGCGGATGGGGATCGGCGATTACGCCCCCTATCTGTCGGTTGCGCTGGGTGCCGGCGACACCACTGTGCTCAAGATGACCAACGCCTATTCGATGCTGGTCAATCTCGGCCGCGAGCTGAAGCCGACGGTGATCGATGCGGTGCAGGATCGCAACGGCAAGCCGATCTTCCGGGCCGATACCCGCCCCTGCAACGGCTGCAACGCACGCGACTGGAACGGCCAGCCGATGCCGCGGCCACCGGTGCGCGGCAAGCAGCTGATGGACGCGATGACTGCCTATCAAATGGTCCATATCCTCGAAGGCGTCGTCCAGCGCGGCACCGCCGTCACCTTGCGCGATCTCAACCGCCCGCTGTTCGGCAAGACCGGCACCACCAACGGGCCGACCAACGTCTGGTTCGTCGGCGGATCGCCCGAAATCGTCGCGGGCGTCTATATGGGTTATGATCAGCCGCGGAGCCTGGGCGGCTATGCGCAGGGCGGGCGCATCGCCGCGCCGATCTTCAAGGAATTCGCGCAGACCGCGTTCAAGGACGTGCCGATCGTGCCGTTCCGCGCCCCCGCCGGCATTCGCATGGTCCGGATCGATCGCCGCTCGGGCCGCCGCGTCTATGGCGCCTGGCCCATGCCCGACCCCAAGGCGGCGGTGATCTGGGAAGCGTTCAAGCCCGAAAGCGAACCGCGCCGCACGATCCGCAAGGATGAGATCGTGACGCCCAAAGCCCAGTCGAGCGGTCGCGGACGCGCTGCCGACAGTGATTTCTTGCAGCGTGAGGGCGGAATCTACTAAGCCCCCGCGACCAATTACCCTGCCGCCCGCCCGCAACGCTGCGGAAGGCGGCCGATGATGCCGTCATCCGCATTGGAGCGCGATGCCGGCGAGCCTGTGGAGAGTTTCGATGCGCGCCGAAGCGCAAGCCCATGTCGACCAGATCAATCAGGCGCTCGCGCTGCTGCGCCGCTTCCTCGACTGGGACCGCGCACTGCGCCGCCTGGACGAGCTGAACAACCGCGTCGAGGATCCCGCCCTCTGGAACGATCCCAAGGCCGCGCAGGAAGTGATGCGCGAGCGTCGCCGCCTCGACGAGGCGATCAACGCGACTCGCGCGATCGAGACCGAGCTCAACGACACCATCGAGCTGATGGAGATGGCCGAGGCCGAGGGTGATACCGGCATGGTCGACGAAGGCGTCGCCGGCCTCGCCGCGCTCGCCGACCGTGCCGAACAGGACAAGGTGAAGGCGCTGCTCGCCGGCGAGGCCGATGGCAACGACACCTATATCGAGGTCAATGCCGGCGCTGGCGGCACCGAGAGCCAGGACTGGGCCTCGATGCTGCAGCGCATGTATTCGCGCTGGGCGGAACGGCATGGTCTCAAGGTGGAGCTGGTCGACCAGCATGCGGGCGAACAGGCCGGCATCAAGTCGGCGACTTTGCTGCTCAAGGGCGAGAACGCCTATGGCTGGGCGAAGACCGAAAGCGGCGTCCACCGCCTCGTGCGCATCAGCCCCTATGACAGCTCGGCGCGGCGCCACACCAGCTTCGCCAGCGTCTGGGTCTATCCGGTGGTCGACGAGAATATCGACATCGAGATCAACGAGAGCGAGCTGCGCATCGACACTTATCGCGCCTCGGGCGCGGGCGGCCAGCACATCAACACGACCGATTCGGCGGTGCGCATCACCCACCTTCCGACCGGCATCGTCGTGCAGTGCCAGAACCAGCGCAGCCAGCACAAGAACCGTGCCGAGGCTTATAACCAGCTCCGCGCGCGCCTCTACGAGCGGGAGTTGCAGATCCGCGAGCAGGCGGCCAATGCAGAGAACGCGGCCAAGACCGATATCGGCTGGGGCCACCAGATCCGCTCCTACGTCCTCCAGCCCTATCAGCTCGTGAAGGACCTGCGCACCGGCGCCACCTCGACCGCGCCCGCGGATGTGCTCGACGGCGATCTCGACCGCTTCATGTCGGCGGCGCTGTCGCAGCGGGTGACCGGCGAAAAGGTCGAGGTCGAGGACGTCGATTGACGCGCACCGCCGCCTGCCTGCTGGTCGCGCTGCTGGTCGCTGCCTGCCATGGCAGCGGCCCGCGCGAGTATAAGTCCAAGGATTTTCCGCAGGCGTCGCGGCCGGTGGCGGCGATCGTCTCAAGCCGCTGGTCGACCGAGGAAGCGCGCGATCGGCTGAACGAGGCCGACAATGTGATGCGCCGCGCCGGCATCAAGTCGGGCATGACGGTGGCCGATATTGGCGCCGGCGAAGGCTATTACACGATCCGCCTTGCCCAGCGCGTCGGCGACGATGGCCGCGTGCTCGCGCAGGACATCATCCCGCAGGTCCGCGACGCGCTCGCCGAGCGCGTCACCCGCGAGGCGCTGGACAATGTCAGCGTCAAGCTGGGCGAGCCCAACGATCCCAAACTGCCGGAGGGCAGCTTCGATCGCATCTTCATGGTCCAGATGTACCATGAGATCGCCTCGCCCTATGAATTTCTCTGGCGCCTCCGCCCGGCGCTGAAGACTGACGGCGAAGTGATCGTGGTCGATGCCGATCGCCCGACCAACCAGCACGGCACCCCGCACGCGCTGCTCGCCTGCGAGTTCAAGGCGGTGGGTTATAAGCTGGTCGCCTGGCAGCCGATGCCGTCGGTCGACGGCTATCTCGCCCGCTTCCGCGCGGTCGGCCCAAGACCGGAACCGCGCGAGATCACGGTGTGCAAGGGCTGAGCATCGACGGTTTCCCGGGACCTCGCGCCGCGGCATCGGGGTTGCGCACCAGGCCACGGGCGGCACGCAACGCAATGTCGGCGCGGTAGAAGCGGCGGATGCGATCGATCTGACGCGGGGTCAGCGGATGATCGCACCTCGCGCCGGCGTTGATCCGCGGCAGCGGCATCTCGAGGCGGTGGTGGCCGATACCGGCGATCCGGCCGAGATCCTCGAAGTCGATCAGGTCGTCGACGGCCAGCCTGCCCTGCCTGTCGAGCAGATACCAACTCTGCGGTCGGAAGATATGGTCGATGTCGAACGGCCCGCGTGCCTGCGCGAGATGATCGAGCGCGTCGTCGATCCCGGCAAAACCGCGGTAGCGCGCGTTGAACGGTGTCGCGACACGGTTGTGGGCAGTGCCGCCGGCACGGGCATAGGCGAAGGCGGAGAGGAAGCGCTGCACCGGGTCGCGCACCACGGCGACGCTGGGCAGCGCGGCAAGATCGGGCGCGACGCTCAGATAATAGCGCATCGAACGATGCTTTACCTGGCAGCCATAGAGATGCTGGCTGATCGACATGCCGGCATTCTTGGGCACATGGACGAACAGCACCCCCGCGCGACGGATCGCCTCGATCCGTCGCCTGCGCTTGCCATCCACCCACGGCCGCACGCCCAGCCTGCACAGCCGCTCGGGAATGTCGCTGACGAGGCGGACGCCAAAGGCCGCAGCAAGCGCGGTGCGATAGCCATAAGGCTCTGAGCTGGCACGGTCTGGCATCGGCGCCGCAGTGCGGCACAGCCATTGTCCAGATATGTCCGCATGTGTCGCCGATGTTTCCGCAGGGGCGCCCAACCGGGCACTTGGCGAACGCCACGGAGCCGTACATAAGCACCGCCATGCGTCAGTATCTCGATCTGCTCCAGCGCATCCTCGACGAAGGCACGGCGCAGCAGGACCGCACGGGGGTCGGCACGCTTTCCGTCTTCGGCCACCAGATGCGCTTCGATCTGGCGAAGGGCTTCCCCCTCGTCACCACCAAGAAGCTGCATTTGCGATCGATCATCATCGAGCTGCTCTGGTTCCTGCGCGGCGACACCAATGTCCGCTGGCTGCAGGAAAACCGCGTCTCCATCTGGGACGAGTGGGCGGACGAGAGCGGCGACCTCGGCCCGGTCTATGGCAAGCAGTGGCGGGACTGGGAGACGGCGGACGGCCGCCACATCGATCAGATCGCCGAGCTGATCGCGCAGATCAACCGCGATCCAGCCTCGCGCCGCCAGATCGTGACAGCGTGGAACCCCGGCGAGCTCAAGCGCATGGCGCTGGCCCCATGCCATTGCCTGTTCCAGACGCATGTCGCCGATGGCCGCCTCAGCCTGCAGCTCTACCAGCGCAGTGCCGATGTGTTCCTCGGCGTGCCCTTCAACATCGCCAGCTATGCGCTGCTCACCCACATGCTGGCGCAGCAATGCGGGCTCGAGCCGGGCTGGTTCGTGTGGACCGGCGGCGATTGCCACCTCTATTCGAACCATCTCGATCAGGCCCGGCTTCAGCTCGCGCGCGAGCCGCATGAACTGCCGCACCTGCATCTCCTGCGCCGGCCCGACGCGATCGATGCATACGAGTATGAGGATTTCGAGATCGTCGGGTATGAAGCGCATCCGCACATCAAGGCACCGGTGGCGGTTTGACGGCGCATCCGGAGATCGTGCTGGTCGTCGCCCGCGCCGAGAACGGCGTGATAGGGCGTGAGGGCGCGCTGCCTTGGCGCATCCCCGCCGATCTCCGGCGGTTCAAGATGCTGACGCAGGGCATGCCGATGATCATGGGCCGCAAGACGTTCGACAGCCTCCCGGGGCTGCTGCCGGGCCGCCGCCACATCGTGCTGACCCGCGATCCCGAATGGCAGGAAGACGGCGCCGAGGTGACGGCGTCGGTGGAACAAGCACTGGCCCGCGCCAACGCGCCGCACGTCGCGGTGATCGGCGGTGCCGAGATCTATCGCCTGTTCCTCGACCGCGCCGACCGCATCGAGCTGACCGAGGTCCATGCCGCTCCCGCCGGCGACACGCTGCTGGAGGATTTCGACCCTGCTGCATGGCAGGAGGTGGGGCGGGAGACGCATGAGGGCGATCCCGGGTTCAGCTTCGTCACGCTCAAGCGACGCTGACGATGCTGCGGCGGGGGCTTCTGATCGTCGCTGTTGTTATCGCTCTCAGCGTCGCGGGCTTCTTTCTGTTCGGCCCGTCGATTGCAGAGGGGTTGATGAATCAGGTGACGCCCAAGGGCATCGCGCCGGTCTCGCCGCGTGCCCGCGCGCTGCACGCCACCCTGCAGATCGCCGACATGCATGCCGACACCTTGCTGTGGCGGCGCGACCTGCTCGATCGTGGATCGCGCGGGCAGGTCGATCTGCCGCGGCTCGAACAGGGCAATGTCGCGCTCCAGATCTTCTCCTCTGTCACCAAGACGCCGCGCCACCAGAATTATGAAGCCAACGAAGGGGAGACCGACAACATCACCTTGCTTTCCGTCGCGCAGCTCCAGCCGATGCGCACCTGGGGCTCGCTGCTCGAACGCTCGCTCTGGCACGCCGAAAAGCTGCGCAAGGCCGAACTTGGTTCCAAGGGGCGACTGCGGATCCTGCGCAGCGGCGACGATGTCCGCCGGCTGATGGTCGAGCGGCTGGCGGGCAGCGAGACGATCGGTGCGCTGCTCTCGGTCGAGGGGCTGCATGATCTTGAGGGCAAGGCGGAGAATCTTGACCGACTCTACGCCGCCGGCTTCCGCATGGGTGGCATCGCCCACTTCTTCGACAATGAGCTGGGCGGCTCGATCCACGGGCTTGAAAAGGGCGGGCTGACGCCGTTCGGCCGGCGCATGGTGCGCGCGATGGAAGCACGCGGCATGATCGTCGATGTCGCCCATTCGAGCCACGAAACCGTGGCGGAGGTGCTGGCGATGGCGCGGCGCCCGGTCGTTTCCAGCCACGGCGGCGTACAGGCGACCTGCAAGGGCAACCGCAACCTTACCGATGCCGAGATTCGCGGCATCGCCCGCACCGGCGGCGTCGTCGGCATCGGTTACTGGGATGCGGCGGTGTGCGACATCAGCCCAAAGAGCATCGCCGCCGCCATTGCGCACGTCCGCGACCTCGTCGGCATCGCGCATGTCGGCCTGGGTTCCGACTTCGACGGCGCGGTCACCACCGCCTTCGACGCCAGCCAGCTCACGCAGATCACCCAGGCGCTGGTCGATCGCGGCTTTTCCGACAGCGAGATCGCTGCAGTGATGGGCGGCAACGTCATCCGCCTGCTGGAACAGGGCCTGCCGCCGCAATCAGCCAATCGCGAAAGCGCGCCAACGCCGCCGACAGCGGCCGGGATTTGAGCCGCACCAGCCAATAGGCGCCGGTCGACACGTCCGCTGCGAACGGCCGCGCCAACCGCTCCTCCGCCAGTTCGCGTTCGAACATCGCGACGGGCAGCAGCGCCACCCCCGCCCCGCGCGCAGCCGCCTCGGCGATCGCCAGCGACGAATCGAAGATCGGTCCGCGCACCCGTGGCGCAATGCCACCCGCAGCCTCGAACCAACCCTCCCATTCGTCGGTGCGATAGGATCGCAGCAATGTCTGGTGCGCAAGGTCGGCCGGGGTGCGCAATTTGCGGGCAAGAGCGGGGGAGCAGAGGGGTGAAAAGGGGGCATCCAGCAGGTGGTCCGCTTCCGCCCCCTGCCACGCCCCGTCCCCGAAGCGGATCGCGCAATCGAGCCCCTCGCCAGCCAGGTCGACGCGGTTGTTGTTGGTCAAGATGCGCAGGTCGATCAGCGGGTTGGCACGCTGGAACGCCGGCAGGCGCGGGATCAGCCAGCCGATCGCGAAGGTGCCGACGACACCGACGGTCAGCACCTCATGGAAGCGCCCATCGGCGAAGCGATCGAGCACCGCCCCGATCCGATCGAACGAATCGCGCAACACCGGGACGAGAGCCGCGCCCTCGTCTGTAAGCGACAGGCCACGCGGCAGGCGGCGGAACAGGCTGGCACCAAGGCGCTGCTCCAACGCCTTCACCTGATGGCTCACCGCCGCCTGGCTGACACAGAGTTCATCCGCTGCGCGGGTGAAGCTCAGGTGCCGTGCCGCCGCCTCGAAGGCGCGCAATGCGTTGAGCGGAAGCTGTGGGCGATCCATCCAAGACCTCAATTTTCCTCATGGCAGCGGCGAGATATCATCCTTTGCGCCGATGGCACCACACCCGCATCCTGCCCCCAATCCGAGGCTGAAATGGATGATGCGATGCTCAGCAGACGGCAATTTTCCTTGGGGCTTGGCTGCGCTGTCGCCGGATCCGCGCTGCTCGCCGCCTGTGGAGGCGAGAACGAGGAAGGCAACGACAGCGCCGCGCCGGAGGGCAATGACGGCGAGGGCAATGCGACCGCGGTCGATCCCCGGGCGGTGTCGGGCTTCACCCAACAGATGCAGGCGATCGAGCGCGAAAGCGGCGGGCGGCTGGGCGTCGCGCTGATCGACACTGGCAACAATCGCCGCTTCGTTTGGCGCGGCGACGAGCGTTTCCCGCTGTGCAGCACCTTCAAGCTGCTGCTCGCTGGCGCGACCCTCGCGCGCGTCGACAGCGGCGTGGAACGGCTCGACCGGCGGATTGCCGTGGCCGCAAAGGACATTATCGACCACTCGCCGGTGACGAAGGAAGCGGTGGGCGGCTCATTGAGCATCGACGAACTCTGTGCGGCGACGCTGACCACCAGCGACAACGCCGCCGCCAACCTGTTGCTGGCACCGCTGGGCGGCCCGGAAAAGCTGACTGCGTGGCTCCGCCAGATCGGCGATCCGGTGACCCGGCTCGACCGGCCGGAACCGTTCCTCAACGAATCGAAGGATGGCGATCCGCGCGACACCACCACCCCCGTCGCCATCGCCGAGGATCTCGAGCGGCTGGTGGTTGGCACGACCGCACTGTCCGCCGGCTCGCGCACCCGCCTCGCGCGTTGGCTGGAAGCGAATCAGACCGGCGACAATCGCATCCGCGCCGGGGCGCCCAAGGGCTGGCGAATCGGCGACAAGACCGGAACGGGAGAACGCGGCGCCACCAACGATGTCGCGATCCTGTGGCCGCCCTCGGGCAAGCCGCTGCTGGTTTCGACCTATCTCGTCGGATCGTCCGCCGAACAGGCCGCGCGCGAGAAGGTGCTGGCGTCAGCGGCGCGGGCGGCATTGAGCTTCGTCGCCTGATAAGGCGGCGAACGGCCGGGGCCCGGTCCGGGGACGTCCGGGCTCCGGCATGTGCAGGCTTTCTTGCCCGACGCCGCGCATCGGGGAAGAAAATGCGTTAGCGCCGGTACTGCCGCGGGCGCTTCGCCTGCGTCGGCCGCGCCTGATGCGGGCGTGACGGTCGCGCGCGCGGAGCCGGCGCGCCATGCGCCATTTCGATGCGGTTGCCGCCATCGCTGTCGGGATCGTCGCTCGCAGTCCGCTTGACCGCATCGGCGAAGCGGTCCGCCACACTCATCGCCACTTCGAACAACGTCTCGCGATCGCCGATGCGGATCGCGCCGATCTGGCCCTTGCTGATGTGGCCACGGCGGCAGATCAGGGGCAGCAGCCAGCGCGGATCAGCGCGGTGCTGGCGGCCGAGATCGAGGCGGAACCACACGCCGCGTTCACCACGATCGCCACGGTCACCATGATCGCCGCGGCCATCCGGCGCATCGTCACGCCCGCGCCGCACCGGGCCGGTATCGACCATCAGTTCCTCTGGTTCGGGCAGTGCCGAGCGATGCGCGCGGACCAGGGCCGCGGCGACATCCTCCGCCGACATCGTCTCCAGCAGCCGAGCGGCGAGGGCGCGATCGGCCTCTTCCACCTCGACCGGCTGGCTCAGTGTCTCGATCAGCCGCTCATCATCCTGCGCGCGGATCATCTCGGGTGTCGGCGCCTCAACCCACTCCGCCGAGATGCGCGCGCCGCGCAGCATCGATTCGACGCGGCGACGCCGCGGATAGGGCACGATCAGCGCAGCGGTGCCCTTCTTGCCGGCGCGGCCGGTGCGGCCCGAGCGGTGCTGCAAGGTCTCGGCGTCGCGCGGCAGTTCCGCGTGGATGACGAGGCGCAGATCGGGCAGATCGATACCGCGCGCGGCGACGTCGGTGGCTACGCAGACGCGGGCTCGGCGATCGCGCAGCGCCTGCAACGCCTGGTTGCGTTCATTCTGGCTGTGCTCGCCCGACAGCGCGACAGCACCGAAGCCGCGCTCGACGAGGCTGGCGTGGAGGTGGCGGACATTCTCGCGAGTCGCGCAGAACACGATCGCGCCCGCGGTCTCATGGAAGCGCAGCAGGTTGACGACGGCATGCTCGATGTCGCCCGGCGCAACCGTCACCGCCTGATAGGCAATGTCGCCGTGGCCGCGCTGCTCGGTCACGGTCGAGATGCGCAGCGCGTCGCGCTGATAGGATTTGGCGAGCTGTGCGATCGGCGCCGGCATCGTCGCCGAGAACAGCAAGGTGCGGCGCTGGGTCGGCGTCGCATCCAGAATCTGCTCCAGATTGTCGCGGAAGCCCATGTCGAGCATCTCGTCCGCCTCGTCGAGCACGACGACGCGAATCGACCCGGTCTGCAGCGCACCGCGCTCCAGATGGTCGCACAGGCGGCCCGGCGTGCCGACGACGATGTGGCAACCCTGCGCCAGCGCGCGCTGCTCGGCGCGGACGTTCATGCCGCCGACGCAGGAAATGACCCGCGCACCCGCCGCCTCATAGAGCCATTGCAGTTCGCGCTGCACCTGCAGCGCCAGTTCGCGCGTCGGCGCGATGACGAGCGCGAGCGGTGCGCCCGGCCGTGCCAGCCGATCGGCATCGCCCAGCAGGTCCGCCGCCATCGCCACGCCGAAGCCCACCGTCTTGCCCGAACCGGTCTGCGCCGAGACGATCAGGTCGCGCCCCGCGGCCTCGGGAGCGAGCACGGCGGACTGGACAGAGGTGAGCGACTCATAGCCGCGCGCGGCGAGAGCTTCGCCGAGCAAGGGCGGCAGATTTTCGAAAGACATTGGCGATCCTGAAGGCTGGGGCGGCAAGCGTGCCAGCACCCTTTAAAAGGGGGCTATAGCACATCTCCGGCCGCTCGGCCACTGGCCCACGCCCATTGGAAATTATAGCCGCCCAGCCAGCCCGTCACATCCACCGCCTCGCCGATCGCGTGGAGCCCTGGAACCACCGTTGCGCCGAGCGTGCGTTGCGACAGGCCGGCGGTGGCGATGCCGCCCAAGGTCACCTCCGCCTTAGCATAGCCTTCGGTGCCGTTGGGCAGGAAGCGCCAGCCACCAAGCTGCTGCCCGGCCGAATCGAGCGCCTTGTCGGTCATCGCACCAAGCTCGCCCGCCAGCCCGAGACGCGCCGCCAGCGCCCCCGCCAGCCGTTGCGGGAGATGTTCGGCCAGCACGGATGCCAGCCCGGCGCGCGGTCTTGCACGCTTGGCGGCACGCAGCAGCGCCGGCGCATCGGCATCGGGCAGGAAGTCGAGCAGGATCGCCTCGCCATGCCGCCAGTAGGAGGAGATCTGGAGGATGGCGGGGCCACTGAGCCCGCGATGGGTAAGCAGCGCAGCCTCGCGAAAGCGCGTCTTGCCGCAGCTTGCCACCACCTCGGTCGCGACGCCCGAAAGTTCGCGGAACAGCAACTCGTCACCACCCAGGGTCAGCGGCACCAGCGCCGGCCGCGGCTCGACCACTTTCAGGCCGAAGCGCCGCGCGACTTCATAGGCGAAGCCGGTGGCGCCCATCTTGGGGATGGAGGGGCCGCCGGTCGCGACCACCAGTGCCGGCGCGGCGAAGCTGCGACCATCGACCGAAACGCGGAACAGTCCGTCGCCATGGTCGATGCCGGTTATCGGCCGCGCCAGCCCGATCTCGACCGCGCCCTTCGCGCATTCGTCGAGCAGCATGTCGACGATCTGCCGCGCCGATCCGTCGCAGAACAATTGGCCGAGCGTCTTCTCATGCCAGGCGATGCCATGGGCTTCGACCAAAGCAAGGAAGTCCGCTGGCGTGTAGCGCCCCAGCGCTGAGCGCGCGAAATGCGGGTTGGCGGAGAGGAAGCGATCGGGCGTAGTGCCGATATTGGTGAAGTTGCACCGCCCGCCGCCCGAAATCAGGATCTTCTTGCCAGCCCGATCGGCATGATCGAGCAGCAATACCCGCCGCCCGCGCTGGCCGGCGGTCGCCGCGCACATCAATCCCGCGGCGCCGGCGCCCAGGATGATCGCATCATGGCTCTGGATGGTCATCGGCGGCTGCTAGGGGCCGCGCCTGGCAAGGGCAAGTCGCATCGCTGCTTGCAGACAGCCGCAAGACCGCGAGAGACGCTTGCATAGCATAGAGCAAGTCATGCACAATCGACATGCGCGACCGCTGCCTAGAATTGCAGAACAACGCAGCGGAATATCACCGTATCGCGCATCTGCACCGTATTTTACAATTGTTAACAATTTAGCTGTTAGGGACACTTCCCCGATCTGCTGGTCATGGCTATCGTCTCAGCCACGTGTATTGCGCAAGGGGAGCCCTCCGCCCACCATGAATGTCGCCATCGTTCAGAACGACAATGATTATCGCAAAACGCTTGAAGATATTCTTAAGGCCGCGGGACATGCGGCGCGTGGTTTCACCGATGCGCAGACGCTGGCGGAGCAGCGCCCCGGCGAGACGTTCGACCTCGTCCTGATCGATTGGGAGCAGTTGGGCGCCGCCGCGTCGTCGCTGCTGGGCTGGCTGCGCAACCGGTTCGGCGCCTCGCTGACGATCATCGCGCTGTCGCCCTGGCCGAAGGACAGCGACATCGTCGACGCGTTGCAGGCCGGCGCCGACGATCATCTCGCCCGGTCGATCGCGCCGGCGGTGCTGCGTGCGCGGATCGACGCCATCGCCAGGCGCGTCCACGCCGCCGACGCCCCGACCGCATCGGAAAAGTTCGGCGAGTTCCTGTTCGACATCGGCAACAGCCAGATCGCCTATCGCGGCGAAGATATTTCCGTCACCGCCAAGGAATTCACGCTGGCGCTGACCTTGTTTCGCAACCTCGCCCGCCCGCTGTCACGCGCGGCGCTGCTGGAATCACTGTGGGGCCGCGATCCGGATCGGCCGACCCGCACGCTTGATTCGCACATGTCGAAACTGCGCGCGAAGCTGGGGCTTAAGCCCGATCGCGGCTTCCGGCTGACGCCGATCTACGGCTTCGGCTATCGCCTCGATCCCGCCGGCGCGCAGAGCACACCCATCGCGGTCGGCAATCTTTCCGAGTTGCGCTGACCAAAAGAGTGGCAGCCAGAGAAGCGCTGGCAGCGAAGGCGCCGGACTGCTAGGGGCGGCGCCCAATATGAGCATCTCAAACCGCCCCGACCGGCGCACCTTCGCGATCATCTCGCACCCCGACGCCGGCAAGACCACCCTCACCGAAAAGCTGCTGATGGCCGGCGGCGCAATCCACCTCGCCGGCGAGGTCAAGGCGCGCGGACAGAACCGCCGCGCCCGATCGGACTGGATGAAGATCGAGCAGCAGCGCGGCATTTCCGTCACCTCGTCGGTCATGACCTTCGAATATGACGGGCTGACCTTCAACCTGCTCGACACGCCGGGCCACGAGGATTTCAGCGAGGACACCTATCGCACGCTGACCGCGGTCGACAGCGCCGTGATGGTGATCGACGCCGCCAAGGGCATCGAGCCGCAGACGCGCAAGCTGTTCGAGGTGTGCCGGCTGCGTTCGGTGCCGATCATCACCTTCGTCAACAAAGTCGACCGCGAGGGCCGCGACCCGTTCGAGCTGCTCGACGAGGTCGCCGACCAGCTCCAGCTCGACGTGTGCCCGATGAGTTGGCCGGTTGGCATGGGCGGCCAGTTCGAGGGCATTTACGACATCGCCAACGATGTGCTGCGCATGCCGGCGGACGACGCCACCGGCGCGTTCGAAGGGCGCCGCGAATCGGTGTCCGGCCTCGATGACGACCGGCTCGACAGCCTGCTTTCGGACGAAGGCGTCCAGCGCCTGCGCGAAGAGGCGGAGCTTGCCGTCGGCGGCTATTCCGGCTTCGACGCGGCGACCTATCGCGGCGGTGACCTGACCCCGGTCTATTTCGGCTCCGCGCTGAAGGATTTCGGCGTCGAGGAACTGATCCGCGCGCTCGCCGCGCACGCACCCTCCCCCCGCGCGCAGCCCGCCGAACCCGCGGCGGTCAGCCCCGACGACGCGAACGTCACCGGCTTCGTGTTCAAGGTGCAGGCCAATATGGACCCGCAGCACCGCGACCGCATCGCCTTCATGCGGCTCTGCTCGGGCAAGTTCCGGCGCGGCATGAAGCTGACACCCACGGGCCACGGCAAGCCGATCGCGGTGCATAGCCCGATCCTCTTCTTCGCGCGCGAACGCGAACTGGCGGACGAGGCGTGGCCGGGCGACATCATCGGCATCCCCAACCATGGCACGTTGCGCGTCGGCGACACGCTGGCCGAGCAGCCTGGGGTGCGCTTCACCGGCCTGCCCAATTTCGCACCCGAAATCCTGCGCCGCGTGGCACTGGCCGATCCGACCAAGACCAAGCAGCTCCGCAAGGCGCTGGACGATCTCTCCGAAGAGGGCGTGATCCAGGTGTTCTACCCGGAGATCGGCTCGCAATGGATCGTCGGCGTGGTCGGGCAGCTCCAGCTCGAAGTGCTGATCTCACGACTCCAGCACGAGTATAAGGTGGACGCGCGGCTGGAGCCCTCGCCGTGGGACGTGGCGCGCTGGATCGCCGCGGACAGCGACGCGGATCTCAAGGCATTCATCGGCCTCCACCGCAGCGCGCTCGCCAATGACCGCGACGGCCAGCCCGTGTTCCTTGCCCGCGACGCGTGGGAGATGAACTATGTGCAGGGCAAGAGCCCGGCGATCCGCTTCTCGGCGACGAAGGAGCGGCACTAGCCACCTCTCACCCTTGACTTCCGCCGCCCCTCCGCCTAGGCGGGCGCCTCGATTTTCCAGACAACTCAGAGATTCAAGAGAAGCGAATCGCCATGAAGATCCGCAACAGCCTGAAGTCGCTCAAGGACCGTCACCGGGATAACCGCGTGATCCGTCGTCGCGGCCGTACCTACGTGATCAACAAGACCAACCGTCGTTTCAAGGCCCGCCAGGGCTGAGTCACGCGCGGTGAGCGTTGCTGCCGTCGTTTTCGATGTCGGCAATGTCTTGTTTCCGTGGAGCCCCCGGCTCCTCTACGAGCGCCTGATCGATGATGATCGGGCGCTCGACGCGTTTCTGCGCGATGTCGTCACCGAAGAGTGGCACTTTCAGCATGACGGTGGCCGGCCCTTCGCCGAGTCCAGCGCGGAGCTGATCGCGCTGCATCCGCAGCATGCCGCGCTGATCACCGCGTGGGGCGAGCGCTTTTCCGACTCGATCGGCCCGGCGCTCCCCGGGATGGCCGAGCTCGTCGCCGATCTCGATGCGGCGGGCGTCCCGCTGTTCGGCATCACCAACTTCTCAGGCGAGTTCTGGGTGCCCTTCCGGGCCCGCGAGCAGGCGATGTTCGATCGCTTCCGCGACATCGTGGTTTCGGGTGACGAAAAACTGGTGAAGCCGGACCCGGCGATCTACGCGCTCGCCATCGGCCGGTTCGGCTTGCCCGCCGAGCAGATGATCTTCATCGACGACCGCCTCGACAATGTCGAAGGCGCGCGCGCCGCGGGCATGCACGCGCACCATTTCGCCGGCGCAGCGCCGCTGCGCGCCGAACTGGTGCGTCACGGGCTGCTTTAGCGTGGCTATTGCCGCGGCGGCGGCCCTTGCGGCGGCACGGCGCCGCCCTGTCCGCCCGGCGGCACGCCAGGGGCACCCGGCTTGCCGAGCATCGACGGATCCACGCGCAGACTGATCAGTTCGCCACGCGTCAGCACCCCATCCTTATCCTTGTCGAGCGCGGCGAAGCGCTGCGCGAAAAAGCGGGTGAATTCCTCGCGGCTGATGCGGTCGTCGCCATCATGGTCAAGGTCAAGCAGGCTCGGTAGCGCACCGGGACTGCCGAGTGTCCGTTCCGCCCAGGCGCCATGTTCGATCGCGCCGAGCGTGCCATCTCCGTCAGTATCGGCGCGCGTCCATTCACGGATGACGCCGGCATCATATTCAGCGCGCGTCACCCGCGTGTCGCCATCGGCGTCGAAGCCGGCAATGGCGAGCGACAACGGCAGCGCGAAGATCGTCGGCGTGGTCGGCCGATAGGGCAAAGGTTCCTTCTTCTTCGCCAGCGCGGGCACGGTGGCGGCAAGGCCGGCGAGCAGGATCAGCAGCGAAGCGCGGCGCATGATAAGGATTCCCCTCAGGGCAGGAGCAGGCTGGCGTCGCCATAGGAATAGAAGCGATAGCCATTGGCGATCGCGTGCGCATAGGCCGCCTGCATCCGATCCCGCCCCATCAGCGCGGAGACCAGCATGAACAAGGTCGAACGTGGCAGGTGGAAATTGGTGACGAGCCCATCGATCGCGCGGAAGCGGTAGCCGGGAGTGATGAAGATCGCAGTGTCGCCCTCGAACGGACGGATCACATCATCCTCGCCCGCCGCACTTTCCAGCAACCGCAGGCTGGTGGTGCCGACGGCGATAAGCCGGTTGCCGCGCGCGCGCACCGCGTTCAGCCGGTCAGCGGTGGCGGCATCGATGCGGCCCCACTCGGCGTGCATCTGGTGGTCGACCGTATCCTCCACCTTCACCGGCTGAAAGGTGCCGGCACCGACATGCAAGGTCAGCGTATCATGCTCCACGCCATGCGCGGCGAAGGCTGCCATCAGGTCGGGGGTGAAGTGCAGCGCCGCGGTCGGCGCCGCGACGGCGCCGGCTTCACG
This sequence comes from Sphingomonas zeicaulis, assembly GCF_050433225.1. NCBI lineage: Bacteria > Pseudomonadati > Pseudomonadota > Alphaproteobacteria > Sphingomonadales > Sphingomonadaceae > Sphingomonas > Sphingomonas zeicaulis. The sequence continues at coordinate 725,644 of NZ_JBNPXQ010000002.1, read as the reverse complement.
CGCGAACATCGTCTGATAATCGTCGGCATCGGCATCGTCGGGGGTGCGGCGCGCGGCGATATAGGGCGGCAGCGGCATGCGGCCGGCGCGTTCGAGCAGCAGTTCGACCGGCTCGTCGCCCATGAAGGTCAGCGCCATGCTGCCATCCGCCCCCTTCCCGGTTGCGGTGGCGGAAACGCCATGGGCGAAATCGATGAGATCGCCCTCGCGCACGCGGCGGGCGTTGCGCAGGAAAGCACGCCAGCGGCGCGGCCCTTCGCGCTTGTGCAAGGTTGCGCCGACCGACGCCTCGCCGCGATGCCCGTCGAGCTGCGCGGGGATCACCCGCGTGTCGTTGAACACCAGGCAATCGCCGGGCCGAAGCAGCGACGGCAGTTCACGCACGATATGGTCGGCGGTCTCGGTGCCGTTCAGCAGCAGCAGCCGTGCACTGTCCCGCGGGTTCGCCGGGCGCAGCGCGATGCGTTCGGGGGGAAGCTCGAAATCGAACAGATCGACGCGCACGCGCCGGGCCTCAAAGCTGCGGGCTGGCCGCTTCAGGCTCCGCCGCAGCGGCTGCGGCTTCGTCGGCGGCCGGCGGCGCTGCCTCGGTCGCCGCATCCGGCGCGTCGGCAACCGGCTGTCCGGTGGCCGCATCGACCGCTTCACCGGGCGAGGTCGATTCGGCGGGCGCCGGGGCGGGTTCGGCGGCCGGCGGCACCGCCGGCGCGACCGCTTCAGTCGGCGCTGCGGGCTGGCCGGGGGCCGGTACCGGCGGCTGCGCCGAACGGGGGATCGGCGCACGCTCGCCATCGGCCTCGATGAAGGCGCGGATGATGCTGGCGGGCTCCGCCGGCGGCTCGCCGCGCGGAATCGCATCGACATATTGCATGCCGTCGAGCACGCGGCCGAACGCGGTATATTTGCCGTCCAGGCGGATCACCGGCATGAACATGATGAAGAACTGGCTGTTCGCGCTGTTCTCGTTGTCGGCGCGCGCCATCGAAACGACGCCGCGCACGTGCGGCAGGCGGTTGAACTCGGCCTGCACGTCGGGAAGCTCGGATCCGCCGGCACCGGTGCCCTGCGGATCACCCGTCTGCGCCATGAAGCCGTCGATCACGCGGTGGAAGATCACCCCGTCATAGAAGCCGCGGCGCGCCAGCGTCTTGATCCGCTCGACATGGTTGGGCGCCACGTCCGGCCGGAGCTGGATGCGCACGCGCCCGCCGGTCGACAGGTCGAGCACCAGGATGTTGTCGGGCGTCGCGGGCGGCGGCACGATCGAGGGCACCGGGGCCGGCGTCGGCTCATCCTTGGCGGCCTGCGCGGCGTTCATGCCAACGACCAGCCCGAACAGCGCGATCAGACCGATCAGGAAACGCTTGATCACTTGAAACTCCCACTTCGCGCGCGTGCGGCGCGCCCGTTGAGCATCCATCGCATGAGCCGGCGATGAACGCATCAGCTTCCCTTGCGGCCGATCGCAGCGACGCGGGTGACGACGTCCGCCTCCACCGCCGCGGTCACGAACCGATGGATCGGCCCACCGAACAGGGCGATCTCCTTGACCAGCTTCGACGCGATCGGCTGCAGCGACACGTCGGCCATCAGGAAGACCGTCTCGATCCGGTCGTTGATCTGCTGGTTCATCCCCGCCATCTGATACTCATATTCGAAATCGGCGACGGCGCGCAGCCCCCGCACGATCACGCTGGCGCCTTCGCGCTCGGCGAAATCCATCAGCAGCGAATCGAACGAGACGACGTGGATCTCGCCACCGATCGTCTCGACTTCACGCCGCACCATATCCATCCGTTCGTCGACAGTGAACAGCGGCGACTTGGAGGGGTTGGTGGTGACGCCGATGACCAGCCGGTCGACCAGTTTCGCGCCGCGCCGGATGATATCCATATGGCCGAGCGTGACCGGATCGAAGGTGCCGGGATAGACCCCGATGCGCATGGCGTTTCTTCCTACAGAATCAGCGGTCGCGCGCGACGACATAGTGCGCGATGTCACGCAGCAATTGCGCCTCGCTACCGAACGTATGGAGGTGCGCGACCGCCTGGTCGACGAGCATCCGCGCCTGCGCGCGGGCCCGCTCGAGTCCCAGCAGCGACAGGAAGGTCTCCTTGCCGCGCTCCGCATCCTTGCCGACCTTCTTGCCCGCCTGTTCCTCGCTGCCTTCGACGTCGATGATGTCGTCGGCGATCTGAAAGGCGAGGCCGATATCCCGGGCGTAGCCGCGCAGGCCGGTGCGCCCCTCGGGCGGCACGCGCCCCATGATCGCGCCGGCTTCAAGGCAGAAGGCGATCAGCGCGCCCGTCTTCATCTGCTGCAACCGGGTGACGGTCTGCAGGTCGAACGCGGCATCCTCGGCGGCCAGATCCATCATCTGGCCGCCTGCCATGCCCGCAGGTCCGGCGGCACGGGCCAGTTCACGGACCAGTTCGATACGGACGAACGGGTCGGCGTGGGTCGCCTCGTCGGCCAGGATCTCGAACGCCAGCGCGTGCAGGGCATCACCAGCGAGCACCGCGGTGGCCTCGTCGAACGCCTTGTGGACAGTCGGCTTGCCGCGGCGCAGATCGTCATCGTCCATGCACGGCAGATCGTCGTGGATCAGCGAGTAGACGTGGATGGCCTCGATCGCGGTGGCGACGCGCAGCGCCGCCTCGCGGTCGACATGGAACAGATCGCACGCCGCACACACCAGCAGCGGCCGCAGCCGCTTGCCGCCGCCGATCGCGGCGTGGCGCATCGCCTCGAACAAGCGCGCACGGGGATCGTCGGGAACGGTGAGCAGCAGATCGAACTGCCGGTCGACATCCTCGGCGATCCGCTCCATCGCGGTCCTCAGCCCGATCGATGTTGCCCCCACGACCGGGTCAGTCCACATCGAACGGCGTCGTGCCGGCCGGCCGGCCGTCGCCGCCGACGCTGATCTTCTCGATCCGCGCCTGCGCCGCGGCGAGCCGCGCCTCGCACTGCGCGCGCAGCTTGTCGCCCTGCGCGTAAAGACCGATCGCCTCGTCGAGCGCAGCATCGCCCGATTCGAGGCGTCCGACGATCGTTTCGAGACGCCGCAGCGCCTCCTCAAAGCTCAGTTGCGAGAAATCGGCTTCTTCCACCATGTGCGGCTTGTGACGAGGCGCCCTGCGGGGGTCAAGCGCTGACAGCGTTACCAGGGTCGCTCAGCTCCGCTTGGGGCGGCTGAAGCGCGGGACGCGGCGCCGGGCCGCCTCGGTAACGAGGTTCGTCCGGCTTTCGCGCGCTGCGGCGACCAGCCGTTCGAAGCAGGCACGCACCTGTTCCGGATCCTCCGTCCGCTCGATCCGGCGCAGCCCGAAATGAACGTGTGCCATCGCCTGATAATAGCTGGCGAACACCGGATTGACGATCGCACCAGCAGCAGCGCCGAGCAGCGGCGTCGCCTGCGCGAGCGTCTTCTGGCTGACGACGACGCCGAAGCGCGGCAGCGCCGCCTTGAGCATTTCCGCCACCGCCTTGCCGGTCAGCGCGAGCCGCGCCGCAAACAGCCCGGTTTCGAGCGTATCATCCTCGGGCAGCGGCCCGCCGAGCGCGAACACCGCGATCAATTGCGCGCGCGTTTCGGGCAGCGCCGGATCCTCGCCATACCCCGCGGCGACCTGCTGCACGGAGCGCAGGATCAACGTGGTCGTGACGGGCAGATCGACCAGCGTGGTCGCGATCCCGCCGAGACCGCCGAGCGCCCCGGTGATGCCCGTCGCAAAACGATGCCAGGTCTCCCCCTTCGTCCAGCCGAGCGCGCGCTGGCGCAGGCCCTTGTCCTCAGCACCGGGCTGCGTCGCTACCGCGGCGGCATAAGCCTGTTCGAGCGCCGCCACGCCGACCGAGTCGATCCGTTCGCGCCAGTCCGCCGGCAGGCGCGAGACGAGCCCTTCCGCCGCCTGCCCCGCCCAGCCGACGATCTGCATGAACAGACCGTGCGCCTCGACATAGCGATCGGCAGCACCGCGGATCGCTTCGAGCGTCGGGGCGTCGAAGCCGCTGCACGCATTGCCCAAATTCTCCGGATCGCCCGCTTCGCGCGCCATTATCGCCACTCCGCCAATCAGGAAGTCACCACGCCCATGGCGCGCAGCTGGCGCGCGACACGGGCGACGTCGTGGCTGAGCACGGCGATATCGTGGAGCTGCCCCTCACGGTCGCGCACCTGGTTGCGCAGCATCGCCTCTCCCCGGAAGCCGAGACTCTCGAACAGCGCGATCGCCGCGGTCTGGTCCGCGGTCATCTGCGCGGTCAGCTTGGTCAGCCCCATTTCCAGTGCGATGCGGAAGGTTTCCTGCAACAGGATGCGCCCGACGCCCTTGCCGCGATAATCGACCGCGACGAGCAGCCGGATTTCGCCGACATGCGCCGACCAGCCGAGCGGATCGCGAATGATCGCCGAAGTGCCGGCGATACGGCCCTGATCCTCGGCGAGCAGGCTGACGATCTCCCCTTCGGAGATTGCGCGCAGCCAGGCCTCGATCACCTTGGGGTGACGCAGGTCGCGACCAAGGAACAGCAGGTCATGTTCCGGCAGTTCGGCGGCGAAGCGCTGCATCGCCTCCAGGTCGTTGCGGCCCAGTGCGCGCAGTTGATAATCGATGTCGCCCATCTCTACCCCACCTGTTCCGATCGTTCCGCGAGCCAGGCGGCCAGCCCCGGCCACAGCCGGTCGCGCGCCGCACCCATCCACAGGTCGGCGTGGCCGCCCTCCATCACCAGTTCGGTCTTGTCGCGCGATCCGACCGCGGTGAGCAGCGGCTGCGCCGACGCCGCGGGCACGATCCGGTCGCGGGTGGCGAAGACCTGCAGGAAGGCCGCCTCGACGCGGCCCGGATCGATATGGCGCCCGCCGACCTCCAGCGACCCGCGCAGCAGCCGGTTCTCCCACAGCAGCCGTTTGACATATTGGCGGAACAGTTCGCCGGGCTGCGGCAGCATGTCTGCCGTCCAGCGCACGAACATGCCGGTGGCCCGCCGGTGCGGCGCCGCCCAGACGGTGCGCCAGAGCTGGACCTGATCGCCCGGATCCTCATCGCCTTCGAGATCGAACCGCATGTCGAGCGCATCGACCGGCGCGCAGCCGAAGCGTTCGATCAGCTTGTCGACGTCGAAGATGGTGCGATCGGCCCAGGGCCGCAGCAGCGGCAGCCGGCTCCAGTCATAGGGCGTCGCATAGGCCACGAGGTTACGTGGCCCGCGTTCAGGGCTAAGCGCGGTCCAAAGCAGCGACAGCACGCCGCCGACGCGATAGCCGATCACGCTCAGGCTTTCCGCCCCCGCTTCGCGGCGCACGCGCGACGCGGCGCGCGGCAGGAAATCGAGCACGTAATTCTCGAGCTTCAGATAATTCTCGTCGAGCTGTGGCGCATCCCATTCGAGCATGAACAGGTCGAACCCGGCATCGAGCAGATATTCGACCAGCGAATCACCGCGCGCCAGATCCGCGACATAGCCGCGATGGCCGGTGCTCATCACGATCAGCAACGGCGTCTTGTAGCGGGCGGGAACACGCGGTTCGTAGCGATAGAGCTGGAGCGTACCGGCATCGATCAACCGGGTACGCGCGCTCACGCCTTCGGTAGGCGCCGGCGAAGGCAGATAATCGATCCCCTGCACGCGGCGGAGCAGCACGCGCTCGAACTGCGCGCGCTCGACAAGCTGCGCCTCCGTCATCGATCCTTCGGCCATGTCGCGACCATTGGGGGCGCAGCCGCGATCGTCAAGCCGTTGACGGCGTTCGAACAAGCCCATGTTGACAATAGCCGCCGCTATCCTTGCCGGTCGTGCCCCTGGCGTCTATCGGCTGGCATGGTCCAGGCCTTCGCGCATCGTGACGATGGCCGGCCCGGGGAGGGGAACCGCGTCACGACGGGCATCGTTCGTCGCGGCATCCGCTTGCCCGTTCGATCGAAACCATGAATCCTGCAACCCGCCCCCAGCCGCATCCCGGCCTTCATTTCCGCGAGTTCGTCGCGCTGATCGCGGCGCTGATGGCGCTGAACGCGCTCAGCATCGATACCATGCTGCCCGCCCTTCCCGCGATCGGCGAGAGCCTGGGCGTTGCCGGCAATGCGCGGCAGTGGGTGGTGACCAGCTATTTGCTGGGCTTCGGCGTCGGCCAGATCTTCTACGGCACGCTGGCCGATCGCTTCGGCCGGCGGCCGGTGCTGCTTTGGGCGATCGGCGCCTATGTGCTGGTCAGCACGGTCGCCGCCATTTCCTCCAGCTTCGCGCTGCTGCTCGGTGCCCGCGTGCTGATGGGGCTGGCCTCCGCCGCCTCGCGGGTTCTGTCGATCACCATCATCCGCGACTGCTATGTCGGGCGGACGATGGCGCGCGTGATGTCGCTGGCGTTCATCGTCTTCCTCGCGGTGCCGATGATGGCGCCGGCGCTCGGCCAGATCGTGCTGAGCGTCGCCAACTGGCGCTGGATCTTCGGCGCCTTCGCGATCTTCGGCACGACGGTGTTCGTCTGGTCGCTGCTGCGCCTGCCCGAAACCATGCATGTCGAGGATCGCCGGCCGATCACCCTGGCGGACACGGTCGAGGCGTTCCGCCTGGTCGTCACCGATCGATCCTCGGTTGGCTACTCGCTGGCGCAGACCTTCGTGATCGGTGGGCTGTTCGGCTTCATTGGATCGGTGCAGCAGATCTTCACCGACGTGTTCCATGCGCCCTTGCTGTTCCCCTGGGCCTTCGCCTCGATCGCGGGCACGATGGCGCTGTCCTCCTTCGCCAATTCGCGCATCGTCGAGCGGTTCGGCACCCGCCGCGTGTCCCACACTGCGATGTTTGGCTTCATCTTCTTCGCGGCGATGCACCTCGCCATCGCGGTGTCCGGGCTTGAAACGATCTGGACCTTCGCGATCGTGCAGGCGCTGATGATGGGCTGCTTCGGCCTGATGACCGGCAATTTCGGCGCGATGGCAATGGAGAAGCTGGGTCATGTCGCGGGCACCGCATCCTCGGTGCAGGGCAGCCTTTCCACCGTCGCCGCAGCGCTCATCGGCATGACGGTGAGCCAGAGCTTCAACGGCAGCACCGTGCCGCTGTCGCTGGGCTTCACCGTCACCGGCCTGCTCGCCATGCTGGCGGTGCTGGTGACCGAGCAGGGCAAGCTGTTCCGCCCGCACGCGCCTGACGGCGGCCAGGAGCCCGTCGCCGCGCACTGAGCGCCGCGCGAGCCGTCGGTCCCTATTTCTTCGCAAGAATCTCCAGCGCGCCCGCGGTCATCGCCTCGGTCGCGGTGGAGATGACGGCGTCCGCCTCGGGCGCCCAGAACGGGCTGTGCAGCGAGGGCAGCTGGTTGGTATCGCCGCTCACCTTGTCCCACGCCGCCTTCGGCACGCCGCCCACCCAGAAGATCATGCTCTGCACGTTCTTGTCGGCCAGATAGAAGCGGCTGAAATCCTCGCCACCCATCGAAGCGGTCGCATCGGTGACGCGGTCGGCTCCGAAGCGCGTCCGCCACACCGCCTTCAGCCGGCCGGCAAGCGGTTCGGTATTGTAGGTGGCGGGGGTGAACTCATCCTTCACCTTCACCACCGGCATCTTGTCTTCCGGCAGGCCCGCCGCGATCGCCTCGCCGCGCGCGATGCGGGCGATGCCGTCGAGCAGCAGCTTTCGGGTGGCATCCGAATAGCTGCGCACCGTCAGCAGCAGTCGCGCCTCGGCGGGGATGATGTTGTGCTTGGCGCCCGCCTGGAAGCTGCCGACCGTCACCACCGCGGCATCCTGCGGATCGACCTCGCGCGAGACCAATGTTTGCAGTGCGGTGACGATGCGCGAGGCGAGCACGATCGGGTCGCGGGTCGTCTGCGGATAGGCGCCATGGCCTCCCACCGCCTTCACCAGAATGTCGACCGAATCGACATTGGCCAGCGCATAGCCCGAGGTGACGCCGACAATGCCCGCGGGGAGGCTGGCGGAATCGTGGAAGCCCAGCACGAATTGCGGCTTGGGAAAGCGGGTGTAGAGCCCGTCGTCGAGCATCGCCTTGGAACCGAGGCCGATCTCCTCGGCAGGCTGCCCGATCATCACCAGAGTGCCCCGCCACGCCGCCTTCATCGCCGTCAGCCGACGTGCGGTACCGATCAATGTTGTCATGTGCGTATCATGGCCGCAGGCGTGCATGATCGGCGTCGACAGCCCCTCGCGCGAAGTCCCGGTGGCCTTGCTGGCGAAAGGCAGGCCGGTCTGTTCGGGCACCGGCAACCCATCCATGTCCGCGCGGATCATCAGCACCGGGCCATCGCCATTCTTCAGCACGCCGACGACGCCGGTCTTGCCGACCCCCGTCGTCACGGTGAAGCCCAGCCGGCGCAATTCGGCGGCGATCTTCGCGGCCGATTTCACCTCCTCGAAGCTCAGTTCGGGATTGGCGTGGAAATCGCGATAGAGCGCCATCAGCGAGGGCATGTCCGCGGTCACCGCGTCCCGCACCGGCTCCGCCGCCGCGGGTGCCGCCCAAAGCAGCGGCAGCGCGAGGAGCAGCGGCGCGAAGCGGCGAAGCGATGGCGGACGATGCATATATTGGCCTCCCAGTGTGATCGCCCGATCCTAGCCACGACGCATCCGCTGGGCCAAGCCGTGCCGTAGCTGGAAATGCTGTGCGTGGCGGTTTCGATTGGGTAAACCGGCGATCGGTCGCGTCCGCGCAGGCGCAGCACACTGCCTTGCCCGTTACAGACGACGAAGAAGAGGAGGATAAGCCATGAACAAGCTCAGCATCGCCGGCACCATCGCATCGGCCGCCACAATGATCGCCCTGTCCTCGGCCGCGGTCGCCGCCGATGCACCCAAGAACAGCAAGGGCAAGGCGATCGCCGCGGGCGACACAGTGCACTGCTATGCGATCAACGACTGCAAGGGCAAATCGGATTGCGGCACCACCGCCAATGCCTGCAAGGGCCAAAACGCCTGTAAGGCGGAAGGCTTCGTCGCGATGAAGGCGTCCGAATGTTTCGAGGCCGGCGGCACCATCGGCGACCTTGGCTGATCGAGGCGGCGGGGCGCCGGCCGCCCCGCCGGTCCACCCGCAAATGCTCGCGCCCGTACTTCGCGCCCCCTCCCCCGGCTTCGGCCTCGGCCTGCGCCCCGATCATTATCGCGACGTGCTCGCCGCGCCGCAGCCGGTCGACTGGTTCGAGGTGATCAGCGAGAATTTCATGGTGCCCGGCGGCCGGCCGCTCGCGGTGCTGGACCAGGTGCGGGCCGACTATCCGATGGCGCTGCACGGCGTGTCGCTGTCGATCGGATCGGCGGACGGGCTCGACCCTGCCTATCTCGACGCGCTCGCCGCCCTCGTCTCGCGGGTGGAACCGCTCTGGGTTTCCGACCATCTCTGCTGGACGGGGATCGGCGGCATCAACAGCCATGATCTGCTGCCCCTGCCCTATACCGAAGAGACGCTCGACCTCGTCGTCGCGCATATCGGCCGCGTGCAGGATCGGTTGAAGCGCCGCATCCTGATCGAGAACCCGTCCAGCTATGCCAGCTTCGCCGATTCCGATCTCAGCGAATGCGGCTTCCTTGCCGAAATGGCGACGCGGGCCGATTGCCTGCTGCTCGCAGACATCAACAACATCCATGTCTCGGCGCACAATCACGGGTTCGACGCGCGCGCCTATATGGCAACGCTGCCCGCCGACAGGATCCAGCAGATCCACCTTGCCGGCCACAGCGATGCCGGCGACCTGCTGATCGACACGCATGACGCCCCCGTGGCCGATCCGGTGTGGGCGCTCTATGCCGAGAGCCGGCGACTGTGGGGCGATGTCGCGACGATGATCGAGCGCGACGATGCCATCCCGCCGCTGCCCGAACTGCTCACCGAACTCGATCGGGTCCGCGCGGTCGCGGCGGCAGCGCCCGATGGCTGACCTCGCCCGCATTCAGCACGCCTTCCTCGCGCAGATTACAGGCTGCGAAGGCGCGGCCCCAGACGTCGTGGACGGCCCCCATGCCGATGCCGAACGTCGTATCGCCATCTATCGCAACGCCTATCGGCTGACGTTACGCGGCGCGATCCGCCACAATCATCGCCGCTGCGCCGCATGGCTGGGCGACGATCGCTTCGACGCCGCGGCAGACGCCTACGCCGCCGCCACCCCCTCCCCCTTTCGCAACCTGCGCGATTATGGCGCCGGCTTCGCCGCGTTCCTGGCGACGCGCTTTCCCGACCATCCCGAGATCGCCGAGTTGGCGGCGCTCGACTGGGCGATCGACGCGGCGTTCGATGGTCCCGACGGGCCGCCGATCGACGTCGCCGCCATCACTGTACTCGGCACCGACGAGTGGATCGAGCGTCCGCTCTTGCTTCATCCCGCCGCGTCTCTGGTCGAGGCGACGCAAAATCTGGCGCCGGTCTGGCGGGCACTGGAAGCGGGCGAGACGCCACCTGCCCTGCTGCCGCTCGGTCGCCGGGCCCTGCTGCTGGTGTGGCGGATGGATGACCAGCCGCATTTCCGCACACTCGACGCGGCCGAGGATGAGGCTCTGCGGCACATCGCCGCGGGCGCCAGCTTCGCGACGATCTGCGCGATGCTGGAAAAGCGGCTCGGCGCGGAGAAGGCGACGACCGCCGCCGGAACGATGCTGGGTGGCTGGCTGCGCGACGCCGTCCTCGTGTGGGGTGGCTGAACACCGCATCCGCGCCACCGGAACCCCGTTCTGCCTCCGATCGTTGGCCGCTCGATCATTCAATGGGAGGCCACCATGCTCGACGCGGGCAAGCTGGAGACGATGGCGCGCGTGGGCTTCGCCGCCCGCGGGCTGCTCTACGGCACGATCGGGGCGCTGACCCTGATGCTTGGACGCACTGAGGACAATCAGGGCGCGCTCGATTTCCTCAGCGGAACCGGCGGTCGCATCCTGCTTGCGCTGATGGCGATCGGCTTTCTTGGCTATGGCATCTGGCGCCTGTCGGAAGCACTGGTCGACGGCGACAATGCCGGCACCGATGCCGGCGGCATCGCCAAGCGGGTTGGCGGCGCGGTCTCGGGCGGCATCCATTTCTTCCTCTGCCTGGCGGCGGTGCGGCTGGCACTCGGCGAGCATGGATCTAGCGGCGACGCCGCGCAGCAGGGCGCGTCGACCGCTCTGTCGCTGCCGGGCGGCAGCATCATGCTAGGCCTCGTCGCGATCATCTTGATCGGCGTCGGCGCCTATCAGGTGGTGAAGGCGATCAAGCTCGGCTTCCTGCGCCATCTCGATCCGCAGGTCGCCAATCGCGCCTGGATCGCGTGGGTCGGGCGCGCCGGCTATCTGGCGCGCGGCACGGTGTTCGCGATCTCAGGCCTGTTCCTCGGCAGCGCCGCGCTGGATGGCAGCGCAAGCCGCGCCGGCGGCATGGAACAGGCGCTCGATGCGCTGCCCGGCGTACTGCAACTGATCGTAGCCGCGGGCTTCGTGATGTTCGGCGTCTTCAGCCTGATTGAGGCGCGCTATCGCCGGATCAGCGATCCGCGCGTCGTCGATCGCCTCCGCGCCGCCGCCGCTCAGGTGCGCTGAGGCCGGCCCGTTCGCCTCAGTTTGCCGGCGCGGGAACCAGTTCGACGACGTCCAGCACCGATTCGAAGCGCGGATAGGGCACCACCAGCCGCCAGCGTCCCGGCCCGATCCGCTCGACCGCGGCGGCGACATCGCGATCGGGATGGTAGCCATAATCCATCGCCATCGTCTCGTCGCCGAGCGCCATCGAGCCGAGGAAGACCATCCGCCGCGGCCCGTCGGGATAGGCATAGCCCGCCGGCCGTTGCGACCCGCTGAGCTTTTCCATCCTGAACCCGCCGGGCGTCGCGGCGGCGCGGCAGCCGAAGGTCGGATAGGCGACATAGCTCAGCCGCCCCTTGACCTGGGTGCCGAGCTTGATGACGCGACAGCGATAATTGCCGGCCGGCAGATCGACCTGATCCAGCGCGGCATCGGGCATGAGCAGCGCGCCCTCACGGTCGATCTCGGCGCCATGCCCGTCCGCCCGCGCCGCCGCCAGCGCATCGATAAACGCCGTCCGCCACTCGCCGAGCCGGCGCCGGTCCGCCGGGGTGGCGAGCCGGCGCCAGTCGGTGACGACCGGCGCGCGCGCCGCAGCCTCGGGCGCCGCGGCGCCGCCGCCACAACCGGAAAGCACTCCCAATCCGGCGATGAATAAAGGCAGGCTGGCAGTGCGCATGACAAATCTCCCCACGGTCAACGCGACGCCCGCCAGCTTCGATCCCCCTGATGGCAGGAATGTGACAGCCCGTCAGGCCGTCCAGCCTCCGTCGATCGACAGGTTGGCGCCGGTGATCGCCTTGGCATCGTCCCCGCAAAGATAGACGGCAAGCGCCGCGACCTGCTCGGACGTGACGAACTCCTTGGTGGGCTGCCCGGCGAGCAGCACGTCGTTCAGCACCTGCTCACGCGTCATGTTGCGCGCCTTCATCGTATCCGGAATCTGGTTCTCGACCAGCGGCGTCCAGACATAGCCCGGGCTGATCGCGTTGACGGTGATACCGTCGGTCGCGGTTTCCAGCGCCGCAGTCTTCACCAGCCCGGCCAGCCCGTGCTTCGCCGAGACATAGGCCGATTTGAAAGGCGAAGCCGTCTTGGAGTGCGCGGAGGCGGTGCAGACGATGCGCCCCCATTTGCGCGCCTTCATGATCGGGATCGCGGAACGCATCGCATAGAAAGCGGAGCTGAGGTTGATCGCGATAACCGCTTCCCACTTTTCGGGCGGGAAGTCCTCGATCGGCGAGACATGCTGGATGCCGGCGTTGCAGATCAGGATGTCGGGCGCCGCCGCCTCGACCATCGCGGCGATCTGCTCGTGCTTGGTCATGTCGGCGCCGTCATAGCCCGCCGTCACGCCGAAGTCGGCCTCGATGCTGGCCCGTTCCTTCTCGATATCCTCGGGCTTGCCGAAGCCGTTGATCACGACGTTCACGCCCACCGCGGCGAGTGCGCGGGCATAGGCGAGGCCGATGCCGGAGGTGGAACCGGTGACGAGCGCAGTCTTGCCCTTGAGCGACATCGAAACTCTTCCTTTCGTCAGATTTTAAGGGGCAGCGATCATGCGACGCTCGCCAAGGCTTATTTGCGGGCGAGGTCGAAGGCGGCGGTCTTGCCGTCAAGAATGTTGCGGGCAACGAGTTCGGAGCGCGACACGGTTTCCTCCACCGCGGCGCGGCCGGCATGCCAATGCTCGTTCATCGTCCGCGCCGAGAATTCATAGTCGCGCGCGCCGCCTTCCCACGCATTGGCGCGGTAGATGAGGTGGACGACGTTGACCGCATATTCCTCCGCCTGCGCCTTGAGCGCCACCACGTCGGGGTCTCCGCACATGTCGGCCGGCAGCTTGGCGAGCACGCGACGGATCGTCTCGCGCTCCCGCCTCAGTTTGAGCAGCGCATCACTGACCTGGCGGGTACGGCTGGAGAAGCGGATTTCCTTCTCCCGCGCCATCACGTCCATGATCGTGCGCGGCCGTTCCGCGGCGGCGGAGAAGAGATCGACCTGGAAGACGAGCATCTCAGCGCGCTGCTTTTCCAGCACATAGGCGAGCGGGGTGTTGGAGACGAGGCCGCCATCCCACCACCAGCGCCCGTCGATCTCGACCGGCGGCAAGCCCGGCGGCAGCGCGCCGGAAGCCATGATGTGGCGCGCGTCGAGCCGCTCATGCTTGCTGTCGAAATAATGGAAGTTACCGTTCTCGATGTCGACCGCGCCCACCGCGATCCGTACCGGTCCGTCGTTGAGCAGATCCCAGTCGACGAAGGCGTTCAGCGTTTCGGCGAGTTGCGCGCTGTCATAGAAGCTCAGCGCCTCGCAGCTTCCCGGTGCCGCCATCAGGGGCGGCAAGGGCCGCGGCCGGAAGAAGCCCGGTACGCCAAAGGTCGCGACGAAGCCGGCCGACCATTCGTGGATCGCCTCGCGCAGGCGATCGTCCTGCCAGATGGGGAAGCTGGGCAGCCAGCCGCTCAACCGATCCCAGAAAGCCCGCAGCCGCTCGACGCGCAATTCCGGCGGATTGCCGGCGATCAGCGCCGCATTGACCGCGCCGATCGAAATGCCCGCGACGAAATCGACCTCAATCGCGGTCTCGTGCAGCGCCTCATAGACACCCGCCTGATAGGATCCGAGGGCGCCGCCCCCTTGGAGGACCAGCGCCACTTCCTCGGGAAGGGGCAGCGCCTTGGACCTCGATCGGCGCAGGCGGCGGGGCTCGGAATCTGCCATCGCCCCCTAGATGCGCGCTTCGCTGCGGTGCATCAAGAGGGGCCGAGATGATCAATCGCCACCTCTGCATCCGCCGAATGCAACCGCCCCGATTGCAACCAGATCGCCTCCGCCGCATTGTTCCCGCACCAAGGGAGAGGCACGATGCGGCTCGACGATGAAGCGCCCAGCAGCAATATCGAGGATCGCACGGGTGGCGGCGGCGGGGGGGGCGGTGGCGGCCTGCCCATCGCCGGGCTGCTGGGGCTGGTCGGCAACCGCTTCGGTTGCGGCGGCATCATCGTTTTCATCGTCATTGCCATGCTGCTCGGCTTCAACCCGCTCCAGCTTGTGGGCGATGGTCAACTGACCGCGCCGGCGCCCCGCCAGCAGCAGGCGGCACCGGGTGGCGAGGGCGCCTCGACGATCGATCCGCAGGTCAAGGATATGGTCGCGCGGGTGCTCGGCTCCACCGAGCGGCGCTGGACGGCGCTGTTCGCGCGCAGCGGCCAACGCTATGTCGAGCCCAAGCTGGTGCTCTATACCGAGAACGACCGCTCGGGCTGCGGCGCGGCGCAGGCGGCGATGGGGCCCTTCTATTGCCCCGCCGACCAGGGCATCTATCTCGACGTCACCTTCTTCAACGAACTTGCCACCCGCTTCCGCGCCGAGGGCGATTTCGCCGCTGCCTATGTCATTGCCCACGAGGTGGGTCACCACGTCCAGACGATCACCGGCATCAATGAAAAGGTCCGCCGCGCCCAAGCCAATGCCAGCCAGGCGGAAGGCAATGCGCTGCAGGTGAAGATGGAGTTGCAGGCGGATTGCTATGCCGGCGTGTGGGCGCGCAACGACGAGAATCTGATGGAACCCGGAGATCTGGAGGAAGGGCTGACCGCCGCGGCCGCGATCGGCGACGATACCCTGCAGCGCGCGGCGGGCCGCCGTCCCGTGCCCGAAAGCTTCACCCACGGATCCTCGGCGCAGCGCGTCGAATGGCTGCGGCGCGGCTATCAATCGGGAGATCCGGCGACGTGCGACACCTTCTCCGCGCCGCGCTGATGCCCCGAAGAACGGGGTCTGGATAGCGCGCGGTTAACTTTATTTTCGTCATCTATGCTTAACGCCGCTGCATGCACCGCGCAGAGCCTGGGCATAGGATCGGTGGACGCGCCTTGGCGCTCGTGCTGCTGTGGCTGGTGCTGCTCGCGGTGCCTATCGTGGCGCGCGCGGCGGACGGCCTCCCCGACACGGTAGTGCATCCAACTGCCTGCCTGCTGAAGGCGGAGCCCAACATGACGCCTGCGGCGCTGTGGCAGAGCCCCGGCCGGTTCGATTGCAGTGGCCCGCAGACGAAGAACGGACCCGGCGACTTCTGGGTGCTGCTGCGCGGCTTCTCGGTCGCCAGCAGCGCGACGGCACCGATGCGGCTGCGCTGGGGCAGCACCTGGCAGCAGCGGGTGCAGATCTATGCCGTCCGCGCCGACGGCAGCGTCGCGGCGACCGGTTTTCGATCGGATACGACGAGCCCCCATATCGAACTGGGCGCCTTCATCTCGGTGCCGCTGCCGACTGCGGACAGCCCGATCGTCGGCATCCTCGCGCATGTCGACGGTGCCGCGAATCAGCGCGGCGTGATGCTCACGCCGAGTATCGAGCCCGACTCGCGCCGCCAGGGGCGCACGCTTGCGCTGGCCGCGGCCTATTCGGCATTTGGCGGGCTCGGCATCGCGCTCATCGTCTACAACCTGATGCTGTGGAGCGCGCTAAGACTGCGCTTCCTGATCTATTATTGCGCGATGGTCGGCACGACATTGCTCTATGGCGTATCCTCATCGGGCGCGCTGGCTTGGCTGCTGCCCTGGATCGACAATAATGATCGGTTGCGGCTGAACTATCTGCTGCTCGCGCTCGCCGGCATCTGCGCGATGACCTTCGTGCGCCATTTCTTCGAGCCCAACGTGTTGCCGCGGCGGCTCCACCAGCTGATCAAGGCGGTCTGCGCGCTGGTGTTCGCCGCAGGCCTCGCATTCGCCTTGTTCGCGCCCTATGCAATCGCGCCGCTCGACCGACTGTTCGCAGTGGCCATTCTCGCCATGCTCGGCACCCTGCCGCCGGTGGTCTATTTCGCGTGGCGTGGCCGCAGCCGCTACCTCGCGCTATTCCTGATCGCCTGGTCCGCACCGATCCTGTTCGCGGTCCTGCGCACTGCACATGGCCTGGGGCTGATCGCCCATTCGTTCTGGCTCGACAATTCGACGGTGGGGGCGATGATGATCGAGGCGCTGATCAGTTCGCTGGTCGTCGCGCACCGCATCAACACGCTGACGCTGGAGCGCGACCGCGCGCGCGCGAGCGCGATCGAGGCCAGCGCGCTGGCCGACACCGATCCGCTGACCGGCCTGCTCAACCGCCGCGCCTTCCTGCGCGAAGCGGTGAAGGCGGGCAGCAATGGCCGCGCCCTGCGGCTGGTGTTGATCGACATCGACCATTTCAAGCGGATCAACGACCGCTTCGGCCATGATGCGGGTGACGAGGTGCTACGGCGCGTCGCCACGATCCTGGCCGACGGTGCGCTATTGCCCGCAGCGCGGCTGGGCGGCGAGGAGTTCGGCCTTGTCTCCCCGATCGGTGCCGGCGCGGTCGATCCCGAAGCGCTGCTGGTGCGTGTGCGCAACGCGATCATGCCCCACGCCGCGCGGGTGACGCTGAGCATCGGCATCGCCGAAGGGCCGATTGGCAGCGAGGCGGACTGGCGGCGCCTCTATCGGCGCGCCGACATCGCGCTCTACCGCTGCAAACAGTCGGGGCGTGATCGGAGCTGCGTCTGGACGGAAACGCTGGGCGACGAGGCCGCCTGAGCAGCGCAAATCAAAGGGCCCGGAGCGATGCCCCGGGCCCTCATCATCCAGTCGGAAGAGCCGAAAGGTTAGAAGCTGCGGCTGTACGTGTTGGTACCCGTGCCGCGCTGATCATCCTTGTCGCCGAACAGCGCTTGGCGATTCTCCTCATCGCGCCACGCCGCCTGCGCCTGCTCCGCGGTCTTTTCGAGGATCACGCGGTCATCGACGCGGTCGATCCAGCGGGACGGGATGCTGTGGTGGTGGCCGCCGGCATCCTTGTCGTTCTTGGTCAGCAGGATGCGGTCACCGCGCACCTTGTCGACGATACCGACATGCACGCCATCCGAACCGATCACCTCCATATGCTCGGTCACTTTGCCCAGGCTGCCGCGCTGGGTGTCGCGGCGGGTGCGCCAGTTGGTGAAATCCGTGTCGAACTTGCTCTGATGCTCGCGGCGATATTCGTCATAATCCTGGTCGAACAGCGAGTTCTGACGTTCGCGCCAGTCGACATAGCTGCCGCGGCTGTCATCGTCATGCCCGCGGTCGCGGTGGCGGCTGCGGAGATCACGATCGGCATAACCCTGCCGCTCACCCCAGTCGCGGGTGCGGCCGCGCTCCTCGCCGTAGCCGCCATAGCTGCGGCCATAGGCGCGGCCGGTGCCGTAGCCGCTGCCATAGCGATCGCCATAGCCCTGTTCGCGCTCGTAACGCTCGTCATAGCGATGATCATATTCTCGCCGGCGCTCGGCATCTTCGTCGCCGAACCACGAACGCACTTCGTCGCCGGCGCGCGAGAAGAAGCCGCGTTCGTCATAGTCATAGTCCGCCGGGCGACCATAATCGGACCGGCCGTAATCGGAGCGACCATGTTCGGACCTGCCATATTGTGCCCTGCCATAGTCGCGATCGGAGCGCTCCGGCGCGCGCCAGCGCGCATCGCGGTCGCTGAACCCGCCATAGCGATTGTCGGCACGATATCCGCCCTGCTCGCGGCCATAGCCATAGCCGGAGCTCGAGCCGTAGCGGTCATCATCGCGATTGCGGTCGCGGAAGCGGTCGTTGCGTTCGTAACCCATCTGAATCACCCTCCTGAGGTGTCAATGTCGCGGGCAAGCTGCACGAGCCGGACGGCACGCTGCACGCCCATCGGACATCACTAAAATGAGCCTGAAACGCCCACGTTCCGGGACGCGTGACGATGCGTGCGCCAGCGGAGACGAACCGTCCGTCGCCTCCGCAACGACTGATCAGGATCAAGCGAAACGCCTATTGCGTCCTGCGAAAGGTATCGCTAGAGGGACGCCTCCCGCCAACAGCGGGGGTGGAGCGGGGCTGTAGCTCAGATGGGAGAGCGCTGCAATCGCACTGCAGAGGTCAGGGGTTCGATTCCCCTCAGCTCCACCAACTTTCCGGCCTGATATTCTGCGGGATTGAGGCCGATGGCCGCCGGGGGCGGCACCAGTCGGCAAGCTTGCAGATGGTGATGGGGTTGCTGCCGAAATCGCGCAGTATCCTCGCCGCTGGTTTCGAAAACAGGTGGTTACGGCTTCAATGTCAGCCGTTCCGATCGTCGCGCGCCCAGAAGATCGAGGCTGCTCCTTCAAAAGCGCCTGACGCTCGACGCAGGACTCCCGCCTCTATAACGGTGGCGCAAGCGCGCCGGGATTTCCCCGCTTTCACCGCGGTCGGAGGGTATTCTGGTTACTCAAATCATGCTGCTGTGCGCCGGCGCCACCGCGTCGAGCCGGGCGGGCGGCTTTGCCGATCCCGGCGAACCGCTCGATGCCGGCGGTGTGAGCGACGCGAGCCGCGTGGACATTGCCCAGCGGTTCAGGGACACGCTGATCTGCAGCCCGGCGCGCGCCGCGCGCGACACCGCGCGGGCGATGGGCGTCGACGCGCGGCTTGATCCCGCATTGGCCGATATGGACCAGGCACAATGGACGGGGCGTGCGTTTGAGGAGGTCGCCGCGGCCCAGCCGAAGCCGTTCTCGACCTGGCTCGCCAACCCTACCGCAGGCGTCCCCGGCGGCGAGACGATGGAGGCAGCGCGGATGCGGACCGGCCGGTGGCTGGATGACCGCGCCCCTGCCGACGTCAGCGTCGCGGCGATCACCCATCCGATGATCATCCGCGCCGCGGTGGCCCATGCGCTGGGCCTGAGGCTCAGCGCAACGCTCGCCATCGACATAGCACCACTTTCTTGCACGACATTGTCGTTCAAGAAGACGTGGCGCCTCCAGTCGCTGGGCTGTTCCTGCTGATCGATCCGGACGGCGGCGACGCGGGGTTGCTGCGCGGCTGAAACGAGAGGACCAGCACGGGTTGGGATCACGGCCATGGCCGCGCCTGAAGCGAACGCGGCATGCGGGTGCGCGCGGCGATCAGCCGAGGCCGGCTGCCGCGCGCTGTTCATCGCGGTCGCCGCGCAGGCGGTGGTGGAAGCTGATTTCCGCCGCCGTACCAGCCCGCCACCCTTCCGGATCGCGGATGAGCTCACCGTTGCAGCGCTTGCACGACGTCCAATAATCTCGTCCGTCATGGCGCGCATGCCCCCGATTGGGCTTGTGACCGAAAATCCTGCACAACAGCGCCATCATCGTCTCGCGGTCCGAAGGAAACTCCCCGCCGCGTGCGACTCATCCGGTTGCTGCGCGGCACCATCGGGATACCGCATGTGCGAACCGGGGCTGTAAGCCGTGGCCCGACAAGACGATCAAATCACATGCGAACGGAGGGAGGGCGCCGCCCGCGATGCTTATTTCGTCCGCTTCACCTCGACCGCATAGATATGGTTCGCCCCTTCCATGTTGGAGCGGAATACCATCCATTTGCCGTCCGGTGTGAAGGTGATGTTGGGTTCCAGCCGATAGTCATGCTTGCGCATGTCGACGATCTTTTCGGGCACGAATGTGCCCGGCGAGATCAGGTTCTCGCTGTTCTCGGCGTGGATGCCCGCCACGTCGGGTACGTCCTTCGGCGTGAACAGATAGAGATATTTCCCGTCCGGCGCATGCGCGACCATTTCGCTGTCGCCGCCGTCGCCCGAGAAGATCGTCCTGTCGGGGGACTGGTTGTAGTGTACCGACCACATGTTGCGCTCGACCGCGAACCATTTGCGCTTGCCCGTCGCGATCTCATAGCCGGCCAGCCAGAACACCTCGCCGCGCGGCGTCTGCAGATCGTACCAAATCCACTTGCCGTCGGGCGAGAAGAACTCGTGGCCGGCGATCTCCATGTTCATCGTGCGCTTGTGGACGATCATGTTGGCGCTGCCGTCCGTCCGCACCGTCCAGATCCGGTCGACCTTATGCCAGGGCCCCTCATGGCAATACATGATGAGGCCGGGGTCGGTCGGCGAGAACTGGACGTGGTTGAGCCAGTCGGTGGAGGCGACCACCACCTTGCGCGCGCCGGTGCGGATGTCGATCGTGAAGATCTCCATTGGGATCTTCGCTTCCAGCCGCTCGTTGAGCCGCACCTCCTTGGCCTCGGCGAAGCTCAACGGCTTTCCGTCCGGTCCGTTGGCGGCATAATGCGCCTGGCCGAACTGCTGGCGGATTTCCGGCTGGCCGCCTTGCTTCTGCGTGCCATCGGGCTGCAGCGGCTTGTCGCTCGCCGCCCACTGGCCGAGCAGCAGCGTCTCGTCCGCATTGATCGAGCCGATCGAGCCGCGCTCCACCGTCGCGATCTTGCGCACCTTGCCGCTGTCGATATCGACGCCGAAGATCGTCTTCGCGCCGCCGCCATCGTTGCGCGCGCCACTGGCATAATAAGCGGTGCGCGTCTTGCGGCCGGTGAAGAGCAGTTGGAGATCCTTGCCCTTCACCAGCGGCTTGACGCTCCAGTCCGCCAAGGTCACGACCGCGATGCCGTCCGGCACCGAGATCACCATCTTGTCGCCCTGAGGCGTATAGCTGTTCTGGTGAAAATAGAGGCTGGCGCTGCCCGCCTCGCGGCTGACCTGCACGATGCGGTGGCCGGTCAGCGCGTCCACCCACTCCTTCACCGGCGCGGCCTGCGCGGCGGACGGCAAGGCCATCGGCGCAAGCGCCAGAGCGAGAGCGAACAGGCCGAAGCGGCGCATCATCTTTCCTTTCGTCATTTCGGGCCCTGCACGGTGGCGAGGGCATCGGGCACCAGCGCGAGATTCTCGATCGCGGCGAGGCCCCACTGCGCGGCGGCGTTGGTCGAGACCTCGGGCCATTCCACCTGCGGGCGGATCAGCCCCGGCCCGTTGATCGCCACCCGAGGATCGCCGTTGGAAAGGCCGAGCCCGGCCTCGCCGGACATGAATTCTTCCCACGCCCGCGTGCCGAGCGCCGCCTCGCCGCTTTCCTTCGCGACATAGGCGGTCAGCCGCGAATGGCCTTCCTTCAGGTTCCGCGACTTGAACGGCATCTGGAACTTGGCCTCCCACGACGCCTTGTCCGCGTTGAACCAGCGGCAATAATCGAGCCACGCCGTGCGGTAGCGCGGCACATCGAGCAGATCGAGCAGCTCGGCATTGATCTCGACCGCGCCGAACACCGCGTTGAGGTGCGACAGCGAGATCTTGTCGCCCGGCCCCATGAACCGGCCGGACTTGGGGTCATAGGGCGCGCTGCCTGCCAGCCAGCCATATTTGAGCCGGCCGATGCTATCCATGCCGGCGACCAGACGATCCCGCCAGACTTTGCTGCCGGTGCGTTCCCATTCGGTGAGCCACGCCGCGGCGACCGAGCACCACATCGTGCCGAAGCTGAAATCGATCACCCCCTTGGGCAGTGGCTTGCGCTCCGCCCCCGGCACCTTGCGGCCGATCTCGACATGTTCGAGCGTCTGGTCCGAGGTGAGCAGCGCGCGCATCAGATCGCCCACCCGCTCGTCCGCGGTCAGATAATAGAAGATGCGGCGATAGGCGGCGTTGCTGACGCGCGGCTGCTTCGAACTGTCGCTCCAATGCTGCACGCCATGGCGCGTGCCGAGCCCGGCGAAGCGACCGAGATGATAGACGTCGACCTCACCGGTATGCCGCGTCATCGCCTCGGCGAAGCGGAAGATCTTGGCGCTGCCGCTGCGCAGCACGGTGTACCACAGCCACAGGTCCGGCGAGAGTTCGCTATTGTCCCATGCATAGCCGCCAATGTCGTAGCGCCACTGGTGCCGGTCGCTGTCATAGGTGTGCATCACGTCGCCATGATGCCAGAAGCCATACCAGCCGCGGCGATCGACCTCGTCCGCGTAGAAATCGGCGAGGTTGCTGATCTGCGCCTCGATCCGCGCCTTCATCGGCGTCGAGCGGTCGGGCAGCCCCCAGGGGCCGAGCACGCCGGCTGCGTGGATCCGCTCCGGCGTGACCATCAGTTGCGGCGGCACCGCATTGGTCTTCGCCATCTCCGACAGCGCCTCCGACGTCGGCGTCGCGGGGCAGGCCCACAGGCTCAGTTCGCTGGTGCGCGCGATGCCCGAGGCATCGTCCCAGCCGGGCTCATAATCCTCATAGGTGATGGCGAGCCCTTCGTTCTGGGCGTCATATTCCTCCATCCCGTCGACATCGCGGTAGGAGCGCATGTCCATCGCCGGCGCGTCGGGCGACCACAGCCAGGCGGTGAGCGAAGCCTTGTCTTCGGCGGCGCCGCGAATGTCGATCTGTGCTGGGTGACGCTGCCAGAAATAGCGCGTGGCGAGCGCGACGCCGCCGGTCGGCGACCCGACATAGCCGAGCCCGAGCGACCGCGTGCCCGAGGTGGAATCGATCCAAGCCTGCCCGGCCTTGGTGCGCTTGCGGATCGCGAAGCCGTCAGCGGTCGGCTGTTCGAGGGTGAAGTCGCTCCACGCCGGGATGCGATCGAGCAGCGTGCTGACGCCCTTCGGCATTCCTTCCAGCGGCGGGATCGCGCGGCCGGCGACCTGCGCGTCCCGGAACGGCTTGCCGGGATCGCGGCGCAGCCCGGTCAGCGGTCGCACCGCCTCCACGAACAGATTGCCGTCGCCGGTGGCGAGGCGGACGTGGCGGTCGTGGAGCGGCGCCGCCATCGGCACCGTCGCGCGCAGCCCGAGGCCGCTGAGGAAGTCCTTCTTCGCATCACCATCGAAGATGAAGCTGTGGACGATGCGCAGATGCTGGCTGCCGGCATAGGCATAGAAGCGCACGACGAAGGGCAACCAGCGGCGACCCGCGCCCTCATGCATGCCTTCCAGCTTCACCACCGCGCGCACCGGGCCGGTCTGTTCGACCGTCGCCTTCGCGATGCGGCCGACGAATTCGGTGCGCGTGCCCTTCTCGGGCGCGCTGTCGACGCTGGCGACCAGTTCGAACGCGTCCATCACGCGGCGGCCGCCGCTGTCGGCGGACTGGATCAGCGCCTGCCCGCTCCTGCCGATCCGCCATGTCGTGGCACCGACCGCAATCTCGATGCGGTCGGCAGTCTCGCGCACGCTGACCGGCGCCTGGGGCGCCGCGGGGCGGCCGGGGGTGACCGCGAGCGTCGCCGGCATGTCGGTGCCGGCGGGCAGCGCGTGCGCGGTCCATTTCGCCGAGCCATCGGGCCAGGTCGCGATCGTCCAGTGCTGCGAGGGGAGCGCTGCGCCGTCAGCGCCGGTCACGCTGAGCGGGCTCTTCGCCGGCAGCACGCCGCGCGGCCATGGCACGCCGAAGGTCTGGCCGGGCGAAAGCGCGGGCGCGGCATCGTCGATCCAGCGCAGCGGCGTCGCCGGAATGCTGCGCGCGCGGGGTGCAGCAAAGGCAGGCGCACCGCCCAGGCTCATGGCGCCGGCGAGCAGGCTCGCCCCTCCCAACGCTTCGCGACGGCTGATCCTCATATCCTCTCCTCCCTCTGGCTTATCGGCGTATTCAGGGGCGCGCGACCTTGAAGTCGCGCACCTGCAAATGGCTCTGGGTGGTGCGCAGCGCGAAATGGCCGGCGCGATAGGGGTCGGCATCGTCCATCGCGAACAGGATCGCGCCGTCGCGCTCCACCACGATGCGGTTGCCGTCGGCGATCAGGCGGATGCGGAACCAGCGATTGGGCTGCAGCATGTCGGCCGGCGCGGTCTTGTCATGTTCGGGCAGCAGCGGGCGGTTCGCCGCCTCGCCGACATAGCGGCGCATCCGCGTGGTCGTGTTGCGGTTGCCGCCGATGCCGACATAATAGGTTTTCAGCGTGTCATAATCCTCGAACACGCCGCTGCGTGGCCGTTCGAGCACCGATCCGCCGGGCACCGCTGCATCGGTCGCCATCCAGAAGGCATTGACGTCGCTCACCGCGTCATTGGGCCCGCCGGCGGAAACCGCGCGCACCTCGAAGCTGATCGCCACCGGCCCTTCGAGGCGCGGCAGGAACCACAGGCTGAGGCCCTTGGGCGTATCGATGTCGAGGATGCCGTTGGCGGCGGTCACCCGCGCGGCGGGCGATGCGGCCTCCAGCCGCCATTGGGCGAGGCCGTGGGTGAAATCGTCGGCATGGGCCGGAGTGGCGGAGCCGCGCGGCACGGAGGCGCAGCCGGCGAGCGCCGTCAGCGCGAGCATGGCGACCAAGGATCGGCGGCTGAACACAGGCTGCCTCCTTTACATTTGCGAATCTCCTCCCCGAGTTTTGCTCGGGGAGGAGATTTATGTTCGCCGCCCCTCCCGCCCTCTCGTGAAGGAAGAGAGAAGGTGAGGCACATTGTATTTCGGGATGGGACCCCTCCCCCGGCTCCGGCGCCGGGGAACGGGCCCCATCCCCAACCCCTCTCCCAAAGGAGAGGGGTCTTTCCCATCAGAGCTTGAAGCGAATGCCACCATAGACGCGACGGCCGAAGGTCTCGACGATCGTGCGACGGTAGACGCTGTTGGCGTTCTCCTTGCGGGTCGCGTCAAGCAGGTTCACGCCCTCGAGGAACAGCGACACTTCCGGCATCAGCGTGATGTTCAGCGACGCATCGAGCTGGCCATAGGCCTCACCGAACTCCGGATTGTTGCCGCGGCCCTGCGCCACGATCAGATACTTCGAACGCCAGTTATAGGCGCCGCGCAGGCTGATCACATCGTCTTCATAATAGGCCGAGACGTTGTAGCTGTTGCGCGACAGACCCTGGAACGGCAGCGCCGCACCGGTGAAGAAGTCGCGGCCTTCATAGCCGCTGTCCTTCGAATAGGTGTAGTTCGCCATGACGCCCATGTTCTTGAGAACGGGCACGTCGATGAAGTCGAACGCCACCTGCAGGCCGGCCTCGACGCCGTTGATCGTCACCTTCTGGGTGCCGTTGGTCGGCACGGTGATGTTGTAAACGACACCGGTCGGATCGGTATAGGGCTCGGTCGTGTTCTGGATGAACGAGCTGATTTCCTTGCGGAAATAGGTGATCGACGCGAAGCTGGTGCTGTTGATGTAATATTCCGCGCCCAGATCGTACTGGCGGGCACGGAAGGGCTCCAGGCCGGGGTTGCCGCGCGAGCCCGAGAGGCCGACGATGTCCAGCGTGAAGCGCGGCGCGAGCTGCTGCGGCAGCGGGCGCGCCATCACTTCGGTGGCGGTACCGCGGAGGAACAGCTTGTTCGGCAGCAGCTCGGCCTTGACGTTCAGCGACGGCAGGAACTCGGTCACTTCGGCGTCATAGGCGACCGGCGAGATGACGCCGCCCGCGTTCAGATAGCCCGACGTGTCGGTCTTGGTGTTGACCACACGGGCACCGATCACGCCGGTGACCGGAACCGAACCCAAATCGACCGCGAACGAGGCCTGCGCATAGCCGGCGATGTTCTGCTCGCGCACTTCCCAAGTGTCGGTGAAGGTCTGGTTGCCGAACGGATCGGGGATGCCGACGTAGTTCGCCACACCCTCATTGATGTTCAGCCAGCGCTGATAGCCATCGTTGAAGCCGAGATTGCCGGTGTGGAAGAAGGCGGTGTTGCCGATATCCGAATAGCCCAGCGCCTGATCGATACGATCCTGCACCGCCGGATTATTGAAACCGTCCAGCGTGGTGGTTGTGTTGAACAGCTTCGAATCCACCGTCAGGCGGCGCCACTGGCCACCGGCCTTGAACGAGGTGAAGAGACCGGCATCGGGCTTATACTCCGCATCGAGCTTGCCCATATATTCTTCCTGCTGGTCGTAGCGCGGACGGCGTTGGACGGCCAGACGGTTGACCCCATTGGTGGTGGTCGGGTCGTTGGGAAGAATGATCTGCGGAGACTGCTGTTCGTTGCGATAGTCGACGATCAGGCTGTCCATGCCGAGGACCGACGCGGTCGCGTTGATCTCGTTGTTATAGGCCTTGGCCTTCGCATAGGAGATCTTCGGGGTCAGCGTCAGCTTGCCGGTCGTCCACTCGGCGCCGATCGCCGAGTTGAAGGTCGAACGGGTGATGTCGCCAAGGATGTTGCGATAGGCAACACCGAGCTGGCTCGGCACCGCCAACGCCGGGTTGTTGCGATACACCAGATAGGATGCGGTATTGTCCGGCCCGATGATCGTATTCTCGGTGTCGACGAAGCCGCCCGAGGTACCGGTCTGCAAATACTGCGACCGCACCGTCTGCTTCGAACGGGTGTAGTTGCCCTCGTAATAGGCCTTGAAGTCGTCCGACGGACGCCATTCGAGGATGCCGTTCAGCGCATAGCGCTGGGTCTCCAGCCGGTTCATCACATAGCGCGGGATGTCCGGGAAGAAGTCACCCATGCCGTCGTTGTTGAGGTCATAGGCCTGCATGCCGGCGAGCGCCGGATTGCTGTCGATTTGCTTCCAGCCGGTGGTGCGCGCCTGGTGGCTCTCCACGTTACGGTTCTCGTAGGTGCCCGAGAGCAGCACGCCGATCGTGCCGTCGGCGAAGGTGTCGCTGCCGATCAGCGCGAACTTCGGATCCATTGTGTCGGCGATGTCGGCATAGATGACCTGCGCCGAGCCGGCGAGGAACGGATCGCCTCCATTGTCGAACGGACGGCGCGTGATGACGCGCACGGTGCCGCCGACGCCACCTTCGGTCATGTCGGCGGTGGCCGACTTCACAACTTCGAGGCGGTTGACGAACTCGGCGGGAAGATCGCGGAAGTCGACGTCGCGGCCGCCGCCGACCGTGGTCGACAAGGCGGTGGTGCCGTTAATCTCGACGCGGTTCAGCGAGGGATCGGCACCGCGGATGGTGACGCCGGCGCCTTCGCCGTCGGCACGCGAGATCTGCACGCCGGTCACGCGCTGAAGCGCTTCACCGATATTCTTGTCCGGAAACTTGCCGATATCCTCGGCGGAAATCGCGTCCAGCACCTGTGCCGAATTGCGCTTGGCGTTCAGCGCGCCCTGAAGGCTCGAACGAATGCCGGTAACGACGATGTCCTGCTCACCCGCAGTGGCCGCGTCGGCGGGAGCATCACCCTCGGGCTGCGTGGTGTCGGCGTCGGTTTCGGGGGCCGCAGGCTGCTGCACCGGCTCGGCCGGCGGCGTTTCCTGGGCGTAGGCAGGCGCTGCGATCATGGCGGCCAGCACGAGAAGCGACGCGCCGCTCACGGCGACCGTCGAACCAATAAGAGATTTAGACACGCAATCCTCCCGACCCTCAACTTGCTCATGGCAACGGTCCGGACGACCCTCCGAACCATCTTATTCGGGAACGGAGTGTTGGCTTGCGGGGGTCTGACGGCTGCAGGCCACCCTCTCGTTCCTATATAATGGAACGTCGTTGCGACATGTGGTTATCGCTGTCAACCCCTGTGGCGATGTCACATAACGATGTCGGCCTTTATTATCCGACAAATGTCGGCTCGGATTGATGCAAGGCCGCTCCCGTTATATGGGGTAGGTGTGCGATAAATGGAACGAGGCGGCCCGAAAATTTTGACAGCGCCGCTGGGGGAGGACCATATATGCCGCTGGCCCCGGGGCTCGCGCTTCTCTTGCTCGCCGACGCTGCGACGGCGCCGGTAACCTTCATCTTGTCAGATGCGCCCGCCGCCGCCGGCACCCAGCCGGTGGCGAAGGATCGCGCCTATGCGAAGGGCGGCTTCGGCTATGAGCCTGACGCTACGGAAACGGGCTTTCTCTTCTCTGTGGCGGTGCCCGAGGGCAATTATCGCGTCACGGTGAGATTGGGCGACAGGCGCGTCGCGGGGCGCACCACGATCAAGGCCGAGTCGCGCCGGCTGATGCTGCGCAACATCGCCACCCGGCCCGGCCAGTTTCGCGAAGCCAGTTTCCTCGTCAACGTTCGCACCGCGCAACTCGTGCCGCCGCCCGAAAACGCGCCGGGCGGCGTTTCGGTGCGACTGAAATCGCGCGAGGCGGGCAGCTATACGTGGGACGAGAAGCTCACGCTGGAATTTCTTGGGCAACCGAAGGTCGCGGCGATCACCGTGGCCCCCGCCGACGTGCCGACGCTCTATCTGGTCGGCGACTCGACCGTGACCGACCAGCGCGCCGAACCCGCCGCGAGCTGGGGGCAGATGCTCCCCGCGATGCTCGACAACACCGTGGCGGTCGCCAACCATGCCGAGTCGGGCGAGACGCTCAAATCCTTCCTCACCGCGCTGCGGTTCGACAAGGCGCTGTCGCGGATGAAGCCGGGCGACTGGCTGTTCATCCAGTTCGGCCACAACGACCAGAAGCAGCAATGGCCGCAGACCTATGTCGATCCGGCCACCACCTACCCGGCCTATCTGCGCACCTATATCGCCGAGGCGCGGCGCCGCGGCGCGCATCCGGTCCTGGTCACCTCGCCAGAGCGGCGCAACTTCGACGATGCCGGTCGCATCAAGGACACGCTGGGCGCCTATGCCGATGCCGTCCGCCGCGTCGCGAAGGAGGAGGGCGTGCCGCTGATCGACCTCAATGCGGACAGCCGCGCGATCTACGAGGCGCTGGGGTCGAAAGTGGCGCCGAGCGCGTTCAACGATGGCGGGGCGGACAAGACGCACCACAATAATTATGGCGCCTGGCTGCTCGCTAGCGCGGTGGCGGAGCGGATCCGTGCCAACATCCCCGAACTGGCACCGCATATCAGCCTGCCCGCTTTCTCACCCGCCGCCCCGCCGACCGCGGAATCGCTGGCGATCGCACCCAGCATCGCGCGCAGCGCCGAACGGCCGGCGGGGAATTGAGGTGGCGATCCGCATGACCCGCCGCGATGTCGGCCTCGGCCTGCTCGCCGGCCCGATCCTCCTGCCCTTCCCCGCCCATGCCGCGTCGATGATCGACGTGCGCACCCACGGCGCAAAGGGCGATGGCCGCAGCATCGACAGCCCGGCGATCAACGCCGCGATCGACGCCGCGGCGCAGGCCGGCGGCGCGACGGTGGTGCTGCCGCGCGGCCGCTATCTCTGCTTCTCGATCCGCCTCAAGAGCCGCGTCACCCTGATGCTCGCCAAGGGCGCGGTGATCGAGGCGGCGGATCCCGCGCGCCACGCCGGCCATTATGACATGCCCGAGGAAGGCATCGAGCAGCTCTATCAGGATTTCGGCCACAGCCATTGGCAGAACAGCCTGATCTGGGGAGACGGCGTTGAGGATGTCGCGATCACCGGCCCCGGCCTGATCGACGGCAAGGGCCTCACCCGCGACGGCCCCGGCGCGCGCTGGAAGAAGCAGGCGGGCGAACGGCCGCTCTCGATGCGGGCGATGACCCAGAAGCAGATCGACGAGCTTGAGCCCGCTGCGCAGGCGATGCGCGGCAAGGGCAACAAGGCGATCGCGCTGCGCAACGGCCGCAACATCCGCCTGACCGGCTTCTCGATCCTCAAGGGCGGCCATTTCGCGATCCTCGCCACCGGCACGCAATCGCTGCAGATCGCCGACCTCAGCATCGACACCGATCGCGACGGAATCGACCTCGATTGCGTGCGCGACGTGCTGGTCGAACGCTGCCGGGTCAATTCGCCCAATGACGACGGCATCGTCGTCAAGAGCAGCTATGCGCTGGGCAAGGCGATCGCCGCCGAGAATATCGTCATCCGCGACTGCGCGGTCTCCGGCTATGACATGGGCACGATGCTCGACGGGACGAAGCGCATGACGCAGGAGATCGCGCCGGACCAGGATCGCGTCACCGGCCGCATCAAGCTCGGCACCGAGAGCAATGGCGGCTATCGCAACATCATCATCAAGGATTGCAGCTTCACCCGCTGCCGCGGCCTCGCGCTGGAAACGGTCGACGGCGGGGTGATGGAGAATGTCGTCGCGACCGGCCTGACGATGAACGACGTGACCACCGCGCCGATCTTCCTGCGCATCGGCGATCGCCGGCGCGGGCCCGAGGGCACCGGCGTCGGCGCGATCCACAATGTGGTGATCAGCGAGGTCGAGGCGCGCGGCATCGATCATCGCTTCCCCGCCGCCGTCGCCGGCCTGCCGGGCCACCGGGTGTCGGACGTGGTGCTGAAGGACATCGCGCTGGTCTATCGCGGCGGCGGAACCGCCGCCGATGCCGCGCGCAAGCCCGCCGAGTTGGCTGACGCCTATCCCGAGCCCAGCATGTTCGGCGTGCTTCCCGCCTGGGCGCTGTGGGCGCGCCATGCCGAAAAGCTGCGCATCGCCAGATTCCGCGCCGAAACCATGGCGCCCGATGCCCGCCCGCCTTTCCACATCGAGGATGTTTCCGCCCTTTCCGTCACGGAGACGCCGCTATGGAAAGCTTAGGATTTGACGCCAGGATGCGGGCAGATTACCATATGTCGCAATTCAAACCCACATAATGGAACACGGAGGGGGCATGTCCATCCACGCCTTCAAGATGCAGCTCAAGCCCGGTGTCGTCGACGAGTATCGCCGCCGCCATGACGAGATCTGGCCGGAACTGTCCGAGCTGCTGACGCAGACCGGTGTCTATGATTACTCGATCTTCCTCGACGAGGAGACGCTGTCGCTGTTCGCCGTGCTCAAGCTGCGCGAGGAGAACAGCCGTGACAGTCTGCCCGAGCATCCGGTGATGAAGCGCTGGTGGGACTATATGGCCCCGCTGATGGAGGTGGAAGCCAATAACCGCCCCGTCGAATGGCCGCTCACCCCGCTGTTCCACCTCGCATGAGGATGATGATGCGCCCGATCGCCGCCGCCATCCTGCTCGCCTCCTCGGCGCTCGCCGTCCCGGCGTTCGCGCAGGACGCCAAGCCCACCGTCAACCTGTCCGCGCCGGAGCAACGCTTCGGCCGCGTCTCGTTCGACGGCCGCTCGCTCAAGATCGACGGCAAGCGCACCGTCGTCTGGTCGGGCGAGTTCCACCCGTTCCGCCTGCCTAGCCCCGATCTGTGGCGCGATATCCTGCAGAAGATGAAGGCGAGCGGCTTCAACACCGTGGCGCTTTACTTCGACTGGGGCTTCCATAGCCCCAAGCAGGGCGTGTACGACTTCTCCGGCATCCGCGACATCGATCGCCTGCTCACCATGGCGGACGAGGAGGGTCTCTATGTGATGACCCGCGCCGGCCCCTATGTGAATGCCGAATTGACCCGCGGCGGCTTCCCGGGCTGGCTGGTCAACCAGCGCGGCAAGGCGCGCACCGACGATGCCGAATATATGGCCGCGTCCGACGAGTGGCTGAGCCGGATCAATGCGATCATCGCCCGCCACCAGATCAACGGCGATGGCAAGGGCAACAAGGGCAGCGTCATTCTCCATCAGATCGAGAATGAGCTGTCGGCGACCACCCCG
The DNA here is from genome assembly GCF_050433225.1 of Sphingomonas zeicaulis. NCBI lineage: Bacteria > Pseudomonadati > Pseudomonadota > Alphaproteobacteria > Sphingomonadales > Sphingomonadaceae > Sphingomonas > Sphingomonas zeicaulis. The sequence goes on along the minus strand of NZ_JBNPXQ010000002.1, from coordinate 693,984 downwards.
GCGCAGCGCCGCTACATGGATCATCTCTACGCCAAGGCGCGGGCGGACGGCATCAACGTGCCGATCTTCCACAATGATCAGGGCCGCAACGGCTATTGGGTGCCCGAGAATTCGCCGATCGAGAAGGTCGTGAAGGGCCCGAACGACATGTATGCGTTCGATGGCTATCCGGGCGGCACCTGCACCGTCACCGGCCAGCCGACGCGCGGCTCGGCGGCGCCGGACTGGGGCTATTACGGCCCCGGCGGCGCGCGCGGCGGCGCCTCCGCCTCGCCCAACACGCCCGGTTTCGCGGCCGAGTTCGGCGGCGGCTGGTTCGACTATTGGGGCTCCAACGGCGGCTATGAGTGCAACGCGATTCAGCGCGGCAAGCGCTTCCAGCGCGTGTTCTACGGTACCAATCTCGCCAACGGCATCGGCATCCAGAGCTTTTACATGACCTATGGCGGCACCAGCTGGGGCTGGCTGCCGGCGCCGGTGGTTTTCACCAGCTATGATTATGGCTCGGCCATCTCCGAGCCGCGCACGATCCGCCCCAAGGCGGAGGAGCTGAAGCAGCTCGGCGGGCTGATCGCCGCGGTGCCCGATCTCGCCGGCATGGTCCCGGCGGGCAGCGTGCAGATCTCGTCGCCCAACATTCAGGTCTATCACAACAAGAGCCCTGAAACCGACGCGCGCTTCCTGATGGTGACGCACAAGCCGTCGAACGGCCAGACCAACGACAGCTTCACCATCACCGCCGACCTGCCCGATGGCCGCTACACCTTGCCGCAGGCGGGGCCGATGCAGCTCAACGGCTTCGATGCGAAGTGGCTGGTCGCCGGCGTCAAGCTGGGCGGGCAGAAGCTGGTCTATTCGACCTCCGAACTGCAGGCGCTGCTCAAGATCGACGGCGGCGACCTCGCCCTGGTCTACGGCCGCGCCGGCGAACAGGGCGAGACCGTGCTGCGCTATGCGGCCGAACCGAAGGTGACGGTGGTCGAGGGCAATGTCACCAGCGCGTTCGACGCGTCGAAGGGCGATCTCCGCCTCAACTATGCCCATCAGGGCCGTTCCATCGTGACGATCGAGAGCGCCGGCCAGCCGAAGCTGACACTGCTGATCGGCGACGAGGCGGAAGGCGCGCGCTACTGGCGGCAGGACAGCGCGGCGGGCACGATGCTCGTGCGCGGCCCGGCGCTGGTCCGCACGGCCACCGTGCGCGGCGGCCGGCTCGCGCTGACCGGCGACACCTCCGCCGAGACTCCGCTGGAGATCTGGGCGCCCGCGAAGCTGAAAACATTGAGCTGGAACGGCGCCGCCGTCGCGCTCCGCGCCGGCAAGGCGGGCAGCCGCGTCGCCAGCAAGCCGCTTGCCGGCCCCGCCGAGATCGCGCTGCCGCGCCTGACCGGATGGAAGATGGCGGAAGGCTCGCCCGAGGCGAAGCCCGACTTCGACGACAGTACATGGGCGGTGGTCGACAACCGCTCCAGCGCCAGCATCACCGCGCGACCGGATGGTCAGCCCAACATGGGCATGGACAGCTATGGCTTCCATGATGGCGACGTCTGGTATCGCGGCCGCTTCACCGGCACGCCGGACGCAAAGCTGCTCCGCCTGTTCTACGGCGCCGGCGGTGCCGGCCTCGCGCAGGTCTGGCTGGACGGCAAGTTCGTCGGCCAGCATGAACTGCCCAGCGGCCTGCCCCGCCCGATCACCACCGGCGTCGCCGAACTGGCGCTGCCCGCGGAGGCGCAGGCCCCCGGCGAGCATGTGATGAGCGTGATGGTGCGCAACAACGGCCACAACTGGGATCTCGACGTCGACGATTTCCACAAGGAAGCGCGCGGCATCGTCTCCGCCTCGATCGAGGCGCCGGGCGGGCGCAGCTTCGGAGTGCCGATCGCGTGGAAGATCCAGGGCAAGCAGGGCGGTGAGGACATCACCGATCCGGTGCGCGGCGTCGCCAACAATGGCGGCCTCTATGGCGAGCGCGTCGGCTGGCACCTGCCGGGGTTCGACGACAGCAAATGGCAGGCCGCCACTGTCCCCGCCACCCAGGCGGCGGCGGGCACGAGCTGGTATCGCACCAGCTTCGACCTCGCCGTGCCCAAGGGGCAGGATGCCACGATCGGCATCGCGCTGGGTGACAGCGATACGCCCCGTTCCAAGGCGCGCTACCGCGTGCTGATCTTCGTCAACGGCTGGAACATGGGCCAGTTCATCGCCCATATCGGCCCGCAACGCGTGTTCCCGGTGCCCGAGGGCATACTCAACCACCGGGGCACCAACCATATCGCGCTCGCCGTCACGTCAGACGGCGCGCCGGGTGACGCGCTGGAGGATGTCCGGCTCGTCACGCTTCACAACGTAAGGGGCGGGCTGCCCGTGCAGATGGTCTCAGCCCCCTCCCGCCCCTCGGACCTCAACTAGGAGACAAGAAGTTGGCCGCCCTCAATCATGACGTTCCGCGCGCGGACGTGACAGCCGCCGTCGCGAAGCTGATGGACAATCTCGTCAACATCAAGGACGAGACCGGCGAATTCCTGCTCCATCTCGAAGATGGCCGCATCATCGACACCAAGGGCTGGGCCGGCTGGGAATGGACCCACGGCGTCGGCCTGTTCGGCATGTGGCGCTATTATGAGCAGACCGGCGACAAGGCGGCGCTCGCCATCATCAAGCAGTGGTTTGAGGATCGCTTCGTCGAGGGCACGCCGACCAAGAACATCAACACGATGGCGCCGTTCATCACGCTCGCCTATCTCTACGAGCTTGAGCCGGATCCCCGCTACATCCCCTATCTGGACACCTGGGCCGAATGGCTGATGGCGCCGGACGGCCTGCCCAAGACCGAGGAAGGCGGCTTCCAGCACATCGTGTACAACGATGTGAATCCGGGCGAGATGTGGGACGACACGCTGATGATGAGCGTGCTGCCGCTCGCCAAGATCGGCCTGCTGCTGAACCGCCCGCATTATGTGGAAGAGGCCAAGCGCCAGTTCCTCGTCCACATCAAGTATCTGTTCGACAAGAAGACCGGCCTGTGGTTCCACGGCTGGGATTTCAACGGCCGCCACAATTTCGCCGAGGCGCTGTGGGCGCGCGGCAATTGCTGGGTGACGATCGCGATCCCCGAGATCATCGAGATTCTCGACCTCGCCCCCGGCGACGCCTTCCGCACCTTCCTGATCGACACGCTCGCCGCGCAGGTGAAGACGCTGGCCGAGACCCAGGACGCCGAAACCGGCCTGTGGCACACGCTGGTCGTCGATCCGACCTCCTATCTCGAAGCCTCGGCGACCGCCGGCTTCGCCTATGGCATCCTGAAGGCGGTGCGGAAGGGTTATCTGCCGCGCCACTATGAGGAGGTCGGCATCAAGGCGGTGAAGGGCGTGCTCGCCAACATCGACGAGGCCGGCGAACTTAAGCAGGTCAGCTTCGGCACCGCGATGGGCGACACCCAGCAGTTCTACAAGGACATCGCGCTGACCTCGATGCCCTACGGCCAAAGCCTCGCCATCTGCGCGCTCGCCGAGTTCCTGCGGACGTATATCTGACTTAATCTCCTCCCCGGAATGGGGAGGGGGACCGCGCGCCAGCGCGTGGTGGAGGGGCCGGCGCCGAAGCTTCCGCTTCAACGCGCTCGGAGCGACAAGGTCCGAGCCGGCCCCTCCACCACCGCCTTCCGGCGGCGCTCCCCCTTCCCGAGCAAAGCTCGGGGAGGACATGCTATGCCGATTAGCCTACCGGGAGAGTGACCTTGCCGACCGATCCAGCCGCCAAAGCGCGCCCGGTACGCCTGATCAATTACATCGCCTACGGCTCCAACGACGTGCTCGGGGCCGGCTCGATGGCCGTGATCTCGGGCTGGGTGCTGATCTTCTACACCCAGTTCTGCGGTCTTAGCGCAGGCCAGGCGGCGACGATCTTCGCGGTCGCGCGCGTGCTGGATGCGTTCGCCTCGCCGATGATCGGCTATATCTCCGACCATTTCGGCGGAAGCTGGCTCGGCGCGAAGTTCGGCCGCCGGCGCTTCTTCATCCTGGCGGCGATCCCACTCCTGCCCAGCTTCGCGCTGATGTGGCTGCCGGGGCAGACCTTCTGGTATTATCTCGTCAGCTATGTGCTGTTCGAACTGGTCTATGCGATGGAGATCATCCCGTTCGAGACGCTCGCGGCGGAGATGTCGACCGACTACAAGACCAAGGCCAAGTTCGCCGGATCGCGCATCCTGTTCGGCCAGGTCTCGGCGATCCTCGCCGGCTTCCTGCCGCTGTGGCTGATCAACGCGCTCGGCCGCGACAGCGCCGACACCTTCTTCTACATGGGCATCATCTTCGCCGCCTTGTTCATGGCGACGGCCGCATTCCTTTACCTGTTCAGCTGGGAACGCTTTGTTCCGGGCTCGCCCGAGGCGCGCGCCCTCTCCCACACTGGCGCCACCGGGCTCGGCAGCGCGTTCAAGGCGCTCTACCGCAACCTCTTCTCGACGATGCGGATCCGCGCCTTCCGCCTGCATCTCGGCATGTATCTTGGCGGCTATATCAGCCAGGACATTTTCAACGCGGCCTTCACCTTCTTCGTGATCTTCGCACTGGCGGGGTCCACCGCGATCGCCTCCGGCCTGCTCGGCACGATGTATATCGTCCAGTTCGTCGCGGTGATCATCGCGATCAACCTTGCACTGCGCGCATCGCCGCGGGTCGCCTACCAGATCGCCGCGGTGGCGTTCGCGGCGGGCGCCGTGACCCTGGTCGCGCTGTGGTCCGGCGGGATGACCGCGACGAGCTGGGTGCTGTGGGTGCCGATCGTGCTTGCCGGCCTCGGCCGCGGCGCGCTCAACTACATCCCCTGGGCGACCTACAACTATATGGCGGACGTCGACGAGGTGGTGACCGGCCAGCGCCGCGAGGGCAGCTTCGCCGGCGTGATGACCTTCGTCCGCAAGGCGACGCAGGCGGCCGCGGTCGCCGGCGTCGGCTTCATCATGCAGGCCGGCGGCTTCGTCTCCGGCGCGACCACCCAGACCCCGCAGGCGGTGCTGACGATCGCCATCCTGCTCGGCGCCGGCACCGTCGGCACGCTGTTCGCCGGTATCCTCGTCTCGACCCGCTTCCGCCTCGACGGCCGCACCCACAGCATATTGATGAGCGAGATCGAGCATCTCCGCAGCGGCGCCCGCGCGCCCTCCTCCGAGGCCAATCGCGCAGTGGTCGAGGATCTGTCGGGCTGGCGCTACGAGCAGCTCTGGGGCAACAATCCGGTCGCCGGGGTGAAGCACTGATGCTCGCAGCGCTTCTGATGATGGCGGCGGCCGCGCCAGCCGCCGCCACGGTCGCGCCGAAACCGTTGTTCCGCGACCCCGTCCATGACGGCGCCGCCGACGCAACGATCACCCGCGACACGAAGACCGGCGAGTGGGTGATGTTCTACACCAACCGCCGCGCCGACCTGCCGCTGGAAGGCCCCAAGGACGTCCGCTGGGTGCATGGCACCCATATCGGCGTCGCTCGCTCCAAGGACGGCGCCAACTGGCGCTACAGCGGCGTCGCGAAGATCCCGGCGAAATGCACCGGCGCAACGTTGTGGGCGCCCGACGTGCAATATTTCGACGGGCAGTGGCATATGTGGCTAACGGTCGTCCCCGGCGTGTTCGAAAATTGGAACGCCCCGCGCTTCATCGTCCACCTGACCAGCAAGGATCTCAAGCGATGGTCCTGCGGCGAGCGGCTGGACCTCGGCTCTGACCGGGTGATCGACGCGAGCGTCGTCGCGCTACCGACAGGCGGCTACCGCCTGTTCTTCAACGACGAGCGCCAGAACAAGGCGATCGTCTACGCCGACGGCCCCGACCTCGTCCACTGGACGGTGAAGAAGCGCCTCACCGACACCCCCGGCGAAGGCCCCAAAGCGTTCCGCTGGAAGGGACGCTGGTGGCTGGTGTCGGATGCGTGGAAGGGCCTGCTGGTCATGCGCTCCGACGATGGCGAGAACTGGACGCGGCAGGAGGATTATATTCTCAGCCAGCCCGGTACGCAGCCTACCGACCGCCAGAAGGGCCAGCACCCCGACGTGATCGTCGCCGGCGACGGCGCCTACATCGTCTATTTCGTCCACCAATATGGCGAGGACGAAGCGAAGGCGAACGAGGATTATGGCCGCCGCACCGTCCTCCAGATCGCCGAGCTGAAGGAGCAGGACGGCCGCATCATTGTGGACCGCGAAGCCCCGGTAACGGTGAAACTGGACTGAGCGCAGGATCGACAGAAGGCCCCTACAACTCTGGGGCGAACGGAACGGGCAGACGGCCGCACCAATTTCGGGGACACAATACTAAACTCGATTTCGATATTGTGTCCCCGAAACTAATGTTGTGTCCCCGAAACTAATGGGCGCTCCATTCCACATCTCCCTGAACTGAGCTCAAGGCGCAAAACAGCTCGATCTTACAGAAACCCCACCTGCCGCAACCACGCCGCGCACAGGTCCGGCCAAGCCGTCACCGGCATCCCCACCGTATCGAGCGCGAACCCGTGCGGCGCATCCGCGAAGACGTGCAGTTCCGCACGCCCGCCCGCGCCGAGCAGCGCGCGGTGCAGGCGGTACGCATTCTCCACCGGCACCACCGCATCGTTCGCGGCATAGACCACGAACGCCGGCGGCGGCGCGGGCAACAGGTGCGCATCCGGTTGCAGCCGGTCGTACATCGCCTGCTTCTCTTCGGGCGGCAACGGCGGCTTGTCGGGCACGATCGTGCGGCCCTTGGCATTGGTCGAGATCGGCGCGTAGCCGACCACCAGCACGTCGGGCCGCGTTGCCGCATCCGCCGGTGCGCCATCCCACTCCGACGGATATTCGGCGGCGAGGCAGGCCGCGAGATGGCCGCCCGAGGAGAGGCCGACCACGCCCAGCCCACCCTCGGCGAGCCCGCTGGCGCGGATCGCGCGCATCGCCGCCATCGCATCGTCGAGCGATGCCGAGACGCCATGCGCGGCGTTGGGGAAGCGGTGGATCAGCACGAAGGCATGATAGCCGAGCCCGGCGAGCCAGCGCGCGACCTGCACGCCCTCACGCCCCGCCATCAGCATCGTATAGCCGCCGCCGCCCAGCACCAGCATCGCGCGGCCATTGGGCGCCTGCGGCACGAAGCCGAGCAGCACCGCGCGGTCGACCGCGGCGACCACCGCCGCCCCCGCCGCGGCATCCGCATCCTGCACGGTGAAGGCGCCTTCCGCCTCCTCGCCATCGAGCGTCCAGAGCAGGTCGGCGGCGTCGGTCAGCATCGTGTCTTGGCTCCAGACTTGGCGGGCGGGCATGGATGGGTCGGATAGGCTTCGCCGTCGAGTTCGGTCGCCTCACGGACCACCTCGACGCGGTCGCCCGCGTCGCGCATCTCGTAAAGCTTGCCGAGCGCGAAGGTGAAGGGGCGGTGCAGCACCATCATCAGCTTTCCCTCGAAGCTGCGGAAGATCATGCCATGGCCGCTGTCTCGCTCGACCAAGGTGCCCAACTGCTCCCACGGGCCTTCGAGTTCGCCGGAGCGTGACCGCGCCAGCGCCTGGACATAGCCTTCCACGCCATAGCTCGACCACAGCATCAGCAGGCTGCCATTCTCGGTGCGGATCAGTTCCGGCCCGTCGGTGACATAGACGGTGCTGCCATCGGGTTGCTTCTGCCCGACCGCCCACTTCGCCTCGTTCGCGCGGAACAGCAGCTTGGGCGGGCCGGCGGCGGCGAGATCGTCGGTCAACGGGATCGCTTCGATCGTGCCGACCGTCGTCTGCATCCACTCATGCGCATAGACCAGCCACGGCTTGCCGGCGCGATCGACGAACAAGGTGCCGTCAAGCGTCATCGTCGCCGCGGGCACGATCGGTTCGCCGCCGCGCACCAGTTCGAAGGGGCCGTCGACCCGGTCGGAAACCGCGAGAATGGTGCCGCGGCGATAGGGCTTGCGGCCGGTGCCGGCGACGGCGGGCAGCGCCAGCGCTTCGTTGTGGAAGGTGGCGAAGAGGTAATATTTCCCCTTCCACTCGTGCACCTCGGGCGCCCACGCCCCCCCCTCCGCCCAGCCGCCTTCGGGCAGCGCGAAGGCCAGCTTCGGGCGCGACCAATGCTTCAGGTCGCGGCTGGCATAGACCATGATGCCGAGGCGCTTGTCGCCGGTCATCGCCGCGTCGTTGCGGGTGAAGAGATGATAGGTCTTCGTCGCGGGATCGGCGACGATCCACGGATCGTGCAGGCGCAGCGCCGTCATCGGCAGCGGCGCGTCATCGGGCGCATGCGCGACAGCCGCCGGGCCGGCCAGAGCCAGCGCGGCGGCTGCGAGCAATGTGGTTCGTGCGGCACGGTGAAAGCGCGTCATCAATACTCCGGCGCGGGTAAAACGAAGCCCCTCCCCGTCATGGGAGGGGCTAAGAGCTCACATCGCCAGCAGGTTGCCGTAGCCGATCACCACCGTCGCCAGCAGCAGCACGCCCACGCCGCCCCACACCGTGGCCTTCACCGCGCCGCTGGCATCCTTCCACTCGCGGAAGGCGAAGCCCCAGACGGTGCCGAAGATGATGATGCTCGCCATGTGCAAGGTCCAGCTCGAGAAGCCGAGGCTGCCCATCTGGCTCTCGCCCATCGAGTAGAAGAAGAACTGGAAATACCAGGTCACCCCCGCCAGCGCGCTGAACGCATAGTTGGTGAGCAGCCGCGCACCGCCCTCGGAAACGCCGGCCTCCGCCGCGCGATCGTCATTGGCCTTGCCGAACCATTGCGCGGCGCTGCGGTTGCGCGTGATGAGGTAGGCGCACCACACCGTATTGGTGACGAGCCCGCCGAACATGACGACGCACAGCACCGGCAGGCCGGTCCACAGCGGGCCGGTGCCGGCGTTCGCCGACAGTGCCTTGATCGGCTCGCCCGCCGCCAACCCGAAGGCGAAGCAGGCGGACATGATGCCGGCGAAGATCGCGACGATGATGCCCTTGCGGAAATCGAACTCGGCGACCGCGGCGGCCTTCTGCTCGGGCGTGAGCGTCGCATCCTTGCGCGCCCCCGCCATCGCGACGATGACGATGCCGACCACGGTCAGCGCGATGCCCGCGAGCACCACCTGCCCCGAGGTGGTCGCCAGCAATTTCTCGTGGAACTCACCGAGGAACAGCGGCGGCATCAAGGTGCCGAACACGGTGCACAGCCCCAGCACCACCGCCATGCCCAGCGAGAGGCCGAGATAGCGCATGACGAGGCCGTAGCCGAGCCCGCCAAAGCCCCACAACATGCCGAAGATCACCCCCCACATGATCGAACTGGAGGGCGCGGAGCCAAGAACGCCGAGCAGATCCTCGGTCTGCAGCGAGGCGAAGAACCAGGGCGCGAACAGCCAGGAGAAGATGCCGCCGGTCAGCCAGTAGATCTCCCAGTTCCACCGCTTCACGCCACGGAACGGCACATAGAAGCTGGCCGAGGCGAGACCGCCCAGCCAGTGGTACATAACCCCGAGCAGCGGATTCATAGGTCGAGCCCCAGCCGATAGATGCGGTTTGCGTTGCGTGCGAACAGGTCGCGCCGGTCGTCCTCGGAAAAATCCGCGAGGATCGCGTGATAGGCTTCGAGATAGCGGTCGAGCGGCGCGAACAATTTGTCAGTCGGCGCATCCGACGCGACCATGCAGCGGCTCACGCCGAACAGGTCCACCGCCTCGAGCACGAAATCGCGGATCGTCTCGACCGACCAGTCGCGGCGGATGAAGCCGAGGCCGGAAAGCTTGACGGAAACATGCGGAATCGCGGCGAGCGCAGTAAGGCCGGAGCGCCATTCGGCGACGCCATCCGCATCGGTCAGCACCGGCATGCCGAGATGGTTGACGATCACCGGCACATTTGCATGGCGCTCGATCAGCGGCACCAGCCCCGGCATCTGACCGGGATAGCATTGCAGGTCGAACGACAGGCCGTGCTTGCCGAGCTTGCCATAGCCGGCCTGCCACTGCGCATCCTGCGTCAGGTCGCGCGGGCCATAGGTGCGGCGCGGCTCGGGGTGCCAGTTGACGATGTGACGGATGCCGCGAACGCGGGGATGCGCGGCCTGTGCCGCCAGCAGGTCATCCACGTCCGGCGCGTCGAGCGCGGCGAAGGCGACGAGGCCGGTCGGCAGGCCGTGCTTCGCGGCAACCTCTTCCAGCCAGCGGGATTCATCGAGCGCGTGCTCCGCATCGGCGCCGGCATCGACATGGACCGCGCCGACGACGTTCCAGCGTTCCAGGTCGGCGCGATAGGCATCGACGCCATAGTCGATCGCGATCGCCTCGACGCTGCCGTTCGGCCCGTCATTGGTGAAGGGCCCGGTCAGCCAGGAATAGCGGATGTGCGCGAGATCCCAGAGGTGGATATGCGCATCGACGAAGGGAATTTGCGCCGTCACAGGCCTCTCCAGATACGGCGCGGCGCCCGGCTCTTCTGTGGCCGGTTCGCCGCGCTGCTATGATCAGTAGGTGGTGCGGCCGCCCGAGGTGTCGAAGGTCGACGCGGTGGTGAAGCTGCACTCTTCCGAGGCCATGAAGCACACCATCGCGGCCGATTCCTCGACCAGGCCGAGGCGGCCCATCGGGATCTTGGAGCGCATATATTCTACCTGGCTCGGCGGAAGCTGCTCGAGGATCGGGCTCTCGAAGGTCGCCGGGGTCAGCGCGTTGGCGATGACGCCCTTGCCCGCCAGTTCCTTGCCCAGCGACTTGGTGAAGCCGAGCACCCCCGCCTTGGTCGCCGAATAGGCCGAGGCGTTCGGATTGCCTTCCTTGCCGGCCACTGACGACACGTTGACGATGCGGCCATAGCCCTGCGCGAGCATCACCGGCACGATCGAACGGCAGCAATAGAACAGGCCGTTGAGGTTGATGTCGACGACGCGCTTCCAGCTATCGAGCGGGAATTCATGCACCGGCACGGTGGCGCCGGTGATGCCCGCCGAGCAGATCAGGATGTCGATCTTGCCCAGCGCCGCGGCGGTATCCGCCGCCGCCTTGGCGACCGCGTCCGCATCGGACACGTCAAGCGCGACGGTGAAGCTCGCGCCGGTTTCTTCCTTCGCGGCCGCCAGATTGTCGGCGCTCAGATCCCACAGCGCGACCGTGCCGCCCTCGGCGACGATGCGCGCCGCGCTCTGCTTGCCGAGACCCGAGGCACCGCCGGTGATGACCGCGGTGCGGCCGGCGAAACGTCCAGCAAACACGCTCATGCGGCCACCAGATCGTCGAGGCGGCGCCATTCGGAAACCTGCTGGCGCTGGGTGCCGAGCTTGGCGATGCCCAGCTCCATCACGTCGCCCGCCTTCAGGTAAATCGCGGTCGGCTTCTTGCCCTCGCCCACGCCCGGGGGTGTGCCGGTGATCATCAGGTCACCCGGCTGCAAGGTCACATACTCGCTGACATAGGAGATGAGCTGCTTGATGTTGAAGATCATCGTGCGGGTGTTGCCGGTCTGCATGCGCTCGCCATTGACGTCGAGATGCATGTCCAGATCCTGCGGGTCGCCCACCTCGTCCGGCGTCACCAGCCAGGGGCCGGTCGGGCAGAAGGTGTCATGGCCCTTGCCCTTGCTCCACTGGGTGCCGCGGTTCTTCTGGTTGAAGCGCTCGGACACGTCGTTGACCAGCACATAGCCGGCGACGCAATCCAGCGCCTCTTCCTCGGAGACGTAGCGCGCGGTCTTGCCGATGATCACGCCCAGCTCGACTTCCCAGTCGCCATGGGTCGAACCTTTGGGCAGCACGACCTCGTCGTTCGGGCCGCTCAGGCTCGACAGCGCCTTCATGAACATCACCGGCTCGGTCGGGATCGGCAGGTTCGATTCGATCGCGTGATCCTCATAGTTGAGGCCGATCGCGACGATCTTGCCGACGCCCTTGAGCGGCACGCCATAGCGCGGCTCGCCCTCGACCACCGGCAGCGACGCGACGTCGGCGGCGAGCGCCGTCGGCAGCGTCTCGATCGTCAGGTCGTCGACGACGCCCGAGAGATCGCGGATCGCACCGTCGGCGTCGACGATACCGGGCTTTTCCTGGCCGCGCGGGCCAAAGCGACAGAATTTCATGCTGATCTCGCCTTGTTTAAGGTCAGTGTCTTGCAGCTCAGTGCGTGTAGGGGCGGTGCATCGCGATGTCGCGATTCAGCTCCACGCCGAAGCCCGGCGCATCGAGCGCGCTCGCCTTGAGGCGGCCGTTCTGCGGCACCGGCTCACCGATGAGCTGCGGGTGGAACATCGGCACCACTTCCGTCGGCCCCGGATGCATCATCAGGAACTCGGCGAACGGGCTGTTGTGGCGCGTGATCACGAAGTGATAGCTGTAGACCGACGAGCCGTGCGGCACGACCATCTTGCCATGCGCATCGGCGAGCGCGCTGATCTTCAGCAACTCGGTCACGCCGCCGCACCAGCCCACATCCGGCTGGATGATGTCGCAGCAATCCATTTCCATCAGCATGCGGAAGCCCCAGCGGGTCGCCTCATGCTCGCCGGTGGTCACCAGCATGCCCTTGGGCACGTTGCGCTTGAGCTGGGCATAGCCCCAATAATCGTCGGGGCTGATCGCCTCCTCGATCCACTTGAGGCCGACCTCGTGCGCGGCGATGGCGAGGCGGGTCGCATAGTCGACGTCCAGCGCCATCCAGCAGTCGAACATCAGCCAGAAATCGGGGCCGACGCGCTCGCGCATCTCGGCCAGTTCGGCGATATTCTTGTGGAGGCCCTCGATGCCCTCGGCCGGGCCGTGGTGCAGCGGCATCTTGCCGCCGATGAAGCCGTTGTCCTTGGCGACGTCCGGACGCGCGCCGGTCGCGTAGAACTGCAACTCGTCGCGCACTGCGCCGCCGAGCATGTGGTAGACCGGCTCCTGCCGCAGGCGGCCGAGCAGATCCCACAGCGCGAGGTCGACGCCCGAGATCGCGTTCACGACCAGGCCCTTGCGACCATAATATTGGGTCGAGAAGTACATCTGATCCCAGATCTTCTCATATTCGGTCGGGCTGCGGCCCTCGAGGAAGCGGGCGAGATGCTTCTCGACGATATACGCCGCCGGCTCGCCGCCGGTGGTCACCGCGAAACCGATCGTGCCGTCTTCCGCCTCGATCTCGACGACGAGGGTGCCGAGCACGTTGATGCCGAAGCTCTGCCGCGACTGCCGATATTCGGGGTAGCGCGACATGGGGGTGGCGATATGGTTGTCGATCCAGTGGCCATCGCCCTGGTCATGATAATCGGCACCGCCACCACGAACGGTGAACGCCCGGACATATTTGATCTTCGGCAAAGACGCGATCGTCACTCGACAGGCTCCCAACAGATAAGGCACGCACCCGGATGCTTGCGCAGACCCAAACATGTGCGCCCACGTTCCATCATATGGACATGAGACGCAATGTGCTCCAGCGTACGAAACTGTCTGCCGACAGGCGCCGTGGCCCGCACCCCCATCCTTAAACCGGTTTACTTTCTCACTTATTGGGATAGGATGTTATTAGATGAGACAGAAGGCGTCAAACGAAGAATCGGCGTCGGGCGAGGAAAAAACGCGGACACAGGGCAGCCAGACGCTGCTGCGCGGGCTCGACATGCTGGACAAGGTGATCGACGGGCCGGTGCGGCTCGCCGACCTTTCGGAGCGTATGCAGCTCACCCGCTCGACCACGCACCGCCTCGCCAACGCGCTGATCGATCGCGGTTTTCTCACCTTCCTCCCGCGCGAAGGCTATCAGCTCGGCCCTAAGCTGATGCAGCTCGGTTTCCTCGCGCAGAGCCAGGCGGACGTGGTTCAGATCGCCCGCCCCCATCTGGAGGCGCTGGCGACTCTGAGCGAGGATACCGTCCATCTCGGCCGCCTCGACGGCGATCTCGCGCTCTATCTCGACAAGATTCCCGGCCGCCGCCGCGTCGACATCTCCAGCCGCATCGGCGATCGCCAGCCGCTGACCTCGACGGGGCTCGGCAAGGCGCTGCTGCTCGACGATCGCGAGCCGCACTGGCGCCGGCTCTACGACGCCGATCATGAGGCGGGCGACGTCAAGATCGCCTATGACGTCTGGCTCGATCGCATGAAGGGCTATGTCGAAGCCGGCCGCACCTTTGACCTCGAGGAAAATGAGGACCAGATCCGCTGCGTCGCTGCCCCGATCCGCGACGCCTCCGGCGCGATCGTGGCCGCGATCAGCGTGTCGAGCGCAGCGCAATATATGGCGGACGAGCGCATGGCGACGCTCAGCGACGATGTGTGCGAGACCGTCCGGCTGATCAGCACCGATCTGGGGTGGAGCCCGGATGCCAAACCACCCCGCCGCACCCAGCGGCGCTGACACCCCTTACCCCAACGAAGGAAGCCCCCGTGAAGCTGCTTGAAGGCAAGACCGTTCTCGTCACCGGCGCATCGACCGGCATCGGCCGTGCGGCTGCGATCGGCGCCGCCCAGCATGGCGCCAATGTCGTGATCAACTATGCGAGCAGCGATGCCGCCGCCGCCGACTGCGTCGCGCAGATCGAGGCGACCGGCCAGCGCGGCCTCGCGGTGAAGGGCGACGTCGCCGATCCGCAGACCGCGCAGGATTTCGTGGCCAAAGCAGTCGACGCGTTCGGCTCGGTCGACGTGATGGTGAGCAACGCCGGCATCTGCCCGTTCCACGCCTTCCTCGACATGCCGGTCGACGTGGTCGAGCGCACCTTCCGCGTGAACCTGCATGGCGCCTATTTCATGGTGCAGGCAGCGGCCAACCAGATGGTCAAGCAGGGCAAGGGCGGCTCGATCGTCGCGGTCTCGTCGATCTCGGCGCTGGTCGGCGGCGAGTTCCAGACCCACTACACCCCCACCAAGGCCGGCGTTCACTCGCTGATGCAGTCGACCGCGATCGCGCTCGGCCGTCACGGCATCCGCTGCAACAGCGTGCTCCCCGGCACCATCCTGACCGAGATCAACAAGGACGATCTCGCCGACGTCGAGAAGCGCAAATATATGGAACAGCGCACGCCGCTCGGCCGCCTCGGCATGCCCGAGGATCTGGCCGGCCCGATCGTGTTCCTCGCGTCCGACATGGCCGCCTATGTCACCGGCGCCGCGCTGCTGGTCGACGGCGGCATGTTCGTCAACCTGCAGTGACGATGGAGCTCGACCGGCGCGGCCTGCTGCTGGCGGCGGCGGGGCTGGGTGTGGGGGCGGCAGCCGCCCCCGCCATCGGCGCTGCCGCATCCGCACGCGCGGTGCCGCCGCCGGCGGGCTTCACGCGTATCAACCTGTGGCCGGGCAAGGCGCCCGGCGGCGAACGGGTGACGGTGACGGAAGAGAGCGGCCCGCGGAAGCCGGACAGCGGACCCGAGGACAGCTATTACGCGCACATCACCACCCCGACGCTGACCATCCTGCGGCCGAAGAAGCCCAATGGCCGCGCGATGCTGCTGATCCCCGGCGGCGGCTATGTCCGCGTCGTGATCGGGCATGAGGGCTATGCGATCGCGCACCGGCTGGCGGAGGCGGGGTATACCTGCTTCATCCTGCTCTATCGCCTGCCGGCGGACGGCTGGGCGGCGGGGCCCGAAGCGCCGCTGCAGGATGCCCAGCGCGCGCTGCGGACGATGCGCAGCATGGCGGGCAAGGAAGGCTTCGACGCGGAGAAGATCGGCGTGATGGGCTTTTCCGCCGGCGGCCACCTCGCCGCCTGGCTCACCGCCCGCGCGCCCGTCGAGACCTATAAGCCGATCGACGCGATCGACCGCGAGCCTGTTCGCGCCGCGATCGCCGCCTATATGTATCCGGTGATCCTGATGCAGGGCGACCATGTCCATCGCGGCTCGCGCACCCAGTTGCTCGGCGCCGATCCGGCGCCGGAGAAGATGCGCGCCTATTCGCTCGACCAGGACGTGTCGGCCGAGACCCCGCCGGTGTTCCTCGCCCACGCGCTCGACGACAAGTCGGTGACGCCGGAGAACAGCCTGGCGATGCTCGCCGCGCTGCGCGCGAAGCAGATTCCGGTGGAATGTCATTTGTTCGAAAAAGGCGGCCACGGCTTCGGCATCGTGCCGCAGGCCGGCGCGACCGCGCTGTGGCCGGAGATGTTCCTCAAATTCGCCGCGGCGCACGGGGTCTGACGATGAATCAAGCGGCGCCCCAGGTTGCGCTGTTCGCCACCTGCCTGGTCGACCTGATCCGGCCGCGCATCGGCTTCGCCGCCGTTGCCGCGCTGGAAGCGGCCGGCTGCGAAGTGATCGTGCCCGAGGGGCAGACCTGCTGCGGCCAGCCCGCGCTCAATTCGGGCGACCGCGACAATGCGGCAGCGATCGCGAAACGCACCATCGCGCTGCTCGAACCCTATGAGCATATCGTCGTCCCCTCCGGCTCCTGCGCGGGAACGATCCGCTGCCATTATCCCGAGATCTTCGAGCATGACGCCGAATGGGGCCCGCGCGCCATCGCGCTGGCGGCGAAGACCTTCGAGATCATGGCCTATCTGGACGAGGTGCGCGGCTGGCGGCCCGAGGGCGTCAGCCTCCCCGCAAAGGCCGCCTATCATGATAGCTGCTCGGGTCTGCGCGAACTCGGCATCAAGCGCCAGCCGCGCCGGCTGCTGGGGGCGATCGACGGCCTCGCGCTGACGCCCCTTGCCGGCGAGGAGACCTGCTGCGGCTTCGGCGGCACCTTCTGCGTCAAATATCCCGCCATCTCCAACGCAATCGTCGAGGAAAAGGCGCAGGCGATCGAGGCGACCGGCGCCGACCTGCTGCTCGCGGGCGATCTCGGGTGCCTGATGAACATGGCCGGCAAGCTCAACCGCCGCGGCGCGCCCGTGCGCGCCTTCCACGCGATCGAACTGATCGCCGGCATGGGTGACGGCCCGGCGATCGGGGAAGAGCAATGAGCGGTTTCAAGGATCGCGTCGAGACCGCGCTGGCCGACCGCACGCTCAAGATCGCGGTCGAGCGCACCGCCGGCACCGCCGAGGCCAAGCGCGCGGTGGCGGTGGACGCCTTCCCTGATTTCGAGCGCGCGCGCGACCGTGCGGCGGCGATCAAGGATCATGTCGTCGCCAATCTCGGCCATTATCTGGAAGCATTCGAGGCCAATGCCGTCGCCGCCGGCGCGAAAGTGCATTGGGCGCGCACCGCGGACGAGGCGTGCCGGATCGTCATCGATTTGTGCAAGGTAGCGGGCGCGAAGAGCGTTGCCCGCTCCAAATCGATGCTCGGCGAGGAGATCGGCCTCCCCCACGCGCTCGCCGATGCCGGCATCGGCCGCATCGAGACCGACCTTGCCGAACATATCATCCAGCTTGCCGACGAGCGGCCCTCGCACATCATCTGGCCGGCGATGCACAAGACGCGCGAGCAGGTCTCCGCCTTGTTCAAGGCGCGCCACCGCAGCCCGCATGAGGAAGAGACGATCGCGGCGATGGCGGAAAGCGCCCGTCGCGAGTTGCGCACCCAGATGCTCGGCGCCGATGTCGGTATTTCCGGCGCGAACTTCCTGATCGCGGATACCGGCGCGATCTGCACCGTGACCAACGAGGGCAATGCCGAGTTGTCGCTGGTGCCGCCGCGCGTCCACATCGTCACCGCCGGCATCGAAAAGCTGGTGCCCTCGATGGCGCACGCCACCCACATGCTGCGGATGCTCGCGCGCTCCGCGACCGGCGCCGCGCTGACCCAATATACGACGTTCTACACCGGCCCGAAGCGCGCCGGCGATCGCGACGGCCCCGAAGAGATGCACATCGTGCTGGTCGACAATGGCCGCACCAAGATGCGCGCCGAGGGCCTCGCGGAGATGCTGCGCTGCATCCGCTGCGGCGCCTGCATGAACCATTGCGTGGTGTTCCGGCAGATCGGCGGCCATGCCTATGGCGGCACCTATCCCGGCCCGATGGGCGCGGTGCTCACCCCTGCGCTGGACGGGCTGCCCAAAAGCCGCGAACTGCCCAACGCCTGCACGCTCAACGGCAAGTGCCAGGAAGTGTGCCCGGTGAAGATTCCGCTGCCCACCCTGCTGCGCGGCTGGCGCGAGAAGAGCTGGCGCGAGGGGCTTGAGCCGACTTCGATGCGCGCCGGCATCGGGCTGTGGGCGTGGGTGGCGCGGCGGCCGGCGCTCTATCGTCTCGGCACCGGCATGGCACAGCGCGCGCTGCGGCTGTGGGGCCGCAATGGCTGGATCCGTTCGCTGCCGCTCGCCGGCGGCTGGACGCGGCATCGCGACATGCCCGTGCCGAAGGGCGGCACTTTCATGACGCAGTGGAAGAAGAAGAACCGCCGATGACTGCGCGCGACGACATCTTGGCCGCGCTCGGCGGCACTGCGCCGGCGGGCACGATCGCGCGCGAGGCGGCGGCGCTGCTGCTCGCCCCCGAACGGCCGGCGGTGGACCCCTCCGCGGTCGAGACGGAGTTCCTCGCGAAACTCTCGCTGCCCAGCGTCGCAGCCACGCATGACAAGATCGCGGACCTCGCCGACCTGCCTGCCGCGATCGCCCGCTACCTCGCGGTTCACGAACTGCCGCCCGCGCTCTATCTGCCGCCCGACCCGCGCCTCGACGCGTGCGACTGGTCCGCGACCAAGGCGCATGACAGCGTCGCTCCCGACGAACCGGCAGCGCTCGCCATCGCGCGCTGCGGTATCGCCGAGACTGGATCTCTGGTGTTCGAAACCGGCCCCGCCACGCCGATGCTGCCCAATTTCCTGACGCTGCATCATATCGTGCTGCTGTCGGTCAGCGACATCGTGCCGCATCTGGAAGATGCCATCCTCCCCGGTGCCCAGCCGCGCGCGCACTATTGGGTGACGGGGGTGTCGGGCACCACCGACATTGAGGGCACCTATGTCCGCGGCGCGCACGGGCCACGCTTCCTGCACGTGATCCTGCTAAGCCGCCAGTTGGCCGCGTGATCCACAATATGGCACACAAGTTCAAAACGGCAGGTGGACAGCCTCGCCAAGTCATATAAATAGCCGGCGGCATATGGCGCAGGACGCAAGTTTGATCGGAGCCTTGGCATGACGGACGGCGCCTTCCTCGCCATCGACTGGGGCACGACGAATCGTCGCGTCTATCGCATCGCCGCCGACGGCAATGTCGAGGCCACCGTCCGCACCGATCGCGGCATCCTTTCCATGGAGCCCGCCGGCTATGCCGCCGAAGTCGCCGCGATCCGTGCCGAGATGGGTGACCTGCCGATCTTGTGCGCCGGTATGGTCGGCTCCAACCGCGGCTGGGCGGAAGTGCCCTATCTCCCCTGCCCGGCCGATATCGCCGGTCTTGCGCATGCGCTGCACTGGGTGGAGCCCAGCCGCACCGCGATCGTCCCCGGCGTCGCCTGGCATGGCACCGCCCATGCCGATGTGATGCGTGGCGAGGAGGTGCAGTTGCTCGGCGCCACCCTCGCCGGCCTCACCCCGCCCACCGCTTTGCTCTGCCAGCCCGGCACCCACTGCAAATGGGCGTGGATGGAGGATGGCCGGATCGACCGCTTCACCACCGCGATGACCGGCGAGATCTTCTCGCTCGTCCAGCGCCACAGCCTGCTCGCCGCGCAGATGACCGGCAAGGTCGAGGCGGGCGACGCCTTCCTGCGCGGCGTCGCCGATGCCGGTGAGGGCGATGTGCTCGCCCGGCTGTTCGGCGTGCGCGCCGATTTCGTCACCGGCCGCACCCCGGCGGGGGACGAAGCCTCCTATGTCAGCGGCCTGCTGATCGGCACCGACGTGTGGGCGCGCAAGCCCTCGCAGGCCCCCGCCATCGGCCTGCTCGCCGATCCTGTGCTCGGCGCGCTCTATTCCGCCGCGATCGCCGCGGCCGGCGGCCAGGCGACCCTGGTCGACAGCCATTCCGCGTTCATCGCGGGCATCACCCATATCTGGAGGCACGCAGCATGACCGCTCCCGCCGCATTCACCACCGCCTTCGCCGCCTGCCCGCTCGTCGCCATCCTGCGCGGCGTGAAGCCGGACGAGGTGGAGGCCATCGGCGACGCGCTGGTCGACGCCGGCTTCACCCTCATCGAGGTGCCGCTGAACTCGCCCGACCCGCTGGTGTCGATCGCAGCACTCGCCAAGCGCCTCGCCGGCCGCGCGCTGGTCGGCGCCGGCACGGTGCTGACGCCAGCGCAGGTGGGTGAGGTCGCCGCCGCCGGCGGCCAGCTCATCGTCTCGCCCAACACCAACGCCGCGGTGATCGAGGCGACGGTGGCCGCGGGCATGGTCTCGCTGCCCGGCTGCTTCACCCCCACCGAGGCGTTCGCCGCGCTTGCCGCCGGCGCGCACGGCCTCAAATTCTTTCCCGCCGAGGCGATGAGCCCCGGCGTGCTCAAGGCGCAGCTCGCGGTGCTGCCGCGCGACGTGCCCAAGCTGGTGGTCGGCGGCATCGCCCCCACCAATATGGGCCCGTGGCACGCCGCCGGCGCGCATGGCTATGGCCTGGGCTCGGCGCTGTTCAAGCCGGGTCTCGATGCCGCGGCGGTGGGCGCCAATGCCCGCGCCTTCGTCGAAGGCTGGCGCGCACTCTGAGCGCGGCCTTTCCCTTTCCCTCCCTGCTAGGAAGCTACTCCCATGAAAATCGCTCTGATCACCGAGAACAGCCAGGCCGCGAAGAACCCGATCATCCACAACGCGCTGACCACCGTCGCCGAACCGCTCGGCCACCAGGTGTTCAACTATGGCATGTATTCGGCCGAGGATGATGCCTCGCTGACCTACATCATGAACGGGCTGCTCGCCGCGGTGCTGCTCAACTCCAAGGCCGCCGACTTCGTCGTCACCGGCTGCGGCACCGGCATGGGCGCGATGCTCGCCTGCAACGCGATGCCGGGCGTGTTCTGCGGCCTCGTCATCGATCCGACCGACGCCTTCCTGTTCGGCCAGATCAACGACGGCAACGCCATCTCGATGCCCTACGCGAAGGGCTTCGGCTGGGCCGCCGAGCTGAACCTGCAGGACGTCTATCGCAAGCTGTTCGATGGCGAGCGTGGCCTGGGCTATCCCAAGGAGCGCGCCGAGATCATGGCCAAGAACCGCGGCATCCTGAAGACCGTGAAGGAAGCGACCAACAAGGACATCGTGTCGGCGCTGAAGGCGGTCGACCAGGACCTGCTGAAGGCCGCCATCGCCGGCCCGCACTTCGCGGAATATTTCTTCGCGAACGCGGAAGCGGGCGAACTGCGCGACTTCATCGCCGGCCTCGTCGACGCCCCGGTGCTCGAGAACGCCTGATGTGACGGCCGGGCGCGGGGGCAACCCGCGCCCGGCCCCACCTGCCTCCCTCTTCCCGTCATCCCGGGCTTGACCCGGGATCCCGCTTCTTCTTCGACTGCCGTCCCCCAACCCGTTCGCCCTGAGTAGCCATTGAGCGAAGTCGAAATGGCGTATCGAAGGGCACTGGCTCCGAGCCGGCCCTTCGATACGGGCCTTCGCCAAGCTCAGTCCCTACTCAGGACGAACGGGTTGGGTAGACCCTCGCCCCAGCAAAACGGATCCCTCCCCATGAGCAACATCTTCGACCTCAGCGGCACCGTCGCGGTGGTAACCGGCGCCAACACCGGCATCGGCCAGGCGATCGCGCTGGCTCTGGCCGAAGCGGGGGCGGATATCGCGGCGGTGGGCCGCACGCCGGCGGAGGAGACCGTCGAGAAGGTGTGCGCGCTTGGCCGCCGCGCCGAGATCGTCTCCGCCGATCTCTCGACGATCGAGCCGGTCGCCCGCGTCGTCGCCGAAACCGTCGAGAAGCTGGGCGGGCTCGACATCCTCGTCAATAACGCCGGCATCATCCGCCGCGCCGACAGCGTCGATTTCACCGAGGCCGATTGGGATGCGGTGATCGACACCAACCTCAAGTCGGTCTTCTTCCTCAGCCAGGCGGCCGGACGCCACATGCTCGCCAAGGGCCGCGGCAAGATCATCAACATCGCCTCGATGCTGACCTTCCAGGGCGGCATCCGCGTGCCGAGCTACACCGCGTCGAAGAGCGGCGTCGGTGGCCTCACCAAGCTGCTCGCCAATGAGTGGTCGGCCAAGGGCATCAACGTCAACGGCATCGCGCCGGGCTATATCGCCACCAACAACACCGCAGCACTTCAGGCGGACGAGACCCGCAACCGCCAGATCGTCGAGCGCATTCCGGCCGGCCGCTGGGGCAAGCCCTCGGACCTCGGCGGCGCCGCGGTGTTCCTCGCTTCGTCCGCGTCGGACTATGTCGACGGCCATATCCTGGCGGTCGACGGCGGCTGGCTGGCGCGCTGAGATGGCCCGCCCGCTCTTCTTCGGCGAACTGCTGATCCGCCTCTCGCCCCCGGGCAAGCAGTTGATCGTCCAGGGGCGCAGCCTCGACCTCCATGTCGGCGGCGCCGAGGCCAATGTCGCGATCGGCCTCGCCAGTCTCGGCCACGCGACGCGGATGGTGAGCCGGGTGCCGGACAATGCGCTGGGCGCGCTGGCGCTCTCGGTGCTGCGCGGCGCTGGAGTCGACTGCTCGACCGTCGCCACCGGCGGCGAGCGGATGGGCCTCTATTTCCTGACGCCGGGCGCCGGCCAGCGCGCCGCCGAAGTGGTCTATGACCGCGCCGGCAGCGCCTTCGCCGAAGCAAGCTTGAGCGATTTCGACTGGGATGCCGCCTTCGCCGGCGCCACCCATCTCCACATGTCGGGCATCACTCCGGCGCTGGGGCCGGCCTCCTCGGCGATGGCGATCGCCGCCGCGCGCGCCGCCAAGGATCGCGGCCTGACATTGATCTTCGACGGCAATTACCGCGCGCGGCTGTGGGAAGCGTGGGACAGCGACCCGCGCACGACCTTGACCGAGCTGATCGGCATGGCCGACATCCTCTTCGGCAACCATCGCGACGTCGCATTGCTGCTCGGCCGCGCCTTCTCCGGCGACGGCTCGGACCGCCGCCGCGAAGCCGCCGACGCCGCGTTCGAGGCCTTCCCGAACCTGCGCATCATCGCCTCCACCGCCCGCCAGGCCGACGACAGCGACCACAACCGCATCGCCGCCCGCATCGACGCCCGCCACCGCTTCGTCCAGACGGATGAGGTGACGGTCTCCGGCATCGTCGACCGCATCGGCGCGGGTGACGCCTTCGCGGCGGGCGTGCTCCACGTGCTGATGGATGACGAGACGGATCTGGAGCGCGCCGCGGAGGCCGGGCTTGGGCTGACCGTGCTCAAGCATGCTCTGCCGGGGGATGCTTCGTTTCATACCAAGGCGGATCTGCAGGCGTTTCTCGACGGCCACCGCGACGTGCGGCGGTAAGACTTCGATTTCCTTACCGCCGCTATGCCGCGGCGGGAAGGGCCGGATCCGGAGCGGCGCGATGCCGCCGCATCCTGTTCTGCAGCGGCTTTTCGACCAGCGCATGCGCCGCGTAGCCGAGCGCCAGCGCGAGTGCGAGCACTCCGAAATAGACCAGCTCGCCCGGCAGCGCGCCGACGAGGCCAAGCCCGACACCCAGCTTGAGCAACACGCCGGTGACCGGCACATGGATCAGGTAGATCGTATAGCTGGCATCACCGAGCTGCTTCGCCAGCGGCAGGCGGACGCCCCCGCGACGCGCCTCCCATGCCGTCATCCCGGCGATGATACCTCCGAACGCCAGCCCGTAGAGCAGGCCGCTCCACAGAAGCTTGTGGACGCCATATTCATAGCCAAGCGTCATCGCGAGCAGCCCCATGCCGCACCAGAATGCCGCAAGGCAGACCCGGTACGGCGCGTGCCGCATCGCGACGCAGGCGATCATGCCGATCAGGAAGTCGAGGTTGCAGGCGGCGAAATAGGTTTGCAGCGGCGTCGGATGTCCGGTCCCGGGGAAGGTGAAGGCCAGCGCCACCGCGATCATCCATGACGCCAGCACGATCGCACCGACGCGCCGATCGAGGATCAGCAATGAGAAGACGCCATAGAAGGCGATCTCATGAAACAGCGTCCAGGCGACATTCAGCGGCGGCTGCACGTCGGTCAGCCGCACCAGAAGCACCACCGACAGCCAGTCCGCGGCATCGGTCGGCAATTGGACGACCCTGCCGAATCCGAACATGACGAACACGCAGAACGCCGCCGTATAAAGCCAGTAGATCGGAAACAGCCGAACGAACCGCGCCCGCGCGAAACTGGTCCACCGCGCGGGGCGATCGATGTCCCCGGCGTGGATGAACATCATGATGAAGCCCGAAAGCACGAAGAAGAAATCGACACCCAGATCGCCGCGCCAGGTCAAGGCCCGCAACACGGGATCGCCGCCATAGCGCGCGTCGCCCATCATGATGGTGAGATGAAACATCACCACCGCGAGCGCCGCCACACCCCGACCGGCCTGTATGGTGCTGAGCAATACTCACTCCCCACCTGTTTCCGGGGAGACTATCCTTGCTGCGATGCAACAACAACGGGTTGCGATGAAACGCCCGTGGACAACGTTGAGACGCTCACCAGAGGCGACCCGAGGTATCATGCGCCCGAGCCCGGCGATCAGTTCTCGCCCCATGCGCAATGCCTCGCTTCATAGGAAGGCGGATCTGCAGGCACTTCTGGATGGCCATCGGGCTATATGTCGGCAGGCGAAGCCTGTCATAGCAGCTGTCGCGACGCGCCGGACTCCTCGCTGAGAGAGGCAAACGTCCGGTGGTGACAGCAGCGGAGGTCCAAGTGCATCGAGCTGCCGGGCCCATATTCGGATTTGCACGGCGACCGGCAAACGCTAGAAGCGCTACGTCGGAAAAGGCAGACTTGGTTTGGTAAGCCCAAGTCCTCCCCGTATCGGGAGCTCTGGTCTTTGGCTTCGTGCCCGAAACCCCCGCGACGAATGAAGGGCGCTTTGCGCGCCCCGCGTTCGTCCTTGTGGGTCTCAGGTTCGAGAAACGCTCCGGTCGAACGTCGACTGCGGAGCCGAACCATGAACGCATCCACCTACGACTATTATGATGTCCTGATTGCCGGCGCTGGTCCAGTCGGTCTCTTCCTGGCTTGCGAGCTGCAGTTGGCCGGCTGCTCGGTGCTAGTGATCGAACAGGCGGTTGATCAGCCCACCCCCCTGAAGCGCACGCCCTTCGGACTGCGCGGTCTTTCCGTGCCGACCGTCGAAAGTTTCGACAGGCGAGGCCTGTTAGCGCCCCTGAAAGCGCGAATCCCCGACCGAGAGATCGCTGCCGCGGCTCCCTGGATGAAGGAGGAGCGCAAGCCTGGCGGGCATTTCGCCGGCATCGACTTCTTCCTCGATCAGATCGACCAGACGCAGTGGCCCTGTCGGCTGCCACATTCGGCCACTCCCATGCCCGCTGATCTTGAGAGCATCGGCGACGTTCTGACGGACCGCGCAGAGAAACTGGGGGTTGCGATCAGACACGGCCTCGGCGTTTCGGGCGTGGACGCGACGGATCGCGATGTAACCGTCCGTGCCGGAACGGAGGTCTTCCGCGGCGGCTGGCTCGTCGGCTGCGATGGCGGTCGCAGTGCCGTTCGCAGAGCGGCCGGTTTCAGCTTCACCGGCACAGACCCCGAATTCACCGGCTACTTTGCCCAGGTCGAGTTTGCCGACCCGTCCTTGCTGGAGCCCGGCCACCACGATATGCCGGACGGCACGTACATCTTCGACCTGCCCAACATGATCAGAATGGTCGAGTTCGACGGCGGTGCGCATCACCGGATAGAGCCGATCAGCGGCAATCATCTTGAGGCGGTATTGCGACGCATCTCTGGCGCGGACATCGCGTTGACGGCGATTGGTCCTGTCACGACCTGGACGGATCGCGCCTATCTGGCGACCGAGTATCGGCAAGGGCGCGTGCTGCTCGCGGGCGACGCCGCGCACATCCATTCGCCGCTCGGCGGCCAGGGCCTCAACCTCGGTCTGGGCGATGCCATGAACCTCGGCTGGAAGCTCGCCGCGACGATCCTCGGCCACGCCGCTCCCGGACTTCTCGACAGCTATCAGCGCGAGCGGCGGCCGCTGGCCGAACGGATCCTCGACTGGTCGCGCGCGCAGGTTACGCTGATGCGGCCAAACCACAGCGTCTCCGCTCTCCGCGCCATCGTCCGCGATCTGATCGGCACACCGGATGGCGCGACCTATTTCGCCGAGCACGTCTGGGGCGTGTCCGTGCGCTATGATCTGGGCGGCAACCACCCTTTGATGGGACGCAGCGCCCCCGATTTCGAACTGGACGACGGAACGCGCTTGAACGAACACCTTCGACAGGGGCGGGCGCTTCTCCTCGATTTCGGCGGAAGCGACCATCTGCGGACACTCGCTGACTGTTATGACGGTCAGATCACCTATTTGGCCGGCAGCGCGCGTGCCGCGTCAGGCTTGTACGCCCTGTTCGTTCGCGCAGATGGGTTTGTCGCCTGGGCAAGCAATCGACCCTCGAATTACGATGAGGTGGCTGCAATAATATCGCGATGGCTCGACATCGGAGACCGCTCTGTGGGGCCACCGATCTGACGACCCGACGAGTATCAACCCAGCGCATCCATCTCGGCACAGATTTTCAGAAACGCTCGCATCCCCGGCGTCACATATTTCTCCCGATGCGACAGGATGAAGAACCGCCTCCGAAGATCAAGACCCTCCACCTCCACCCGAACGACCCGCCCCAACTCAAGCGCCCCCCGCGCCGCCAGATGTGACACGCACCCGATCAGCGCGCTCAACGCCACGATCTCGATGATCGCCTCGATCTGCTGGAGTTCCAGATCGATCCGCCAGCGCTCCCAACAGGGATGCATCGCGCGGTCGAGCGTCTGGCGGGTGCCTGATCCCTTCTCCCGGACCACCCAGCGTTCCGCCAGCAGCGCGTCGAGCGTCACCGGCCCCTGCCCGGCGAGGGGGTGGGCGGGGTTGCAGATCAGCACCAGTTCGTCGCCTAGCCATTCGGTCATCGTCAGGTCGGGGTGCTGCAGCTTGCCCTCGATCAGCCCGAGGTCGAGCGAGAAGTCGGCAACCTTGCGGGCGATGTCGGCGGTGTTGCCGATCTCCAATGTCAGCGGCGCGCCGGGGTGCTGGCGCGCATAGCGCTGCATCAGCGCCGGGGCGACATGGCTGCCGATCGTCTGCGTCGCGCCCAATCGGAAAGGGCCCGGGCCGAGGCGCCCGGCGAGCAGCGCGTCGATCTCCCCGGCGCGATCCAGCAGGTCGCGCGCGGCGGGCAGCAGCGCGCGGCCGGTCTCGTTGATGCGCAGGCGCTTGCCGGCGCGGTCGAACAAGGGCCGGTCATAGCGCCGCTCCAGTTCGAGCAGCGCAGTGCTCGCCGCCGACTGTGACATGCCGAGTTCGGCCGCGGCGGCCGAGATGCTCTCATGCCGGGCCGTGGCGGCGAGGATCTGCAGGTGGCGCAGGCTGAACCGCATATCTGGTTTATCGATGATCTATAGCGGGATTACCAGTTTTATCGATTTCGGCGCGCCGCCTATGCCGGTGCGATCGAACCCGCTTCGTCGGGCGATGCGCCGAACGGCCAACGCCCGCGACAGCCTTCAGGGAAAGCCGCATGACCTTCGTCGTCACTGACGCCTGCATCCGCTGCAAATATACCGATTGCGTCTCGGCGTGCCCGGTCCAGTGCTTTTACGAGGGCGAGAACATGCTCGTGATCGACCCCACGGAATGCATCGATTGCGCAGTCTGCGTGCCGGAATGCCCGGCGGACGCGATCCTCCCCGATATCGATCCGCGCGCGACACCATGGCTGGAACTGAACGCGACTTACGCGGCGATCTGGCCGCACATCGCCGACCAGAAGGCGGCACCGGCTGACGCGGATGCCTATCGGGACGAGCAGGGGAAGTTCGAGCGTTATTTTTCGGCGAAACCGGGTGCGGGGAATTGAGGTGTGAGGGGTTCTGCTCCACTTCCGTCGCACCGGGCTCGACCCCATCGGCGCTAACCTGTCCCACGGACCGCGCCTGTCCCTCGCCCCTACGGGGAGAGGGAAAGGTCCGCGTAGCGGACCAGGGAGAGGGGAAGTCGCGCCGAGCGTACAGGGTCTGATGGGTTCGCTCTGTGGGGTCGGCGGAGCGGCGGCGCTGAGCCCTCGAGGCTGTTACGCTACGCGCGACTTTCCCCCTCTCCCTGTCCCTCTCCCCGTAGGGGCGAGGGGACGCGGCGGCAGCCCCACTCAATCCAGAATGCCGTGGCGCCAATGCCCCCTGAGCCGGGATGACCAGATCACGCGCCAATCCCCGCGCAGCCGCCCGATTCACGCCGGCACGCCGACCCGATAGGCGGGCCCGTCATCAAAGGCGCGACCCGCGTGGACCGATCGATCCGCGCCACCGCGCAAGCGATCGGAGCCCCTCATGCGCGCAAGCCCCCGCCCTTTTCGCCCCACCCGCGCCAATCGCGTCCGCAAGGCCACACCGATCCCAACCCACCCCCGCACGACGATCGACCCCGCCGCCGCCCCCTGACCCCTTGCGCCTTTGCGCAGCGGACCATCCCGGATCCACCGTCACCTTTGTCACCTTCGCCCCCTCCAACCACCAAATTCGTCGCTTTCCGCCCCACGCCCTTGAGCTCGTCACATTTATAAGATTAATGGAGTTCGTCAGAAAAATGGCGCGTGCCGAAGGGGAGAGAAGCCAGCATGGAACAGCAGCATCACGCAGCGGGCGCGCGCCCGCATCGCCGGCCCGGCTGGCGCTCGGCGGCCTTTCTCGCCGCCCTCCTCGCCACCTCCCCCCTCGCCGCGCAGGCGCCCGCCAGCATCGATGCCACCGCGCCCGTCCCCGCGCCGCGCAGCGGGCATCTTCATCTCGGCACGGGCACCGGCCCCGGCGGTACGCTGGGCGTCAACAGCCGCTACCTCACCCGCGATGGCAAGCCCTGGATCCCGGTGATGGGCGAGTTCCACGCCTCGCGCTTTCCGGCGGCCTATTGGGAGGAGGAGATACTCAAGATGAAGGCGGCCGGCGTGAACATCGTCGCCACCTACATCCTTTGGAATCATTATGAGCTGGCGCCGGGCAAGCTCGACTGGACCGGCGATCGCGACATCCGCCGCTTCGCCGAACTCTGCCAGAAGCATGGCATGATGCTGTTCGTCCGCCCCGGCCCGTGGGGCCATGCCGAGGCGCGGTTCGGGGGGATTCCGGATTGGGTGGTCGCCTCCACCGCCACGCGCGGCAATGATCCCGCCTATATGGCCGAGGTCGAGCGGTTCTGGCGCGGGCTGCACGATCAGCTCAAGGGGCTGATGTGGAAGGATGGCGGGCCGATTGTCGGCTTTCAGGTGGAGAATGAATATAATCTCGTCGGCGCCGGCCAGGGGCGGGATCATATCGCGGCGCTGAAGGCGCTGGCGGTCAAGATCGGCTTCGATACGCCGCTCTACACCGTCACCGGCTGGGACCAGACCGTCTATCCGCGCGGTGAGGTGGTGCCGGTGATGGGCGGCTATATGGATCTGCCCTGGGCGGCGAGCCCGAAGCAGCTTCCCCCCAACGAGAATTACGCCTTCCGCTTCACCAGCCGGGTGAGCGGCGATCTCGGCGCACAGACCAAGGGCGGGCGGCGCGGCGATGCCGACGACGATATCGAGAACACGCCCTTCCTCGGCGCCGAATATGGCGGCGGCCTGCCGGTGATGTATCGCAGGCGGCCGTTGATGAAGCCGATCGACGTCTCCGCCGCGATCACCACCCAGATCGGCTCCGGCGTCAATCTGTTGGGCTATTACATGTTCCACGGCGGCGCCAATCCGCTGGCGAACGGCCGCACCTTGGAGGAAACCCAGCGCTCCGGCGGCTATAACGACGTGCCTTCGATCGGCTATGATTTCCAGGCACCGCTCGGCCAATATGGGGAGGTCAATCCGGTCAGCGGCGCGCTGCGCCCGCTTCATTATTTCCTCAACGCGTATGGTGACCGGCTGGCGCCGACGCGGCTCTATCAGCCCGCGGTGGTGCCGAAGGACCATCTCGATCTGCAGCCGCTGCGCTGGTCGCTGCGCGGCGCGGGCGATGCCGGCTTCCTATTCGTCAACAACCATGTCCGCCTCTATCCCACCCCCGCGCATCGCGGGGTGCGCTTCGACGTGAAGCTGCCCGGCGGCACGCTGACCCTGCCCTCGGCGCCGGTGGATATCGCGCCGGGCGCCAATTTCATCTGGCCGGTCAATCTCGACATGGATGGCGTGCGGCTGAGCTGGGCGACCGCGCAGCCGATGACGCGGCTGGCCGACGACAAGGGACCGATCCACGTGCTCGCCGCGACCGCGCCGGGCGCGGTTGAACTCGCATTCGATGCGGCGACGGTGGCTGCGCTCTCGGTGCCCTCCACGCGCGATGCCGGCAGGCGGATGATCGCCAAGGTCATGCCCAAGGCGGCGCCGGTCACCGTTTCGGTGACGGGCAAGGATGGCAAGGTGGTGCGCATCCTGCTGCTGACCCAGGCGCAGGCCGGCAAGGCGTGGGTGGGCGATGCGTTCGGCCAGCGCCGACTGGTGCTGACCGATGCCGACCTGTTCTTCGCGCCCGACCGGATGGTGCTGCGCCAGCGCGGCGAGCGGCAGTTCCGCTTTGCGGTGTGGCCGGCGCTTGCCGGCGCGAAGGGCAGCGCGCCGATCACGCGCGGGCGTGACGGCAGCCTCACCGCCACCGTCCCCGGCGGCGCGGTGCAGACGCTGAAGCTGACGATGGAGCGCCAGCCCGGCGAGGCGCCGCCGATCACCATCGGCGGCCCCGCCAACGCCGCGATGCAGCCGCTGCCGGAGGCGCATCGCGCCGCGGGCGCCTGGAGCTTCACAGTGCCGCAGGATGCGCTGGCCAAGGCGAACGACGCCTATTTGGAGATCGACTATCGCGGTGACGTCGCACGGCTGCTCGACGGTACGGCGATGCTCGACGACGCCTTCTGGGACGGGCGGGTCTGGCGCATCGGCCTCAAGCGCTTCGCCCCCCGCCTCGGCCGCCAATGGACGATGACGGTGATGCCGATGCGCGCCGATGCGCCGATCTATCTCGACGACAGCGCCCGCAAGCAGTTGCCGGCGACAGGGCAGGTCGCGGAGATCAAGTCCGTCCGGCTGGTCCCCGAACATGAGCTGGTGGTGACGCAATGAGCTGGGCGATCGATCGCCGCACGGCGTTGGCGGCGCTGTCGCTGCCGCTGATGGCGGGGCCTGCCTTCGCCGCCGCGCCCCGCAACGGCGCGCGGCCCGGGCCGTACATGATCGGCGCGGACATCTCGTGGGTACCGGAAGACGAAGCGGCGGGCGCGCGCTTCCTCGTCGCCGGCAAGCCCAAGGATCCAGTGCTGCTGCTGCGCGATGCCGGGTTCAATTACATCCGGCTGCGCATCTTCGTCGATCCGGCGGTCGGCTATTCGAAGCGCGAGCCGGACAAGGCGTGGGCCGGTCTCGAACAGACGGTGAAGCTCGGCAAGCGCATCAAGGATGCGGGCATGGGCCTCGCGCTCAGCTTCCATTATTCGGATACCTGGGCCGATCCCGAGCATCAGGGCGTGCCGGCGGCGTGGAAGGATCATGACGTTCCCGCGCTCGCCCGCGCGGTGGAGGCGCACACGCGCGATGCGCTGAAGGCGATGCGCGCGGGCGGCGCGCCGGTGGACATGGCGGTGATCGGCAATGAGATCACCTTCGGCATGCTGTGGCCGCATGGCCGGGTACGGCTGAGCACCTCCACCGGAAACCCGGTGACCGATGCCAATCATCGCAACGCGGGTCCAGAAATAGAACGGCTCGGTGGCTTCGACAATTTCGCCCTGTTCCTGCGCAGCGGCATCGCCGGCGCTAAGGCGGCGGAGCCCGACATCCTCATCCAGCTCCACAACCATCTCGGCCGTCACTGGCCGATCCTGCAGGAATGGACCGACGCGCTGATCGCGCGGCGGGTGGATTTCGATGTCATCGGCCTTTCCTGCTACCAGCAGCGCGCCGAGGGCGACTGGGAAGGCAGCTTCGCCAATTTCGTCCGCCGCTATCCGGACAAGGGGCTGCTGGTGGCGGAATATTCCAGCCGCAAGCGCTATCTCAACGATCTCGTTCATGCGCTGCCCGGCAAGCATGGCTGGGGCACCTTCATCTGGGAACCGACCCGCCATCAGGAGGCGGTGTTTGACCTGAACGGCCGCAATGCCGGCGGCGGCCCCAAGCCGAACCTGATCGCGCAGGGGCTCAACAGCGCGGAAGCGCCGGGCGGACTGGCCGGTGGGGCGCCCGCCACGCCGCCGCCAGCGCCCAAGGCCGGGCCGATGGGCAAGGGTGGAGACTATGTCGCCAATCCGCTGCTCGACCTCTACGGCGAGATGGCAAGGGCCTATCGGGAGTAGTTCATGATCGACGACGCCATCAGCCGCCGCGATTTCGGTTTCGGCGCGGCCGCCGCATTGCTGCTCGCCGGCTGCGCCACGCCCCGCGCCGGCGCGGCGCGCGGGGCGGACGATGTGCTGCTCTTCGCCTATTTCATGACCGGGCGCGGCGAGGCCGATGGGCTCCGCCTCGCGGCGAGCGAAGATGGCTATGCCTTCCGCCCGCTCGCCGGCGGCCGCAGCCTGCTCCAGCCCGAGGTCGGCGAGAAGAAATTGCTGCGCGACCCCTTCCTCTTCCGCGGCGAGGGACCTGACGCGCCGTGGCACATGCTTTGGACCACCGCGTGGGAGGGGGTGACGATCGGCCACGCCACCACCCGCGACTTCGTGACGTGGACGCCGCAGCGCGCGCTGCCGGTGATGGCGAGCGTGCCGGGCACGCGCAATTGCTGGGCGCCCGAGGCGATCTTCGAAGCCGCGACGGGCAAGCATCTGATCTTCTGGTCGAGCACGGTCACCGGCCGCTTCGAGGAGACCGCCGGCAGTTCCGAATCCGCCTATAACCACCGGCTGTGGGCGGTGCGCACCGCCGATTTCGAGACGTTCGAACCACCATTCGTTCTCTATGACCCGAAGTTCAGCGTGATCGACGGCACCTTCGCGCGCGATGCGGCGGGGGGCCTCCACCTGATCGTGAAGGACGAGACGGTGGAACCGCCGCGAAAGACGCTCCACGTCGCCAGCGCGCAATCGGTGACCGGCCCGTTCGGCCCCGTCTCCCGCGCGTTCAGCCCGGCATGGGTGGAAGGCCCGATGACCGCCACGGTCGATGGCCGCACGCTCTGCTATTACGACATCTACAAGGAAGGCCGCTGGGGCGCCGCCGCGACTCGCGATTTCGCCGCGTGGGAGGATGTCAGCGCACGGCTTTCGATGCCGGCGGGCGCGCGGCACGGCTCGCTGGCGTGGGTGCCGCGCACGGCGCTGGCCCCGCTGGAAGCATAAGCGCAGACCCGTCCCACCCAGGACTGGGTGAGCTTTATATGTGCGCCCGGCCGAAACCGGGCGCACACGCCTCCCCCCAAACTCTTACATCGGCACAGCCTCTGCTTACCGCCGCGGGCGGCCACCGCATCCCCCGATCGGGGTATGAAGCCCCTCTCAACTGCGCAGAAGGTCCGCCAGCATCGTCACCAGCTCCACCTCGCGGCGGACGCCGAGCTTGCCGAACACCGTCTTCAACTGCGCGCGCACCGTCTCCAGCCTTGTGCCGCGTTGCTCCGCGATCGCTTCGCGGGTCTCGCCCCGCGCCAGCCGCAATGCCACGTCCGCCTCGGCATCGGACAGGCCATAGAGTAACGACAGGATCGTCGTCGCGGAGGCGTGCCAGCGCCGTTCGGAACGGGCGATGACCATCACGGTCGGCCGGAAGCCGAATGCCCATGGCCCAGCCGGCGCGGCACAGATGTCCAGCAGCAGCGGCAGGCGCCCTTCGCCCGTGCCGATCGCAAGCGTCTCCGCCGGCCGGCGCGGCCCCGCTGAACCATGGTCCGCGATCGCTCGTCGCAGCACTTGCGTGTCGGCCCTTGTCACTGCGGCAAGCCGCCCATCGCCGGAAAGCAGCCGTCGGCTGCCCAGCAGCGCCTCGGCGGCCGGCGTCGCGACGCGGATGCGGGCGTCGCGGTCGCAGAACAGCACCGCCGCCGCCACCGCATCGAGCGCGCCGCGCACCAGCGCCAGCCCCTGGCTCTCCAGCGCCGCCTGCAGCCGCACCGCGGCCCTGACGTGCGGGGCGACCGCGGCGAACAGCGCCCGCTGCTCTGCCGTCGTCTCGCCATCGCGCTCGCCGCGCAGCACTGCGAGGCCGATCAGCCCGGCATCATCCTCGGCGAGTTTCGCCTGGCACCCATAGGCGATGTCATGATCGCGCGCGAAATCGGCATAGACATCATTGCGCATCGCCGGCGCCACCGCGCGATAATCCGCCTCGCTCCGCACCCGGAGCACCGGCGCACCGATCGAGACCGCGACGCGCGGATTAACCAGCGGATCCCCGCCGTCGATTTCGATGAACTGTTCGATCGCCGCCTGCGAGAAGCCCGTCACCCAGTTGAAAGGCACCGCCCGCGGCCCGCCGATGCCGACGAGTTGGCCATGCGCAGACCCGGTCGCGCTCGCCAGCGCCGCGAGCGCCGGCATCCAGTGGGCGCCGTCGATGGCCGCATCGGCAAAACGATCGGCGAGCGCCAGCATGGCGGAATCCACACCACTGCCGCCAGCGGCGGCTCCGTTGCCGATGATCCCCATCCACCTTCCCCAACCAGCACGAACGCAATGTGGGCGACCATCATTTTCTTGTCGTATCGGGATCTTGCCGATCCGATCCCGGCATAGGGCGGGATCCGTTAAGATCATGTTATGATCTGCGGCGGCGGCGCACGGCGGCGGGCGGGCCGAGCGCATCGCCGCGCGCCCGCGGGCGAGCCACGATGCCGCCGGTTCGCGGAGTGGTTAAAGCACCCAGTTCGCGGTTACCGCCGCCGCGACATTGCCGGTGAACAGGATCGAGAAATCGGCAACGCCATTTCCGTCGGCATCCCCGCGCAAGGTGGTGGTGTTGCTCGCGGCATCGAACGCCAGCGTCAGTTGCCCCGCGGTGCCGGTGAACGCCGCGACCTGTACGAACGCCTGATCCCCCGCCACCACGCTGCTGGCGTCCACCGCCGACAGGTCGAGGATGTCGCCCAATGCGAAGTCGGTGATGCGGTCGGCATTGGCGCTGGCCGGGCTCTGGATGGTCGATTGGTAGACGAAGCGGTCGTTGCCCGCACCGCCGGTCAGCGTGTCGCGGCCCGAACCGCCGATCAGGATGTCGTCGCCGCCGGCGCCCTTGAGCACGTCATTGCCGTTGCCGCCCTCGATCATGTCGTTGCCGCTGCCGCCGTCGACGACATCATCGCCCGCGCCGGCGACTATGGTGTTCGCCTGCGCATTGCCGGTCAGCGTGTCGGCCTGGTTCGAGCCGATCAGATGCTCGATCGACGACAAGGTATCGATCCCCGCGCCGCCGGTGTTCTGCGCGGTGGTCAGCAGCAGGCTGACGGCCACGCCGGCCGTCGCGGTCGCATAGCTCACGGTGTCGAGCCCGGCACCGCCCGAGAGCGTGTCGTTGCCGAGCCCGCCTAGCAGCGTGTCGTTACCGGCATTGCCGGTCAGGACATTGCCGGCAGCATCACCGGTCAGCACATCGTCGAACGCCGATCCGATGACATTCTCGATGCCGATCACCGTGTCGGTTCCCGCACCGAGCGTGCTCTGCGCGCCGGCGAGCGTCAGGTTGACGCGCACGCCGGTCGTGGAATTGGCATAGCTCGCGGTGTCGATGCCGGCGCCACCGTCCAGCACATCATTCCCGGCATTGCCCACCAGCACGTCATTGCCGCCGCCGCCGGTCAGCACATTGCCATATTCGTTGCCGGTCAGCGTGTCGGCGAAGGCGGTGCCGATCACATTCTCGATGCCGAGGATGCGATCATTGCCCCCACCGCCGGTGTTCTGCACCGACTGGCTGATCAGGTTCACCGTCACGCCCGCGCCGACCAGCGAATAGTCGAGCGTGTCGACGCCGAAGCCGCCATCGATCGTGTCATTGCCGAGGTCGCCGCGGATCACGTCATTGCCGGCCCCGCCCGACAGGCTGTTGTCGCCCGCCGTGCCGATCAGCGTGTCGTTATAAGCCGAGCCGATCAGGCCCTCGATACCCGCAAGCGTGTCGGTACCGCCGCCGCCCGTGTTCTGCGCGCTGGTCAACAGCAGGCTGACGGTGACCGCCGCGGTGGCGTCGGCATAGCTGGCGATATCCACGCCAGCGCCGCCATCGACGCTGTCATCGCCCGCGCCACCCATGAGCGTGTCATTGCCATCGCCGCCGATCAGCACATCATTGCCGGCAAGGCCGTTGATGATGTCATTACCGAGCCCGCCCTCGATGCGGTTCACATCGGCAGCACCGGTCAGCGTGTCATTGAACGCGCTGCCGGTCAGATTCTCAAAGCCGGACAATGTGTCGATGCCCGCGCCGATCGTATTTTGCGCAGTGATGAGGCTTAAATTGACTGACACGCGCGCAGCTGCGCCGATGTAACTCAAAGTATCGACGCCACCCGCACCGTCCAAACGATCACTACCAGCCGCGCCCTCAATGATATTCGCACTGGGGTTTCCAGTGAGAACGTCATTGAAGCGCGATCCGACAAGGTTTTCGATGCTGATCAGCGTATCCCGGCCAGCGCCGCCAGTCACCTGCGACTCGGTGATTGCCAGACTGACCGTGACTGACGACTCCGCCGATGCATAGCTTGCCGTATCTGAGCCGTTCCCGCCGTCGATACGGTCGTTGCCCGCCAATCCTTCAATCCTGTCGTCGCCATCCAGGCCAAGCAAAGTGTCAAAACCACTGGTGCCGGTCAGATTGTCGCTGCCCGCCGTACCACTGATTGCTGAGGAGAAGGTCCGCGCCTTGACGCTGCTGCCGTTGGTATCACCACCCTGACCACTGAAGTCAGTCCAGCTCGCGACGAAGCCTCCATCCGCAAGTCCCGCGAGCTTGATGCCTGTCTGGTCGTTGCGTGTGCTGACATTGACGAGAAATCGCTCATCTGCCGGCTGCCCCAACGCATCGAAAGTTTGGGCTACAATACCCGAACCGAGCGCACCCGAACCGGTTTCAACGCCTTCCTTCGCCCAACCGACCACGAATCCGCCTGATGCGAGGCCGGCGACATCGAGCGCCCCAGTGCGATCGACTCCCTGCGGATCGATCTGGATTTGCCCACCGACCTTCAAGCCGAGATTGTTATAGATCTGGCCGAACAGACCGCCCGCCGCGTCATCCCATACGACAACAAACCCGCCGCCGGCCAGCGTTGCAACCTCAGGATTCATCAAGGCGACGCCCGATACATCTCTCAAGGTAAAGCGACCGCCGAACAACGTCCCATCCGATCGGAACATCTGCGCGCTGCGGATACCAGCTTCAGATTCGAAGAACGCGATCAGCTTACCGTCGGCAAGTGTGACGACCTCTTCAAATCGTGGAAGCGTCCCTGATCGGATATCAAGGTCGAAAGGCAGCGTTGTCGCTTTGCCGCTGGAATCGAAAATGCGTGCATGTGTTTGGAAGCGATATGGCTCGTTCGACACGATTTGATAATCGATCCAGACAACGGCGAAGCCGCCATTCGGCAGCGCAGTCGTTGACGCCTTGAACATATAAGTGTTGGGAGAAGCATCAATCGAGACGCCTCGGCCGCTCACGCGACCGTCCGCCATATAGAGTTGCGCAACGACAGTATCGTCATCGTCGATGCGCGCGACGACGAAGCGGCCGTCACTCAGTGCCGCGGCACCACCCATATCGATATCCGCAACCGCATCGCCGCCCGCGTCATAAACACGCCCCAATGCTACCGATGTCTCGCGGGTATAGTAAAATATGACGTGCCCACCGGATTCTAGCCCAATAATCGACGATGGCATCTGCGAGCCAGTATAGAACGAATTTACCAGAAATTCTTCCGAAGAGACATAATTCATCCAGCGACCTCCTCACAACGCGCGTCGTTCGCCACACCCTTGCCGCATGGATCAACTCCGGCATCGGAAGGCGCGCGCATTACAACACCCAGTTCGCGGTCACCGCCGCCGCAACATTGCCGGTGAACAGGATCGAGAAATCCGCCACACCATTGCCATCGGCATCCCCGCGCAAGGTGGTGGTGTTGCTCGCGGCATCGAACGCCAGCGTAAGCTGCCCCGCGGTACCGGAGAACGCCGCCACCTGCACGAACGCCTGATCGCCCGCCGCCACGCTGTTCGCGTCCACCGCCGACAGATCCAGAATGTCGCCCAGCGCGAAGTCGGTGATGCGGTCGGCATTGGCGCTCGCCGGGCTCTGGATCGTCGACTGGTAGACGAAGCGATCATTGCCCGCCCCACCGGTCAGCGTGTCGCGGCCCGAACCGCCGATCAGGATGTCGTCGCCGCCGGCGCCCTTGAGCACGTCATTGCCGTTGCCGCCCTCGATCATGTCGTTGCCGCTGCCGCCGTCGACGACATCATCGCCCGCGCCGGCGACTATGGTGTTTGCCTGGGCGCTGCCGGTCAGCGTGTCGGCCTGGTTCGAGCCGATCAGATGCTCGATCGACGACAAGGTATCGATCCCCGCGCCGCCGGTGTTCTGCGCGGTGGTCAGCAGCAGGCTGACCGTCACGCCCGTCGTCGCGGTCGCATAGCTCACGGTGTCGAAGCCGGCACCGCCCGAGAGCGTGTCGTTGCCGAGCCCGCCTAGCAGCGTGTCGTTGCCGGCATTGCCGGTCAGCACATTGTCGCCAGCGTCACCGGTCAGCACATCGTCGTACGCCGATCCGATGACATTCTCGATCCCGATCACGGTGTCGGTTCCCGCACCGAGCGTGCTCTGCGCGCCGGCCAGCGCCAAGTTTACGCGCACGCCGGTCGCAGCGTTGGCGTAGCTCGCGGTGTCGATGCCGGCGCCACCGTCCAGCACATCATTCCCGGCATTGCCCACCAGCACGTCATTGCCGCCGCCGCCGGTCAGCACATTGCCATATTCATTGCCGGTCAGCGTGTCGGCGAAGGCGGTGCCGATCACATTCTCGATGCTGCGGATGCGATCCGAACCAGCGCCGCCGGTGTTCTGCACCGACTGGCTGATCAGGTTCACCGTCACACCGGCGCCGACCAGCGAATAATCGAGCGTGTCGACGCCGAAGCCGCCGTCGATCACGTCATTGCCAAGGTCGCCGCTGATCAGATCGTTGCCGCCGCCGCCCGACAGGCTGTTGTCGCCCGCGGTGCCGCTCAGCATGTCGTTATACGCCGATCCGATCAGCCCCTCGATGCCTGCCAGCGTGTCGGTCCCGCCGCCGCCCGTGTTCTGCGCGGTGGCGACGAGCAGGCTGACGGTGACAGCGGCGGTCGCATCGGCATAGCTTGCGATATCCACGCCAGCGCCGCCATCGACGCTGTCATCCCCCGCGCCGCCCATGAGCGTGTCATCACCGTTGCCGCCGATCAGCACGTCATTGCCGGCAAGGCCGTTGACGATGTCGTTGCCGAGCCCAGCCTCGATGCGGTTGGCATCGGCAGCACCGGTCAGCGTGTCGTTGAACGCGCTGCTGATCAGGTTCTCGAAGCCGGACAATGTATCGCCGCCGGCACCCAGCGTGTTCTGCCCCGTGGTCAGGCCGAGATTGACGATCACCCGCGCTGCGGCGGCCGCATAGCTGACCGTATCGATGCCGGCACCACCGGTCAGCCGGTCGGCGCCCGTACCGGCACCGCCCTCGATCAGGTCGTCGCCAGCGCCGCCGTCGATCACGTCATTGCCCGCGCCACCATCGAAGCGGTTCGCACCGGAATCGCCCATCAGCGTATCCGCGTAGGCACTGCCGAGCGCGCCCTCGATCGAGATCAGAGTGTCGGTGCCGGGGACTGCGCCCGTCCCGAAATTCACGGTGACGCTGGCGCGCGACGCCGCGAAGGAGACCATATCGAGCCCGGCGCCGCCGTCGAGCACATCGTCGCCGGCGCCACCTTCCAGAACGTCGTCAAACGCCGATCCGATCAACCGCTCGATGCCGACCAGCGTATCGGTGCCGGCGCCGCCGGTGTTCTGTGCGCCCGTCACGCCCAGACTGACGCGCACCGCTGCAGTGGCGTCGGCATAGCTGGCGGCGTCACTGCCCGCACCACCGTTCAGCACGTCATTGCCCGCGCCGCCTTCCAGCACATCGTCGCCGTCGCCGCCGTTCAGGATGTCATTGCCCGCCGCGCCGATGAGTCGGTTCGCGCCAGCATCGCCGGTGAGCGTATCCGCAAAGGCGGAGCCGAGCAGGTTCTCGAAATTCATGAGCGTGTCGGTGCCGGCGGCACCGGTGTTCTGGCCCGCGGTGACGTCAAGGCTCACCGTCACACCGGCCGTGGCGGACGCATAGCTTGCGGTATCAATACCCGCGGCGCCGTTCAGCGTATCGTTGCCGAGTCCGCCTTCGATCATGTTGGCATTGGCGTCGCCGGTCAGCGCGTCGTTGAAGCGTGAGCCAAGGATGTTCTCGATCGAAATCAGTCTTTCGATAAACCCTCCCCGATTTCCGGTTCCGGCAGCGAGGTCAGCGGTTACGGCATAGACGGAGTCATCGAACAGCACCGTATCGACGCCCGTACCACCATCCAGTATATCTCCATCTGCACTCTCACTACTCCCCCCCGACAGCATGTCGTTTCCAGCACCGCCGCGGATATTATCATATTCCACCCCGCCTCGAACGACATCGTCGCCAGCTCCGGCATCAACCTGAACGAAGCCCAAATAGCTCGCTTGAAGTGCCGACAGATCGAGCAGGTCATCGCCAACACTGCCTGTCAGTCGGGCATTGATCTCTTCAATCGCCGCAATCGATGCTGCACCAGAGAATGTCGCAACAATTTCGAGACGATCATAACCTGCGCCACCCGCGATGATCCGGAGAGCCGCGCCGCTATCAACTGAAATGACATCGTCGCCATTTCCGCCATCGATAATGTCGGCACCTACACTGGTGATCTCGTCTGCGCCGTCTCCGCCGCTCAACGAATTGGAACCAGCACCGCCGTAAAGACGGTCATCTGACGCCCCGCCTTCAAGAAAGTCATCTCCAGCTTCACCAAGCAACAGGTCTTGCCCAGCACCACCAATCAATGTGTCAGCGCCGACTCCGCCACGAGCGTCGAGGCGAACCGATCCCGCAATGATGAGGTCATTGCCTGCTCCACCATTCACTGCCGTGATACTATAAGCGTCAGTCGAGCCGGTGAAATTTAGCCTGTCATCCCCATCGCTTCCGGTGAGGGTGACGCCTACACTTTCAAATCCCTCAATCGTGACATTTCCAGAGTATCGCGCAGTTCCTCCAATATGGTCATTGCCGATCCCGCCGTGAATTGCTCCGGTAAGCGTCGCTTGATCGATAAATATCTCATCATTCCCAGCACCACCATCGACCAGATCAGAACCTGTGGTAAAAATTGTGTCGTTGCCGTCGCCGCCGTGCAAGACGTTCGCGCCAGCGCCACCCTCAAGCCAATCCGCTCCCGCGCCACCCTCGAGCAGATCGTCGCCATCTTCTCCGACAAGCATGGCGCCTCGATCGCCGGCATAAAGCGCATCATCACCCTGACCGCCAGCAATCAGGCCGGTCGCGGCGCCACCCCGGATCGTATCATTGCCTCGCCCTGCAAATATTTCCACCTCTCCGGCTGCAATTCCTGTTAAATCAAGGACATCAGCTTGCGCGCTTCCCGAAATTCTTCCGAACATCCTCTCGACGCCGGTGATCGACACATCGGTATCGGCGGCGAGCGTCGCATTCACCAATTGCAGACGATCCGAACCAGCCCCGCCGTCAATCGCCCCCAAAACACCAGAAACCTCGAAATAATCATCTCCATCACCACCCGAAAGCAGCTCTGCTCGCCCGTAAGCAAAGATTTGATCATTTCCGGTGCTACCTAAGGCACGACCGCCATTAATGCCAATGACATCATCACCTTCCTCGCCATCAATGATGTCGATGCCACTTCCACCACTGAGATCATCATTTCCTTCTCCACCGAGAATATGATCGTTACCTTCCGACTCATGGACACGATCATCCCCGGCGCCAGCATCGATCACATCGTCGCCCGAACCGCCCCAGACAACATCATCTCCCCCAAGCGCATAGAGCCTGTCATTGCCATCGCCACCGCTCAACGACTCCGTGCCCGCAAGGCCGGTCAGCACGTCATCGCCGCCGTTGCCATCGATCGAGAACAGGTCACCAGCGCTGTTCGTCCTTGCGGTCAGGGTACTGGCATCGAAAACATCATCGCCCGCCCCACCGGAAATCCATCCGCTGACCGTCTCAAAACCCGCGAATGTTGCCGAGAAGGATGCTGCATCGATGCCAGCCCCATTGAAGAAGAGCCGATCCGTCCCCGCTCCTCCATTCACCGCACCGCCAAGGATGCCGCCCGCATTGAAAACGATCTGGTCATCCCCGGCGCCGCCATCGATTAGATCCGCCACACCGGAACTATAGATGCGATCATTGCCGGCGCCGCCCTCAAGCCGATTGGTACCGCCATATCCGAAGATATTGTCGATTTCGGCACCGCCCAGAATTTGGTCGTTTGCGCCACTACCGAAAATATCCAGACCACCCGTGGCTCCCGTCAGCCGCGAAAGATCAAGAATGCCGCCATTGCCGTCCGCATAGAGCGTACCGGAAACCCTCTCGAAACCGCTGATCACACCGGTGCCGGATGCATCGAAACCGGAGAGATAGAATTCGATGCTATCCGTTCCGGCTCCACCCGCCAGGTCGCCGCCGAGCACGCCGGCATCAACAAACAGACTGTCGTCGCCCGCCCCGCCATCGACAATGTCAGCCTTGCCCCTGCTGATGATCTCGTCATTGCCATCGCCACCCAACAGTGTGTTCGTGCCACCCTCTCCGTTCAGAAAGTCTGCATTCGCGCCACCGCTCAGATAGTCATCACCATCGCCGC
This sequence comes from Sphingomonas zeicaulis, assembly GCF_050433225.1. Taxonomy (NCBI): domain Bacteria; kingdom Pseudomonadati; phylum Pseudomonadota; class Alphaproteobacteria; order Sphingomonadales; family Sphingomonadaceae; genus Sphingomonas; species Sphingomonas zeicaulis. Next base: position 651,129 of record NZ_JBNPXQ010000002.1, on the reverse strand, counting down.
CATTCAGCGTATCGCTCTCGCCGCCACCGATCAGCCGATCGTCGCCGAGTTCGCCCCACAGCGTGACCATGTCCCCCCTCAGAGCGATCGACGACAGATCGATCATGTCGTCGCCGCTGGTTCCGAAGGCCTCGCCGAAAATTTGCTCGATACCTTCGACGGTGAGCGTACCGAAGGTGCCGTCACGGAGCGTCAGACGATCGGTGCCAACACCACCGCGTATCACGCCATTGATGACCGTCTGGCCGACCACCGCCGAATAGATGATGATCTCATCATTACCGGCGCCGCCATCGATCTGATCGTTGAGACCGTTCTGGCTCGTGATGCTGTCATTGCCGGCGCCCCCGTTGAGGATATTGGTGCCGGCACCGCCGTTTAGAATGTCATTGCCCGCATCGCCATTCAGCGTGTCATTGCCTACGCCGCCGTTGAGGCGGTCGATCCCGTCCCCACCATTCAGGACGTCGTCACCACTGCCGCCATTCAGCGTATCATCACCACCCAGTCCGTTGATGGTATCCGCAGCATTCGTACCGGTCAGCGTGTCGGCACCGGCGGTTCCATTGATCACAGCCATTCGCTCATTCCCTCAACTGGCGGGGATCAAGCGCAGCGTCAGCGTGGCCGCGGGCCTTTGCCCGCGGTCGCGTGACGATCGATCGTCCGGAACCCCCAACACCCCACGACCCCGGGCAGACGCCCGGCATCAGACTAATCATGAGTAGCTTAACGCAACTTCACGACAAGAGTGTTTCAGTGCCGAAAACGAGCAAATCGGATGAAGTCGTGGCGAAGAAGCCTCGCAACGAGGAAAGATCACTCCATTTCGGACTGTTCTATTCCAGCCCGGCGGCAGGTTGATCGTTCGAGTTACAATCCGGAAACAATCAACCCTGCCCGTATCGCTGCACTATCGCAACAATTTGAGATCGACCGCCTCGGCCATCACCTTGAAGCCGGCATCATTGGGGTGGAGCGCGTCGCCGACGTCATAGGGCTTGGCCATCCGATCCGGGTCCGCCGGATCGGCGATCGCGCGGGCGAGGTCGACGGCGCCATCCGCCTCGCGGTTGGAGAGGATCCAGGCGTTGACCGCCTTGCGCACCGCCTCGCCTTCCGGCGTCCAGTAACCGGCGCCCTTGTAGGGGAGGATGGTGCAGAGGATCACCTTCACGCCTTCGGCATGCGCGCGGGCGATCATCTGGCGATAGGCGGCGATCAGCGCCTCCGGTGTCGGCAGCGGCTGCTTGCCACGCGCGGCGGAGCCGATGTCGTTGACGCCTTCCAGCACCAGCACATGCGACACGCCGGGCACGGCGAGCACGTCGCGATCGAAGCGGGCAAGCGCATTGGGGCCGGCGCCGTCCGTCAGGATGCGGTTGCCGCTCAGGCCAAGATTGGCGACCGCCACATTGCGCAGGCCCGCCTTCTGCAGCCGCTCGGCGAGGATGTCGGGATAGCGCGTATCGGCATTGTCGGTGGCGCGAACGCCATCGGTGATCGAGTCGCCCAACGTCACCACCGTATGCGCGGTGCGGGGGCCATCGACGTCGACGCCGGCGATCAGCACGCGGCGGTTGTAGGTGGTGGCGTCGGTCAGCATCGCCGCACCGGTCTGGTCACCGGCGGCGATCCACGCGGTGGCGGCGGAATAAGGGTGCATGGTCGGCGCATCGGCGCCCTCGGGCAAGTGGATGCTGATCGTCACGCGCTGCAGCGGCTTCGCCTTGAAGGCGATCGGCGCGCTCACCAGCGGCGCATGCGCGGGGATCGCCACCGCGCCGCCGAAGTCGACCGTCTGCACGCTGCCCGCGACGATCCGGCCATCGGCCTCGCTGACCGCGATCGTCACACGGCCCAGCTTCAGCGGCGTCGCCGACAATTCGTTGGTCAGCCGGATGCGCAGCGAGTCCCCGCCCGTCGAAAGCCGCACCACCTGCCGCACGGTGCGATCCTTGAGGTCGGGCATCGGGCTGTTGGCGCTGGCGGGCAGCACTTCCTGCGGCGCCGCGGCCCAGCTGCGCACCCAGCGTTCGGCGTGCGCGGCACCGGGCAGGATCGCCAGCAGCACGGGCAGCAGGATGAAGCGGTTGACGGTGCGGTTGATGGTGCGGCGCTTCATGATCGGCATCTCCCTCCGGGCGACGCGAGGACGCGCCGCTTCTTGTTCACATACGGACCAAATGTTTCATCATGCGACGGAAAACGCGCGCGCTCAGGGGACGAGAATCGTGTCCACCGCCTGCGGCAGCGTTTCGGGATAATCGAGTGTGTAATGCAGCCCGCGGCTTTCCTTGCGGTGCAGCGCCGATCGCACGATCAGGTCGGCCACCTCGACGAGGTTGCGCAGCTCGATCAGGTCGGGCGTCACGCGGAAGTGGCCGTAATAATCGGCGACCTCCTGCCGCAGCATGGCGATGCGGTGCTGCGCGCGTTCCAGCCGCTTGGTGGTGCGTACGATGCCGACATAGTCCCACATGAAGCGCCGGATCTCGCGCCAATTGTGCTGGACGATAACTTCCTCGTCCGAGTCCGTCACCCGGCTTTCGTCCCACACGCGGATCGGCGGCGGGGCGGGCAGTTCGTCGAAATGGCGGCCGATATGCGCCGCCGCCGCCTCGCCGAACACGAAACATTCGAGCAGCGAGTTGGAGGCGAGGCGATTGGCGCCATGCAGGCCGGACTGGGTGCACTCGCCCACCGCATAGAGGCCGGGCAGGTCGGTGCGGCCCTTGAGGTCCACCAGGATACCGCCGCAGGTATAATGCTGGGCGGGCACCACCGGGATCGGCTGGGTGGTGATGTCGATGCCGAGATCGATCAGCCGGTTGTAGATGTTGGGGAAATGCCCCTTCACGAACTCCGGCGGCTTGTGGCTGATGTCGAGATGGACATAGTCGAGCCCGAGGCGCTTGATCTCATGGTCGATCGCGCGGGCGACGACATCGCGTGGCGCCAGTTCCCCGCGCGGGTCGAAGCGCGGCATGAAGCGCTCGCCACCGCCCTGCACGCCCGGCGGCAGCTTCAGCAGCCCGCCCTCGCCACGCACCGCCTCGGTGATCAGGAAGTTCTTCACCTCCAGATTGTAGAGGCAGGTCGGGTGGAACTGCATGAATTCCATGTTGGAGATGCGCGCGCCGGCGCGCCATGCCATCGCGATGCCATCCCCGGTCGCGCCGCGCGGGGCCGTGGAATAGAGATAGGTGCGCCCCGCCCCGCCCGTCGCCAGGATGGTCGCGCGGCCAGTGAACAGTTCGACACGGCCGGTGCGCCGGCTGGCGGCATAGACGCCCCAGACACGGCCGTCGCCCGAATAGCGCTCGCCATGGCGGCCGGTGACGAGGTCGATCGCTGCCATGTCCGGGATGAGGGTGATGTTCGGGTTGGCATAGGCCGCCTTTTCCAGCGCCTGCTGCACCGCCCAGCCGGTGGCATCGTCGACATGGACGATGCGGCGGTGGCTGTGCCCACCCTCCCGCGTCAGATGCAGCGCGCCGGCTTCCTGGTTGAAGGGCACGCCGATGTCGATCAACTGCCGGATCGCCGCTGGCGCATGCTCGACGACATATTCCACCGTGTCGCGCCGGTTGAGCCCGGCGCCGGCGATCATCGTATCCTCGATATGGCTGTCGAACGTGTCGCCTTCCTCAAGCACCGCGGCGATGCCGCCCTGCGCCCACGCGGTCGACCCCTCGGAGAGCCCGCCCTTGGCGATCACCGCGACCTTGAAGCGGGTGGCGAGGTTGAGGGCGGCAGTGAGGCCCGCCGCGCCGGAACCGACAATGACGATATCGTAGGGATGACTAGCCATTCGCCGCCCCACGCGTCAGGTTCAGGAACACATCTTCGAGATCGGCCTCGCGCGTCGAAACGTCGACGATGCCGAGCCCGTCGCGCTGCACCGCCGCCAGCACCTCGCCGGCGTTCACGCGATCCTTGCGATAGGTGATCGAAAGCGTGCGAGCGCCCTTCAGTTCGACCTTCTCGAAACAGATATTGGCAGGCGTTTCCGCAAGATCGCGGTCCACCGTCACCTCGACGAGCTTCTCCTGCGCCATGCCGACCAGCGCGCGGGTCGATTCCTCGGCGATCAGCTTGCCGTGGTTGATGATCGCGATGCGATCGCACAGTTCCTCGGCTTCCTCGAGATAATGGGTGGTCAGCACCACCGTCACGCCCTGCTGGTTGAGCCGGCGGACATAAGCCCAGAGCTGCTGGCGCAGTTCGATGTCCACGCCCGCGGTCGGCTCGTCGAGCACCAGCACCGGCGGAGAATGGACCATTGCCTTACCCACCATCAGCCGGCGCTTCATCCCACCCGAGAGCGTGCGCGAATAGGCGTCCCGCTTGTCTTCCAGATGCAGCGCGCGGAGCAATTCCATCGAGCGCCGCTCCGACTTCGGCACGCCGTAGAAGCCGGCCTGGTTCTCGAGCGTCTCGAACGGGGTGAAGAAGGGATCGAACACGATCTCCTGATTGACGATGCCGATCGAATATTTGGCATTGCGCGGATTCTCGTCGATGTCGAAGCCCCAGATCGACGCGCGCCCCTCCGTCTTGGTGACGAGCCCGGCGAGGATGTTGATCAGGGTCGACTTGCCCGCGCCATTGGGTCCGAGCAGCCCATAGATCTGCCCGCGCGGCACCGCGAAGCTGACATTGTCGAGCGCGCGCTTGCCGCCGCGATAGGTCTTGCCCAGGCCGTCGATCACGATGGCCGCTTCTGCCGCTTCGTTCATGCGCCGCGCATAGACCCGGGCGGGGCCTGCGCCAAGCAGTTGTGTGACGACTGTGTGAAGCCATTTTCCCGCCGCTTAGCGAACGGCACTCATCGCTTCATTTGCGCGGTGACGGGCCAGAGCCCGCGGAGGCGTCTCCTGCCTCCGCAGCCGCCTGCTTGCGCGCCTGGAATTCTTCCCAGCTTACCGATTTCGGAGCCGGCTTCTCCGCCGGTTCGGGCGGCGGGGGTGGCGGCGGCGCGGGCGCGTGCCAGGCGGGGGCCGCGGGCTGCGCGACCAAGGCCGCACCCATCGCCACGCCCAGCGTATCGAGCAGGTCCGCAGCGGAGGGGCGATAGACCTTGGGAAGGGTCATCCAGCCGATCACCGCGGGCGCCGCCACGCCGGTGCGGCCCGCCGCATCCTCGATCAGCTTGCCCAGCGCATAAATGTCGCTTGCCGCGGTCAGCGGCTGCCCGGGGCTGAGTTCGGGCGCTGGATAGGCACTGTCCTCATCTTCGGGCGGCACCGGCGCAGGATTGGTCAGCCAGATCGCGCCGTCCTGGGCGACCAGCAGATTGTCCATGTCGACATCGCCATGCACCAGCCCGCGCGCATGCAGGCTCGCCAGCATCGCCAGCGTCTCTCGCAGCAGCCGATCCAGCAACGGCCGTGCCGCTTCCGCCGGCGTCTCGGCCAGGAACGCGAAAACCGGCGTTCCTTCGGCCCGTTCGGTGACGATGAAGGGCGGTTCGGCTGCCTGCTCGATCGCGATCACGCCGGGCATGCCCGCGATCGGCTGCCGCGCGAAGATCAGCCAATAGCCGAAATGGGCATCGAGCAGCGTCCTGGCCTGATCCGACGCCACCGGCTTGGCGACGCGGATCAGCACCGGCCGTTCGAGCTGGACGTCCACCGCATGGCACAACCGGAAGCTGCCATCCTCATCAAGATCGCGCTCGATGCGGTAACGACCGCCGATGATCTCGGGTCCGCGCGGCTGTGCCGGCAGGACGGTCGCTTCCTCCACCGCCTCCCCGCCGGCAAGCGCCACGGCGATGCGATAATGGCCGATCTCGATCAGGTCGCCATCCGCCAGCCTGTGCGCCCCTTCCAGTCGGTCGCCGCTGCCGTTCACATAGGTGCCGTTGGTGCTGGTATCGGTCAGCATGAAATGGCCGTCTTCCCAGGCGATGCGCACATGCTTGCTGGAAATATGATTGTCCGGATCGGGCAATTGCCACTGGCTGGCGCCGGAGCGGCCGATCACCGCCTTGCCGCCTTCCTCTAGCACGAAGCGCGAAGGCAGGCCGTCGGGCAGTGCCTCTGCATTCTCGATGGTCAGGGTCAGGGCCTCGAGGGGCATCCGGCAATCCTCACGCTACTTGTCCCGATTCCGGCGGCCTTTGGCCACCGACGCCCCCTGTGTTTAGCGGAACGTGTCATTTGATTTCTGTGCCCGCAATCACTTTTAGCGAGACGCGATCATCCGATGTTGATCGCTCCGCCCAAGCTTGCTAGCGCTCCGCCCGTGATACCGCCGCCCGAAACCACCCGCACCAACTCCGCCCGCGTCGCCTGTGACGGCGCGACGGAAATCGCACCTTCGCTTGGCCACCCGCGCGTTTGGCTTGAGATCGACGAGAAGGGCTATGTCGATTGCGGCTATTGCGATCATCGCTTCATCCTGATCGGCGGACCGGCCGACAGGGGCGACAACGGGGCTGCGCAAGCCGCCTGATCGTGCCTATATCGGCGGCATGACCCAGACAGCCGCCGATCCCCGCGCCTTCCTCTACCGCCCCGACGCCCTCGATCCCGATACCGCGCTCAGGCTCACCGCCGAAGCGCTGAAGTCGGCGGACGATGGCGAACTCTATCTGCAATATCGCGCGCAGGAGAGTTTCGGGTTCGACGACGGGCGCCTCAAGACCGCCGACTATTCTACCGTCAACGGCTTCGGGCTGCGCGGCGTGTCGGGCGAGACCACCGCCTTCGCGCACGCCAATGATGTCAGCGCCGACGCGATCCGCCGTGCCGCGGCGACCATCGCTCTGCTCGACCCTTCGACCAACGGCCTCGCCGCCCCGCCCCGGCGCAGCAATCGCCACCTCTATACCGAGGCGGACCCGATGGCGCTGATCCCCTTCGCGAAGAAGGTGGAGTTGTGCCAGGCGATCGACGCCGCCGCCCGCGCGCGCGATCCCCGCGTCGCGCAGGTCTCGGTCGGCCTCTACGGAGCGTGGAGCGTCGTCGAGATCGTCCGGCCCGATGGCTATGTCGCGACCGACGTCCGCCCGCTCGTGCGCCTCAACGTCGGCATCGTCGTCGAGCAGAACGGCCGGCGCGAAACCGGCAGCTTCGGGATCGGCGGCCGCTATCTCTATGACAGCCTGTTCGAACCGGCGACGTGGAATCGCGCAATCGACGAGGCGGTGCGCCAGGCGCTGGTCAACCTCGATTCGGTCGCCGCTCCCGCGGGCGAAATGACCGTGCTGCTCGGGCCGGGCTGGCCCGGCGTTCTGCTGCACGAGGCGGTCGGCCATGGGCTCGAAGGCGATTTCAACCGCAAGGGCACCAGCGTCTTCTCCGGCCGGATCGGCGAAAGGGTCGCCGCGCCGGGCGTCACCGTGATCGACGATGGCTCGATCGCCAACCGTCGCGGCTCGCTTTCGATCGACGACGAAGGCACGCCGACACAGGAGAATATCCTGATCGAGGACGGCATTCTGAAAGGCTATATCCAGGACCGACTGAACGCCCGCCTGATGGGTGTCGCCCCCACCGGCAACGGCCGCCGCGAAAGCTATGCGCATGCCCCGATGCCGCGGATGACCAACACCTTCATGAACGGCGGCAACGACGATCCCGCCGAACTGCTCTCCCGCGTCAAGAACGGCATCTTCGCCAAGAGCTTCGGCGGCGGCCAGGTCGACATCGTCTCGGGCAAGTTCGTTTTTTCCTGCACCGAGGCCTATCGCATAGAAAATGGCCGGCTGGGCGCCCCGATCAAGGGCGCGACGTTGATCGGCGACGGCCCGACCGTGCTGACCAAGGTCACCGGCATCGGCAACGACATGGCGCTGGACGAGGGCGTGGGCGTGTGCGGCAAGGGCGGCCAGAGCGTGCCCGCCGGCGTCGGGCAGCCGACCCTGCTGATCGAGGGACTGACGGTGGGCGGCACCGCCGCCGCCTGACCAGGCCCGCCTGAAACCTTTTTGGCGCGCGATCGCTGAACAGGTCAGGCGCAGCCCTTGAGGGAGCAGGATCATGACCGACGCCAACGCCGTGCAGGACGGCACCCGCGAGATTCTCGATTATTGGCTGCGCGATGTCGGCGCCGCGGGCTGGTGGCAGCGTTCGGATGCGACCGACGCCGAGATCGCCCGGCGCTTCCGGCCGCTGTGGGAAGAATGGCGGTCACGCACTGCCGCCAGCTTCCTCGGCTCTGCGGAAGAGGCCTTGGCGGGCGCGATCCTGTTCGACCAGTTCTCGCGCAACATGTTCCGCGGCCATGCCGACGCTTTTTCAACCGATCCGCTGGCGGTCGCCATCGCCCGCGGCGCGATCGACAAGGGCTATGACGACGCCGTTGGCGCGGACGAACGCATCTTCTTCTATCTCCCGTTCGAGCACAGCGAATCGATCGAGGACCAGAAGCGCTCGCTCGCCCTTTTCACTGCGCTCGGGCAGGACGAGACCCTAGAATTCGCGCGCAAGCATCATGACATCATCGCCCGCTTCGGCCGCTTCCCGCACCGCAACGCCGTGCTCGGTCGCAAAGACCGCCCCGGCGAGGCAGAGGCCGCGGCCGAAGGCGCCAACTGGTAGGCCGATGGCGCTCGTCACCATCGCCGAATTCACCGATCCGATCGGCGCGGGCATCCTGCGCGACCGGCTGGCCGCAGCCGGCATCGAGGCCTTGGTCTTCGACGGGGCAACCGCCAGCCTCGGGCTCGGCTGGGTCATGCCGGCACGGCTGATGGTCGAGGCCAAGGACGAAGCCGCGGCACGCGCATTGCTCGACGGGGATTGAGCCGATCCCGTCCTCCGCGAGCCTTGCTCGGGGGAAGCGAGGCGGGTGGATCATGTTCCTCGGGTGATACGCCCCCTCTCCTGCCCCCGCCGGGATATGCCACCGTGCCGTCCGGACGTGCCCACCAGACGAGCAGCGCCGCAATCAAACTGGAACACAACTGCCCAATTTTTACGCAGTTTCTCGCATCTGCACAATGAAGAGGCGTCACGCGGCCGCCAGAACGCGCTAAATTGGTTCCCGTTCCACCATAAAGCGCAATTTTCGAATTTGGCACGCCCCTTGCGAAGCTGATGTGGCTGCAAAGCGAGGGAGGCAGAATGAAACTCGTCATCGCCATCATAAAGCCATTCAAACTCGACGAAGTGCGCGAAGCGCTCTCCGAGGTCGGGGTCGCGGGCATGACAGTCAGCGAAGTAAAGGGCTTCGGTCGGCAAAAGGGGCAGACCGAAATCTATCGCGGCGCTGAATACAGCACGAACATGGTTCCCAAGATCAAGATCGAGGTCGTGTGCGGCAGCGATCTGGCGGGCCGCGTGGTCGAGACGATCCAGGCCTCCGCGAACACCGGGGCGATCGGCGACGGCAAGATCTTCGTGCTCGACGTCGGCCAGGCCGTGCGCATCCGCACCGGCGAAACCGACGAAACCGCGCTCTGAGCAAAAAGGGGGAAAGATGAAGACGCTGACCAAATTGATTGGCGGAGCAGGGGCGCTGGGCGTCTCCCTCTTCGCGGCGCTGCCCGCCTGGGCGCAGGATGCGGCCGCTGCCGCGCCGGTCCCGAACAAGGGCGACACCGCCTGGATGATGGTTTCGACCGTGCTCGTCATGGCGATGATCGTGCCCGGCCTCGCGCTGTTCTATGGCGGCCTCGTCCGCACCAAGAACATGCTGTCGGTGCTGACGCAGACGATCGCCGTCGCCAGCCTCGCGATGATCATGTGGGTGATCTACGGCTATGGCCTCGCCTTCGGCGGCGACTTCAATCAGATCCTCTCGTCGGGCAAGTTCTTCCTCGCCGGCGTGACCGGTGACTCGACCGTCGCGACCTTCACCGACGGCGTCGTCATCCCCGAATTCGTCTTCATCGCCTTCCAGATGACCTTCTCCGCGATCACGGTCGCGCTGGTCATCGGCGGCCTCGTCGAGCGCATCAAATTCTCGGCGCTGATGGTCTTCGCCGCGATCTGGCTGACGATCGTCTATTATCCGATCGCGCACATGGTGTGGTACCTCGGCGCCACCCCGGAAGCGACCGGCTACATCTTCGGCCTGGGCGCGCTGGACTTCGCGGGCGGCACCGTCGTCCACATCAACGCCGGTGTCTCGGCCCTGGTCGGCGCGATCATTGTCGGCAAGCGCATGGGTTACGGCAAGGATGTCATCGCACCACACTCGCTGACCCTGACCCTGGTCGGCACCGGCCTGCTGTGGGTGGGCTGGTTCGGTTTCAACGCCGGCTCGGCGCTCGAAGCCAATGGCTCGGCCGCACTCGCGATGATCAACACCTTCACCGCCACCGCTTCGGCCGTCCTGTTCTGGATGCTCACCGAAAAGGCGCTCGGCCATAACGGTTCGCTGCTCGGCGCCTGCTCCGGCGCGGTTGCCGGCCTCGTCGCCGTCACCCCGGCCGCCGGCAACTCCGGCCCGTTCGGCGCGATCCTGCTGGGTGCGGTCGCCGCGGTGGTCTGCTGCATCTTCGTGATGAAGATCAAGCCGAAGCTCGGCTTCGACGACTCGCTTGACGCGTTCGGCATCCACGGCATCGGCGGCATCATCGGTTCGATCGGCACCGCCGTCACCATGCTGCCGGCGCTCGGTGGCCCGGGTGCGGCTGACTATAACCTCGGCAGCCAGCTCGGCATCCAGATCATCGCCGTCGCCATCGCCATCGCCTGGTCGGCGATCGGCGCCGCCATCGCCTTCTTCGCCGCCAAGCTGCTCACCGGCCTGCGCGTCACCCCGGAAATCGAACAGGGTGGCCTCGACCTCGGCGAGCATGGCGAGCGTGCCTACAACTACTGATCGGATCGGGGGGCGGCCGATCCGCCCCCCCACATAGGTTCCTCCTGCGGACCACTGGCCGGTGCGGCAACGCACCGGCCATTTTTTATCGAAATGCGAAGCGCCGCTATCCTCCGGCCCACCTTGGCAAGCGCCCTTCGGCGCGCGACAAGCGCCGCCATGTCAGAGACGATGCCCAGCCTGCCGATCTTCGTCCGCCTCGCCGGCCGGCCGGTGATCCTGCTCGGCAATGGCGACGCCGCAGCGGCGAAACACCGGCTGCTCGAACGCGCCGGCGCAACCATCGTCGATGAAAGCGCCACCGCCGCGCTCGCCATCGTCGCGATCGGGGAGGATGCGGAGGCCGGCGCTGCGATCGCGCGGCTGAAGGCGCGCGGCATCCTCGTCAACGCGGTCGATCGCTCGGCGGATTGCGACTTCACCTTGCCCGCGATCGTCGACCGCTCCCCCGTGCTGATCGCGGTCGGCACCGGCGGTGCTTCCGCCGGGCTCGCCAAGGCGCTGCGCCAGCGGCTGGAGGCGCTGCTGCCCGCACAGCTCGGCGCCATCGCCACCGGCCTCGCCGCCGCCCGCGCGGCGATCCGCACCCGCTGGCCCGAACCGTCGACGCGCCGCCGCGCGATCGACGCCGCGTTCGATCCCGGCGGCCCGCTCGATCCGTTCATCGCGCATGAGGACGACGCGGTCGCCACCTGGCTCGCCAGCGCCGGCGCGGTCAACGCCGCCACCCGCCTCGTCCCCCTCGCCCTCACCTCGCCCGATCCCGACGCGCTCACCCTGCGTCAGGCGCGGCTGCTGGCGCAGGCGGATACGCTGTTCCACACCGCCGCCGTGCCTCGCGCGATCCTCGACCGCGCCCGCGCCGATGCCGCGCGCGTTGAGGCCGAAACACGCCCCGATGCGTTGCCCCCCGGGCTTGCGCTGTTCGTGACGATGGAGATGCAATGAGGGCGTTCGGCAATGTGCTTGAGGGGGATCATGCCTCGCACGTGTCGCTGGAGGAGGCGCTGGCCCAGACCGGGATCGCGCCGCTCGTCTGGCTGCACCTAGATGCCAATGACCCCGACTGCATCGACTGGCTGGAGCGCCAGTCCTGCCTCAATCCCATCGTCATCGCCGCGCTCGTCGCCACCGAGACGCGGCCGCGCGCCGAAGCGATCGAGGATGGCGCGCTGATCAACCTGCGCGGCCTTGCCGAAGATCCCGAGAAGATCGACGACAGCCTCGCCTCGATCCGCATCTGGGCGGAAAAGGGCCGGGTGATCTCGGTCTTCCGCCACCGTCTCACCGCGATGCCCAAGGTCGAGGCGAAGATGATCGAGGGCCGGCTGCGCGATCCCGGTGACCTCATCGCCGCCATCGCCGTCGCCATCACCGAACAGCTCGATCCCGACGTCGCCGGGCTGGGCGACGAACTCGACGATTGCGAGGAGGGTCTGGACGGTGAGCGGCTCTACGCGCTGCGTCGCACGATCTCGCGCGTCCGGTCGCAGTCGATCGGCTATCGCCGCTTCGTCTCGCCGCAGCGCGACGCGCTCGAGCGGCTGGCCGCGCTGCCCGCGGACTGGCTGGCGGACGACGACCGCCTCCACCTGAAGGAAGCCGCCGACCGCGCCGCGCGCATGGCCGAAGAGCTCGAGGCGGTGCGCGAACGCGCGGCACTGATGCACGAGCAGGTGATGGACCTGCGCGCCGAACAGCTCGATACGCGCGCGCTGCTGATTTCGGTGGTCGCCCTGGTCTTCCTGCCGCTGACCTTCATCACCGGTCTGCTCGGCATGAATGTCGAGGGCATTCCCTTCGCGAAGGAGCCCTGGGCGTTCCAGGGCGTGCTGTGGGTGTGCGTGGCGATCGCGGTGGCCATCACCGGCTATTTCCTGCGCGCGCACTGGTTCCGGTGAGCCGCCGCCGCGCTGGGCCGCCCGAGCCCGCGCAACCGCCCGTGCCCGAGACCTGCTTCCTGTGCGATCGTCCGCTGGGCCGGCGCGTTGAGCGCCACCATCCGGTGCCCAAGAGCCGCGGCGGCCGGGTAACCGTGCCGATCCACCCGATCTGCCACAACGCGATCCACGCCGCGCTCGGCAACAAGCTGCTCGAACGCACCCACTTCACTGCCGAGGCGCTGCGCGCGAACCCGGAGATCGCCCGCTTCGTGGCCTGGGTGCGCGGCAAGCCGCCCGACTTCCACGCGCCGACGCGCGGACGACGCGCGCGTTGACCGGTATCAGCTCTTCAGCACCCGCCCGGCAACCGCATCCAACTTGGCGAGCAGCGCCGGATCACGTGCATCGGGCGCGGTAATCAGCGCGAAATCCAGCGACGTGTCGATCGGCGACACCTCTCGCTCCGCCGGCAGCGCCAGCGCGATTTCGCGCACCATCGCGCGGGCGGCCTTGGCGTTGCCCGCCATCACCTTCATCACCGAGGCAACGTCGACATGATCCTCGCCCTCGCGCCAGCAATCATAGTCGGTGACCATGCCGACCAGCGCGTAGGGCAGTTCCGCCTCGCGCGCGAGCTTGGCCTCGGGCATCGCCGTCATGCCGATCAGGTCGCAGTTCCAGCTCCGGTAGAGATGGCTTTCGGCGCGCGTCGAGAATTGCGGGCCCTCGATCGTGATGTGGGTGCCGCCTTCGGCCACCACCGCGCCGGCACTGCGCGCCGCCTCCACCGCGAGCCCCGCCAGGCGCGGGCAAACCGGATCGGCCATCGAAACATGCGCGACCATGCCCGATCCGAAGAAGCTCGGCTGGCGCAGCCAGGTGCGGTCGATGAGCTGGTCGGGCGCCGCGAACATTCCCGGCGCCAGATGCTCGCGCAGCGAGCCCACTGCCGAGACCGAGAGGATGTCGGTGCAGCCGGCGCGCTTCAGCGCGTCGATATTGGCGCGATAGTTGATCTCGCTCGGCGACAGACGATGGCCGCGGCCATGGCGCGGCAGGAAGATCAGGGTCACATCGCCGATGCGGCCCTTGAGCAAGGCGTCGGAGGGCTTGCCCCACGGCGTCTCCACCTCGATCCACTGCTGGTCCTCCAGCGCGTCGATCGCATAGAGCCCCGATCCACCGATCACGCCCAGCGTCCAGCCGCCCATCGCTCAACCTTCCTTGTCGCAGCGCCCGACCGGGCGCGAAACTCGCCCCATGCGGGGCTTGGATGACAGGCGCAAGTCAGCCGCGGGCAAGGCTTCGCCGCATGCCGTAGGCGAAATAGACGATCAGCCCGAGCGCGGTCCAGATGAGGAACGAGATCTGGGTGAGCCGTGACAGGCTGACGAACAGATAGAGGCAACCACCGATCGCCCCCAGCCCGACCAGCCAGTGCGCCGGCGTGCGGAACGGCCGCCGCGCATCGGGCGCGCGTTTGCGCAGGATCAGCATGCACAATGCGACCGCGATGAACGCGCACAAGGTGCCCGAATTGGCGAGCGCGGCGATCTGGTCCAGCGGCACCAGCCCCGCGAAGACACTGACGAACACCGCGGTCAGCGCAGTGATCCGCACGGGCGTGCCGCGGCGGGAAATCTTCGCCAGCGCGGGCGGCAGGAAGCCGTCGCGCGCGACCACCAGGAAGATGCGGCTCTGCCCATAGAGGAAGGCGAGCAGCACGGTGGGCAATGCGATCACCGCCGCCGCGCCGACGATCCGCGCCACGCCCGGCGCCTCGATGCTGCGCAGGATCAACGCCAGCGGCTCGGGGCTGGACGAGAAGTCGGCGAAATAGACTGCCCCCACCGCCGCGGCAGAGACCACGACGTAGATCAAGGTGCAGGCCAGCATTGATCCGACGATGCCGATCGCCAGATCGCGCTCGGGTTTCTTGGCTTCCTCCGCCGCGGTCGAGATCGCATCGAAGCCGTAGAAGGCGAAGAAGATGATCGCCGCCGCCGCCATCACCCCGCGCTCGACGCCATCGGGGCCCATCGTCTTGCCGAAGCCGAACGGCATGAAGGGCTCGAGGTTGGCGGTATCGAAATGCGGCAGTGCGACGAATACGAACAGCGACAGCGTGGCGATCTTGATGACGACCAGCACGGTGTTGAGCCAGGCGCTCTCACGCGTCCCCAGCATCAGCAGCCCGGCGACGATGCCGATGATGATGATGGCGGGCACGTTGACGCCCATCGAAACGAGCTGGAAACTGCCGTCCCAGAGATGCCCCGTGAACACCGGCCCGTGGGTCAGCGCATCGGGCGGCGCCAGGCCGAGCCCCTGCAGGAAGCCAACCGCATAGCCCGACCAGCCGACCGCCACGGTCGACACCACCAGCGAATATTCGAGGATCAGGCTCCAGCCCACCACCCAGGCGAACACCTCGCCCAGCACGGCATAGCTGTAGGTGTAGGCGCTGCCCGCCGCCGGCATCATCGTCGCCATCTCGGCATAGGCCAGCGCCGCGCAGGCGCAGATCGCGCCGGCGATCGCGAAGCTCAACAGCACCGCCGGCCCCGCCTTGCCCGCACCGACGCCGATCAAGGTCAGGATGCCGGTGCCGACGATCGCGCCGACGCCCAGCGCCATAAGATGCGGCCACCCCAATGTCCGCGCCATCTGATGGTCCGCCGGCCGGTCCTCGGGGGCGACGATGGTCTTGCGGCGGAGCATGGCGGTCATGGGAACTTCCGGTAAATGTGGAATGGCGAACGCTGGACGGCGGCGGCCCCAGCGTCAAGTTGGTGCCCACCCGCAAACGACCAGTCCAAGCAGTTTCGGGGACACAATACTAAACAGCTGATTTTGTATTATGTCCCCGAAATAGCCGCACGGTTGACCTTGCCCGCGCACAATGTTTCACCTGCGCGATGAGCACGGCAGCGCCCGCCCCTACCGCAAACCTCGACACCGCTCTCGCCCAGCTGCGGGCGCTCGTCCGCGCAGATCCGTCGCGCGCGGAGCAGCAGGCCGCCGCGATCCTCGCAGTGCATCCGTCCCACGGCGAAACCTTGCGCCTCCTCGCCCGCGCCCATTCCGCGCAGCGCCGCACCGATGCCGCGATCGCCGCCCTGCTCCGCGCCACCCGCGCCGAGCCCGACAATCCCGAGGGTTGGCGCGCGCTGGGCGACCAGTTCGTGCTCAAGGGCGACGGCGCGGGGGCGGACGCGGCCTATGCCCGCCAGATCAAGACCTCGGTCAACGATCCGGCGCTGCGCCATGCGGCGGTCGCGCTGGTCGACAATCAGTTGGCGGTGGTCGAGCGCATCCTGAAGCCGCACCTCAAGGCCCACCCCACCGATGTCGCCGCGATCCGCATGCTCGCCGAACTCGCCGGCCGCCTCGGCCGCTATGGCGATGCCGAGAAATTGCTTGTCCGCGCGGTCGAACTCGCCCCGGGCTTCGATCAGGCGCGCTTCAACCTCGCGACCGTGCTCTACCGACAGAACCGCACATTGGAGGCGATCGAGCAGCTCGACATCCTGCTGGACGAGGATCCCGACAACCCCGCGTGGCGCAACCTCAAGGGCGCCGCGCTCGGGCGGATCGGCGACTATGGCGAGGCGATTGCCCATTTCGAGGCCGTGCTCAAGGCGCGCCCGGGCGAGCCCAAATTGTGGATGAGCTACGGCCACGCGCTCAAGACGATTGGGCGGCAGGAGGATGGCGTCGCCGCCTATCGCCGAAGCATCGCACTGGCGCCGGGCTTCGGCGAGGCGTGGTGGAGCCTGGCCAACATGAAGACCGTGCGCTTCGACGCGACCGACCTCGCGACGATGGAAGGCGCGCTGACGCAGGCCGGGCTAGCGGCGGACGATCGCCTCCACCTCCATTTCGCGCTGGGCAAGGCGCATGAGGATCGCGACGCGGCCGAAGCCGCCTTCCGCCATTATGACGCCGGCAACCGGCTGCGCCGCGAGCAGCTCGATTATGATCCGGATGAAACCAGCCGCCATGTCGATCGCTCGGTCGCGCTGTTCACGCCGGCATTCTTCGCGGCGCATGGCGGGCGGGGCGATCCCGCGCGCGATCCGATCTTCATCCTCGGCATGCCGCGCGCCGGATCGACCTTGATCGAACAGATCCTCGCCAGCCATAGCCAGGTGGAAGGCACGCAGGAACTGCCCGACATCGCGATGCTCGCGCGGCGGCTGGGCGAACGCAAGCTCAGCAGCCAGGACAGCCTCTATCCCGAGCGGCTCGGCGACCTCGACGCGCCGGCTCTCGCCGCGCTTGGTGCCGAGTTTCTCGAGCGCACCCGCGTCCACCGCAAGACCGGACGGCCGTTGTTCATCGACAAGATGCCCAACAATTGGGCGCATGTCGGGCTGATCCACCTGATCCTGCCCAACGCGACGATCATCGATGCGCGCCGCCACCCGCTCGGTTGCTGCTTCTCCAACTTCAAGCAGCATTTCGCGCGCGGCCAGGCCTTCTCCTACGGGCTCGACGATATGGGCCGCTATTATGCCGACTATGTCCGGCTGATGGACCACATCGATGCGGTATTGCCCGGCCGCGTCCATCGCATCTTCTATGAACGGATGATCGACGACACCGAAAGCGAGATCCGTCGCCTGCTCGATCATCTGGGCCTGCCGTTCGAGCCGGCCTGCCTCGACTTTCACCGCAACGACCGCGCGGTGCGCACCGCCAGTTCGGAACAGGTGCGCCAGCCCATCTTCCGGTCGGGCATGGACCAATGGCGACAATTCGACCCGTGGCTGCAGCCATTGAAAGACGCGCTGGGGCCCGTATTGGCGACCTATCCCCACGGCTGAGCGGGTAATTTCACTTTTGTTTCGTCGCTGTTGCCAAAGGGCAACAAACACCGATTGACGCGTTGCGGCAAACGCGCAAACTTCCTCCATCGCCTCGGGAAAAAGGCACGCCGGCAAACCGGCATTCTAGGGGGTTAACAATGTCGACGATCAGTTCGATCAACCAGCGCGGCTATCGCCGGCTGGGTTACTGCCTGCTGCTTGCCTCAACCGCGATCGCCTCCGCGGCGCAGGCGCAATCCGCGCCTGCGACGGGCGATGGCGACGACATCATCGTCACCGCCTCAAAGCGCGAGGAGAATTTGCAGGACGTGCCAATTGCGATCACCGCGCTCGGCACCGAGAAGCTCGAACGTCTGCAGATCGCCGATTTCGACGATTATGCACGGTACTTGCCCAATTTGTCGTATCAGACCGCCGGCCCCGGCTATTCGATCGTCTATTTCCGCGGCCTTTCGAGCGGCGATAATGGCAATCATTCGGGCTCGCTGCCCTCGGTCGGCACCTATCTGGACGAGCAGCCGATCACCACGACGACCGGGGCGCTCGACCTTCACCTCTATGACATCGCCCGCGTCGAGGCGCTCGCCGGGCCCCAGGGTACGCTCTACGGCGCCAGCTCACAGGCCGGCACGATCCGGATCATCACCAACAAGCCCGACACTTCGGGGTTCTACGGCGCCGCCGATGTCGAGGTGAACACCGTCCGCAAGGGCGGCATCGGCTATGTCGGCGAAGGCTTCATCAACGCGCCGCTCTCCGAGAAAATCGCGCTCCGCGTCGTCGGCTGGTACGACAAGGATGCCGGCTATATCGACAATGTACCGGGCACCCTGTTCTTCCCGACATCCGGCATCACGATGAACAATGATGCCTTCGTCGAGAAGGACTATAACGATGTCGAGACCTATGGCGGCCGCGCGGCGTTGAAGATCGATCTTGACGAAGACTGGACGATCACGCCGCAGGTTATGGCGCAGAAGCAGAAGAGCCATGGCTTCTTCGCGGTCGAATCCGGCCTCGGCGACCTGCAGGTCCAGCAGTTCAACCCCGAATTCAACAATGATCGCTGGTGGCAGGCGACGCTGACCCTCGAAGGCAAGATCGGCAACTGGGATGTCACCTATGCCGGCGGCTATCTGCGCCGCAAGATCGACGGTGCTTCGGACTATTCCGACTATGCCTATTTCTACGATCAGATCGCCGGATACGGCGCTTATTTCTACGACAACAACGGCGATCCGGTAAACCCGAACCAGTATATCCAGTCGCGCGACCGCTTTACCAAACAGAGCCACGAGCTGCGTTTCGCATCACCGGCAGATGGCCGGGTGCGCTTCATCGGCGGCCTGTTCTACCAGCGCCAGACGCACAACATCGAACAGAATTACATCATCGACAATATCGCCGATTCGATCACCGTGCCCGGCACGGACAGCAACATCTGGCTGACGAAGCAGCTTCGCGTCGATCGTGATTATGCGATCTTCGGTGAGCTGAGCGCCGACGTGACCGACAAGCTTACCGCGACGATGGGCGTCCGCATCTACAAGTTCGACAACACCTTGTTCGGCTTCTTCGGCTTCTCCGATGGCTACAGCAGCCGCACCGGCATCTCGCAATGCTTCCGCCCGGCCGAGCTCGCCGGCACCCCTTGCACCAACATTGATCAGCGCGCGAAGGATACCGATTTCCTCCACAAGCTGAACCTGACCTACAAATTCACCGACGACGCGCTGGTCTACGGCACGATCTCGCGGGGCTTCCGCCCCGGCGGCCCCAATCGCCGCGCCACACGCCCGCCTTTCGAACCCGACTTCGTCGAGAATTACGAGGTGGGCTTCAAGACGACCTGGCTCGACAAGAAGCTGCGCGTCAACGGCGCGCTCTATTATATCGACTGGACCAACTTCCAGAACTCGGCGCTCGGCCTGAACGGGCTGACCGAGATCGCTAACGCGGCCGACGCACGGATCTACGGTGCCGAGTTCGACATCTATGTGAATCCGTTGCCCGGCCTCACCATCACTGCGTCGGGATCCTATACCGATGCTAAGACGACGACCGACTTCTGCTCCTTCCCCAACGCGGCGCGGGATTGCTCGCTCCCGGGGCCGGGCGGCGAAGAGAACAGCGTGGAGGCACCCGCCGGCGTCCGCCTGCCGCTGACCGCGAAGTTCAAGGGCAACCTCGTCGGCCGCTACGAGTTTGCGGTGGGCAGCACCGTGCAGGCGCACGTCCAGGGCAGCATCACCTATGACGGCCGTCGCCGGTCTGACCTCCGCCCGTTCGAGGAGTCGATCTACGGCGCGCTGCCCTCCTACGACACCGTAGACCTCAGCACCGGATTGACCGACAAGCGCTGGTCGATCGAACTGTTCGTGCGCAACCTGTTCGACACCCGCGGCCGCGTCGGCAACTCAATCCAGTGCCTGGAACCGGTCTGCGGCGACATCGACAATGTCACCGACAGCGGCGGCAAGATCTACACCTACCTCACCCAGCCGCGGACGATCGGCCTGAAGCTGGGCACCAAGTTCTGACGCTAAGACACGCCTACCCCGGCGCCGCCCGCCGGGGTGGGCGTGTGTCCCACTGAGTTTCGGGGGGTGTGAGTTCTGGGGACACAATACTAAACTCGGGTCAAGCGGCGGCGATCTATTTCGTATTACGTTCCCGAAACTCTCGCGTAGCGGAATGCCCCGGTCTCCCCGAGGCAGGGCCTGAATCCTCCGCTTGACGAACCCTTCCCACCACCGGATCGTGCGCCATGACCAGCCCGGCCCCGCCTGCCACCGCCACGCCGCAGGGCGAGCGCAGCCTTTCGCTCGCGCTGTGCATCGCGCTGGTCATGGGCAACATGATCGGGTCGGGCGTGTTCCTGCTGCCGGCCGCGCTCGCTCCCTATGGCTGGAACGCCGTAGCCGGCTGGGCACTGACCATCGCCGGCGCGATCGCCCTCGCCTACACGCTGGCGCAACTCACCGTCGCCCGCCCCGAGGCGGACGGGCCGACCGGCTTTGTCGAGATCGCCTTCGGCAAGGTGCCGTCCTTCCTGATCGGCTGGAGCTATTGGGTCAGCATCTGGACCGCCAATGTCACCCTCGCCGTTGCGGCGGTCAGCTATCTTTCAGCCTTCGCACCGGAGATCGGCCGCACACCCTATCTGCCCGCCCTGCTCGCGATCACATTGGTCTGGGCGGTGACGCTGATCAATCTAGGCGGCGCGCGGTCCGCCGGACTGTTCCAGCTCGGCACCACCATCCTCAAGCTGGTCCCGCTCGCGGTGGTGCTCGTCATCATGGGCGTCCTGCTCGCGACGCGGGGGAGCGCCGCGGTGGCGCCCTTCCCGGCCGAAGGCTTCCAGGCCCACGCAGTCACCGCTTCGGCGGCCTTCACCTTGTGGGCGCTGCTCGGCTTCGAAAGCGCCTCGGTGGTCGCTGCCAAGGTCGAGAACCCGCAACGCAACATCCCGCGCGCGACCTTGATCGGCACCTTGCTGACCGGGATCATCTATCTGGTCATCTGCTCGGGCGTGGCGCTGATGCTGCCGGCGGACGTGGTGGCGGGCTCCGACGCGCCGTTCCAGATCTTCGTCGCGCGCTACTGGGCCGCTGGCCCCGCGTTGCTGATTGCGCTGTTCGCCGCGATCAGCACGATGGGCACGCTCAATGGCTGGGTGCTGCTGCAGGGCGAACAGCCGCTGGCGATGGCGCGGCGCGGCCTGCTGCCGGCGTGGTTCGGCAAGACCCGCGCCAATGGCACGCCGACGCGCGCGCTGTTGGTGTCGAGCGTACTCGCCAGCATCTTCGTGCTGATCAATTCGAGCCGATCGATGAGCGACCTGTTCGCCTATATGGCGCTGCTCTCCACCTCGGCGACGCTGTGGCTCTACCTCGCCTGCGCCGCGGCCGCGCTGAAGCTGCGCGTCGCCATCCCGATCGCTGCCCTCGGCGGAGTCTATGCGCTCTGGACGCTCTATGGTGCCGGCATCTGGGTGAGCGGCCTCAGCCTCCTGCTGATGGCCGCCGGGCTGCCACTCTACGGGTGGGCGCGGCGCTCAGCCGCGGCGCAGCAGCCGGCCGAATAGCGAGCGATCCGCCAGCACCTCGCGTGCGGCATTATGCCCCGGCGCGCCGGTCACGCCGCCGCCCGGATGGGTGCCCGCGCCGCACATGTAGAGCCCCTTCAGCGGGCCGCGATAGGCGCCGTTGCCCAGCACCGGCCGCGCCGACCAGAGTTGGTCGAGCGACATGTTGCCGTGCATGATGTCGCCGCCGACCAGCCCGAACTTGCGCTCCAGCCCCTTGGGGCTGAGCTTGGTCATCCCCAGGATCGACGCGCGGAAGCCGGGTGCCGCCGCCTCGACCGTATCGATGATCGCGTCCGCCGCCGCATCCTCCTCGGCATCCCAGTCGCGCCCATCCGGTAAGACCGGCGCGAACTGCTGGCAGAACAGGCTGGCGACATGGCCGCCCGGCGGCGCGAGGCTGTCGTCGACTGTCGAGGGGATCAGCATCTCGACGATCGGCGCCTTGGACCAGCCATGCGCCTTCGCGTCGATGAACGCCTGATCCATATAATCGAGCGTCGGCGCGAGGATGATGCCGGACTGGTGATGCTCCCCCGGCTCGGGCAGGCAGGTGAAGCGTGGCAGTTCGGAGAGCGCCACGTTCATCCGGAAGGTGCCCGATCCCGCCTTGAAGCCGCGTGCGCGGCGGACGAACTCCGGCCCCAGATCCGCCGGATCGATCATCCGCTCGAACAGCAGTTTCGGCCCGACATTGGCGATCACCGTGTCGGCGGCGATCTCCTCGCCGCCCTCCAGCTTCACGCCGACCGCCTTTCCGCCATCCACCAGGACGCGCGCTACCGGCGCCTCCAGACTGATCTCGACGCCGGCCTCCTCGCAGACCCTGGCCATGATCTGGGTGATCGCGCCCATCCCGCCGACGCTGTGGCCCCACGCGCCCTTCTTGCCGTTGACCTCGCCGAACACATGATGGAGCAGCACATAGGCGCTGCCCGGCGTATCGGGGCTGGCATAGTTGCCGACCACCGCGTCGAAGCCGAACGCCGCCTTCACCGCCTCGCTCTCGAACCAGCCGTCGAGGAAGCTGCGCGCCGACTTTACGAACAGGTCGAGCACGTCGCGCTGCTGTTCGATCGGCATCTTTGCCAGCCGCCGCCCCTGCCGCGCGCCGTCGATCAGCGTCTTGAGGCCGTCGCCGACATTGGGCGGGCTCTGCAGCGCGAGATCGCGCAGCACTTCGGCAACATTTTCGAGCGCGTCATAATAGGCCGGCAGCGTTGCGGCATCGGCGGTGCTGAAGCGGCTGAACTCCGCCTGCGTCCGCTCCAGCCCGCCGCCGAGCTTGAGATAACCGCCATCGGGCTGTGGCAGGAAGTTGGAAATCGGCCGCTCGATCACGCGATAGCCATGATCGACCAGCTTCATGTCGGCGATGACCTTGGGCTGCAGCAGGCTGACGGTGTAGCTCGCCACCGAGTTGCGAAAGCCGGGATGAAACTCCTCGGTCACCGCCGCCCCGCCGACGACATCGCGCCGCTCGACGATGCGCACCTTGAGGCCCGCACGGGCGAGATAGAAGGCGCAGACAAGGCCGTTATGCCCGGCCCCGATGATGAGCGCGTCGTATTTCATCACTTGCTCCACCCCGCCTGCGGCGCCTCATGCAACCGCGATTCCGGTATCAGGTCCCGTACCTTCCGGCAGAATGCGCGCAGGCACACCTCGCTCTCGCCGAGCGGCCCGACCGTGAAGCTTCGCGACATCATCCCCTCCTGCACCCGCGCGATCAGCGCCGTATCCTCGGCATTGACCTCGCGATTGATCCGCCAGTTCAAATAGCGCGCCGCCTTCATCTCGCGCCGATCGTCCGGCAGCGCATAGCTGATCTCGCGGATCAGCGTTTCGGTCGGCGAGACCGGCAGGAACTGCATGAAATCCACCTGGTCCGGATAGATGTCGAACGCGACATTGGGCCACAGCTTGAAATAGAGCCACAGCCGCTGATGATCCTCGGGCAGATGGTCGACCCGCGGCAGCACGCGCTGGTACATCCGCTCGGAGAGGTTGGCGGAAGGGCGGTCGATCAGCGCCCCCCACATCCGGTCGACATGCTCTTCCGCCTCGATGCCATAGCCCTTGCCGAACAGCCGGGTGAGGCCGGGATGCGCGACCGGGATGTGCAGCCCATCCGAATAATTGTCGGCGACATTCTTCCAGTTCACCGGGCGCGGCCGCAGCGTGACCCGGCCGATCGCGCGCATCTCTTCGAAGCGGTAGGGCGCGACGCGCGCCTCATAGGGCGCCATCATCTCGGCGACGGACGGCCCGCCGCCCTCCAGCCGCACAAAGACGAAGCCCTGCCACGTCTCCAGTTCCACCGGCACCAGCCCGCTCTTCGCCATGTCCAGCGTGCTATAGTCGCGGCGGCTGGGCACCCCGGTCAGCCGGCCGTCGAGATCATAGGTCCAGGCATGATAGGGGCAGACCAGTTTCTTCGCGCAGCCGGAGGCGCCATCCACCAGCCGCGAGCCGCGATGGCGGCAGACATTGGTAAAGGCGCGCACGGCCAGATCGTCGCCACGGATGACGATGATGCTCTCGCCGAGGAAGTCGAGCGTGTGCCAGTCGCCGACGCCGGCGATGTCGCTGACATGGCAGACCACCTGCCAGCTCGGCCGCATCACTTTTTCCATCTCGACCGCAAAATATTCCGGGTCGCGATAGATCCACGCCGGCAGGCTCCAGCCCTCGTCGGGATCGATGTTCGGGCGGGTGGCGGTGGAAAGGCTTTGCATGGCGGCACTCCTTGTTATACGATCGTATAGCAAGAGGACCGCGTTCGCAATGAGCTTGTCGCACCACCGCGCTGCCTTCACCCGTGAGGATGCGGAGACTCGCCGGCTGGCGCTGATCGAGGCGTGCGCGGCGTGCCTCGCCGAACAGGGCATTGCCGCCGCCTCGGTGCGGACGATCTGCGCACGCGCCGGCGTTTCGCCCGGGCTGTTGCGCCATTATTTCGACGGCATCGATGCGCTGGTCGCAGCCACCTATCGCCACGTCACCGCGACGGTGAACGCGGCACTGGCGGCCGCGGTCGCCGCCGCCCCGCCCGAGCCCCGCGCGCGGCTGATCGCCTACACGACCGCCAGCTTCCGCGCCCCGATCGCCGATCCCGCGCTGCTCGCCACCTGGATCGCGTTCTGGAGCCTGGTGAAGACCGACCCCGCCATCGCCGCGATCCACGCCGAAACCTATGGCGGCTATCGCGACGCGCTGGAGGCGCTGCTCGCCGAATGCGGCGTGCCCGCGGCCGATCGCCACGGCACCGCGATCGGCCTGACCGCGCTGGTCGACGGGCTGTGGCTGGAACTGACGCTGGACCCGGCGAGCTTCTCCGCCGACCAGGCGAGCGCGCTAGCCGTCAGGTGGGTGGATGCGCTGCTGGGGGGCTGAGCAATGCTACTTTGCCCCCAGCGTCCGCAGCACGCTGTCCCACTGGTCCAGCGCCCCGCCGATCCCCGCCACCGGCGCCCGCTCGTTGAGCCCATGCGCGAAGCCGTCCGCATCGCGCATGAACAGGCTGGCCACGCCATAGCTGGGCACGCCGAGCACGCGGAAATAGAAGCTGTCGGTGGCCCCGCCGGACATGCTGGGGATGATGTCCAGCCCCGGATGGCGCGCGCGCACGGCGGCGGTCACCGCGCCGACAACGTCCGCACGCAGCGGCGAGGCGTCGCTCGCCACCGGATCGTCGATCGTTTTCACGCTTGCCTCCTCGCCCGCCAGTTCGGCGAGCTTCGCCCGCACCTCTTCCACCGGCACGCCGGGGAAGATCCGGCAGTTGACGTTGGCGGTGGCGCGCTGCGGCAGCGCGTTGCGGGCATGGCCGCCATTGATCTCGGTCGCGACGCAGGTGGTGCGGATCTGGCCGACGAATTCGGGGCGCGCCGCGATCACCGCCGCCGCGGCCTTGTCGGTCGGGTTCTCGGCATAGCGCCGCATCGCGTCCCCCACCGCGCCGCCGATCCGGCCGCTGCGCGCCTTCAGCGAGGCGCGGGTCAGCTCGTTCGCCTGGTCGGGAAAGTCGTAGGCGTCGATCCGGTCGAGGATGCGCGCCATCCGGTAGATCGGGTTGCCGTCGGTCGGCGTGCTCGAATGGCCGCCGGCATCGGTCAGTTCGATCGCATAATCGGCATAGGTCTTCTCGCCCGCCTGCAGCCCGTAATAGAGCGCGGTCTTGCCGTCCTCGCCCAGCGTGCCGCCACCGCCGTCGCCGTTGAGCACGATCTCCGCATTGCGATACTTCTGCGCGAGCACGCGCGTCGTCGCCATCCGGGTCTCCTCGTCGCCGGTCAGCACCAGCACGATATCGCGCTTCGGTTTGAACCCCGCCGCCTTCAGCCGCGCCATCGCGACCACCATCATCGAGAGGTCGTATTTATTGTCCTCGGCACCGCGACCGAAGATGTAGCCGCCTTCCTCCACCGCGACGAACGGGTCGCGCGTCCAGTCCGCGGGCTTGGCCTCGACCACGTCCATATGCGCCAGCAGCACGATCGGCTTGGCGCCCGGCGTGCTGCCCTTGAGCGTCGCCTCCAGCGTCGCGGTACCCTCCACCGGCGTCACGATCACGTCGCTGTCGGCATAACCGGCTCGCTTGAGTACCGATGCAATATATTGCGCATAGGCGACGGTCTGCCCCCGGCCTTCGACGGTCGGGAAGCCGATGCCCTTCATCAGCACCTCCTTCGCCTGCGCGACATCAGCCGGGCCGGCCTTCGCCATGGCCATCGCGGGGGAGACGAGCGCGGTCAGGGCGAGCAGCATGCGGATCATCGGCGAGCGTTCCTGTCGAAGGCGTTTCCCGATTACAGTAGAACGGCGCCGCGGCGCGTCAACGCGGGGGGAAAGAGCGATGAAAAAAGGGGTTTTCGGGGTGCTGGCGGGGGTGGCCGCGATGCTGGCGACGCCCGCAGTGGCGGAGACGGTCTACGTCCGCGCCGGCCGACTGGTCGATGTCGAGAAGGGGCAGGTGCTCACCGACCGCCGCATCCGCATCGAGGATGATCGCATCGCCGCGGTCGAGCCCTGGGCGCCGCCGCCCGCGGGCGCGACCGTCATCGACTGGTCCGGCATGACCGTGCTGCCCGGCCTGATCGACATGCACACCCACCTCGCCGACTGGGGCCAGACCAGCAATGTCGCTGAGCCGCTGCTCCACAGCGCGCAGGAGATCGCGCTGGTCGGCGCCGAAAATGCCCGCAAGACGCTGCGCGCGGGCTTCACCAGCGTCCATGATGTCGGCTGTTTCCGGGCGTTCACCGACGTCGCGCTGCGCGACGCGATCAATGCCGGGCGGGTCGAGGGGCCGCGGATGAACGTGGTCGGCGCCTATATCACCGTGCCCGGCGGCGGCGGCGAGGTCACCGGCTTCGCGCCCGACGTGCAGGTGCCCGCCGACATGCGCGTCGGCGTAATCACCGACGCGAAGGAGGCGAAGCTCAGGACCGCCTATCTATTCCAGCACGGCGTCGACAGCATCAAGATGATCGCGACAGGCGCGGTGCTCGCCGAGGGCACCGAGCCCGGCGAACTGGAACTGAGCGAGGAGGAGATGCGCGCGGTGGTCGCCGAAGCCGCCAATCGCGGCGGCTATGCCACCGCCCACGCGCATGGCGCGGAGGGCATCAAGGCCGCGATCCGCGCCGGCGTCCGCTCGATCGAACATGCCTCGCTGATCGATGACGAGGGCATCGCGCTCGCCAAGGCGAAGGGCGTCTGGCTGGTGATGGACGTCTATAATGGCGACTATATCGAGGAGGTCGGCCGCAAGGAGGGCTGGCCCGAGGGCTATCTGCGCAAGAATCGCGAGACGACGGACCTGCAGCGTGTGGGGTTCCGCAAGGCGGTGAAGGCCGGCGTCCACATCGCCTTCGGCACCGATGCCGGGGTCTATCCGCACGGCCTCAACGGCCGGCAATTCGCCTATATGGTCCGCAACGGGATGACGCCGATGCAGGCGATCCAGGCGGCGACGGTGGAGGCGGCGAAGCTGCTGCGCTGGGAAAAGGATGTCGGCGCGGCCAGCCCCGGCCACTTCGCCGACCTCGTCGCGGTGGCGGGCGACCCCATCGCCGACATCCGCCTGCTGGAGCAGGTCGGGCCGGTGATGAAGGGCGGCAAGCTCATCCGCTGACCACCGCCCTTCCCCACAGTTTCACCCTGTTTTCCCCTCTAGCGCACCCGCCGGCGCTTGATCATGCGCAGCGTCGGCCAGTCGCTCTTGTCGATCCGGCCGGCGAGCCGCATGCCCTGCCGGCGATAGGCGTCCGCCACCGCATCGGCCTGCGTCTGCAGCAGCCCAGCGAGGATCAAGGTGCCGCCATCGTCGACCGCGGCGGCGATCTGCGGCGACATCTCGATCAGCGGCCCGGCGAGGATGTTGGCGATCACCAGTTCATAGGGCGCGCGGCTGATCAGGCGGCGATGCTCCAGACCGTCCGCGACCATCAGGTCGAGCTGGCCGGGTCCGCGGCCGAGCGGCACGGCGTTGGCGACGGCGTTCTCGCGGGTGACGTCGATCGAGATCGGGTCGATGTCCGACGCGGTGGCGCGCGCCAGCGGCCAGAGATGCATCGCCGCGAAGGCGAGCAGGCCGGTGCCGGTGCCGAGATCGAGCAGTGAGCGATAGACCTCGCCGCGGCGGCGCATTCCGTCGAGCATCTCCAGGCAGCCCGAGGTCGTGTGGTGCTGGCCGGTGCCGAAGGCGAGGCCGGCCTCGATCAGGAAGGCTTTAGCGCCCGGCGGAACCTCACCGGCGTTGGTCGAGGTGTGGATGTAGAAGCGACCGGCGCTGACCGGTTCGATGCCCGACTGGCTCATCGTCACCCAGTCGGCGGCGGGCAAATGCTCGAGCACCGGCTTGGTGCCGGCGGAGGAGGGCGCGAGCGCCGCGACCATCGCGATCGTCTTAGCGTTGGGCTTCGTCTCGAAATAGGTGACCAGTTCCCAGTCGTCCGGCCGGTCCTCGTCGGGCTCGGTGACCATCAGCACCGGCGGCGGTTCGAGCATCGCCAGCGCGCCGATATCCTCCGCCACCGCGTCGGCCTCGGCGCGGGTGCAGGGCAGGGTCAGCTTCCAGCTATCAGCGGACATAGCTCGCTCCATTGATGTCGATCGCAGCGCCCGTCATCGAGGCCGGTGCCTCAAGCGCCAGATAGCGGATCGCCGATGCGATCTCCTCGGGATCGGCGACGCGGCCGAGCGGGATGTCGGCGAGCAGCTTGTCGCCGCCGCGGCTGGCCAGATAATCCTCCGCCATCCCCGTCATCGTGAAACCGGGGCAGACCGAGAAGGCAAGGATGGCTTGCCCGCCATAGCCGCGCGCGATGCTCTTGGTCATGCCGACCATGCCCGCCTTGGAAGCAGCATAGTGCCAGTGCGCCGGGCTGTCGCCGCGATAGGCGGCGCGGCTCGCGACATTGACGATGCGGCCGCCGCCAGCGCCCTGGAAATGGCGCACCGCCAGCCGGCAGAACTGCGCCGCGGCCGTGAGGTTGATCGCCATCGTGCGTTCCCACGACGCCAGCCAGGCATCGTCGTCGAGGTCGAGCGGCGCCGCTTCGAAAACGCCGGCATTGTTGACGAGCACGTCGATGCGGCCGCCCGCCGCGTCCAGCGCGCGCTGCCACAGCGCAGGCGCGATCGCGGGATCGGACAAATCGCCGGCGGCCGAGCCGTAGGCGATCACGGTGGCGCCGGCCGCTTCGAGCGCCGTGCGGGCCGCGGCGCCGATCCCGCGGGTGGCGCCGGTGAGAAGAATATTCGTCATTCGGCGCGTCTAAAGGCTCCGGCCCGCGGGCGGAAGGGGCGGTTGCATCACGGCATCGTTCGGTTAAAGGGGACGCGCAAATAACAAAGGGCCACCAGCTATGGCGCACAAGGCGGCGCGTCCACTTTCACCGCATCTCAGCATCTGGAGATGGGGGCCGCACATGTTGGTCTCCATCCTGCACCGGGTCACCGGAGACGGCATGGCGATCGTCGGCGGGCTGCTGTTCATCACCTGGCTGACGACCGCGGCGATCGGCAAGGAATGCTATGACGGCTTCCTGTGGCTGCTCACCGGTTTCGCGGGTGGCGCGCTGGGCTATATCGTGGGCATCGGGCTGACCTGGTCCTTCTTCGAACACATGCTGTCGGGCCTGCGCCACTTCGTGCTCGATACCGGCGCCGGTTACGAACTGAAGACGAACAAGAGCTGGGCGCAGGCGATCGTGATCGCCGCCCCGATCCTGACCGCGCTGGTGTGGTCCTACTTCATCTTCGGTCGCTGAGGAGAAAGCAGATGGGAACGGGAACCGGTATCGGCCGCGTCCGCGGGCTTGGCTCGGCACGGCATGGTGTGCAGCACTGGCTGCAGCAGCGGCTGACCGCGGTCGGCAACCTGGTGATGGTGCTGTGGCTGATCTTCTCCTTCATGCGGCTGCCGTCGCTTGATCATGCGATCGTCACCGGCTGGATCGGCAGCCCGCTGGTCGCGGTGCCGCTGATGCTGATGACGGTCAGCGTCTTCTGGCACCTGCGCCTCGGCCTGCAGGTGTGCATCGAGGATTATGTCCACGAGGAAGGAACCAAGGTGTTCACCCTCGTTCTGCTCAATTTCTATGCGATCGGCGGGGCTGCGCTCGCGCTGTTCTCGATCGCCAAGATCGCCTTCGTGGGAGTTCCGGCCTGATGTCCGACACGAACAACACCGGTCCGGCCTACCAGATCATCGACCATATCTATGACGCGGTGGTCGTCGGTGCCGGCGGCTCGGGCCTCCGCGCGACGATGGGCTGCGCCGAGAAGGGCCTGCGCACCGCCTGCATCACCAAGGTGTTCCCGACGCGCAGCCACACCGTGGCCGCGCAGGGCGGCATCGCGGCGAGCCTGGGCAACAACACGCCGGACCACTGGACCTGGCACATGTACGACACCGTCAAGGGGTCGGACTGGCTGGGCGATCAGGACGCGATCGAATATATGGTGCGCGAGGCGCCGGCCGCGGTCTACGAGCTGGAACATGCCGGCGTGCCGTTCAGCCGCAACGACAATGGTACGATCTACCAGCGCCCCTTCGGCGGCCACATGCAGAATATGGGCGCCGGCCCGCCCGTGCAGCGCACCTGCGCCGCGGCGGACCGCACCGGCCACGCCATGCTTCACGCGCTCTACCAGCAGAGCCTGAAGTATGACGCCGACTTCTTCATCGAATATTTCGCGCTCGATCTGATCATGGAAGACGGCGCGTGCAAGGGCGTGATCGCGCTCTGCATGGAGGATGGCAGCATCCACCGCTTCCGCAGCCACGCCGTGGTGCTGGCGACGGGCGGATCGGGCCGCACCTATTTCTCGGCCACCTCGGCGCACACCTGCACGGGTGACGGCGGCGGCATGGTGCTGCGCGCGGGCCTGCCGCTGCAGGACATGGAGTTCGTGCAGTTCCACCCGACCGGCATCTACGGCGCGGGCGTGCTGATCACCGAGGGTGCGCGCGGCGAAGGCGGCTACCTGACCAACTCCGAGGGTGAGCGCTTCATGGAGCGCTACGCCCCCTCCGCCAAGGATCTCGCCAGCCGCGACGTCGTGTCGCGCTCGATGGCGATGGAGATGCGAGAAGGCCGCGGCGTCGGTAAGAATGGCGACCATATCTTCCTGCACCTCGACCATATCGATCCCAAGGTGCTGGCGGAGCGCCTTCCCGGCATCACCGAGACCGGCAAGATCTTCGCCGGCGTCGATCTGACGCGCCAGCCGCTGCCGGTGACGCCGACCGTGCACTACAATATGGGCGGCATCCCCTGTAACTATCACGGCGAAGTCGTGACGTTGCGCGACGGCAACCCGGATGCGGTCGTCCCCGGCCTGTTCGCGGTCGGCGAGGCGGCGTGCGTTTCGGTGCATGGCGCCAACCGCCTCGGTTCCAACTCGCTGATCGACCTCGTCGTGTTCGGCCGCGCCACCGGCTTCCGCATCGCGGAACTGGTGCAGCCCAACAGCAAGCATGGCGCGATCGTGAAGGAAGCAGACGAGAAGGCGATCGCGCGTCTCGATCATTATCGCAACGCCAAGGGCGGCACGCCAACCGCGAAGATCCGGCTCAACATGCAGCACACGATGCAGAAGCACTGCGCCGTGTTCCGCGACACCGAGCTGCTGCGCGAGGGCCTGGGCCTGATCGACAATGTCTACGCATCCCTGCAGGACGTGGGCATCACCGATCGCTCGCTGATCTGGAACACCGACCTGATCGAGACGCTGGAGCTGGACAACATGTTGCCGCAGGCGGTGGTGACGATGCACTCGGCTGCGAACCGCAAGGAAAGCCGCGGCGCGCACATGCACGAGGATCACCCCGAGCGCGACGACGTGAACTGGATGAAGCACACGATTTCGTGGTTCAACAAGGGCCAAGTCACGCTCGATTACCGCCCGGTGCACGACTACACGCTCACCGACGAAGTCGAGTATATCAAGCCGAAGGCGCGCGTTTACTAAGACGCGACACCGAAGGGTCTGGGAGAGGGGAGCGGTTTCGCTCCCCTTTTTTGTGCGTTCGACCGGGCGTTACGCCGCGGCGGCTTCCGCCTTCTCGACGCGCCGCGCCAGCCGCGCCGAAACGATCGCCGACACCATCAGCTGGAGCTGGTGATAGAGCATCAGCGGCAGCAGCAGCGCACCCGCCTCCGGCCCAGGAAACAGGATGCGCGCCATCGGCGCACCGGTCGCGAGGCTCTTGTGCGCGCCCGAGAACAGCATCGTCGCGCGATCCTCATCGCTGAAACCGAGCAGCGCGCCGAGCCCCCAGGCGCAGGCGAAGGCGATCGCCAGCATCACAGCGACCACCGCGACGAGCATGGCCAGTTCGACGCCAGTCACCCGGCTCCACAGCCCACCCGTCACCGCCTCCGAAAAGGCGACATAGACCGCGATCACGATCGTGGTGCGATCGAGATAGAAGATCAAAGCCTTGTTGCGCTGCGCCCAGGCCTGGAGCCAGCGCCGTGCGAGCTGGCCGAGCGCGAAGGGCACCAGCAGGATCATCACGATCTTGCCGATACCGCTGACATCGACGCCACCGCCGCCCTGCGTGGTCTGGAGAGCGCTGGCGAGCAGCCCGACCAGCAGCGGCGCCAGCACCACGCCCGAGATGTTGGAGACCGCCGAGGCGATCACCGCCGCGGTGACGTTGCCGCGCGCAATCGAGGCATAGGCGATCGACGACTGCACCGTCGTCGGCAGCACCGCCAGATAGATGAGGCCGAGCGCGAAGCCCTGGCCGAGCACGCTGCCGGTCAACAGCGAGGCCCCCATGCCGAGCGCGGGCATGAAGACATAGCCGAACAGGAAGATGGCGAGTTGCAGCTTCCAGCGGCGGAACCCGTCGACCACCGCCTGC
Source organism: Sphingomonas zeicaulis (assembly GCF_050433225.1). NCBI lineage: Bacteria > Pseudomonadati > Pseudomonadota > Alphaproteobacteria > Sphingomonadales > Sphingomonadaceae > Sphingomonas > Sphingomonas zeicaulis. The sequence continues at coordinate 618,159 of NZ_JBNPXQ010000002.1, read as the reverse complement.
GGTGCGATCTTCACGCCGTGCATGAAGAACAATGTCACGATCGCCGCGGTCGAGATGTTGCCGATCGCATCGAGCATCACCCCCTTGGCCGGCAGCAAGGTCGCGACGACCACCGTCGCGAGCAGCACGAGGATGAACTTGTCAGGGATGATGCGGTTGATGGCGGCGAGCATGGCGCCAGCGATTAGGGCGCCGGGGGGATAGGGACAAGGGTGGGGCGGTGCCCAAATTCTTGGCGCGGGGCGCATGGGACGCTCTTCCCTCGCCCCTTTGGGGAGAGGGACAGGTCCGCGCAGCGGAGCAGAGAGAGGGTAAAGTCGCGCTAACAGGAGGTTCAGACGGAAAGGCTCCGATAGTGAGTGCTTGACCTTACAAGGCTTCACGCTCGGCGCGACTTTCCCTCTCCCCGCCCCTCTCCCCGAGGGGCAAGGGGCGCGCGGCGGCAGCCCCTTTTCCGACAAGGGCAGGCCACACGCCCGTGGTTGCCACCCGCAAACACCCCCTGAATCGGGCGTTCAGCCACCCCGCCCTTGCCGCAGCGCGGAATTTCCGCTAGGCGCGCGGCCACATTTCCGCACAGGACCGAGCATTTCATGAGCCTCCGCAACGTGGCCATCATCGCGCACGTCGATCATGGCAAGACCACCCTCGTCGATCAGCTGTTCCGGCAGTCGGGCACCTTCCGAGACAACCAGCGCGTCGAAGAGCGGGCGATGGACTCGAATGACCTGGAAAAGGAACGCGGGATCACCATCCTCGCCAAGTGCACCTCGATCGAGTGGCATGGCGAAGCGGGCGACACCCGGATCAACATCGTCGACACCCCTGGCCACGCCGACTTCGGCGGCGAGGTGGAGCGCATCCTCTCGATGGTCGACGGCGTGATCCTGCTGGTCGACGCGGCCGAGGGCGCGATGCCGCAGACCAAATTCGTCACCGGCAAGGCGCTGGCGCTCGGCCTGCGCCCGATCGTGGTGGTCAACAAGATCGACCGTTCGGACGCGCGTGCTCAGGAAGTGCTGGACGAGGTGTTCGACCTGTTCGTCAGCCTCGACGCCAATGACGAGCAGCTTGATTTCCCGGTGCTCTTCGCCTCGGGCCGCAACGGCTATGCCGGCGAGACCCCCGATGTGCGCGAAGGCACGCTGGCACCGCTGTTCGAGAAGATCGTCGGCCACGTCCCCGCGCCGAAGGCGGATCCGGACGGTCCGTTCAAGTTCCTGGTGACGCTGCTGGATCGCGACAATTTCGTCGGCCGCATCCTCACCGGCCTGGTCGCCTCGGGCACCGTCAAGACCAACATGCCGATCCACGCGCTCGATTCGGACGGCAATGTCGTCGAGCAGGGCCGCGCCTCCAAGATCATGGCGTTCCGCGGTCTCGAGCGTCTTCCGGTGGAAGAGGCCAAGGCGGGCGACATCATCTCGATCGCCGGCCTCACCATCGCGACCGTGGCGAACACCATCGCCGATCCGGCGGTGACCGAGCCGTTGCACGCGCAGCCGATCGATCCGCCGACGCTGTCGATGCGCTTCGCCGTCAACGATTCGCCGATGGCCGGCCGTGAGGGCACCAAGGTGACCTCGCGCATGATCCGCGACCGCCTGTTCCGCGAAGCCGAGAGCAATGTCGCGATCAAGGTGACCGAAGCCGACGATCGCGACAGCTTCGAGGTCGCCGGCCGCGGCGAACTCCAGCTCGGCGTGCTGATCGAGACGATGCGCCGCGAAGGCTTCGAGCTCGGCATCAGCCGCCCGCGCGTGCTGTTCCGCGAAGGCGAGAACGGCGGCCGCGAGGAGCCCTACGAGACCGTCGTGATCGACGTGGACGAGGAGCATTCGGGCACCGTCGTCGAGAAGATGGCGATCCGGAAGGCCGAGCTGACCGACATGCGTCCGTCCGGCGGCGGCAAGACCCGCATCACCTTCTCGGCCCCGTCGCGCGGCCTGATCGGCTATCATGGCGAGTTCCTGTCGGATACCCGCGGCACCGGCATCATGAACCGGCTGTTCGAGAAGTACGGCCCGCACAAGGGCCAGATCGAAGGCCGCAAGAACGGCGTGCTGATCTCGAACGGCGCGGGCGAGGCCAATGCCTATGCGCTCGGCCCGCTCGAAGAGCGCGGCGTGCTGATGGTCGGCCCCGGCGAGGCGCTCTACGAGGGCATGATCATCGGCGAGAACGCCAAGACGGATGACCTCGAGGTCAACCCGATGAAGGCGAAGCAGCTCACCAACTTCCGCGCCTCGGGCGGCAAGGACGATGCGATCCGCCTCACCCCGCCGCGCAAGCTGACGCTGGAGCAGGCGATCGCCTATATCGACGACGACGAGATGGTCGAAGTCACCCCGAAGTCGATCCGCCTGCGCAAGCGCCACCTCGATCCGCACGAGCGCAAGCGCGCGTCGCGCGCGAAGGCGGCGTGATTTTTCCCTCTCCCTTCCGTGGGAGAGGGTTGCGAAGACTTGGGTCCGCCCCTTGGCGGGCCCTAGTCGTAGCTGGGTGAGGGGGATGCGGCGCTCTCGCGCCGCGCGCTCGCTGCGCGAGCGCACCCCTCATCCAACTGCGACTAGGGTGACGCTTCGCGCCACCCAAGTCTCCGTATCCTTCTCCCACAAGGGGAGAAGGCCAGATCCACATTTTTGTGCGCTGCAGCGGAACATTTCGCATCCGTCATGCTTTGACTCTGGCGTCAGCCATCGTCAGCTTAGGATCCGATGCCCCTCCGCGCACCCGACAGCCTGTCTCCTCCGCCGATCGACATCCTCACGGGCGCCAGCCTGCTCCTCGATTTCGACGGAACCCTCGTCGAGATCGCGCCAACCCCCGATTCGGTTTCCGTCGACGATCCGTTGCGGCAAACCCTCGCCTGCCTCGATCAAGCCTTTGGCGGTCGCGTCGCCTTGATCAGCGGCCGGGCGGTGAGCGAACTCCAGCGGCTGATCGGCGTCGAAACGCTCGCCGTCGCAGGGAGCCACGGACTCGAACTCTATTGGGGCGATGGCCGTATCGAGGCGCCGGAGCGCCCCGCAACGCTCACCACCGCCGAGAAGGCGATGGACGGTTTCGCCGCCAGCCGCCCCGGCGTGCTGGTGGAGCGCAAGCCGCTGGGCGTCGGCCTCCATTTCCGCCTTGCTCCCGATGCCGCCGAAGAGGCCGCTGAACTGGCGCATGACCTTGCCGCGCGCACCGGCCTGAAGCTCCAGACCGGCAAGATGATGTTCGAGTTGCGCGCCGCCGGCGCCGACAAGGGCAGTGCGCTGCATCGGCTGATGGCCTCGCCCGGCATGAAGGGCAGCCTGCCCGTGTTCCTGGGCGACGATGATACCGACGAGCCGGGTTTCGTCGCAGCCGAGGCACTGGGTGGCGCTGGCGTTCTCGTGGGCCCGCCGCGCGCGACCAATGCGCGCTATCATCTGGCAGACGTGGCCGCGGTGCGCGTCTGGCTCGACACCGCATGCAGGGAGATCGCATGACCGCCAATCTGGACCTCTGGCCGATCGGCAATTGTCAAGTCAGCGCGCTGGTCGACACCGCCGGCAGCTTCGTGTGGGGCTGCGTGCCGCGCGTCGACGGCGACCCGTTATTCTCGTCACTGCTGCACAACTCGCCAGACAAGGGCGTGTGGGCGATCGACCTGGAGGGCGGCATCGCGGTGGCGCAATCCTATCGCCGCAACACGCCGATCCTCGTCACGCGCCACAGCGATGCCGCGGGCAATGCGATCGAGGTGATCGATTTCTGCCCGCGGTTCCGCCGCCGTGGCCGATATTATCGGCCGGTCGCGTTCGCGCGCATCGTCCGCCCCGTTTCGGGCAGCCCCCGCATCCGCATGCGGCTGGCGCCGACACGCGGCTGGAACGACGAGCCGGTAGAGACCACCAGCGGCTCCAACCATATCCGCTACAAGCTCGACAGCACGACCTTGCGGCTGACCACCTCGGCGGCGGTCGGGCTGATCCAGGAAGAACGGCCGTTCCGCGTCGAGCGCCCGCTCTACTTCTTCCTCGGGCCCGACGAGGGGTTCGAGGACGATGTCGGTTCCACCGTGGAATGGATGCTGGGCGAAACCGCGCGCGAATGGCAGGAATGGGTGCGCGGCCTTGCCACGCCGCTGGAATGGCAGGATGTGGTGATCCGCTCCGCGATCACGCTCAAGCTGTGCCAGCATGAGGAAACCGGCGCGATCGTCGCCGCGCTGACCACGTCGGTACCCGAGCATTCGATTCCGGAAGGCTCGGATACCGGCCGCAACTGGGACTATCGCTACTGCTGGATCCGCGACGCCTATTACACGGTGCAGGCGCTCAACCGGCTGGGCGCGCTCGACGTGCTCGAAGGCTATCTCGGCTATTTGCGCAACATCGTCGATTCGGCGCATGGCGGCCATATCCAGCCGCTCTACGGCGTGCTGGGCGAGGCGAGGCTGGAGGAATGGATTGCGAGCGCCCTGCCCGGCTATCGCGGCATGGGTCCGGTGCGCGTCGGCAACCAGGCCTATGAGCAGATCCAGCACGACGCCTATGGCCAGATCGTGCTGTGCAACGTGCAGGCCTTTTTCGACCAGCGCCTGTTCCGCATGGCCGGCATCGAAGATTTCGAGGCGCTGGAAAAGGTCGCCGAACGTGCCTACGCGCTGCATGACAAGCCCGATGCCGGGCTTTGGGAGCTGCGCACGCGCCAGAGCGTCCACACCTATTCCGCGGCGATGTGCTGGGCGGCATGCGATCGCATGGCCAATGCCGCCAATGCGCTGGGCCTCACCGAGAAGCACCAGTTCTGGCTGGATCGCGCCGCGCAGATCCGCGAACGCATCGAGACCGCGGCGTGGCGCGAGGACGAGAAGCTGATGTCGGCCACGTTCGAGGGCAGCATCCTCGACGCGAGCCTGCTGCAACTGCTCGACCTGCGCTTCCTCTCGCCGGACGATCCGCGCTTCCTGGGCACGCTGGCCGCGGTCGAAGCCGGGCTGCGGCGCGGATCGCACATGCTGCGCTATGCCGAGGAAGATGATTTCGGCATGCCCGAGACGGCGTTCAACGTCTGCACATTCTGGTTCATCGAGGCGCTGCAATTGACCGGGCGCAGCGAGGAAGCGCGCGCGCTGTTCGAGGAGATGCTGAGCCGCCGCACCGGCGCCGGGCTGCTTTCGGAGGACATCGACCCCGGCACCTATGAGTTGTGGGGCAATTATCCACAGACTTATTCACTGGTGGGGATGATCAACTGCGCCAGCCTGCTCAGTCGACCATGGACATCCGCGCGATGAGCCGGCTGATCGTCATCTCGAACCGCGTCGCCGCACCCACCACCTCGCATTCGGGGGCGCAGGGCGGGCTTGCCGTGGCGCTATCCTCCGCACTGCGGGAAGCGGGGGGCATCTGGTTCGGCTGGTCCGGCGAGGTGACCGAGGAATTTACCGGGCAGATCAGCTTCCAGCGCGGCGATGGCTATACCACCGCGACCGTCGACCTCGAGGAACATGATATCGAGGAATATTATGACGGTTACGCCAACCGGACGCTGTGGCCGCTGTTCCATTATCGCATCGACCTGGCGGAATATGAGCGCAGCTTCGCCGGCGGCTATCAGCGGGTCAACGAGCGGCTGGCCGAGACCGCGCGGCCGCTGATCGAGCCCGACGACCGGATCTGGATCCAGGACTATCACATGTTCCCGCTGGGCGAGGAGCTGCGCAAGCGCGGCTGCCGCAACCGGATAGGCTTCTTCCTCCACATTCCCTGGCCGCCGCCCCGCCTGCTGACGACCTTGCCCGAGGCGCGCGAACTGCTGGAAACGCTGTTCGCCTATGATCTGGTCGGCTTCCATACCGAGGAATGGCTGCGCAGCTTCGAGGAGTGCGCGGTCAACATCCTCGGCGCGCGCTCAGACGGCGAGACGCTGACCCTCAACGGCCGTTCCGTACGGATGATCGCCAATCCGATCGGCATCGATGCCGAGGATTTCACAGCACTCGCCGCCTCCCCCCGCGCGCGGCTGAGCTTCCGCCAGATGCGCGACAGCGCGGTCGGCCGCGACATGATCGTCGGCGTCGACCGGCTGGACTATTCCAAGGGGCTGGAAGAGCGCTTCCTGGGCTATGAACGCTTCCTCCAGGAGCATCCCGAGGAACGCAAGGAGGTGTTCCTCCTGCAGATCGCACCGCCCAGCCGGGCAGCGGTTGAAACCTATCAGAAGATCCGCACCGCGCTCGACGGGCTCTCGGGCCGGATCAACGGCGCCTATGCCGATGTCGACTGGGTGCCGCTGCGCTATGTAAACCAGGGCTATCCGCGCGACGTGCTGGCCGGCATCTATCGCGCGGCCCGGATCGGGCTGGTGACGCCATTGCGCGATGGCCTCAACCTCGTCGCCAAGGAATATGTCGCGGCGCAGGATCCTGAGGATCCCGGCGTGCTGATTCTCTCCCGCTTCGCCGGGGCGGCCGAGCAGCTCACCGACGCGGTGCTGGTCAATCCCTACAGCGCCGAGGAAATTTCAGATGCGATCGCGCTGGCGCTGAAGATGCCCCGCGAGGAACGCATCGCGCGCTGGCAGGCGCTGAATGAGAATATCCAGCGCGAGGATGTGTTCTGGTGGCTCCGCCGCTTCACCGAAGCGCTGAACGAGGATGTGCCGGTCGCCGGATAGTGCGGTGGCGGGCCTTGGGCCCCGCCGACGGGCGGCGGGGCGATACGGTCAGGCGTCCGCCCGCACATATGCCGGTTGCGACCCCGGCACGTCTCCGCGCAGTTCGGCGCGCGTGCGCACCAGCCAGCCCGGCTCTTCCCCCGCGATCCAGGTAATCAGCGCCTCGCGCACGTCGCAGCGCAGGTCGAACGCGCGGCCCGCATCCGATGCCGAGACCAGGCAACGCAGTTCCATATGATCGGCATAAAGCTCGGTGACGTGCAGCACGATCACCCGGCCATCCCACAGCGGGTTGGCCCTCACCACCTCGTCGAGCTTGCTGCGGATGCGCGCGACGTCGGCGGTGTGGTCCAGCCGCAGGAAGGCGGTGCCGAGCAGCGCGCTGGTCTCGCGCGTCCAGTTCTGGAAGCTTTGTTCGAGGAATTTGCTGACCGGCACGACCAGCCGGCGATCGTCCCAGATGCGCACGACAACATAGGTCAGGCGGATATCCTCGATCCGCCCCCATTCATTGTCCATGATGACGACGTCGTCGATCCGGATCGGCTCGGTGAAGGCCATCTGGATGCCGGCGATCAGGTTCTTGAGCGCAGGCTGCGCCGCGGCACCGACCGCAAGGGCGGCAAGACCGGCGGAAGCGGCGATCGTCACGCCGACGGTGCGGACGCTGGGGATCGACATCAGCATCAAGCAGAAGGTGATCAACAGGACGACGAAGATCGAGATGCGATAGAGGATGCCGGCGCGGGTGCGGCGACGGCGCGCGGTGAGATTGTCCGCCACGCTGATGTCGTAGCGGCGCTGCGCGATGTCGTTGAGCGCGCCCAGCATCGAAATGACGAGCCAGCCGAGCAGCGCCGGCGCGCCCAGCCCCAGCACGCGGCGGACGGCTTCGGCGATAGGCGGATCGAGGTTGAGCGAGGGTTGCACGGCGCCGACCGCGATCACGATCAGCAGCCAGCGCAGCGGCTGCTTGAGCCGGGCGACCAGCACATCGTCGATGAAACTCGTGGTGCGTCGCGCGATTCGCCTGAGCAGCGCCATGCCCAGCCAGTGGATCGCCACCGCCGCGAGCACCGCGACGCTGATCGTCAGGATCACCGCCAGCCAGTGCATCCATTCGAAATCCCAGTCGAACGACATGCCGCCGCATCTTCCATGTCGCCGGTCAGAGACCGACCAACGAGCAACGCGGCGATTTGTTCGCTGCACCGCAGCGGAAAAGCCGAACGATCGAGGACTGCTGGGGTTTTCGGACGCTTTCGGCTGACGAGGCCGGTTTTCTTCGGCTCAGGCCGTGCCGTCTTCGCCCCAATAGGAGCAGGCATCGCCGCTCGAATCGCGGTAGACGGTCACGCGCGCGAGGGGAGCAATGGTCGGCCGCAACCGATCCCAGATCCACCGGCTGAGATTTTCCATCGTCGCCGGCCCCAGATCCTCGATCTCGTCGAGAAAACGATGGTCGAGCGCGTCCCGGGCATCGGCGATCGCGCGTTCGAGCAGGCCGAGGTCGACGATCATGCCGGTCATCGAATCGGGCCGGCCGCGCACCGCAACCTCGGCGCGATAGCTGTGGCCGTGGATGCGCCGGCTCGATTCGGTCTCGATCACGCGGTCAAGCGTGTGGGCCGCCTCGAAACGAAACTGTTTGCTCAGTTCGAACATCCGACTTCCGGTCTTCCAACCACGCGGCGCGGCCAGCATTCGCGCCTCGATCAACGAAAAAAGGCCGCAGCATCTGCGGCCTTTTTGGGCCCTTCGGCGTTGCCGAAGGAAATGGTGCCCAGAAGAGGACTCGAACCTCCACGACCTTGCGATCGCCAGCACCTGAAGCTGGTGCGTCTACCAATTCCGCCATCTGGGCACGGGGTAGGCCGCGGCAGCTAGACGTCGCTTGCGGCCTTGTCAACGGTCATATCGATGGGGCAAGGGTGCACCGCAACATCAGGAGGCGAATGTGAGCATCGACAACAGGCTGGTGACGCTGGTGGGCGGCAGCGGATTTCTTGGCCGCTATGCCGCCAGGGCGCTGCTCAAGGCCGGCTGGCGCGTGCGCATCGTCGAGCGAGATCCGCGCAACGCGTGGTATCTGAAGTCGCAGGGCAATCTCGGCCAGACGCAGTTCGTCGCCGCAGACATCCGCAAGCCCGCGACGTTGGCGCGCGCGCTGCAGGGTTCCGACTCGGTCGTGAACTTCGTCGGCATCCTCAAGGGCGATTTCGAAGCCTTCCACGTCGAGGGCGCTGCAAACATCGCCGAGGCCGCCGCCGGCGCGGGGGCCGAATCGCTGGTCCACATCTCCGCGATCGGCGCGGATGCCGATTCGGCTTCCGCCTATGGCCGCAGCAAGGCAGCCGGCGAGGCGCGGGTACGCGCGGCCTTCCCGGGTGCGACGATCCTGCGCCCCTCGATCGTGTTCGGCCGCGAGGACCAGTTCATCAACCGCTTCGCCGGCATGCAGAACGCACCGGTGGTTCCGGTGCTGCGCCCTGCCGTGAAGTTCCAGCCGGTGTTCGCCGGAGACGTGGCGCGCGCGGTTCTCGCGGCAGTCGAGAATCCACACGACTTCGCGGGCAAGACCTTCGAGCTGGGCGGGCCCGACGTGCTCAGCATGATGGAGCTGCAGCGCTGGATTGCGGCCGAGACGCATCGCGATCCCAATTTCGTCGAAGTGCCCGATGCCTTCGGCGGCCTGCTCGCCAAGCTGACGGGCTGGCTGCCGGGTGCGCCGATCACCAGCGACCAGTGGGCGATGCTTCAGCATGACAATGTCGTAGCGCCCGGCGCCGCCGGTCTGAACGACCTCGGCGTCACGGCGACGCCGCTCGCCGCAATCGCACCGGGCTGGCTGGTGCTCTACCAGCGCAACGGCCGGTTCGGCCGCAAGAGCGTCGCCTGAACCCATAACCCCGTTGCTGCCCGCCCTTGGGGGCGGGCAGCGCGTGCCACGAACATTTCTCCCCGCCCGGCAACCCGCGCCTGCGGGGCGCCCGGCCAGCGACTGAAAGGCCTGCCTGGCGCATGTCGGACCTCATCACCGCGATCCTGCTCGGTATCGTCGAGGGCATTACGGAATTCCTGCCGGTATCCTCGACCGGCCACCTGATCCTCGCCACCGAACTGCTCGGCTTCAAGGCAGAGGACTGGGCGGTGTTCAACATCGCGATCCAGCCCGGCGCGATCCTGGCGATCGTCGTGCTCTACTGGCGCACCTTCCTTGCAGTGCTCTCGGGCCTGTTCAAGGGAGAGAAGCATTCGGTCGCCTTCGTCCGCAACCTGCTGATCGCCTTCGTGCCCGCGGTGGCGCTGGGGCTGATCTTCGCCGATGAAATCGATGCGCTGCTCGAAAATGCGGTGGTTGTCGCCTGGTCGCTGATCATCGGCGGTGTCGCCATCCTGATCATCGAACGGCTGGCGAAAACGCAGGAAGTGGGTGGCATCTCCAATGTCAGCATCGGCCAGTCGCTGAAGATCGGCCTCGTCCAGTGCATCGCGATGATTCCCGGCGTCAGCCGTTCGGGCGCGACGATCATGGGCGCGATGGCGTTCGGGATCGATCGCCGCACCGCCGCCGAGTTCAGCTTTTTTCTCGCGCTGCCGACCCTGACCGGCGCGACGGTGCTGCAGCTCTTCAAGCATCGCGACGCGATCACGTCGGACATGATGGGGCTCATCGGCGTCGGCTTCGTCGTCTCCTTCATCGTTGCGGTGGTGGTGGTGAAGGCGTTCATGGCGGTCGTCACCCGTTACGGCTTCGCGCCGTTTGCCTGGTACCGAATCATCGCCGGCGCGTCCGCGCTGGTATGGCTGTTGGCCGAATAAGGCCGATTCGGACCTACTGGTCTTTGGAACTGTTACAGATCGGCACCGCAAACGAACAACTTACCGGTAAATAGGTCAGCATATCTGACTTAATGCCCGATTTGCACGTGACTTGGCCGCTTTCCTGTGCGTATGCGAACGCTCAGGAGGGCATATGGCCGACAATCCCATGTTGAAGTTCGTCGTCACCGGACAATCCTATCCGGACAAGCGTGCCGCCGAGGTGCGTGCGGAGGATTTTCGCGAGATCGCCGAGCGGTTCGCGGTGCCCAAGGCGGAAGAACAGGCGGCGCGCTGCTCGCAATGCGGCGTGCCCTATTGCTCGGTGCATTGCCCGCTGCACAACCATATCCCGGACTGGCTGCGGCTGACGGCGGAAGGCCGCCTGCGCGAAGCCTATGAACTGTCCAACGCGACCTCGACCATGCCCGAGATCTGCGGCCGCATCTGCCCGCAGGACCGGCTGTGCGAGGGCAATTGCGTCATCGAATTCTCCGGCCACGGCGCCGTCACCATCGGCTCGGTCGAGAAGTTCATCACCGACACCGCGTGGGAAGAGGGCTGGGTCGAGCCGATCCGCCCCCTCCCCGATCGCGGCCAGTCTGTCGGCATCATCGGCGCGGGCCCGGCCGGCCTCACCGCCGCCGAGCTGCTGCGCGCGCAGGGCTATGAGGTCCATGTCTACGACCGCTACGACCGTGCGGGCGGGCTGCTGACCTACGGCATCCCCGGCTTCAAGCTGGAGAAGCATGTCGTCATGCGTCGCGTCCAGCGGCTCAAGGATGCCGGCATTACCTTCCACGAAGGCTTCGACGTCGGCCGCGATGCCAAGCTTTCCGAGCTGCGCGATCGCCACGATGCAATGCTGGTCGCCACCGGCGTTTACAAGCCGCGCGCGATCAAGGCGCCGGGTGTCGGCGCGCCGGGCGTGATCGACGCGCTCGACTATCTCACCGCCTCCAACCGCAAGAGCTTCGGCGATGCGGTGCCGGCGTTCGACGAGGGCGCGCTCAACGCCGAGGGCAAGAACATCGTCGTGATCGGCGGCGGCGACACCGCGATGGACTGCGTCCGCACCGCAATCCGCCAGGGTGCCGCCTCGGTGAAGTGCCTCTATCGCCGCGACCGGCAGAACATGCCGGGCTCGCAGAACGAGGTGAAGAATGCCGAGGAAGAGGGCGTCGAGTTCGTCTGGCTTTCCGCTCCCGAGGCGTTCGACGGCACCGAGCATGTCGCCGGTGTGCGCGCGATCAAGATGCGGCTGGGCGCCCCCGACGCGAGCGGCCGCCGCGCGCCCGAGCCCGATCCGGGCAGCGAGTTCCGCCTCGAGGCCGATCTGGTGATCAAGGCGCTCGGCTTCGACGCCGAGGACCTGCCCAAGCTGTTCGGCGCGGATGACCTCTCGGTCACCCGCTGGGGCACGCTGCGCGTCGACCATAAGACGATGCAGACCAGCGTGGACGGCGTGTTCGCCGCAGGCGACATCGTGCGCGGCGCCAGCCTGGTGGTGTGGGCGATCCGCGACGGCCGCGACGTGGCCGAGCGCATGCACAGCTATTTGAAGACGAAGAAGGCAGAAGCCGCCCAGAAGGAAAGGGTCGCGGCATGAGCACTATATTGCACATGGAATCCGAGCGCGAGCGGCTGGCCCGCGAAGGCATGTACCGCCCCGAGTTCGAGGGCGACGCCTGCGGCGTGGGTCTGGTCGCGGCGACCGACGGCAAGCCGTCGCGCCGCGTGGTCGCGAGCGCGATCGATGCGCTCAAGGCGGTGTGGCACCGCGGCGCGGTTGACGCGGACGGCAAGACCGGTGACGGTGCCGGCCTGCATGTCGACCTGCCCGTGCGCTTCTTCGACGATGCGATCGCCGATTCGGGCCATCGCCCGCGGCCCAACCGCCTCGCCGTCGGCATGGTGTTCCTGCCGCGCACCGATCTGGGGGCGCAGGAAACCTGCCGCACGATCGTCGAGAGCGAGATCATCGATGCCGGCTACACCATCTATGGCTGGCGCCAGGTGCCCGTCGACGTCTCGGTGATCGGCCAGAAGGCGCAGGCGACGCGCCCCGAGATCGAGCAGATCATGATCGCGGGCCCGATGCCCGCCGACCAGGATGCCGCCGAGTTCGAGAAGAATCTCTACCTCATCCGCCGGCGGATCGAGCGCAAGGTGATCGAGGCCCAGATCTCCGGCTTCTACATCTGCTCGCTGTCGTGCCGGTCGATCATCTACAAGGGGCTGTTCCTCGCGGAGAGCCTGTCGGTCTTCTATCCGGACCTGACCGACGATCGCTTCGTCTCGCGCGTGGCGATCTTCCACCAGCGCTATTCCACCAACACCTTCCCGCAATGGTGGCTGGCGCAGCCCTTCCGCACGCTCGCGCACAATGGCGAGATCAACACGATCCGCGGCAACAAGAACTGGATGAAATCCCACGAGATCCGGATGGCGAGCCTCGCCTTCGGGGAGCATTCGGAGGACATCAAGCCGGTCATCCCGGCGGGCGCCAGCGACACCGCCGCGCTCGACGCCGTGTTCGAAACGATCTGCCGATCGGGCCGCGACGCGCCGACCGCCAAGCTGATGCTCGTCCCCGAGGCGTGGCAGCAGAATGAGGACATGCCGCCGGCGCATCGCGCGATGTACGAATATCTCGCGAGCGTGATGGAGCCGTGGGACGGCCCGGCCGCGCTGGCGATGACCGACGGCCGCTGGGTGGTCGCCGGCATGGACCGCAACGCGCTGCGCCCGCTGCGCTATACCGAGACGATCGACGGCCTGCTGATCGTGGGTTCGGAGACCGGCATGGTCGTCGTCCCCGAATCGACCGTGCTCCGCAAGGGCCGGCTCGGGCCGGGCGAGATGATCGCGATCGACCTCGACGAGGGCGAACTCTATCACGACCGCCAGATCAAGGACCGGATCGCGGGCGAACATGCCTATGCCGACATGATCGGCGGCTTCCTGACGATGGACGACCTGCCCGGCAGTGGCGACCGTTCGACGCCGCAATGGGACCGCGCCGAGTTGATCCGCCGCCAGGTCGCCGCCGGCCAGACGCTGGAGGACATGGAACTGATCCTCGCGCCGATGATCGACGACGCGAAGGAAGCGATCGGATCGATGGGCGACGACACGCCGCTGGCGGTGATTTCCGACAAGCCGCGGATGATCAGCCACTTCTTCCGCCAGAATTTCAGCCAGGTCACCAACCCGCCGATCGATTCGCTACGCGAGACGCAGGTGATGAGCCTGAAGACCCGCTTCGGAAACCTGGCGAACATCCTCGACACCGAACGCGGCCGGCAGGATGTGCTGGTGCTCGATTCGCCGGTGCTGACCTGTGCCGACTGGGATCGGCTGAAGGCGCATTTCGGCAAGCAGGTCGCGGAAATCGATTGCACCTTCGCTTCCGGCGGCGCGCCCGATTCGCTGCGCGCGGCGATCGCGCGCATCCGCGCCGAGGCCGAGCAGGCGGTGCGCGAGGGCAAGACCGAGCTGTTCCTGACCGACGAGGGCGTCGGCCCCGAGCGGGTGGCGATCGCCGGCGTGCTGGCGGCGGCGGCGGTGCACACCCACCTCGTCCGCAAGGGGCTGCGCAGCTATGCCAGCATCAACGTGCGCACCGCCGAGTGCCTCGACACCCATTATTATGCGGTGCTGATCGGCGTCGGCGCGACGACGGTGAACGCCTACCTGGCGGAAGCGGCGATCGCCGATCGCCACGGTCGCGGCCTGTTCGGCGACCGGCCGTTCGCCGACTGCCTGAAGCGACACCGCAAAGCGATCGACGACGGCCTGCTCAAGATCATGGCCAAGATGGGGATCGCAGTGATCTCCTCCTATCGCGGCGGCTATAATTTCGAGGCGGTCGGCCTCAGCCGCGCGCTGGTCAACGATCTGTTCCCGGGCATGCCCGCCAAGATCAGCGGCGAAGGCTATGCCTCGCTGCATCTGAACGCGATGCTCCGCCATGAAGCGGCGTGGGACAAGGCGGTGGTGACCTTGCCGATCGGCGGCTTCTATCGCCACCGCAACGGCGGCGAGGCGCATGCCTATTCGGCTCAGTTGATGCACCTGCTGCAGACCTCGGTCGCGACCGACAGCTACTCGACCTACCTGCAATTCTCGCGGGGGGTGCGCGACTTGCCGCCGATCTATCTGCGCGACCTGCTGGAGTTCAACTACGCCAAGGAAGCGATCCCGATCGATTCGGTCGAGGCGATCACCGAGATCCGCAAGCGCTTCGTGACGCCGGGCATGTCGCTCGGCGCGCTGAGCCCCGAGGCGCACGAGACGCTGGCGATCGCGATGAACCGCATCGGTGCCAAGGCGGTGTCGGGCGAAGGCGGCGAGGATTCGATCCGCTATCAGCCCTATGAGAATGGTGACAACGCCAATTCCAACGTCAAGCAGATCGCCTCGGGGCGCTTCGGCGTGACCGCGGAATATCTGGGTGCCGCCGACGAACTGGAGATCAAGGTCGCGCAGGGTGCCAAGCCCGGCGAGGGCGGCCAGCTTCCCGGCTTCAAGGTCACCGAGTTCATCGCCAGGCTGCGGCACTCGACGCCGGGCGTGATGCTGATCTCGCCGCCGCCGCACCATGACATCTATTCGATCGAGGATCTGGCGCAGCTAATCTACGACCTCAAGCAGATCAACCCGCGCGCCAAGGTGTGCGTGAAGCTGGTCAGCTCGGCGGGCATCGGCACGGTCGCGGCGGGCGTCGCCAAGGCACATGCCGACGTCATCCTCGTCTCCGGCCATGTCGGCGGCACCGGCGCCTCCCCGCAGACGTCGGTCAAGTACGCCGGCACCCCGTGGGAAATGGGCCTGTCCGAAGTCAACCAGGTGCTGACCCTGAACGGGCTGCGCCACCGCGTGAAGCTGCGCTCCGACGGCGGCCTCAAGACCGGGCGCGACATCGTCATCGCCGCGATCCTCGGCGCCGAGGAATATGGCATCGGCACGCTCAGCCTCGTCGCGATGGGCTGCATCATGGTGCGCCAGTGCCATTCGAACACCTGTCCGGTGGGCGTCTGCGTGCAGGACGAGCGGCTGCGCGCCAAGTTCACCGGCACACCGGAGAAGGTCATCAACCTGATGACCTTCATCGCCGAGGAAGTCCGCGAGATCCTCGCGCGGCTGGGCTATCGCAGCCTGAACGACGTCGTCGGCCGCACCGACCTGCTCCGCCAGGTCAGCCGCGGTGCCGAGCATCTCGACGATCTCGACCTCAACCCGATCCTCGCCAAGGTGGATGCGGACGACGACAAGCGCCGCTTCAACATCGAGGGCAATCGCAACGAGGTACCCGACAGCCTCGACGCGCAGATGATCCATGACGCGCAGCCGGTGTTCAAGCGCCGCGAGAAGATGCAGCTGACCTACACGGTGCGCAACACGCACCGCGCGGTCGGCACGCGGCTATCGGCGGAGATCACCGCGGCCTATGGCATGAAGGCGCTGGCGGACCATCACGTCCGCGTCCGCCTGCGCGGCAGCGCCGGCCAGTCGCTGGGCGCCTTCCTGTGCAAGGGCGTGACGCTGGAAGTGTTCGGCGATGCCAACGACTATGTCGGCAAGGGGCTTTCGGGCGGCATCATCACGGTGCGGCCGATGGTCTCCTCTCCGCTGGAGAGTCAGTCCAACACGATCCTCGGCAACACCGTTCTCTATGGTGCGACCGCGGGCAAGCTGTTCGCGGCGGGCCAGGCGGGCGAACGCTTCGCGGTGCGCAATTCGGGCGCGACCGTGGTGGTCGAGGGCTGCGGCGCCAATGGCTGCGAATATATGACCAACGGCACCGCGGTGATCCTGGGCGATGTCGGCGACAATTTCGGCGCCGGCATGACCGGCGGCATGGCGTTCATCCTCGACGTGAACGACGAGTTCGAAAAGCGCGCCAACCCGGAAAGCATCGTCTGGCAGCGCTTCGGATCACTGCACTGGGAGAACCGGTGCCGCGCGCTGATCGCTGAGCATGCCGTCGCCACCGACAGCAAATGGTCCAACACGATCCTCGACGACTGGCTGCGCTGGCGCGACAAGATCTGGCAGGTCTGCCCGAAGGAGATGATCGACCGGCTGGAACAGCCGCTCAACGATCGCCAGCCGGTCGCGGCAGCGGAATAAGGAAGGCAAGATTGAGGGGGAGACGCGGATCGCGTCTCCCCCTTTTTCTTACGGCTGCGGCTCAGCGCCGGTAATCATGGCCGAGGAAGTCGAACGCCGGCAGCGCCTCATGCGTGTCGAGCGAGAACCAGGCGGCATTTTCCCAATTCGAGCCGGTGCTCCAGCGCGTCTTGCAGCCAGTGGAGACCCAGGCCGGCTCCCAATAGACGAGGCCGATGCCGCCTGCGTCGACGACCTGCTGGGTGAGGTCGATCAGATAGCGCTTCTGCCCCTCGGGCGTCGCCGGATAACCATCGATCAGCGAATCCGCGCCCAGCAGGTTGGGCCCCTCGTCGCCATTGTCGGTGGTGAACGGGTAGGCGGTCTCAACGACGATCACATCCTTGCGATAGCGCCGCTTCGCCTCGGCAATGGTCTCACCGAGCTGCGCCACCGTGCGTGTCGACCATTTGCGGTAATAGCTGATCCCGATCACGTCGAAATCGGTGATCCCGGCGTCGCGTGCCGCATCGAACCAGGGCAGCACATGTTCGGGCTGCGCGATGTGGAGCATGATCTTCGGATCGGTGCGGGTTGCCTGGGCAACCTCGCGCACCGCGCGAAGTCCGGCAGCGAAGAGCTTCGCGTTGCGGCGCCAGTCGATCGGGCGTTCCTTCACCCCGCCCATCAATTCGGGATTGGTTTCGTTGCCGACCTGCACCATTTCCGGCATCAGCCCTTCGGCATGGAGCCGCATCAGCGTGTCGTGGGTGAAGGCGTGGAGCGCTGCGGCCTGCGCGTCGGTGTCGAGCTTCTCCCAGGCAATGGGCGCACGCTGCTTGTCGCCATCCGCCCAATCATCCGAATAATGGAAGTCGAGCAGCACCTGCAGGCCCGCCGCGCGGGCACGGCGGATCGTCTTCAGCACATCGTCATAGCCGCTGTACCGGGTCCAGCGTGCGTCGTTCCACAAGCGGACGCGCACGATGTTGCCGCCGGCGGCACGGAGCAGCGCAAAGGGGTCGGCGGGCTTGCCCCCCTTGCGGAACACCGCGCCGCAATCCTCCATCTCGTTGACGTAGGACAGGTCGGCACCAAGGTAGAGCGGCGGCGGCAGCGGCGGAGGCGGCGGCGTGGTCGCCACCGCCGTTCCGCCGGCGAGCAGCAGCGCGGCGACCGTCGCCAACCGTGCGATCACAGCTTGAAGCCGATGCCGAACAGATAGCGCGTGCCGAACTTCTCGTAGCGGCCCTGCAGGTTGCGATCGCCATAATAGGTTTCGAAGGGCTCGTTGGTCAGGTTGTTGCCCTGGAACATGATCTGCACGCCGCCCAGCGGGGTGTTTTCCGGGAACTCGTAGCTGAGTTGCATGTCCAGCACGCCTTCGGGCGCCGTGAACAGGATGCGATCGGTATCGCCCAGTTCGGTCGCGTAGCTGGAGCGGTAGCGATAGCCGACACGCGCCTCGAGCCCGGCCTTGCTGTAATAGGCTACAAGGTTGGCGACATGCTTGGAGAGGCCCGGCAGCGGGATGCTGCCGATCGCATTGTCATTCTCGGTCACCGAGATGCTGCTGTCGGTATAGCTGTAGTTGGCGAACACGCCGAGTCCGTCGAACGGCGACGGCAGGAAGCTGAAGACGGTCTGCGCCGAAATCTCGAACCCCTTGATCGAGCCGCCCTCGCCGTTGACCGGCTGGCGGAAGGTGCCCTCCAGCGCTGGGCCACCTGCCGGATCTGGCACCGTCACCGCCGTTACCTGCTGAACGATGAAGGTATCGAGATCCTTGTAGAAGCCCGCCACGGTGATCGCGGTGTCGCGGTTGAGATACCACTCGACCGTCGCGTCATACTGGGTTGCGCGGAACGGTTCGAGCAGCGGGTTGCCGCCGAAGCCCTGGGGCACGCCGTTGAAGGTGAACACGCCCGACCCCGCGTTGAGATCGTCGAGCGGCGCCCGCGACAATGCCTTGCTGAACCCCAGGCGAAGCTGGAGCTGGTCGGTCGGCTGGAAGGTGAGGTTGAAGTTGGGCAGCCAATCCGTGAACTCGTTGCGCACGGCGATCGGATTGGCAATGTCGATCACGCTGCCGTCGGGCTGCTGGGTCTGGTCGATCTCGGTGCTGCGCGACACGGTTTCTGTGCGGATGACGCGCAGGCCGGCATTGCCGAGAACGGGAATGCCGAACAGCTCGCCATCGAGGTTGAGCTGGCCATAGCCGGCATAGGTCTTCTCACCCACCACCCAGCTGAAGCGCTGGTCGAAGAAGGATTCGGTGGGATTGACCTCGCCGAAGAAGCGTTCGAACGCGGCCGGGATGTCGATCGAGAGCACGCCGGGCAGCGATCCGTATTCGCCGCCGAACTGGAAATCGCGGTTGAGCAGGTCGGTCGGCACCGGCACGCGCTGCGCCGGATCGATAAAGCCGAACTGGGTGCGCTGGGTATAATCCTTGCTGCGATCGGTATAGCGGCCACCGAACTGGATGTTCTTGAAGAAGCCGCCGAGTTCGCGCTTGACGTCGAACGAGGCCGACCAGAGTTCGTCGTTGATCAGCGGTGCGCCGCCGCCATTTTCCGGAATCTGGAAGTCGGCGATGCGATACAGCGACGGGTTGGTGAGGTCGGTATCGATCGTCATGATCGGCGCGCGGCCCCGGAAGCTCTGGAAGCGCGTCGTCGGGGTCACGCCGAACGGTTCGGTGCGCAAGGTCAGGAATTGCTGGCGGCGGTCGGTGGTAGAATAGCCGACATCGCCCAGCACCTCCCAGCCGCCGGCTTCGTAGCGACCATTCAGCCCGCCGGCATAGAGATTGTCCTTGAAGAAGAAGGACTCGTTCACGCCGCGCACGACCTGGCCGAAGTCCGTGCCGGCATTGGTGGTGGTGATGCCGGTGACATAGCCGTTCGTGACAACCGGATCGCTCAGCACATTGCCGAAGGGCAGGTTTTCGACGCGGAAGCCGCGCTGCGTCTCGTCGAACGAGACGCGGCTGTAGAAGAAGTCGGCATTCAGTTCGAACGCACTCGACGGGCGCCATTGTAGCACGCCGACCGCACCGTGGCGCTCGTCATTGCCGCCGCGCGCCAGCGCCTCGAAGCCGAACGGGATGCCGTCGCCCTGGTTGTTGGGCTCGTCAGACGTGATCGGGAGCCCGTTCTGGCCGAGGCCGTTGCCGTCGAAGTCGGCGAAGCTGCCGGTATAGCGGAAGATGTTGGTGCGCGTCGTCGCCACCGCCTGCTTGCGGCCCGAATAGCCGACCGCGAAGCCCAGCGTATCGTTGATCCGGCCGACATAGCTGATGCTGGCGACATAGCCGAACGGATCCGCATCCTGCACACGATCCGCCTCGGTGCTGAAGATGCCGCGCAGGTTCACCGAAACGCTGCGGCCCTTATAGTCGAGCGGCTTGACGGTACGCAGGTCGACCTGCCCGGCGATCGCGCCTTCCACCTGGGCTGCGGTGGGCGACTTGTAGATCGAGGCGCCGTTGAGCAACTCGGCCGGGAACTGCTCATAGCGGATGTTCCGGCTCGATTCCGCCGAGACGACTTCGCGCCCGTTGAGCAAGGTGTTGACGAGGTTCGGGCCGAGGCCGCGGATCGAAATCTGGGTGCCGTTGCCGCGATCGCGATTGGTCGAAATGCCTGGAAGCCGTGCGAGCGACTCGGCGATGCTGGCTTCGGGGAGCTTGCCGAGATCCTCGGCGGCGAGCACTTCCTGCACCCGGTCGGCATTGCGCTTTTCGTTGATCGCGCCCTGCAGCGCGCCGCGGATGCCCGTCACGACGATATCCTCAGGCGGCGTTTCCGTAGCGTTAGCGCTATCTTCGGTGGCAGAATTCGATTGCTGGGCGAACACCGTGACCGGCGCCATCAGCGCGATCAAACTGGTTGCGGTAGAAACCGCCTGCGCGAATGTCTTCATGAATCCTTCTCCCCGTCTGGCGACAAGCGCGCCGTTTCGCTTCTTTAGCTTATTGATAAGATAAATGAGTCGGACGCGGCTGACCAGACCCGATCGCGCACCACCGGGCGCGCCGCGACGTGGGCCGCGACACACGCTGTCTCAAAACGGGGAGAAGCTCAGTTCTTCTCGAACGGAACGTAGAGCGCGTCGATCTTTTCGGCGAGATCGATATCCCGCTGCGACAGGCCGCCGGCGTCGTGCGTGGTCAGCAATATGTCGACCCGGTTCCACACGTTGGACCATTCGGGATGATGATCCGCCTTCTCGGCAAGCAGCGCGACTTGCGTCATGAAGCCGAAGGCGGTGACGAAATCGTCGAATACCAGGCTGCGCGTGATCGCATCGCGGCTATCGTCATAATCCCATTCGTCGAGATCATCGAGCGCGCGGGCGCGGGCCTCTTCGTCAAGCTGCTCGACCATGCCGCATCCTCCCTTCAGGCGCTGGCGCCCCGGCGCGCCGCGCCCTATGTCGCGAAGCCTATGGACCAAAGTCAATCCGGAGGGCGGCGCGCGCCCGACGCGGCGGCGATCGAAGCGATCGCGATCGACACGCTCAACCGGCTACCCGAGGCGTTCCGCGCGCATCTGGGCGCGGTGGTGATCCGGGTGACCGACTTCGCCGAGGACGCGATCCTCAACGAGCTGGGGATTGAGGATCCGTTCGACCTGACCGGCCTCTATTCGGGGCGACCGCTGGGCGTGAAAAGTGTCAGCGACAGCGGCGCGCTGCCCGACATCATCCACCTCTATCGCCGCCCGATCCTCGACGAATGGATCGCGGAGGGCGAGACGCTGGAGCATCTCGTCGCGCATGTGCTGATCCATGAGATCGGCCATCATTTCGGCCTTTCCGACGAGGATATGCACGCGCTGGAGGATGACGCCGGATGACGGCGCTGCTGCCGGCGCCCGCGCTCGCCCTGGACGGCGTGGCCTGCGTGCGCGGCGGCCGCATGTTGTTTCGCGGCATCGGCTTCGCGCTCGGCGGCGGGGGGGCGGCGCTGGTCACCGGCCCTAACGGCGTGGGCAAATCGAGCCTGCTGCGCCTCGCCGCCGGGCTGCTGCCCGCCTTTGCCGGCACGATCGCGCGCACCGGTACGGTCGCGCTGGCGGATGAGCGCACCGCGCTCGACCCGGCGTTGCCCTTGGCGGAAGCGCTGCTTTTCTGGTCGCGGATCGATGGCGGCGCCAGCGGCCGAGTGACGGCTGCAATGCAACGGATGGACCTTGCCCATCTGGCCGAGGTTCCGGTGCGGATGCTCTCCACCGGCCAGCGCAAGCGCGCGACATTGGCGCGGGTGATCGCGGCGGCGGCGCCGATTTGGCTGCTCGACGAGCCCGCCAACGGCCTCGACGCCGCGTCGCGCGCGCTGCTGGCGGAGGCGATGGCGGAGCACCGCCGTGCCGGCGGGTTGATCCTTGCGGCGACGCATCAGGATATCGGGCTCGGCGACACGGTCGAGGTGGCGCTGACCCCGCCCTCCCGCGCCGAAATGGTCGATCCTATGGCGTTCGACCAATGAGGGCTTGGTCCGAGATCATCCGGCGCGACCTTGCGCTGGCACTGCGCGGCGGCATGTGGCTGCCGGTGCTGTTCTTCCTGCTCGTGGCGACGCTGTTTCCCTTTGCCGTCGGCCCGGACACCCGCCTGCTGGAGCGCACCGGCGGCGGCGTGCTGTGGATCGCGGCGCTGCTGGCAGCGCTGCTGCCGGTCGACCGGCTGGTCGCGCCCGACCGCGACGCCGGGGTGCTCGATCAATATGCGATCCGCGGGCTGGGAGACGAGGCCGTGGCCGCCGCCAAGATGCTGGCGCACTGGCTGTCATTCGGCCCGCCGCTGATGCTCGCTGCGATTCCGGCCAGCGCGTTGCTGCGGTTGGACGGTACCACGCTGGGCCGGCTGGAACTCGGCCTCGCGCTCGGCACGCCCGCACTCGCAGCGCTGGGGCTGACCGCGAGCGCGCTGACCGCGGGGCTGCGCGGCGGCGGAGCGCTGGCCGGCCTGCTGATGCTGCCGCTGGCGGTGCCGGTGCTGATCTTCGGTGCCGGCGCGCTGACCGCGATCGACGGCAGCGCGTTCAAGCTGCTCGCCGCCGCGAGCCTGGTGCTGGTGGCGGGCGCGCCCTTCGCCGCGGGCGCCGCGTTGAAGGCGATGCGTGACTGAGCCGTCCCCGGTTCTGATCTTCATCCTGGGCGACCAGCTTTCGCCCGGCATCGCCTCGCTGCGCGACATTCCTCCCGAAGACGCGATCGTGCTGATGGCCGAAGTGTCGGACGAAACCGTCTATGTCCGCCATCATCCCAAGAAGATCGCGCTAATCCTGTCGGCGATGCGCCACTTCGCCGCGGAACTGCGCGAGAAGGGCTGGCAGGTCGACTATGTCGAACTCGACGACCCGGCGAGCGGCGGCAGCTTCACCGGCGCGCTCGCGGCCGCCGTGGCGTGCCACCGCCCCCGCGAGATCCGCATCGTCCAGGCCGGTGAATGGCGGGTGCAGCAGATGATCGACGGCTGGGAGGCGCGTTTCGGCCTGCCGGTGCGCATCCTCAAGGACGATCGCTTCCTGTGCTCGATCCCGGCGTTCCGGCGCTGGGCCGCGCGGCGACGGGCGCTCACGATGGAATATTTCTACCGCGACATGCGGCGGCAGACCGGCCTGTTGATGGAGGGCGACAAGCCGGCGGGCGGGCGGTGGAATTATGATGCCGAGAACCGCAAGACGCCCCCGCGCGGGTTGAACTATCCTGCCCCTGCCCGCTTCGACCCCGATGCGATCACGCGCGACGTGCTCGATCTGGTCGCGCGGCGCTTCGGCGATCATTTCGGGCAGCTCGAACCCTTCGCGCTGCCGGTCACGCGGGCGCAGGCACTCGCCGCGCTCGATCATTTCATCGAAGCGGCACTGCCGGATTTCGGCGACTATCAAGATGCGATGGTCGAGGGGCAGGACCAGCTCTACCACTCGATGTTGTCGCCCGCGCTCAATTGCGGCCTGCTGGTGGCGCAGGAGGTGGTCGAGGCCGCCGAGCGGGCTTGGCGCGCCGGGCGGGTGCCGCTGAACGCGGCGGAGGGCTTCATCCGGCAGATCATCGGCTGGCGCGAATATGTGCGCGGCGTCTACTGGCTGCACATGCCGGACTATGCGGCGGTCAACGCGCTGGGGGCGGACCGGCCGCTGCCCGAATTCTACTGGACCGGCGAAACCGACATGCGTTGCCTGGCTGCCGCGGTGGACGTTACCCGGCGCGAGGCATGGTCGCACCACATCCAGCGGCTGATGGTCCTGGGCAATTTCGCGATGCTCGCCGGCGTCGATCCCAAGGCGATCTCGGACTGGTTTCTCGTCGTTTATGCCGATGCCTATGAGTGGGTGGAGCTGCCCAACGTCGTCGGGATGAGCCAATATGCCGATGGCGGCCTGCTCGGCTCCAAGCCCTATGCGGCGGGCGGTGCCTACATCAACCGCATGTCCGATCATTGCGGGCGCTGCCGTTATGACGTGAAGGCGAAGACCGGGCCGGACGCCTGCCCGTTCAACGCGCTGTACTGGGATTTCCTGGCGCGGCACGACGCGCGCTTCCGCGACAACCCGCGGATGCGCAACATGTACGCCACCTGGGACCGGATGAAGCCGGCGCAGCGGGATGCCTATCGCGCCAGTGCCGCCGCCTTCCTCGCAGGCCTTGCCCCTGCGGCAGACGGCTGGGCGCGCCGCCCGCTTTCGACGGGCGTCGATTGAAAGCATGGCAGGTACACCCTAATTGGGCGCGGGCGTTCAGCAGGGGAAATTCCATGCAGCCGGTGATTGCCGTCGCGGGTGTCGGCAAGACCTACAAATCCGGTCAGGTCGCGCTGCGCGACATCGACCTCGAAATCGCCAAGGGTGAGATCTTCGCCTTGCTGGGGCCGAACGGCGCCGGCAAGACGACGCTGATCGGCATCATCTGCGGCGTCGTCAACGCGACGTCCGGCACGATCCTCGTCGACGGGCATGACAATGTCCGCGACTGGCGCGGCGCGCGCGCGCGGATCGGGCTGGTGCCGCAGGAGCTTTCGACCGAGACGTTCGAGAGCGTGTGGGCGACCGTCAACCATTCGCGCGGGCTGTTCGGCAAGGCGCCGAACAAGCCGTTCATCGAGCAGTTGCTGAAGGACCTGTCGCTCTGGGAAAAGCGCGACGCCAAGATCATGACGCTGTCCGGCGGCATGAAGCGACGCGTGCTGATCGCCAAGGCGCTGGCGCACGAGCCCGAGATCCTGTTCCTCGACGAGCCCACAGCCGGGGTCGACGTCTCGCTCAGGCGTGACATGTGGAAGCTGGTGCGGTCGCTGCGCGAGCGCGGCGTCACCATCATCCTGACCACCCATTATATCGAGGAGGCCGAGGAGATGGCCGACCGCGTCGGCGTGATCGACAAGGGCCGCATCATCTTGGTCGAGGAAAAGGCGGCGCTGATGCGCAAGCTCGGCAAGCGCCGGCTGACCTTGACGCTCGAGACGCCGCTGGCGGCGATCCCGGTCGAACTCGCACGCTGGGATCTGCATCTGGAGGCCGAGGGCACCTTGCTGGTCTACACCTTCGATGCGCGCGAGGAGGAGACAGGCATCCCCGGGCTGCTGCGCGCGATGCACGATCTCGGCATCGGCTTCCGCGACCTCGACATGGAGAAGAGCTCGCTGGAGGACATCTTCGTCGACCTCGTCGAACGCCGGGAGGCAGCGGAATGAATCTTCGCGGAACCTGGGCGCTCTACCGCTTCGAAATGGCGCGCACGCTGCGCACCTTGTGGCAGTCGATCGCGGCGCCGGTGATCACCACGGCGCTCTATTTCATCGTGTTCGGCGGCGCGATCGGATCCCGCATGCAGGAGGTGGACGGCGTTCAATATGGCGCGTTCATCGTGCCCGGCCTGATCATGCTGACCTTGCTGACGCAGAGCCTGTCGAACGCCTCGATCGGCATCTACTTCCCGAAGTGGACCGGTACGATCTTCGAGCTGCTGTCGGCGCCGATCTCGCCTGCAGAGGCGGTGACAGCCTATGTCGGCGCGGCGGCGACCAAGTCGATCGTGATCGGCCTGATCATCCTGCTGACCTCGACCTTCTTCGTGCCGGTGAGGATCGACCATCCGCTCGCGATGATCACCTTCCTCGTGCTCACCTCGGTGACGTTCAGCATGATGGGGTTCATCATCGGCATCTGGGCCGAAGGGTTCGAGCAGCTCAGCTTCATCCCGACCTTGATTGTGACGCCGCTGACCTTCCTCGGCGGCGCCTTCTACTCGATCGACATGCTGCCGGGCGTCTGGCGCACGGTCAGCCTGTTCAACCCGGTGGTCTATCTGGTCAGCGGCTTCCGCTGGAGCTTCTACGGCGCAGGCGACGTGAGCGTGGGCCTGAGCCTGGCATTCACCGGCGCGTTCATGCTGGCGTGCCTCGCGGTCATCGTGTGGATCTTCAAGACCGGGTATCGGCTGAAGCAGTAAGCGCGTGGGCGGGCGTCAACGCCCCCTGCCCGTTCGTCCCGAGCGTGGTCGAGGGACGAACGGAGGAGGCTTCTACTCCGCTGCCGCCGGCGGCAGGATCGCCAGATTGTCGATCAGCCGCGCGGGCCCGATCCGCGCCGCCGCCAGCAGCCGGGCGGGACGCTCGACGCGCTCGACCGGCGCCAGCGTCTCGGCATCGCGCAGTTCGATATAGTCGATCGGATCGAACCCGGCCTTGGTGAGCGTCGCGCGGGCGCGCTCGATCGCCTCGCCCACATCCTGGCCGGCAGCGATCGCCGCAGCCGCCTCCCCCAGCGCGCGTGGCATGGCGCGTGCGGCCAGCCGCTCGGCATCGTCGAGATAGGCATTGCGCGAGGAGCGGGCGAGGCCGTCCACGTCGCGCTGGGTGGGCACGCCGACAATCTCGATCCCCATGTCGAGATCGGTCACCATCCGGCGGATCACCGCGAGCTGCTGGAAATCCTTCTCGCCGAACAGCGCGACATCCGGGCGGACCTGGTTGAAGAGCTTGGTGACGACCGTCGCCACGCCATCGAAATGGCCGGGACGCGTGGCGCCGTCGAGATCGGTGCTGACGCCGCCGACCGAGATGTTGGTGTCGAAGCCGTCGGGATACATCTCCTCGACCGCGGGCGCCCACAGCAGCGCGCAGCCGGCGGCGCGCAGCATCTCCGCATCCTTCATCTCCCGGCGGGGATAGCTGCTGAGATCCTCGTTCGCGCCGAACTGCTTGGGATTGACGAAGATCGAAGCGACGACCCGCTGGGCGCGCAATTTGCCCTCTTCGATCAAGGCCATATGGCCATCGTGAAGCGCGCCCATGGTGGGAACGAGCGCGATGCGGTGCCCTTCGCTCCGGAAAGTGGCGAGGGCTTCCTCCAGCGCCTTTTTCTGACGGATGATTTGCACGGTGCGGCGGCCTTCGATATGGGCGGGGCCGCGTCTATGGGGGGCGCGGAAGCCCCGATCAAGAGGCAGATGGGGGCCAACCGGAGTCGCAAGCGTTGATGTCGGCCAATTCGGTTCATTTCATCGTCTTCGCCAATGAGAAGGGCGGCACTGGCAAATCCACCACCGCGGTGCATGTCGCGATCGCATTGGCCGCCGCCGGCCGCCGCGTCGCAGCGCTCGATCTCGACAGCCGGCAGCGGACCACCGCGCGCTACATCGAAAATCGCGACGCGACCTGCCGCAAGCTGGGCGTCACCCTGCCCACGGTGCGACACGGCACCTTCAAGGGCAGCAGCACCGAGGAACTTGAAGACCAGATCGCCACGCTCAGCGACGGCGTCGATTTCCTCGTCATCGACACGCCGGGGCGCGACGATCCCTATGCGCGCTTCGCGGCCAGCCGCGCCAATACGCTGGTCACGCCGATGAACGACAGCTTCGTCGACTTCGACCTGATCGGCCAGGTCGATCCCGACAGCTACAAGGTCAGGCGGCTGAGCTTCTATGCCGAGCTGATCTGGGATGCCCGCAAGGAGCGCGCGAAGCGCGACGGCGGCACGATCGACTGGGTGGTGCTGCGCAACCGCCTGCAGCAGCTTGAGGCGCGCAACATGCGCCGCGTCGGCAGCGCGCTCGACGAACTCTCGCGCCGGGTCGGTTTCCGCGTGATCCCGGGGCTGTCGGAACGCGTGATCTATCGCGAGCTTTTCCCGAGCGGGCTGACCTTGCTGGATTTCGCGCAGATTCCCGAAGTCGGGCTCGGCCACATCGCCGCACGGCAGGAGCTGCGCGAGATGATCGCCGCGCTGGCGCTTCCGGACGCGGTGACGCGCGCCGCCTGATATGGCCAAGCTGATCTTCTTCGGACTGCTCGTCGTGGCGGTCTGGCTTGCGGTGCGCCCGCGGCCCAAGCGGGTTACGCCGCCACGGCCGCCGGCGCGCTCCGAGGATATGGGGCTGGAGGAAGCCCGCCGGCTGCTCGACCTGCCGGCGAACGCCGATGCGGCGATGATCCGCGCCGCACACCGCCGCATCATCGCCCGCGTCCACCCCGATGCCGGCGGCAGCGAAGAGCTTGCCCGCAGAACCAATTTGGCGCGGGACCTGCTATTGCGGGCCGCGACCAGCGATTCCCAACCCCGAGCCTGACGGAGTCCATCGATGAGCCACAAGTTCGACCCAACGACGCTGCGCGAATATGACATTCGCGGGATCGTGGGGAAGACGCTGAACCCGGCGGACGCGACCGCGATCGGCCGCGGCTTCGGCACGCTGCTGCGTCGCGCCGGCGGCACCCGCGCCGCGGTGGGTTATGACGGCCGTCATTCGTCGCCGCTGCTGGAAGCCGCGCTGGTGCAGGGCCTGACCGCGAGCGGCATCGACGTCGTCCGCATCGGCCTGGGCCCGACGCCGATGCTCTATTATGCCGAAGCCGTGCTCGAGGTGGATGGCGGCATCATGATCACCGGCAGCCACAACCCGCCGGATTACAACGGCTTCAAGATGGTGTTCCAGCACCGCCCCTTCTTCGGCGAGGACATCCTGAAGATCGGCACGATGGCGGCCGAGGGCGATTGGGAAGACGGCGAAGGGACCGTCACCAACGCCAACATCATGGACATGTATGTCGACCGGCTGATCGCCGGCTATCAGGGCGGCGCGTTCAAGGTGGCGTGGGACGCGGGCAACGGCGCCGCCGGCCCGGTGATCGAGAAGCTGGTGAAGCAGCTGCCGGGCGAGCATCACCTGCTCTACACCGACGTGGACGGCGACTTTCCCAACCACCATCCCGATCCCACCGAGGAGAAGAACCTCGTCGACCTCAAGGCGCTGGTCGCTGAGAAGGGCCTCGATTTCGGCATCGGCTTCGACGGCGACGGCGACCGCATCGGCGCGATCGACGGCAAGGGCCGCGTGGTGTGGGGCGACCAGCTGCTCGGCATCCTCGCGGAGCCGGTGCTGAAGGCAGTTCCCGGCGGCACCATCATCGCCGACGTGAAGACCAGCCAGGCGCTCTATGATCGCGTGGCCGAACTGGGCGGCAAGCCGCTGATGTGGAAGACCGGCCACAGCCTGATCAAGGCGAAGATGAAGGAGGTCGACAGCCCGCTCGGCGGCGAGATGAGCGGCCATATCTTCTTCGCCTGGGACTATTACGGCTTCGACGATGCGCTCTACGCGGCGGTGCGGCTGATGGGTGCAGTGCGCCACAGCGGCAAGTCGCTCACCGAGCTCAAGGATGCGATGCCGGCGATGGTCAACACGCCGGAGATGCGCTTCCAGGTCGACGAATCGCGCAAGTTCGCGGTGATCGAGGAAGTGCTGCAGCGGCTGGAGGCCGAAGGTGCCGACATCAACCGCACCGACGGCGCCCGCGTCAACACGCCCGACGGCTGGTGGCTGCTGCGTGCCTCCAACACCCAGGACGTGCTGGTGGCGCGTGCCGAGGCGAAGGACGAGGCCGGGCTGGACCGGCTGCTGAAGCAGATCGACTCGCAACTCCAACTGTCGGGCATCGAACGCGGCGAGCAGGCGGGGCACTGAGCCTTCTTCTCCCCTCCCCTGCAGGGGAGGGGCTTTACTTACGCCGCCTCCAACTCACTCTCCCGGCCCGCCGCCGCGTCCAGCAGCCGCGTTTCGAGCGTCTGCAGCCGCAGCGCGCCGTCGATCTTGTCGCCGATCAGATCGGTTATGTAGAACGTGTCGACCGCGCGCTCGCCATAGGTGGCGATGTGCGCGGAGTGGATCGTCACCTTTGACTGGAACAGCGCATAGGCGAGCGCATTGAGCAGCGCCGGCCGATCGCGGGCGTTGACCTCGATCACGGTGTAGCGGTTCGAAGCCTTGTTATCGATCAGCACCACAGGTTCGATCGAGAAGGCCTCGGCCCGGATCTTGGCGAGCGGGCGCGCCTGCAGCCGCTCATTGAGGCGGTTGCGGTTGGCAAGCGCATCCTCGATCGTGCGGACGATGCGCTGCAGCCGGTCTTCCCCGTCGAATGGACCGCCATGCTGGTCCTGCACGAGGAAATTGTCGAGCGCCATGCCGTCCCGCGTGGTGTGGATGCGCGCATCGATGATGCTCGCGCCGGCGAGGTGGATCGCGCCGGCGATCCGGTAGAACAGGCCGGGATGGTCACTGGCATAGACCGTGACCAGGGTCGCATCCCGCGCCGGATAGACCTGCGCCGCGATCGACAGCGGCGCATCTGCTTCCGCGACCTGCTTCGCATTGCGTTCGAGCACGTCGACCGATTCGGCGATCCAGTAGGACTCGGGCAGGCGCTTGACGAGCGCGTTAAAGGATTCGTCGCCCCAGCCCAGCAGCGTCTTGAGTTCGCCTTGCTTGGCAAGCACGCGTTCGCCGCGGCCGCGCTGCTTGTGGCCCAACCTCAGCACTTCCTCCGCCGCGTCATACAGGTCTGACAGCAACTGCCGCTTCCAGCCGTTCCAAACCCCGGGGCCGACCGCGCGGATGTCGACCACGGTCAGCACCAGCAGCAAGCGAAGGCGTTCGGGCGACTGCACCGCCTGGACGAAATCAAGGATCGTCTTGAAGTCGGACAGGTCCCGCTTGAACGCCGTGGCGGACATCAGCAGATGGCGGCGGACCAGCCAGGCAACGGTCTCCGTCTCCGCCGCGGTCATGCCGAAGCGCGGGCAGAGCTTGAGCGCCACCTCCGCTCCCAACACGCTGTGATCGCCGGCGCGGCCCTTGGCGATGTCGTGCAGCAGCACCGCGACATAGAGCACGCGGCGCGACACGATCTGGTCCATGATCGCGGTCGCGAGCGGATGATCGGCGTCGAGCGCGCCCTTCTCGATCTTGGCGAGCAGCCCGATCGCACGCACCGTGTGCTCGTCGACCGTGTAGTGATGGTACATGTCGAACTGCATCTGCGCGACGACGCGGCCGAAATCCGGCACGAAGCGGCCGAACACATTGGCCTCGTTCATCCAGCGCAGCACCGTCTCGGGATCACGCGGCGAGGTCAGCACATCCATGAAGAAGCCGTTGGCGCGGGGATCGCGCCGCACGGTATTGTCGATCAACCGGGCGTCGCGCGCCGCTGCACGCATCGCCAGCGGGTGGATCTCCAGCCCCTGTTCGTCAGCAAGCGCGAAGATCTGGATCAGGCGTACCGGATCCTCCTTGAAGAAATCCTCCGAAGGAAGCGCGAGCCGGCCGCGATCGAGCACGAAGCCGTCGAGCTTCTTGGGCGCGCGGCGCATGATCGCGGG
The DNA here is from genome assembly GCF_050433225.1 of Sphingomonas zeicaulis. NCBI lineage: Bacteria > Pseudomonadati > Pseudomonadota > Alphaproteobacteria > Sphingomonadales > Sphingomonadaceae > Sphingomonas > Sphingomonas zeicaulis. The sequence continues at coordinate 586,901 of NZ_JBNPXQ010000002.1, read as the reverse complement.
CAGGCCGAAACGGCGGCCGCGCGCCGCATGCTGCTCGTCAAGATGCGCAAGGAACAAGCCGGTCAGATCGCCGACCTGTTTCGCGGTCAGGAAATAATGCTGCATGAAGCGCTCGACCGCGCTCTTTCCCGGCCGGTCGGCATAGCGCATCTTGACCGCGATCTCGCGCTGGACGTCGAAGGTCAGCCGGTCCTCGCCGCGGCCGGACAGCGCGTGGAGATGGCAGCGCACGGCCCAAAGGAAATTCTCGGCGCGCTGGAAGCGGCGCAGTTCCTCGCGCGTCAGCAGCCCGGCATCGACCAATTCGGCGACCGAACGCACGCTGTGCACATATTTGCCGATCCAGAACAAGGTGTGAAGGTCGCGCAGCCCGCCCTTCCCCTCTTTCACATTCGGCTCGACGACGTACCGGCTGTCGCCCATCTTGCGGTGGCGCGCGTCGCGCTCGGCCAGCTTTTCGGCGACGAAGGTGCGCGCGGTGCCTGCCATCACCTCGCGGTCGAAACGCCGTGCCGCCTCGTCATAGAGCGCCTGGTCGCCCCACACATAGCGGCCTTCGAGCAAGGCGGTGCGGATGGTGAGGTCGGCCTTGGCCATGCGCACCATCTCGTCGAGCGAGCGGCTGGAATGACCGACCTTTAGGCCGAGATCCCACAGCAGATAGAGCATCGATTCGATGACCTGCTCGGTCCAGCCGGTCTGCTTCCATGGGGTGAGGAAGGCGATGTCGACGTCCGAGAAAGGCGCCATCTCGCCGCGGCCATAGCCGCCTACCGCGACCAGCACGATGCGCTCGCCCGCGGTGGGGTTGTTGATCGGATAGAGCCGGTGGGTGACGAAGTCGAAGATCAGCCGCAGGAGCTGGTCGACCAGGAACGCCTGGCCGCTGGCGGCTTCCAGCCCGCGCGAGGGATGCTCGTCCAGCCGCTTCGCGATCTCCGCGCGTCCATCAGCCAGCGCCTGGCGCAACAGCCCGGCGACGGCGGCGCGCAGCGCGGCGTCGGCCAGCTTGGGATCGAGCGCGGCGATCGCATCGGCAAGCGCGCGACGGTCGACGATCGCGCGGCGGTTGGGAAGAGCATCGAAGCGGTTGGACATGGCAGGGAGATAGGGGTTGCGGGCCGCCGCGTCACGCGTCGTCGCGCAGCATGTCAGTCAAATTGCGGGCACCGTGAACAACACGGGCAATCAGCACATGATCAACCCAGACACGGTAAAGCACGAGATATGCGTCAACATTGAGCGAACGCGCCCCTTTGCCGATTTCTGGCCGCTCGGGTCCGCTGAACGGAAAGTCGCCCAACCGAAGAGTTGCCTGCCGCACCCTGTTCACAAATCTCCTGGCCGTTGCATCATCGTCGGCTGCGATCGTGTCGAAGATCTCATCCAGATCCGCCTTTGCCTGAGGCGCGTAGACGAGTACCCTCATTCGGCGGCTTTGCGCGCCGCCAGCCGCGCCATTCCGCGCGTAATGATGTCATCGAAAAAGGCATCGTTCAGGGCTTGAGGCTCACCGCTGTCCAACCCCTCCTGCATCAGCCGGCGCAGTTCGGCGATACGCGCCTGATCAGCCTCACGCTGCTGCTTCCACTGGCGCAGAGCCTCGCGGATGACCTCGCTGCTGCTCGCATAATCGCCGCTGGCGACGGCCTGATCGACGTCCGTTGCCAGTTCCTCGGTCAAGGCGATGCTGATCTTGCGGACAACGCCCATCATACTCTCCCAATATTCGGTACGACTTGGTCATACCATGACCTTCACTCCGCCGCCAACGCCTTCAGCCGGTAGATCAGCTCCAGCGCCTCACGCGGGCTGAGCGCATCGACGTCGATCGCGCCCAGCGCGTCGCGCAGCGCATCGGCCTTTTCCTCCTCGGCCGCAGCCGCGGCAGCGAACAGCGGCAAATCGTCGAGCCCAGCGGCAAGGCCGCCGGTCGCGGCGCGACCGGCTTCCAGCTTGGCGAGCACCGACTTTGCGCGCGCGATCACCGGCGGCGGCAGGCCGGCGAGCTTGGCGACGGCGAGTCCGTAGCTGCGGTCGGCGGGGCCATCGGCAATCTCGTGCAGCAGCACCAGATCCCCCTTCCACTCGCGCGCGCGGACATGGTGCAGCGACAGGCCGTCGAGCCGTTCCGCCAGCCGGGTCAGTTCATGATAGTGGGTCGCGAACAGGCATCGGCAGCGGTTCATCTCATGCACCGCTTCCACCACCGCCCAGGCGATGGCGAGGCCGTCATAGGTGCTGGTGCCGCGGCCGACTTCGTCAAGGATCACGAGACTTTGCGGTGTCGCCTGCGCGAGGATCGCGGCGGTCTCGACCATCTCGACCATGAAGGTGGAGCGGCCGCGCGCGAGATTGTCCGAGGCGCCGACACGGCTGAACAGCCGGTCGACCAATCCGAGCCGCGCCGCGGTGGCGGGCACATAGCTGCCCGCCTGCGCGAGCACCGCGATCAGCGCGTTCTGGCGCAGGAAGGTCGATTTACCGCCCATGTTGGGGCCGGTGACCAGCCACAGCCGCCGCTCTGGCGAGAGCTTGCAGTCATTGGCGACGAAGCGGTCACCGGCCCGCGCCAGCGATGCCTCGACCACCGGATGCCGCCCGCCCTCGATCTGGAGGCAGGGATGTTCGGCGAATTCGGGCAGGCACCAGCCGCCCTCGATCGCGCGCGCCGCCAGCGCGGCGGCGACGTCGAGCCGTGCCAGCGCGTTGGCGGTGGCGGCGATCGGCGCCGCGCTCTCCATGGCCAGCGCGATCAGCGCTTCGAGATGCGCCGCCTCCGCCGCCAGCGCATGCGCGCCGGCCTGGGTCACCCGGCTGGCGACATCGTGCAGGTCCGGCGCGTTGAAGCGGACGACCCCCGCCAGGGTCTGGCGATGGGTGAAGCCCGAATCCGCCGCCATCAGCGGGTCGGCATGCCGCGCCGGCACCTCGATATGATAGCCGAGCACGCCGTTGTGCTTGATCTTCAGCGCGCCGATGCCGGTCGATTCGCGGTAGCGCGCCTCAAGCGCGGCGATCGCGCGGCGGCCATCGCCGCCGGTCGCGCGCAGCTCATCGAGCGCGGCATCATAGCCCTCGGCGATGTAGCCGCCCTGCGCCGCGTCGATCGGCGGCGACGGCACCAGCGCGACGGCGAGCTGATCGATCAGCGCGCCATGGCCATCGAGCAGCGGCAGGAGGTCGGCAAGCAGCGGCGAGAGATCCACCGACGTCGTAAGCTGCCCCCGCAGCGCGCGCGCAGCTGACAGTCCGTCCCGCAACTGGCCGAGGTCACGCGGCGAGCCCCGGCCTGCGGCGAGACGCCCCAGCGCACGCCCGACATCGGGCAACGTTCTGAGGCCGGCGCGCAGCGACTCACGTGTCGTCTGGTCCTCGGCGAAGAAGCGGACGAGGCCGAGCCGCGCGGCGATCGCGCCACGGTCAACCAGCGGCGCCGCCAGATCGGCGCCCAGCAGCCGCGCGCCGGCGCCGGTGACGGTGCGGTCGACGATGTCGAGCAGGCTGCCCGCGCGATTGCCCTGCGCGGTGCGGGTGAGTTCCAGGCTCTCGCGCGTCGCCGCGTCGATCATCATCGTGCCGCCCGCCAGCCGCCGCTCGGGCGGCTGGAGGAAGGGCAAGGCGCCCTTGCCGGCATGGTCGAGATAGGCAAGCAATCCGCCCGCCGCAGCCAGTTCGGGGCGCGAGAAGCTGCCGAACCCGTCGAGCGTCGCGACACCATAAAGGGTCTTCAGCCGCGCCTCGGCGCGCGCGCTGTCGAACCCCTCGCGCGGGCGGATGAGGCCGTCGAGGCCGGAACCCTCGGCGACGACGATCTCCGCCGGATTGAGCCGCGCCAGTTCGGCGTCGAGCGTAGCGCCGGTGATCGCGGCGAGTTCGAAGCGCCCCGTCGAGACATCGACCGCCGCGAGACCCAGCCCGCCCGCCGCCTCGCCGATCGCGACCAGCCAGTTGGCGGCGCGCGAGTCGAGCAGCGCTTCCTCGGTCAGCGTGCCCGCGGTGACGACGCGGACGACCGCGCGCGCCACCAGCGACTTGGATCCCCGCGCCTTGGCCTCTGCGGGCGATTCCACCTGCTCGGCGATGGCGACGCGCTGCCCCGCCTTGATCAGCCGCGCAAGATAGGCCTCCGCCGAATGCGCGGGCACCCCGCACATCGGCACCGGTTTCCCGGCATGCTCGCCACGCGCGGTGAGCGCGATGTCGAGGATCGCGGAGGCGGTGCGGGCATCGTCGAAGAACAGTTCGAAGAAGTCGCCCATCCGGTAGAACAGCAGGCAATCGGGCGCTTCGGCCTTCAGCGTGAAATATTGGGCCATCATCGGCGTGGGGGCGGCGTCGGTCATCGCGGCTCGATACACAGGGTGGCGGCCCGCGCGAAGCCCGGCGATGTTCCGTTACGGCCGCCGCCGGGAATTGGTTTCCATTGCCACCTTTCCCTTGCAACATCCCCGCCCTAAGGGGGTGGGCGAACAGCGGAGAGGGAAGCTGATGAGCGAAGGTGCGAACGTCCAGTTCTCGGAGCGCGAGGCGCTGCTGTTCCATTCCTACGGGCGGCCCGGCAAGATCGAGATCATCGCGTCCAAGCCGATGGCGACGCAGCGCGACCTGAGCCTCGCCTATTCCCCGGGAGTCGCCGTGCCGGTGAGGGCGATCGCCGAGGATCCCTCGACCGCCTATGACTATACCGCCAAGGGCAACCTCGTCGCCGTGATCTCCAACGGCACCGCGATCCTGGGTCTCGGCAATCTCGGCGCGCTCGCGTCCAAGCCGGTGATGGAAGGCAAGGCGGTGCTGTTCAAGCGCTTCGCCGACGTCGATTCGATCGACCTCGAACTGGCGACCGAGGATCCCGAGGCCTTCATCAACGCGGTGGCGCTGCTCGAGCCGAGCTTCGGCGGCATCAACCTGGAAGACATCAAGGCGCCAGAATGCTTCATCATCGAGCAGGCGCTGAAGGAGCGGATGAACATCCCGGTCATGCATGACGATCAGCATGGCACCGCGATCATCACCGCCGCCGGCCTGATCAACGCTTGCCACATCACCGGGCGCGACCTGAAGGACGTGCGGGTGGTGGTGAACGGCGCCGGCGCCGCGGCGATCGCCTGCACCGCGCTGATCAAGGCGATGGGCGTGCCGCACGACAATGTGCTGATGTGCGATCGCCAGGGCGTGATCTATCAGGGCCGCCAGGAAAGCATGGATCAGTGGAAGTCCGCGCATGCCGCCAAGACCGACCGGCGCTCGCTGGCCGAGGCGATGGTCGATGCCGACATCTTCCTCGGCCTTTCGGCCGCAGGTGCGCTGAAGCCCGAACTGGTGAAGACGATGGCGAAGCGGCCGATCATCTTCGCGATGGCCAATCCCGATCCGGAGATCACCCCGCCCGAGGCGAAGGCCGCACGTCCCGACGTGATCATCGCGACCGGCCGGTCGGACTATCCCAATCAGGTCAACAACGTCCTCGGCTTCCCCTTCATCTTCCGCGGCGCGCTTGACGTGCGCGCGACCGCGATCAACGAGGAGATGAAGATCGCCGCCGCCAACGCCATCGCCGAACTGGCGCGCGAGGCGGTGCCGGAAGAGGTGGCGCAGGCCTATGGCGGCCGCACCCACAGCTTCGGCGTCGATTATATCATTCCCGCCCCCTTCGATCCGCGGCTGATGGAGGTGGTGCCTGCCGCCGTCGCGCAGGCGGCGATGGACAGCGGCGTCGCCACCAAGCCGATCCTCGACATGGGCGCCTATCGCAACGCGCTGCGCGGCCGGCTCAACCCGACCACCTCGGTGCTGACGCTCGCCTATGAGGGCGCCCGCGCGCATCCCAAGCGCGTGCTGTTCGCGGAAGGCGAGGAGGAAGTGGTGCTGCGCGCGGCGATCCAGTTCCGCGACGGCGGCTATGGCACGCCCGTGCTGGTCGGCCGCGACGAAGTCTATGACCGGCTGAAGGCTCTCGGCGTCGACGATCCGTACAGCTTCGAGCTGCACAACAGCCGCGTCTCGCCTCTGGTGCCCAAGATGGTGGAGCTGCTCTATGAACGGCTGCAGCGCCGCGGCTACCTCAAGCGCGAGGTGGAGCGGATGGTCAACCAGGATCGAAACCTGTTCGGATCGCTGATGCTCAAGATGGGCGAGGCGGACGCGATGATCACCGGCGTCACCAGGCCCTATGCACAGTCGATGCGCGAGATTCGCCGCGTGCTCGATCCGATCGATGGTCAGACGCCGTTCGGCGTCCACATCCTCGTCGGCCAGAGCCACACTGTGTTCATGGCCGACACCACAGTCAACGAACGCCCGTCCGCGGCCTGCCTCGCCGACATTGCCGAGGGCACTGCCGCGGTCGCGCGCAAGATGGGCCACGAACCGCGCGTGGCCTTCCTCAGCTATTCGACGTTCGGCAACCCGGCGGGTAACTGGCTGGAAAGCATCCGCGAAGCGGTGGCGATCCTTGATGCGCGCGGTGTCTCCTTCGAGTTCGAGGGCGAGATGGCGCCCGACGTTGCGCTCAACCCCAAGCTGATGGCGAACTATCCGTTCTGCCGCCTCTCGGGGCCCGCCAACGTTCTGGTGATGCCGGGGCTGCAGTCCGCCAATATTTCCGCCAAACTGCTGCGCGAGCTGGGCGGCGACCATGTGATCGGGCCGATGCTGATCGGCATGGAGAAGTCCGTCCAGGTCGCGACGATGGCATCGACCGCGTCCGAACTGGTGACGCTCGCGGTACTCGCCGCCGGCGGTATCGCGCGCTGATATGCTCCCCCTCCCTGGTGCGGGAGGGGGAAGCCGCTACGCCGCGAACGGATCGTAGCTGCCGAAATTCCAGACATTGCCCTCGGTATCGAGCGCGTCATAGGCGCGCCCCGGATAGCCGACATTGTCGTATGGCCCGCGGATGATCCGCGCGCCCGCGGATGTCGCCCGGGCGGCATGGACGTCGGGATCGTCGATCACCGCGCAGACGCACATGGTGATGCCGCCGGCCTCGGCCGGCGTCTTCCAGTTGTAGAGCTTGGCCGACTCGCTGCCGTTGTCGGCGCTGCCCAGCATGATCATGTTGCCGTCCAGCGTGAGTTGGGCGTGGTGGATGATCGAAGGATCGGCGTCGTCGGCATAGACGGCTTGGCGCTCGAAGCCGAAGGCGTCGCACAGGAAGGCAATGGCGGCGGGCGCATCCTTGTAGCGCAGGCAGGGGATCAGGGCGTGGTGCATTGGGGCTCTCCCGAAATGAACATTGCCACGAAGCCTAACAACGCGCTGCCGGCCGGTCTTGTATCGATGGAAGATCAGTCTTCCCGCACGCCATAGCCCTGCGGCAGCAGGCGCTGGCGGAGTTCACCCGGCGTCATTGCCGCGAAGGTGCGGACCGCGCGGGCGAGATGGGGCTGGTCGTGATAGCCGGCGGCCGGCGCCAGCGTGGCGAGCGGCGCCGCAGGCTCGGCGGCGATCGCTGCGCAAAAGCGCTCGAAGCGGCAAAGCTGAGCATAGGCTGCAGGCGCGAGCCCGGTGGTCTCGCGAAAGCGACGTGCGAAATGCTGGCGGCTGAGATCGAGCTCGGCAGCGAGCATCGCCACGGACGCGCCGTGCGCCAGCCGGCGTTCGGCATGGAGCATGGCGGCATCGGGCGGCGGCGCTTCGGCCAGCCGCCGGACAATCGCCTGTTCGAGGAGCGCGAAACGGAACGCGACATCAGCGGTCTCGCCCAGGCGCTGGCACAGGCTGCGGATGCCGGGGCCGAGCACCGCTTTCCAGATCGACGCAGCGGTTGAGCAGATGCTCCAGCGGCAGGCCGAGCAGCCGCGACAGCGTGGCTCGGCTGAGGAACACGTGGACGCCGGCCTGCGTGCCGGTGGAGCGGGAGATCGCGGTGGCGGTATGGATGCCCGCGACGAAGCCCTCACCGGCGCCGAGCCGCAGCACATCGCCGCGGCCGTCGCACAGTTCGAGCACGTCACCCAGATTGACGATCAGCACCACCGCGGTAGAGGCGAGTTCACGGCGCGCGGTGAAGGAGGCGGTGCGTTCCCAATAGCTCGAATAGCCGCTGACCGCGCCGGCCAGCGCGGCGCCGGGGGTGGCGCGCGCCACCTCCCACGCGTCGATCCCGTCGTCATACCGGTCCCGCGCGATGATGCGAGGCGATTCCATCGGTTCTGGAGCCTAGCCCCGTCGTCCCGGCTCGGCTAGGTCAATGCCATGGTCAGCGACAGCGATATCCAACTTGCCGGACGACTTGCCGACGCCGCTGGCGCCGCGATCCGCCCGTTTTTCCGCCGGCGCTTCGAGATCGAGACCAAGGGAGACAGTTCCCCGGTCACCGAGGCCGATCGCGCCGCCGAGACGGCGATTCGCACGCTACTTGCCACCGAACGGCCGGCAGACGGCGTGATCGGCGAGGAATATGGCATCGATCGCGGCGATGCTGAGCGGGTGTGGGTGCTCGATCCGATCGACGGCACCCGCGCCTTCATCGGCGGCCGGCCGATCTTCGGCACGCTGATCGCGCTGCTGGAGGCCGGGCGCCCGGTGCTGGGCGTGATCGACCAGCCGATCAGCGGCGAGCGCTGGCTGGGCGCCAGCGGCCACCCGACGACGTTTCAGGGCGCGCGCTCCCGGACACGTCACTGCCCGATCATCCCCTCCGCGCTGTTCGCCACGACCGCGCCATGGCTGTTCGACGAAATCGGCGGGCACTGGTTCGAGACGCTGCGGGCGCGCTGCCGTGACACCTTGCTGGGTGGCGACTGCTATAATTACGGGCTGCTCGCCTCGGGCCATATCGATCTCGTCGTCGAACAGGGGCTGAAGCTTTACGACTTCGCCGCGCTCGTGCCGGTGGTCGAGGGCGCCGGCGGGCGGATGTGCGACTGGCAGGGCCGTGCGCTCGGCGACGGCAGCGACGGGCGGGTGATCGCGGTGGGAGATCCGGCGCTTGCCGATGCGGTACTCGCGCTGTTCGGTTGATCGCACGTGCCGATTAGGGAATTGCGTCGCAGCGACATCGGCAATATTCGGGTTGTGACTCGCTGCCCTGCGGCCAGATGAAGACAGGGGAGAAGGGGGGTTCTTCGCAGCGCATGGCGGCATCCGATCCGTATATCACAGCGATCATTGCCGGCCGCGATATCCGTTTCTCCATCGAACGGCTGAGCGTCTGTCGGATCGGCCGCAGCCCGCATTCGACGATCATCCTCGACGATCAGGTCGCTTCGCGCGAACATGCGATGATTCGCCGCGACGCCACCGGCCATTGCGTCGTTTCCGACAGCGGCAGCCGCAACGGCACCTTGCTCAACGGCCGCCAGCTCACCACGCCTACGCGCCTGTCCGACCAGGACGTCATCCGCATCGGCAACCAGGAACTGCAGTTCAACCAGCCCGAGCCGGCGACGATGGTGGCCGATGTCGATTCGCCGCTGCCGACGATGGTCCACCTCGCCAACAGCCTGATCAGCGTGATGGTTGCCGACATGCGCAACTATACGGTGCTCTCGCGCGAGTTGGGCGAGCAGCGCATCTCGGCGCTGATGAGCGAGATCTTCCGCGAGATCGGCGCGGTGCTGTTTCGGAACAAGAGCTGGTCGCAGAAATATATCGGCGACGCGGTGATGGCGGTGTGGCTGCACCCCGGCGCATCGGTGATGCCCGAGGAACTGGCGGTGGTGATCGACACCATCGCGCAGATCAACCTGATCATCGAGCCGATGCAGCAGCGCTTCGCGCTGCCGCGCCCGCTGGCGTTCGGCGCGGCGATCAACACCGGCTATGCGCAGATCGGCAACATGGGCAGCACCGCCATCGCCGACTTCACCGCGCTTGGCGACACGGTGAACAAGGCGTTCCGCCTCGAATCCTCCTGCAAGGAACTGGGCTGCGAGATCGTCGTCGGCAAGTCGGCGCTGGACATGCTCAAGCCGCCGATCCCGGATCATATGCGCCCGCCGATGAGCCATGTGTCGATCAAGGGCTATGACGCGCCCGAGACCGTATACCGGCTGATGTTCCGCGATCTTCCGCGCCTTGCCAACCTGGTGATGACCAGCCGCGACGGCAGCGGTCCGACGACGCGAGACAATACCGCGCTCTGAACGCACGTCTGGGGCTAGCCACACCGCCTATAACCCCATACAACCGCGCCATTCCCCGGGGGGCTGCGCACGAGCAGCTGAGATATGGCTGATGCCATGACCCGCTGAACCTGATCCGGTTAGCGCCGGCGTAGGGAGGGAGGCGCGGCCCAGCACCGCTCTCTTTTCCCGTTGAAGGAGAGTATAGAATGGCCGACATCCCAGCCCGTACCGAGCTTGCCGTCACCACCGGCCCTATCCGCGGCAGCCGCAAGATCCATGTCGGCGAGCATCGCGTGGCCATGCGCGAGATCGACCTGGAGCCGTCGTCGGGCGAGCCGCCGGTGCGCGTCTATGACTGTTCGGGCCCCTATACCGACCCCAACGCCCGTATCGACATCATGGCCGGCCTTCCCGAGCTGCGCCGCGACTGGATCCGCAGCCGCGGCGATGTGGAAGAGGTCGACCAGCGCGAGGTGAAACCGGAGGATAATGGCCAGCTCGGCCCCGACCGTTCGGGTGGCGTGCCGGCCTTTCCCAACGTCCGCCACAAGGTGCTGCGCGCCAAGCCCGGCGCCAATGTCAGCCAGATGCATTATGCCCGCCGCGGCATCATCACCCCCGAGATGGAATATGTCGCGATCCGCGAGAATGTCGGCCGCGCCGCGCTCAAGGAGAAGCTGATCCGCGACGGGCAGGATTTCGGCGCGTCGATCCCCGATTATGTGACGCCGGAATTCGTGCGCGACGAGGTCGCCCGCGGCCGTGCGATCATCCCCAACAACATCAACCACCCCGAAACCGAGCCGATGGCGATCGGCCGCAACTTCCTGGTGAAGATCAACGCCAACATCGGCAATTCGGCGGTCGCCTCCGACGTCGCGACCGAGGTCGACAAGATGGTCTGGTCGATCCGCTGGGGCGCGGACACGGTGATGGACCTGTCCACCGGCCGCAACATCCACGACACGCGCGAATGGATCCTGCGCAACTCGCCGGTGCCGATCGGCACCGTGCCGATCTACCAGGCGCTGGAAAAGGTCGGCGGCATCGCCGAGGACCTGACCTGGGAGATCTTCCGCGACACGCTGATCGAGCAGGCCGAACAGGGCGTCGATTATTTCACGATCCACGCCGGCGTGCGCCTACCCTACATCCCGATGACCGCGAAGCGCGTGACCGGCATCGTCAGCCGCGGCGGTTCGATCATGGCGAAATGGTGCCTCGCGCACCACAAGGAGAGCTTCCTCTACGAGCGCTTCGAGGAAATCTGCGAGATCATGAAGGCCTATGACGTCGCCTTCTCGCTGGGTGACGGCCTGCGCCCCGGCTCGATCGCCGACGCCAATGACGAGGCGCAGTTCAGCGAACTCGCGACCCTGGGCGAACTGACCCAGATCGCGTGGAAGCATGATGTGCAGGTGATGATCGAGGGCCCCGGCCATGTGCCGATGCACAAGATCAAGGCCAATATGGACAAGCAGCTCGAGGCGTGCGGTGAGGCTCCCTTCTACACGCTCGGGCCGCTAACCACCGATATCGCGCCGGGTTACGACCACATCACCTCGGCGATCGGCGCCGCGATGATCGGTTGGTTCGGCACCGCGATGCTCTGCTACGTGACGCCCAAGGAGCATCTGGGGCTGCCCGATCGCGACGATGTGAAGGTCGGCGTGGTCACCTACAAGCTGGCCGCGCACGCCGCGGACCTTGCCAAGGGCCATCCCGCCGCCAAGCTGCGCGACGACGCGCTGAGCCGCGCCCGCTTCGAATTCCGCTGGCGCGACCAGTTCAACCTGTCGCTCGATCCGGACACGGCGGAGCAGTATCACGACCAGACACTGCCGGCCGAAGGCGCTAAGTCGGCGCATTTCTGCTCGATGTGCGGGCCCAAATTCTGCTCGATGAAGATCACGCAGGAAGTGCGCGACTTCGCCGCCAAGCAGAACAGCAGCGCCGACGCCTTCATCGCCGCCGAGGAAGGCATGGCGGAGATGAGCGAGAAGTTCCGCCAGAAGGGCAGCGAGATCTATCTGCCCGCGGCGGAGTAGGCCGAACTGACGAAGCCCTCTCCCGCAAGGGAGAGGGCTTTTTCCTGTCCGCGCGATTTGCGCTTTACGCACACACCAAAGCCCCCGAGACATAACGCCGAACTGGGCAGGGGGAATGGCATGCGGGGAACTTTGGCGGCGCTGCTGGCAGGTGCGGCGGCGATCATCGCGACGGGGGCACCGGCGCAGACGACGCAGCTGCGGCCCGATCAGGAACGCTATCGCGCCCTGCTGAAGGAGATGGTGGAAACCAACACCACCGTCACCACCGGAAGCTGCACCGACCTTGCGACCAAGATCGCGGGGCATCTGAAGTCCGCGGGCTTCGCCGACAGCGACATCACCCAGTTCGCGGTGCCCGAGCATCCCAAGGAAGGCGGGATCGTCGCGGTGCTGCCGGGCAGCTCCAAGACGCTGAAGCCGATCCTGCTGATGGGGCATCTCGACGTGGTGGAGGCCAAGCGCGCGGACTGGACGCGCGATCCCTTCGCCTTCATTGAGGAAGGCGGTTATTTCTACGGCCGCGGCGTCGCCGACATGAAGGCGATGGACGCGATCTGGGTCGATGCCTTCATGCGCATGAAAGCCGAGAAATACCGCCCCAAGCGCACGATCAAGCTGGCGCTGACCTGCGGCGAGGAGACCACCTGGGCGTTCAACGGCGCGCAATGGCTGGCGGCAAACCGGCCCGAACTGATCGCGGCGGAATTCGCGCTCAACGAAGGCGGCGGCGGCGACACCGACGGCAAGGGCAAACTGATCGCGCAACAGCTTCAGGTCGGCGAGAAGGCGGTGCAGAATTATCGGCTGGAGACCACCAACCCGGGTGGCCACAGTTCGGTGCCGGTGCCCGACAATGCGATCTACGAGCTGGCGCAGGCGCTGGGCCGCGTCCGGGCCCATGAATTCCCGGTCGAGCTCAACGACACCACGCGCGCCTTCTTCACCCAGACCGGATCGTCGCGGAAGGACAAGATGGGCGCGGCAATGCTGGCGATCGTCAAGAATCCGGGCGACAAGGCGGCCGAGGCGATCCTCAACACCGATCGCGGTTTCCATTCGATGCTGCGCACGACCTGCGTCGCCACATTGCTGGAGGGCGGCCATGCCAACAACGCGCTGCCCCAGCGTGCCGCGGCCAACGTCAATTGCCGCATCTTCCCGGGCCACAGCGTCGAGGAGACGCAGGCCAAGCTGGTCGAGGTGATCGGCGATCCCAAGGTGACGGTGACCTTGGTGCCCCCCATTCGCCCGCTCGCCAAGACGCCGCCGATGGACCCGAAGATCATCGACCCGATGGTCAAGCTTTCGGCAAAGTATTTTCCGGGCGTGCCGGTGGTGCCGGCGATGGCGACGGGTGCGACCGACGGCATCTTCCTGCAGGCGATCGGCATCCCCACCTATGGCGTGCCCGGTTCCTGGTACGACCCCGATGGCAATGGCGCGCATGGCCTGAACGAGCGCCTCGAGGCGCGCGGCGTCTATGTCGGGCGCGACTATCTTTTCGACCTGATCAAGGCTTATGCGGGCTGAAGGCGTGGGTCTGCCGGGTTATCGGCAGGCCCGCCAGCCGGCCTTGCCGCGTTCGGCCTGGTCGAGATGGAGATGGTCGGCGTGGGCGCGGTTATAGTCGGGTGACAGCACCGTCGAGAAGGTCTTGCAGGCGCCGTCGCGCACCTCGCGCAGGAAGGCGGCGCGATCGCCATCCCCCTTCCAGTCCTTCAGCACGCTGACCCGGCGGCCATCGTCGAGCCGGAAGCCGGCGATGTCGATCGCATCGGCGGTCGAATGCTCGCTCCACGCGCGGCGCCCGGCGATGTGGCGGCAATTATAGGTACCGAACTGGTCGAAGGCGACGACGCGGGCGCCCAGATGGCGGCGCGCCGCGGGCTGGACAATGTTCCATTCCCACAGCGCCAGCCCCGCCGCCACCGGGCAGGCCATGATCGGTCCGGTCGGGCGGAAGCCGATTTCGCGGGCGCCGCCGGGCGCCAGCCGCAAGCCATCGGCATAATGACACTGGCCGGTGCCATGCGGCGCGACCGGGGTGAACTTGACCCCCGCATCGTCGAGCAACGCACGGCAGAGCGTAGCGTCGTTGGTCAGCCCGGCGAGCTTGCGGCCGGTGAACAGTCCGATCGGGTCAGCGAGATTGAGGCGCGTCCACGGCAGATCCTCGGGATGCTCGCGATTCCAGACGTAGAGCATGAACCCCGCCACGCCCAGCACCGCCAACAGCAGAGCGACGCGCAACCAGCGAGTGACCGCGTTGCCCCGGCGCGGCCGGGCGCGCTTGCGTCGTTTCGCCATGGGTCGCCTCAGCCGCGCAGTGCCGAGGCGAGCGGCTCGGCGGTCACCGGATAGCCGAGCCCTGCCGGGATGCAGAGATGCTGCTCGCCGTCGCGCGTTTCGACCCAGGGCGAGATCGTGCTGATCGGATGCGATGCGGCATGTGCGATCGCATCGGCATGGCTGGCGAACTGGGCCAGCCGTTCGAGGTTGCGGCGCGTTGGGAAGATCAGCCGGCGCGTGCCCGCCCTGCCCGCCTCGAGCACGTCAGCAGCGCTGATCCACAGCGCATGGACATTCTCGGTCGCATCGACCAGCGGCTCCGGCGCGTCGGGGGCGGCGCGCGCCAGATAGAAGCGCGTATCGAAGATGCGCGTCTCATGCCCCTTGGGACACCAGCGCGCGAAGGGCGCGAGGGCCGTGAGGTCGAGCGACACGCGGCGGCGATCGAGCAACTCTGAGAAGAGTGCGCCGCCCGCCGCGAGCGCGGCGCGCAAATCGGCAAGCCCCGCAGCATCGGGTACGGGGCCGAGGCCGACCGCGATGCCGCTTTCCTCGATCGTCTCGCGGATCGCGGCAATGCGGGCGGCGGCATCCTCGGGCGCAAGGTCTGTGAAGCGGGCCGCGAGCCGATGGTCGTCGGGATCGACGCGCCCGCCAGGAAACACCATGGCCTGCGCGGCGAACGCCATTCTGCCCGATCGCTCGACCATCAGCAGCTCGGGCGGCGCGCCGGCCACGCGCTCGCGGAACAGCACCAGGGTCGCGGCCGGAATGGCCTTGCTGGCGGGTGCTGCTGCGCTGTCGCTGGTCATGACGACGGGGCTAGACGATTATCCTGCCGGAGGAAATGCGCAGGCAGCGCCGCGTCAGGCGCCGCCCCCGTCGACCAGCCCGCCGCCCAGCGCGACGTAGAGCGCCACCAGATTCTCCGCCTGCGTGCGCTTGGCCTGGAGCAGAGCCTGTTCCGCGGAAAACAGGTTACGCTCGGCGTCGAGCACTTCGAGATAATCCGCCACGCCTTCGCGGTAGCGCGTGCGTGCGAGGCTCGCGAGCTGGCGCTGCGCGGTGGTCGCGCGTTCCTGCGCCGAGACCTGCTCGGCGAGGTAACGGCGGCCGGCGAGCGCATCGCCCACCTCCTGGAACGCGCCCTGGATCGTGCGTTCATAGGTGGCGATGGCGATATTCTCGCGCGCCTCCGCGACCGACAGATTGCCCTTGGTCCGCCCCCAGTCGAAGATCGGCAGCGCGATCGTCGGCCCATAGCTCCACTGCTTCGTATCCGAGCCGATGAGATCGTCGAGCGCGTTGGAGGCGAAGCCGAAGCTGCCGGTCAGCGAGATGGTCGGGAAGAAGGCGGCCCGCGCCGCGCCGATATTGGCGCGGGCAGCGCGCAGCCGTTCCTCGGCGGCCATGATGTCCGGCCGTGCGGTGAGCAGGTCGGAGGGCAGCCCTGCCTCCAGCCGCGGCGATTCGGTCTGCTGCGCGAGCGACAGCGGCTCGGGCAGGTCGGTCGGCAGCACCCCGCCGACGAGCACGGTCATGAAGTTGCGCGCCTGCGCCTGCGCCAGCCTGAGCGCGGCAAGCTCCGTCTCCGCCTGCGTCAGCAGCGTTTCGGACTGGCGATAGTCGAGCGCAGAGGTCACGCCCGCATCGAGGCGACGCTTGGCGATGCGCAGCCCATCCTGCCGGCTCTTCACCGTCGCTTCGGCGAGCGCGATGCGTTCGTCGGACTCGCGGATGGAGAAGTAGGTCGTCGCCACGTCGCGGATCAGGCCGAGGCGGAACGCGCGTTCCGCCTCCACCGTCGCCAGGAACTGGCTGCGTGCCGCTTCATTGAGGTTGCGCACCCGGCCCCAGAAATCGAGTTCGAAGCTCGTGACGCCGACGCCGGCCCGATATTGTTCCTGCGTGAAGCCGGTGATCCCGGGAATGCCGATCCCGGCCGCCGGCGTGCGGCTCTTGGTGTACGACGCCGTGCCGTCCAATGTCGGCAACTGGTCCGCGCGCTGGATGCGATACTGGCCCCGCGCCTCCTCTATCTGCGCGATCGAGACGGCGAGGTCGCGATTGTTGGCCAGCGCCTCGCGGATCAGCCGCCCGAGCCGAGGATCGGCGAAGAAATCCATCCAGCCAAGCTCGGTGGCACGAACCGCGCCGGGCCCGGCGGGCTTGTCGACACCCTCGGGATAGGCATTGGCCACCGGCAGGTCCGGCCGGACATGCTTGGGTGCCATGTTGCATGACGCCAGCATGGTCGCGGCGAGCAGCGCTGCGGCGGCTGCGAGCTTATGCATGGGCGGAGCCCTCCTTCGACGCGGCATCGCGATCGTGATGCATGGTCGGACGCTTCTTGGTGATCCAACGACGGACCGAGAGGTAGAACAGCGGGATGAAGAACACGCCGAGGATGGTCGCCGCGATCATGCCGCCCATCACGCCGGAGCCGACCGCGATACGGCTGGCGGCACCGGCGCCGCTTGCGATCACGAGCGGCAGCATGCCGAGGATGAAGGCAAGCGAAGTCATGATGATCGGCCGCAGGCGCAGCTTCACCGCTTCCATCACCGCATCGAACGGCCCCTTGCCCTCATCCTCCTGCTCGATTGCGAATTCCACGATCAGGATCGCGTTCTTGGCGGCAAGACCGATGATCGTGATCAGGCCGACGTTGAAATAGACGTCCGCCGAAAGGCCACGGAGCATCGAGAACAGCACCGAGCCGAGCACGCCCAACGGCACGACGAGGAGCACCGCGATCGGGATCGACCAGCTCTCGTAGAGCGCCGCGAGCAGCAGGAACACGACGATCAGCGACAGGCCGAGCAGCAGGCCGATCTGGCCGGCGGACTGCTTCTCCTCATAGGAGATGCCGGTCCATTCGAAGGCGAAGCCGGTGGGCAGGCCCTTGGCGATCCGCTCCATTTCCGCCATCGCCTCGCCGCTCGAACGGCCCGGCGCGGGCGTACCCGAGATCGTCATTGCGGAATAGCCGTTGTAGCGCTGGAGCTGCGGCGGCCCCGCCGTCCAGTTGACGGTGGTGAAGGCGCCGAACGGCACCATCTGGCCTTCCGCATTGCGCGTGCGCAGGTCGAGCACGTCCTGCGGGGTCATGCGGTGCGGGGCATCGGCCTGCAGCAGCACGCGCAGCACGCGACCATCACGGGTGAAGTCGTTGGCGTAGGCGCTGCCGAAGGCGATCGCGAGCGTCGCGTTGACGTCCCCGATCGACAGGCCCAGCGCGCGCGCCTTCACCCGATCGATCTCCACCTTGAGCTGCGGCGCATCTTCCTGGCCTTCGGGGCGAACGCCGGCCAGCACCGGGCTCTGGCTCGCCGCGCCCAGCACCTGGTTGCGTGCCGCAAGCAGCGCGGCCTGGCCGTTATTGCCACGATCCTGCAGCTTGAAGGTGAAGCCGCTGGCGTTGCCCAGTTCCTGGATCGGCGGCGGGTTGAGCGAGAAGACCATCGCCTCCTTGACCGTACCCATCAGCCCCAGCGCGCGGCCGACGATACCCTCGGCACTGTTCTCCTTGCCCTTGCGTTCTTCCCAGGGCTTGAGCGGCGCGAACATGATCGCGTTGTTCTGGCCCTGGCCGAAGAAGCTGAAGCCACGGATGATGATGAGATTCTCGAGCTGCGGCTGCGTCTTGTAGAACGCCTTGACCTGATCGATCGCGACGTTGGTCCGATCCAGCGTGGCGCCTGGCGGCGCCTGCACGACGCTGATCACATAGCCCTGGTCTTCCGAGGGCAGGAAGCCGCCCGGCACGCGGGTGAACAGCAAGGCCGTGATGCCGACGAGCGCGAGGAAGACCGCGAGCCAGCGCACCGGCGCCTTGAGCATCTTGCCGACGCGACCTTGGTATCTGTCCGTCGTCCGGCCGAACCAGCGGTTGAAGCGATCGAAGAAACCGCCGGCGAAGCGCCCGACCGCACCGGTGTGGTGGCTATGGTCGTGCGGCTTGAGCAATGTGGCGCACAAGGCCGGGGTAAGGGTGAGCGCGAGCAGCGCCGAGAAGGCGATCGAGATGGCGAGCGTGACCGAGAACTGGCGGTAGATGCCGCCGGTCGAGCCCGGGAAGAAAGCCATCGGGATGAACACCGCGATCAGCACCAAGGTGATGCCGATGATCGCCGAGGTGATCTGTCCCATCGCCTTCACCGTGGCGTCGCGCGGGGACAGCTTCTCCTCGTTCATGATGCGCTCGACATTCTCGATGACGACGATCGCGTCGTCAACGAGGATGCCGATCGCCAGCACCATGCCGAACAAGCTGAGCACGTTGATCGAGAAGCCGAACAGCCATAGGCCGAGGCAGGCGCCGGCCAGCGCGATCGGCACGACGATCGTCGGGATCACCGTTGCCCGCCAGTTCTGCAGGAACAGGAACATGACGAGGAAGACGAGCACCATCGCCTCGACCAGCGTCTTCACCACCTCTTCGACCGAGACGTTGATGAACGGCGTCGTGTCGTACGGGATCGTCCACTTATAGCCCGCCGGGAAAGTGGCCGAGAGTTCCTTCAGGCGCTCCTTGACCGCTTCCGCGGTCGCAAGCGCGTTGGCGCCGGTCGAAAGCTGGACGGCGAGGCCGGCCATCGGTTTGCCGCTGAGTTCGCTCGAGAAGATATAGTTGGCGGCGCCAAGCTCGACGCGGCCGACGTCCTTCAACGTGATCGCCGACCCATCCGGATTGGCGCGCAGGATGATCTGCTCAAACTGCTCGGGCCGGGTGAAGCGGCTCTGCGTCGTAATCGTCGCGTTGATCTCGGTACCGTTGGCGATCGGCATGTCGCCGAGCTGCCCGCCCGGGGACTGGCTGTTCTGCTCCTGCACCGCCGCCAGCGCTTCCGCCTGCGACAGGTTGTAGCTGGCGAGCTTTTCCGGATCGAGCCAGATGCGCATCGCATATTCGGGCGAGAAGGACTGGACGTTGCCGACGCCGTTCACCCGGCGCAGCTCGTCGATCACGCGCGTGTTGGCGAAGTTGCCGAGTTCATAAGGGTCGTTGGTCGGCGTGTCCGTGGTGATCGCGACGATCAGCAGGAAGCCCGGATTGGCCTCGTTGACCTGAATGCCCTGGCGCCTGACCTCTTCCGGCAGCCGCTGCTCGACGCGGCGCAGGCGATTCTGCACCTCCATCTGCGCATCGTCGATGTCGGTGCCGGCAACGAAGGTTACGGTGATCTCGGCGGTGCCGTTCGAGTTGGAAGTCGACGACATGTAGAGGAATCCCTCCACACCGTTGATTTCCTGCTCGATGATCTGCGTCGCGTTCTGCTCAAGCGTCTGCGCGTCGGCACCGGGATAGGTGATGGTGATCGTCAGCGAGGGGGGCGCGACGGTCGGATATTGCTCGATCGGCAGCGCGCGCAGCGCGATGATCCCGGCAAGCAGGATGCCGAGGGCGATCACCCAGGCGAAGACCGGGCGGTCGATGAAGAAGCGGGGGGACATGCGCGCCTCCGATCAGCGTTGCGGCGCGGCGGGCGCAGGCCCGGCTGCAGGCTTCGCGCCGGGCTTGCCCGGCGGCACGATCGTCACCGGCTTGTCGGGCATCACCTTCTGCAGGCCATCGGTGATCACCTTGTCGCCGGGCTTGAGCCCATCGAGGATCACCCAGTTGGCGCCCTGCAGGTCACCCAGCTTCACCGGACGCACCATCGCGACATTCTTGGGACCGACGACCATCACCGACGCGCCCTGCGGCGTGGTGCGCACCGCACGCTGCGGCACGACGAGGCCGTCGGGGCGCGTGCCAATCTCGGCGCGGGCGCGAACGAACTGGCCCGGCAGCAGCACGCGCTGCGGGTTGGGCACTTCGGCGCGCAACGCGGCGGTGCCGGTCTGCTCGTCGATCGCGAGATCGAGGAAGTCGATCAGGCCCTGCGCAGGATAGGTGCTGCCATCCTCCAGGATCAGCGTGACGCGAACCTGGTTGATGTTGCCCATCTTGATCTTGCCCGAGGCGACGTCACGCCGCACAGCGAGCACGTCCGAGCTGGACTGGGAGAAGTTTACATAGACGCGGTCGATCTGCTCGATCGTGGTCAGCAAGGTGCCGTTGGCGGCGCTCACCAGCGCGCCCTCCGTCACCGCCGCGCGGCTGGCACGGCCGGAGATCGGCGCGGTCACGGTGGAATAGCCGAGGTTCAGCCGCGCGGTATCGAGCTGCGCGCGCGCCGCGGAGACATCGGCCTGCGCGGTGCGCAACTGCGCGACCGCCGCATCATATTCCTGTTTGCTGATCGCCTGCTCGGGAACGAGCTGCTGATAGCGGCCGACCACCTGCTGAGCATTGGCAGCAGTCGCCTGGCTGCGCTGGAGCTGCGCCTGGGCGCCGTTCAGGCTCGCGCGCAGTTCGCGCGGATCGATCTGGAACAGCGCCTTGCCGGCGGCGACGTCGGTGCCCTCTTCATAGAGGCGCGCTTCGATGATGCCGTTGACGCGCGCGCGCACCTCGGCGGTGCGGATCGCCTGGATACGACCCGGAAGTTCGATGACGTTCGCCACCGGCTGCTGCGTGACGGTGTAGATCGTCACCGCGGGCGGCGGCGGTGCCGGCTGCTGCTGCTGGCCACCGCATGCGGAGAGCGAGAGCGCTACACCGATCACCATCGCCAGCGCCGTGCCGCGACCGGCCAGTCCCTGTTTGCGAATCATCCTGTTCGTCCTGATCGTTAGGGCGATGCCGACCATACCGCATCGCAACAATGCTTGTCTGCGCCGGTAATGTAACGTACATTACAGGTCAAGATCGTTTCTGCGAACGTCTTTCAGGGAGTGTGGGTGGGGTGGTTAAGGACGGCGATACTGCCGTGATGCACCGGCGGGAAGACCGCCGGAATGCGATTCTGGATGCGGCCGAGGATCTGTTTCTCGACCAAGGATTCGACCGCGTCAGCCTTGCGGCGATCGTCAAGCGATCAGGGGGATCGCTGGCGACGGTCTATGAGATGTTCGGCAACAAGCAGGGGCTGTTGCGGGCGATGGTGCTGCGCCTCGTCGATCGCGACCTCGAAACGAGCTGGTCGAGCGAGCGCGACGCGGTGGCGCCATCCATCCAGCTCCGCGAACTCGCCTACCGGATCCGCGGCCATATGTGTCAGCCCAAGGTGGTCGCGCTCAACCGCATCGTCATCATGGAAAGCTTGCGCGATCCGGCGTTCGGCCGGGCATTTCACGATCAGGTCTACGGCGCGCGCGGCGAGGAACTGATCGAATGCTTCTGGCAGTGGACGCAGCAGGGCCGCGCCAATTTCGACGATCCCGTCGCCGCGGTCGACCTCTATATCTCGATCGTGATCGGCGACAGCCAGGAAGCGCTGCTGGGCGTGCTGCCCGAAGTCGACCGCGCCGCGATCGACTGGCGGCTGGCGCCCTTCCTGAGCTATTTCAAGGTCGTGTGACGGCTGGCGCTGATGGCCGAAGCCGATGGCGCCCGCGTCACCGGTCTTTCTATCGGTCTTTCAGGGCGTCGACGATCTTCTTCACGTCCTGCGAACGGCCGCGCGGCAGCACCAGCACCGAATCGCCCGAGGCGACGATGATGAGATCATCGACGCCGACCGCGGCGACGCGGATGCCATCGCTGCGGATCAGGCAGTTGCGCGAATCGATCGCGATGACCTCGCCTTGGTGCGCATTGCCCTCGCCATCACGCGCGCTGAGGGTGTGAAGCGCATCCCAGCTGCCGACGTCGGACCAGCCCATCTTCACCGGCGCGACCGCGACCCGCCACGCTTTTTCCATCACCGCATAGTCGATCGAGTCGGATGGGCTGGCACCGAAGGCGATCGGATCGGGATAGATGCGTGCGCCATCGCGCTTGCCTTCGTCGATCGCGCGGCGCGCGGCCTCGACCATCTCGGGCGCGTGCGACGCGAGTGCGCCGAGATAGACGTCGGCGCGGAACATGAAGATGCCGCCGTTCCAGACATGGTCGCCCGCGGCGATCATCGCCTCGGCCGTCACGCGGTCGGGCTTTTCTACGAAACGTTCGACCCGGCTCACGCCGGGGGCTTCCTCGGCACCGACCTTTATATAGCCGTAGCCGGTCTCGGGCGCGTCGGGGGTGATGCCGAACGTGGCCAGCCAGCCTTGGTTGACGAAAGGCAGCAGCGCCTCGATCGCGGCGCGGAACGCCTCGACATCCTCGACGACATGGTCGCTGGGCATCACCAGCAGCGGCGTTTCGGGCGCGCAGATCAGCGCCGCAAGCGCGATCGCCGGCGCCGTATTGCGCGCGATCGGCTCGAGGATCAGCGCTTGCGGTGCGCAACCGACCTCGGTGAGCTGGGTTTCGATCTGCTCCGCATGCACCGCGTTGGCGACGACGATGGGACAATCGAAGCGCGCACCATCTGCGACGCGCTGCGCTGTCAGCTGCAGCATCGTCTCGTCGGCGGTCAGCGCCAGCAGCTGCTTGGGCTTCTCCGGGCGGGACATCGGCCACAGCCGGGTGCCGGAGCCGCCGGAAAGGATCACCGGAGTAATGAGAGTGTCAGTCATGCCGCCCCGTCCGTCTGCTCGGATCACGTCTTAGCCCAAGCGGGCCAACTGTCGAACTATTTCGCAACTGCGAAGAAAGTCCGAACAGGCGTGACGGTTGTGCTGTTCTGATTTTGCGCCCGTTGCTCTATGGCGCGCGCATGTCACAGGAAGCTCTCGCCGCCAATATCGCCCGGATCGCTGACGCGCTCGATCGGATTTCTCCGCCCCCCGCCGCTCAGGCAGATCCGCTCGCAGCGCCAGCCTATCACTGGCAGGCGGGGCTTTTGACGCCGACGCGCGACTTTCGGCCGCTGCCGCTGGCGCTGCTGACGGGCATCGATGCGCAGAAGGACTCGGTGGTCGAGAATGGCCGGCGTCTCGCCGGCGGCCATGCCGCGCATGACGTGCTGCTGTGGGGTGCGCGCGGCACCGGCAAGTCGGCCTTGGTCAAAGCGATGGTTGGTGCGCTGCAAAATGAGGGCGCAGCAATTGCGCTGATCGAGGTCGCGGCCGATGCGCTAGCCTCGCTGCCGCGGCTGTTCGCTCTGATCGCGGAGGCGCCCCGCGCTTTCGCGCTGTTCATCGACGATATCGGCTTCGAGGAAAATGGCGCCGAGGCGCGGACCCTGCGCTCGCTGCTCGAGGGCGGTGCCGAGGCGCGCCCGGCCAACGCGCGGCTCCACGTCACCTCCAACCGCCGCCACATCGTCGCGCGTGACCTTCGCGAGCAGGACAGCCCGATCAACCCGCGCGACGAAGCCGACGACAAGCTCGCGCTCGCCGACCGCTTCGGTCTGTCGATCGGCTTCCACAACGTCAACCAGGACAATTATGTCGCGATGGTCGCCGCCTATGCGCGCAAGTTCGACCTGAGCTTCGACGCCGCCGATGCGATCCGCTGGGCGACCCAGCGCGGCAGCCGCTCGGGTCGAGTGGCGTGGCAATATGTGGTGGAACTCGCAGGGCGGGCAGGCAAGGCGCTGTAGGCGAGGGCGGAAGGTTTCCGTCTCCCCTTCCGGAACGCAGGACCGACGCCAGCCCCCGCTCCCACCGTTCGCCCCAGCGAAGTCGAGGGGTGACTGTAGCGCAGCCGAGAGCCAAGACCCGCTCCGAGTCTGGCCCAAACCCGCCGTCTCGACGGCGCTCGGGAGCGAAGGGGGAATTATCCGAGAGGGACGTTACGGCGGCGACAACGCCTTGCGCACCGCTGCCTTCAACGACCCAGCCTTGCGCATGTCGGCGAACAATATCCCCCATTCGCGCAGGGCGAGCCGGATCGGGTTGGTCTCGTCCTTCCGATGGGCGAGGCCGTAGCGGATCGGCTCATCGAGCCGCGGCGCGAGCGTGCCGAACAGCTGGTCGAACAGGATCAGCACGCCACCATAGTTGCGATCGACATAGCAATCGTTGGAGGCATGGTGCGCGCGGTGGTGGGCCGGCGTGTTGAAGATCCATTCCAGCGGCCCGAGCTTCCCTACGGCCTCTGTGTGCAGGAAAAACTGGTAGCGTAGGTTGAGCGCGACGAGGCCCAGAACCAGCCGCGGGTGGAAGCCTATCGCGACGATGGGCAGATAGAAGGTCCAGCCGAGCGAGAACAGGCTCGTCCAGCCCAGGCGCATCGATGACAGCAAGGTCATCTGCTCGGCCGAATGATGCACGGCATGCGTCGCCCACAGCCAGCGGACACGATGGCTGGCGCGGTGAAACCAGTAATAGGCGAACTCGACCAGCAGGAAGGCCGCGGCCCACGTCCGCCAATCGTCCAGCGGCAGGCGCAAAGGCGTCAATGCCCAGACCGCTGCATAGGCGGCGCCGACCACCACCACCTTGAGCGGCCCGATCGCAAAATTGCCAGCTGCGAGGCCAAGCGTCGTGCGCGCCGTCGGCCAACTATAGCCTTGGCCGCTGCGCAATCGCCACGCCAGTTCGACCACGATCAGCGCAAGTGCGAGGCCGAGAAAAATCGGCGAACCGGCCACACCCGACATGGCGTTATCGATTCCGCGCCGCGGCGAGCGCGCTGCGTGCAGCGTCCGCCTCGGCTTTGGAGAGCACGCCATCGCCATCGGTGTCCGCACGATCGAAGACTGGCGAAGGCGCGGCCACGAATTCGTCGCGGGTAACCTTGCCGTCGCGGTTGGCGTCGGCAGCATCAATCATGCGCTGCAGTCGCTGCGCGGCATCGGGCTTGAACCGGGCAAGGCGGCCGAAATCGCCTTTCTGGACGATACCGTCGCCATTGCGATCGAGCTTGTCGAAGCTCCGCGCTCGGGCGGCGGCAAACTCCTCGCGGGTGATGGTGCCGTCACCATTGGCATCGGCATCGGCGAAATGATCGCCGGCGCCGAAGCGTTGTGCATGGGCCGGCAGGCCACTCGTCGCCGCGGCGAGGGCCGCAACCGTGACGAACGTCGTCCGGTAGCGAAGGGGAATGCGGATGGGCATGGGACCTGAACTCCGGAAATGGGGGGCCCGACCGGCGGGTTGAGGTTCGGGACAGCCGGCCGGGCGATCGATCCGCCGGAGGAGGTGGCGGAGCGAAGGGGTTTCATCGCGTCTCCCCATCAGGGGAGGGTCGGGTGAGGACGGATCAGTAAGCTCGCCCGATGGTACCGCTCGACGAACGGCTGCCGCCGCCCGGGCCGGTGACCGAACGGGCGTAGCTGGCGGTGCCGTCTCCATTGTTGGTGATCGTGCCGCTGCGGCCCCAGCGCGTGCCGTTGTTGGTCACATGGCTCGCGCCGCCGGAGCAGGTACCATTGGCGCAGCTCCGGCCGCGCGACGATTGAATACCGCGACCGCCGCTGCCCTGGTAACCGCGCTGGACCTGAAGCGAACCGGGCTGGCGTGAGACCTGGCGGTAGCGATCATAGCCGCGGCCATTCAGCCCATGCGCGTGGACGCTGCGGAAGCGTTCGCGCGCCTGCGCGGATTCGGGCAGCGCGATGCCGGTGAGGGCGAGGCTGGCGATGGCGACGAGCCCGAGAAGCTTGGACGTCATCTGTTTACTCCACACGTTACGAACGACGGTGGTGCCGTTCGCCGATCCGTCTAGGCCGGAGGGGTAAGCAGGATGCGACACCGGCGCGACGAAGGGTAACGAAAGGTAACGGCGTAGCGCCCGGCGCTTGCCCGCCGTGGCCCCCGAGGAGGATAGGAGGCGGATGGCCGACACCAGCTTCATCGCCCTCGTCGAGGATGATGACGAGATTCGCGATCTCGTCGCCGCACTGCTCAGGCGCGAGGGGTTCGAGGTCGGCCCCTGCCGCACCGCCGAGGAATTCGACCGGCTGCACGCACGCCGCCGCATCGACCTCGCCGTGCTCGACCTGATGCTGCCCGGTGAGGATGGGCTGTCGCTGTGCCGCCGCCTCCGCGCAACCAGCGAAACGCCGGTGCTGATGGTGACCGCGCGCGGGGACGATATCGACCGCATCATCGGGCTGGAGGTCGGTGCCGACGATTATCTGCCCAAACCGTTCAATCCGCGCGAGCTGATCGCGCGCGTCCGCGCGATATTGCGGCGGACGCGCGATCGCCCCCGCGTCCATGCCAGCCTGCCGGTCGAGCGCTATGGCTTCGTCGGCTGGGCGTTCGACGCCGGCGCCCGCCAGCTCACCGACCCGGAGGGCAGCCCGGTGATCCTGACCGGCGGCGAGCATGACCTGCTGCTCTGCTTCGTCCGCCACCCGCAGCGCGTGCTGAACCGCGACCAGTTGCTCGACTGGACGCGCGGCCGCAATGCCGAGCCGTTTGACCGCACGATCGACGTCCAGCTCAGCCGGTTACGCGCCAAGCTGGCGGTGCATGAGAGTGGGCGTGAGCTGATCAAGACGGTGCGTGGCGGCGGCTATGTGCTGGCGGCGCCG
Source organism: Sphingomonas zeicaulis (assembly GCF_050433225.1). NCBI lineage: Bacteria > Pseudomonadati > Pseudomonadota > Alphaproteobacteria > Sphingomonadales > Sphingomonadaceae > Sphingomonas > Sphingomonas zeicaulis. The sequence continues at coordinate 560,126 of NZ_JBNPXQ010000002.1, read as the reverse complement.
GTCGATCAGGGCTGATGCGATGTCGCTCGCAGCCAACCTGACGATGCGGCTAGGCGCGATCATGATCGTCGGCTTCGTGCTGCTGCAATTGGCGATCGTTGCGTCGCTGGGCTATCCCGATGGCGGCGAGGCGGGACGCCCCTACAGCCTCCCCCGCCCCACCCAGCTCGCCGCGATGGTCGAAACGATCGAGGCGCAGCCGCCGGCGCGGCGCGCGAGGATCGTCGAGGCGTTCGATGGCGCATTGTTCACCGCGCGCCTCGCCGACGCCGCGCCGCCACCGCGTCGCGGCGCGTTGGGCGCGGTCCTGCAGGCGCTCGCCGGCAGCTATCGAGCCAATCTCGACCGGCCGGTGCGAATCGACGTCCGCCGCGGGCCGCTCGGCCGCTGGTTCGGCGATCGCAGCGGCCCCGGCCGTCTCCTCGCGCTCGTCCGCGTCACCGTGCCGTTGCGCGATGGCGGCTGGCTGATCGTTGAGGGCCAGCCCTCCGCGGGGATGCGCACCTATCTGCGCCGCCGCTCGCTGCTCGCCACCGTGGGCGGCGTCGTGCTGATCCTCATCCTGCTGCTTGCGGTACGGCAGACGGCGCGGCCGATCAGCCGCGTCGCTGCCGGGGTACGCGGCTTCGCCGCCGGCGGCGATACGCCCGATCTGCCAGTGCAGGGCCCGCGCGACGTGCGCGAACTGGCGCGCGCGTTCAACGAGATGAAGGGCCGCATCGCCGGACTGATGGCCGAACGCACGCGGATGCTGGCGGCTATCGCTCATGATCTGCGCACCTACCTCACCCGCCTGCGCCTCCGCGCCGAATTTATCGACGATGAGGCGCAGCGCGCGCGCGCGATCACCGATATCGGCGAGATGGCGATGCTGGTCGACGACACGCTGCTGTTCGCGGCGCTCGACAGGGAGCGCGGCGGCGGTGCCGACGCCGCCGAACCGATGCGCAGCGCGCCGGTGGACCTGCTCGCCGCGGTGGTGCGGCTGGTCGCAGCGCGGCGCGAGATGGGGCAAACGGTGATGCTGGCGGCACCCGTCGACGCCAAGCTGGTTGTCCGCGCCCCTCCCCTCGCGCTTGACCGCATCTTCGACAATCTCGTCGGCAATGCACTGCGCCACGGAAGCCTTGCCGACGTCCGCATCGAACAGGCCGGCGGCATCGCCCGGCTGATCGTCGCGGACGACGGCCCCGGCGTCCCCCCCGACCAGCTCGACCGCCTCGCCGAACCGTTCCACCGCCTCGATCCCTCGCGGGATCGAGGCAGCGGTGCGGGTGCCGGCCTCGGCCTCGCCATCGTCCGCGCGCTCACCACCCAGATGGGCGGCACCTTACACTTCGGCCGCGCCGCGATCGGCGGGTTGGAGGCGGAGGTGCGGCTGCCGCTCGCCTGACATCCGTCGAACAGCCCTCGACCCGGCGCGCGCTCTGTGGCTCAACGCGGTTCAGAAACAATCAGTAAAGGGTAGCTTTCATGGATCGTCGTCATTTTCTCGCGGCCGGCACCGCCAGCGTCGCGCTGTCGATGGTGCCCGGCCGGGTGTTCGCGCAGCCGGCGACTGGCGATGCCGCGCTCAACGCGCGCTTCGAGGAGATCTTCAATGATGCGGTGAAGCGCTCGCCCGAGATGGCCAGCTCGCTGGGGCTCGACAAGGGCGCCAATGCGAGCCTGAAGGCGAAACTGTCCGACGCCACGGCCGCAGAGCGGATGCGTGAACTCGCCGAGACGAAGAAGGCGATCGCTTCGGTCGAGGCGGTCGATGCCAAGACATTGTCGCCGGCAGCGGCGCTCAACCGCGAGGTCATCCTCTACTCGCTGCGCAACCAGACGACCGCGCCCGAGAAGTTCCAGCTCGATTCGGTGATCCGGCCCTATCGGATCTTCCAGCAGGGCGGCGCCTATTTCTCGATCCCCGACTTCCTCAACACCGCGCACACCATCGCGACGCGGGAGGATAGCGACGCCTATCTCTCGCGGCTGGAAGCGTTCGCCACCGTGCTCGACCAGGACAGCGCGGTGCAGAAGGACGAGGCCGCGCGCGGCTTCCTCGCGCCCGGCTGGTCGATCGACCTGACCCTGAGCCAGATGGCGGCGCTGCGCAGCCAGCCCGCCCCCACCTCCAGCATGGTGAAGTCGCTCGCCGACCGCGCGGCAGCGAAGGGCATCGCGGGCGACTGGGCGGGCAAGGCCGCGTCGATCGTCGAGACCAAGGTCTATCCGGCGCTCGACCGCCAGATTGCGCTCATGAAGGCGCTGCGCCCGACAACCAGGCCGGGGGACGGCGACTGGCGCCTGCCCGATGGCGACGCCATCTATCAGGCGGCAATCCAGCAGGCGACGACCACCGACTTCACCGCCGAGCAGGTCCATCAGATGGGCCTCCAGCAGGTCGCCGAGATCAGCGCCGAGCTGGACAAGATCCTGAAGTCGCAGGGCTTCACCAAGGGCGGCATCGGCGAGCGGCTGGCGGCGCTGAACGTCGACCCGGCGCAGCTCTATCCGGGGACGCCGGAAGGCAAGGCGGCACTGCTCGCCGGGCTCAACGAGGGCGTGAAGGCGATGTACGCCAAGCTGCCGCAGGCGTTTGCGACCTTGCCGACGCAGCCGCTTGAGATCCGCGCGGTGCCGGTGGAGATCCAGGACGGCGCTTCCAACGGCTATTATCACCGCGCCGCGCTGGATGGCTCGCGCCCGGCGATCTATTTCATCAATCTCAAGGATGTCGGCGACTGGCCGAAATATTCGCTGCCTTCGCTGACCTATCACGAAGGCGTGCCGGGCCATCACCTGCAGATCAGCATCGCGCAGGAGTCGAAGGATATCCCGACATTGCGCAAGATCGGCTTCTTCTCGGCCTATTCCGAAGGCTGGGCGCTATATGCGGAGCAGCTTGCCGACGAGTTGAAGGCCTATGCCAACCCGCTGGAACGGGCGGGCTATCTGCAATCCTTCCTGTTTCGCGCGGCGCGGCTGGTGGTCGATACCGGCATCCACACCAAGCGCTGGGACGTCGCGCGCGCGACTGACTATCTCGTCACCACCACCGGCTTCGCCCGCCCCCGCTGCCAGCGCGAGGTGGAACGCTATTGCACGCAGGGTGGCCAGGCGCTGAGCTACAAGATCGGCCACATCGCCTGGACCCGCGCGCGGGCAAAGGCGCAGGCGGCGCTGGGCCAAAAGTTCGACCTGAAGGCATTCCATGAAATCCTGCGCCAGGGCGCGATGCCGCTGACGATGCTGGAAGCGCAGGTCGACGCCTGGATCAAGGCGGCGTGAGATCATGTCCTCCCCGGCGCATCGCGCCGGGGAGGACTATCAAATCACCCCAAAGCTTCCGCCATTTCCGCCAGCTCCAGCCAGCGCATCTCAGCCGCATCCTTGTCGTCGCGGGCCTTGTCGATCGCCTTGGTCAGCGCAGCGAAGCGGTCCGGGTTCTTGGTGTAGAGATCCGGATCGGCCAGCGCCTTCTCGTCGCGGGCGATGGCGGCTTCCAGTTCCTCGATGCGCGCCGGCAACTGGTCGAGGTCGCGCTGGTCCTTGTAGCTCAGCTTGGTCTTCGCCTTGGGAGCGGCAGGCGCATCTGCTTTGGGAGCAGAGGGTCGCTTCGGCTCCTGCTTCGGCGCGCGCTGGCGTTCCCAATCCTCATAGCCGCCGGCGACGATATCGACCTTGCCCGATCCATCGAGGCCCAGGGTCACCGTGACGGTGCGATCAAGGAAGTCGCGGTCGTGGCTGACGATGAGGACGGTGCCGTCATAGTCGGCGATCACCTCCTGCAGCAGGTCCAGCGTCTCCATGTCGAGATCGTTGGTCGGCTCGTCGAGCACCAGCAGGTTGCTGCGCCGCGCGAACTCGCGCGCGAGCAGCACGCGCGAGCGCTCGCCGCCCGACAAGGTGCCGACGCGCGCGTCGGCCATCGACGGCTCGAACAGGAATTCCTTGAGATAGCCGTGGACGTGCTTCTTCTCGCCAAGCACCTCGATCCAGTCGCCACCATCGGCCAGCACGTCGCGCACGCGCTTATCCGGCGCCATCAAGCTGCGCTGCTGGTCGATGATCACGCCATCCAGCGTCTTGGCCAGCTTGATCCGCCCCTCGTCGGGTTCGAGCTCGCCGGTCAGCAGGCGGAGCAAGGTCGTCTTGCCCGCGCCATTGCCGCCGACCACGCCGATGCGGTCGCCCCGCGTCACGCGGAATGTGAAATCCTTGATCACCGCGCGGTCGCCGAAACGCTTGGTGACGCCCTCGGCGTCGATCACCACCTTGGTGCGGACGTCGTCGCTGCCGATGGCGAGCGCGGCGGTGCCCTGCGGCCCGATCATCGAGGCGCGTTGCGCGCGCATTTCCTTGAGCTTGGCGAGGCGCCCCTGGTTGCGCCGGCGGCGGCCGGTGACGCCGCGCTGCAGCCAATGCTCCTCGATCTTGAGCTTGGCGTCGAGCCGCTCGGCGTTGCGCTGTTCTTCCTCGAATACCTTCTCGGTCCACGCCTCGAACCCGCCGAAGCCGATCTCAGCGCGGCGGATGCTGCCGCGGTCCATCCACAACGTCTGGCGGGTCAGGCGGGTGAGGAAGGTGCGGTCGTGGCTGATCGCGACGAACGCGCCGGAGAAACGCTGCAGCCAGCCTTCCAGCCAGTCGATCGCAGCGATGTCGAGATGGTTGGTCGGCTCGTCGAGCAGCAGCACGTCCGGATCCATCGCCAGCGCACGCGCGATCGCCGCACGGCGGCGCTCGCCGCCCGAAGCGGTCGCCGCCTCGCGGGAAAGGTCGATGCCGATCTGGTCGGCGATCGCCTCCACCTCATGCGCCTCGGGCGCGTCCGGCCCGGCGAGCGCATAGTCACGCAATGTCGCGTGGCCCGCGAGCGAGGGTTCCTGCTCCAGCAGGATCACGCGGGTGCCCGGCACGATCGTGCGGCGGCCCTCGTCGCTGTCGATCTTGCCCGCGAGCAGCTTGAGCAAGGTCGACTTGCCCGCGCCGTTGCGCCCGATCAGCGCCAGCCGGTCGCGTTCGCCGACGAAGATATCGAGATGCCGGAAAAGCCAGCCGGATCCCTGCACGATGCCGAGATCCTCATAGGAAAGTATAGGTGCCGCCATGCCCGCGCACATAGGGAGCGCGGGCGCTTTGGTAAACTGCCGGTCAGCGCGGCTTTTCCCACAGAAAGACGCCGTAGCGCATCGCGCCGGTGCGGTAGGCGAGGATGAGCCGCGGCACGCTGAGCGCGAAGACACGGTTCTCGGCGTCGCGCAGCAGCCGGCGATACCAGCGATCGGTCACGAGCTTGCCGAGGAAGCGCCGACCCGAGATCGTCCAGGTCTTCGCAACGCGGCGGCTGATATCCTCATAGCCGAGCGCGACGAAGCCCGCCGCCCGTGCCATCGCCTCATACTCCTCGCGCGTGCCCATCGACGGCAGCCGGCCCTCGCGGCAGATCGGCTCGAGCAAATGCCGTACCTTGCGCGGCGAGGCGCCGGTCTCCGCCAGCCATGCGCAGACAGCGAAGCGGCCGCCGGGCCGAAGCACGCGATGTGCCTCGTTGAAGAAACGCAGCTTGTCGACCATATGCTCGCTGCTCTCGATCGACCAGGCGCGGTCGAACATGGCGTCGGGCAAGTCGTTGGCCAGCCAGTCGCGTACCGTCACCGATACGGCCGGCAGCGCGTGATGGGCGGCATAGCGCGCCTGCTCGGCGGAGAGGGTGAAGCCCTGCACGGTCGCGCCGCGCGTCAGCGCGATCCGCCGCGCGGTGCCGCCATAACCGCAGCCGATATCCGCGCAGGCCATGCCCGGCGCGATGGCGAGCCGGTCCGCCACCATGTCGATCAATGCCTCCACCGCCTGTTCCGGCGTCTCGCGTCCGCTGGTCCACAGCCCGTGATGGACATGCTCGCCCCAGCATTCGCGATAGACGCGATCCAGCTCGTCATAATGGCCGGCGACATGCCCGGCATGCTGGGGCGTGTTGGGCAGGATCACGACGGAAGGATGCGGGAGCCGCCGCGCCATCGCAAGCCGCTATCGCGCCGTGCTGCGGCGCGATATGACTGGCAGGATGTCCCAACCGACCCGCATCCTCATCGCACTTCTCGCCGGCGTCATCCTCGGCATCGTCGGCGCCCGGCTGGGGTGGGAGGCGGCGCTCGATGTCGCCGATCCGGTGGGCGGGGTGTGGCTCGATGCGCTGAGAATGACGATCATCCCGCTGGTCGTCGCGCTGCTCGTCACCGGCATCGGCCGCACTGCCGAGAGCGCGCGGGGCGGCGGGATGGCGCTGAAGGCGGTCGCCTTGTTCCTCGCCCTGCTTTGGACGTCGTCCGCGCTGGGCGCGATCCTCACGCCACTGGCGCTCGACCTGTGGCCCATGCCCGCCGAATCCGCGGCTGCGCTCAAGACGGCGCTGGGCGGGACCACGGTGGATGTTGCGCCGCCGCCGCCGCTCTCGCAATTCCTCCGGTCGATCGTGCCGACCAACCCGATCGCGGCGGCAGCGGAAGACAATTTCCTGCCGCTGATCCTGTTCACCACATTGTTCGCGATCGCCAGCACGATGCTGCCTGCGGACCGAAGGGAGCGCATCATCGGCTTCTTCGATGCGGTTTCGGAAGCGATGTTGGTGATGGTCGGCTGGGTGCTGCTGCTGGCGCCTGTGGGCGTATTCGCGCTGGCCTTCGCGGTCGGCATTCGTGCCGGCAGCGCCGCGATTGGTGCGCTGCTTCATTACATCGTCATCGTCGGTGGCGTCGGCCTTGTCGTCTCGCTGACGGCCTATCCGATCGCCCGCTACGGCGGGCGGGTGCGGTTGGCCCGCTTCGCGCGGGCCGTGCTGCCGGCGCAAGCGGTGGCGCTCAGCACTCAATCCTCGCTCGCCACCCTGCCGCAGATGCTGAAATCGGCGGAACGGGTCGGCGTCAGCGAAACCACCTCTGCCGTAACCCTGCCGCTCGCCGTGGCACTGTTCCGCGCGACGGGGCCGGTGATGAACATCGCCGTCGCCATCTATGTCGCGCACTGGTTCGGGCACGAACTGAGCGTCACCGCGCTGGCCACCGGCGTGGTCGTGGCCGCAATCACCACCATGGGTGCCGTCAGCCTGCCAGGCCAGGTGAGCTTCCTCACCTCGATCGTGCCGATCGCGGCGGCGATGGGCGTGCCGATCGCACCGCTTGCGCTGCTGATCGCCGTGGAAATGCTGCCCGATCTGGTGCGCACGGTTGGCAATGTGACGATGGACGTCGCCGCGACCACGGTGGTCGCGCGACTATCCGGAGAGGCGCAGGGGGCAAATGGAGAGGATGGTGTGGCGCTCCCCTGAGCGTCATGCATCTGTCGCAAGCCACCCTTAAGCGGGGTCGATTTTGGGACGTCGCGTGTGCCATGCCGGGCGCCGCGGACATAAGGGGACGTGTGTATGAGCACTGCGTATTTCGACCTGTCGACGGGCAATTTTTCGCAGGATTGGTCCAATGGGTCGCTGCTCGATGCCAATGACGACTGGTCGCTGGTGCCGAGCATCATGGGCTATCGCGGCGACGAACTGACCGGCGCTACCGGCACCGATCCCCGCACGCTGACCGCCAATGACACTGGCCTCGTCGTCGACGTAAACACCAACCAGACCAACACCAACTTCGCCACCGGCGGGGTCGCCGAGTTTGCGATCGACAACCCCACGATCGCGCTGCAAGGCTCCGGCACAGCCGACGCGCCCTATATCGTGATCCATCTCGACGCGACCGGCCGCGAGAACATCCAGTTCAGCTTCAACGCGCGCGACCTCGATTCATCGAGCGACAACGCCATCCAGCAGATCGCGGTGCAGTATCGCATCAGCGGCACCAGCGCCTGGACCAACCTGCCGGACGGATACATCGCGGACGCGACCACGGCCAATGCCGCGACGCTGGTCACCGCGGTCAATGTGACCTTGCCGGCAGACGCCAACAACGCCGCCACGCTCGAGATCCGGGTGATCACCACCAACGCCGTCGGCAATGACGAGTGGGTCGGCATCGACGACATCCTCGTCACCAGCGATGCGGCCGGCGCCGGCGGCAACCCCGGCATGCTCTCCATCGCCGACCAGAGCGTCGTCGAGGGCGACACCGGCACCACCGCGATCACCTTCACCATCACCCGCGCGGGCGGCAGCACCGGCGCGGTTTCGGCCGACTACACGATCGATCTCGGCACCACCGATGCCGCCGACTTCGTCTCGCCGGTGCTGACCGGCACGATCGACTTCGCCGATGGCGAAACGACGCGGACGATCACCTTGGAAGTGGCCGGCGACGCGGACATCGAGCCCGACGAGACGTTCACCATCACGCTCGGCAACGCCACCGGCGGCGCGACGATCAGCGACGGCATCGCGACCGGCACGATCGAGAATGACGATTTCGCGCCGATCGTTCCCGGCGCGGTGTTCATCAACGAATTCCACTATGACAATGACGGCACCGACGCGAACGAGTTCATCGAAGTCGCGGCGCCGGCGGGCACCGACCTCACCGGTTGGACGATCGTCCTCTACAATGGCGGCAACAGCAGCACCTATGGCTCGCCGATCGCGCTGAGCGGCATCGTTCCCGATCAGGACGATGGCTATGGCGCCATCGCCTTCAATGCCCCCGGCCTGCAGAACGGGTCGCCGGACGGTTTCGCACTGGTCAACGCTTCGGGCCAGGTCGTCCAGTTCCTGTCCTATGAAGGCGTGCTGACCGCGGTCAACGGGCCGGCCGAAGGGCTGACCAGCGTCGATGTCGGCGTCGTCCAGAACGGCAGCGATCCCGCCGGCCTGACCTTGCAACTGACCGGTTCGGGCGCGGTTGCCGACGATTTCGTCTGGGCCGCCCCTTCGGCAGGCACCCCCGGCCAGATCAATGGCGGGCAGGACTTCATCGGTGCGGACCAGCCCGGGCTCATCACCGTGCGTGACGCCAGCGTCACCGAAGGCGATGCCGGCACCGTCAACCTCGTTTTCGAGGTTCGCCGCGCGGGCGGCCTCGGCAGCGAGGCCAGCGTCGACTTCACCGTCGACTATGGCACCGCCGATGCCGACGATCTCGGCGCCGGCGCGGTGCTGACCGGCACCGTCACCTTCGCGGAAGGCTCCAACGTCGCCACCGTCACCATCCCGGTTGCCGGCGACACGGCGGGTGAGGGCAATGAGACGCTGACCATTTCGCTCTCCAACCCGGTCGGCAATATCAGCATCGCCGACGGCACCGCGACCGGCACGATCATCAACGACGATCCCGTCGCGCGCACGATCATGGAGGTGCAGGGCGAGAGCCACGCATCGGCCTATGCCGGCCAGGTCGTGATCACCACCGGCATCGTCACCGCGGTGGCGAGCAACGGCTATTACCTCCAGGACGCGACCGGTGACGGCAATGCCCGCACCTCGGATGGCATCTTCGTCTTCACCGGCACGGCGCCGACCGTCGCGGTCGGCTATCAGGCGACGGTGACGGGCACGGTCAACGGGTTCCTGCCGGGCGCCGGCGGCCTCACTGTCACCCAGATCAACCAGAGCGGCGTCGTGATCGACGTCGACGGGTCTTCGGTGCCGGTGATCCACGCGCTGCCGCAGGCGGTGCTGATCGGCGACGTGCCCGGCGGCATCCTGCCCCCGAGCGAGATCATCGACGATGACGGCTTCACCGTCTTCGATCCCGAGAATGACGGCATCGACTTCTACGAGTCGCTGGAAGGCATGCTCGTCACCATCGACAATCCGCTGGTCACATCGGGCACCAACGGCTTCGGCGAGACGCAGGTCGTCGCCTCGGGCGGGTCGGGCGCGACCGGCGTCAACGATCGCGGCGGCATCACCATCTCGGAGGGCGACTACAACCCCGAGCGCATCCAGATCGACGACGACAGCACGATCTTCGCGGGCTACAATCCGAACTACACGCAGGGCGACCAGCTCAGCTCGGTCACCGGCGTCGTGAATTACAACTTCCAGAGCTATGAAGTGCTCGTCACCCAGGCGGTGACGCTGGAAGTCGATGCCGCCCCGCTGGAGGCCGAAACCACCGACCTCGTCGGCGATTCGGACAATCTGTCGGTCGCGACCTACAACCTCGAAAATCTCGATCCGGGCGACGGCAAGTTCGACCTTCTGGCGGACGACATCGTCTTCAACCTGCGGGCGCCGGACATCATCGCGGTGCAGGAAATCCAGGACGGCGACGGTGCCGGCAGCGGTTCGGACCTGTCCGGCTATGTCACAGCGCAGGGCCTGATCGACGCCATCGCCGAGATCGGCGGCCCCAACTATGTCTATATCGAGGTGACGCCGAGCAGCGCGGGTTCGACCGGCGGCGAGCCGGGCGGCAACATCCGCAACGGCTTCCTCTACAACGCCGATCGCGTCAGCGTGCTCGGCGAGGCGGCGATCCTGACCGATCCTGCCTATGACGGCAGCCGCAAGCCGCTGGTCGTGAACTTCCAGTTCAACGGCGAGACGATCACCGCGATCAACATGCACTCCACGTCACGTCTCGGCAGCGATACGCTGTGGGGCGCGACCCAGCCGCCGGCGGACGCGGGCGATGCCTCGCGCACCGCGCAGGCGCAGGCGGTGCGCGACTATATCGATGCCGGACTGCTGACCGATCCGAATGCCAACTATGCGGTGTTCGGTGACTTCAACGGCTTCACCTACGAGGCCGCGATCGGCACGCTGACCGCGGGCGGCGTGATGACCGACCTCAACACGCTGCTGCCGGAAGAAGAGCGCTACTCCTACGTCTTCGAAGGCAATTCGCAGCAGATCGACCATATCCTCGTGTCCGGCGGCCTGCTGGGCGGCGCGCAATATGACTCGGTCCACATCAATGCCGAGCAGCCCGCCGGGCCGAACCGCCCGACCGACCATGACCCGCAGGTCGCGCTGCTCAACATCCCCGACGCGATCGGGGAGACGATCACCGGCACCGCCGCCGGCGAGACGCTGACCGGCACGATCTACAACGACACGATCTTCGGCCTCGGTGGCGACGACCGGCTCGAAGGCGGCGCGGGCGACGATCTGCTGCTCGGCGGCCTGGGTGCCGACCAGCTCGTCGGCGGCGACGGCATCGACACCGCCAGCTATGCCGCGGCGAGCGAAGCGGTTCGGGCCTCGCTCCTTGCCGGCCGTGGCCTGCTCGGCGAAGCGCTCGGCGATCGCTATACCGCGATTGAAAACCTCATCGGTTCGGCGTTCGACGACACGCTGCTTGGCGACAATGGCGTCAACACGATCCTCGGCGGCGCCGGCAATGACACCGTCTATGGCTATGCCGGTGACGATCGTCTTGTCGGTGAGGCCGGCGACGACACACTGCGCGGCGGCGATGGCGCCGATATTCTCGACGGCGGCGATGGTGCCGACAAGCTGCTGGGCGAGGAAGGCAATGACACGATCACCGGCGGTGCCGGCGCGGACATCGTTTATGGCGGCGGCGGCGATGACGTGGTCGATGGCGGCACCGGGGCCGACACGCTGCGCGGCGGCGACGGCAATGACCGTCTGACCGGTGGCGAAGGCGACGATGTGCTGCTCGGCGAAGCCGGCGACGACATCCTCGTCGGCGGGGCCGGCCGCGACACCTTCCTGGGCGGCACCGGCGCCGACCGCTTCGTTTTCGAGGCCACCTCCGACAGCACGCCGGCGCTGCGTGACGTGATCCGCGATTTCAATCGGGCCGAAGGCGACCTGATCGATCTCAGCGCGATCGACTCCGGCGCGGCCGGTGGCGCCTTCACCTTGGTTTCCGCTTTCACCGGAACTGCGGGCGAGCTGGTCTCCAGCACGATCGGCGGTTTCCAGGAGGTGCGCGGCGATGTGAACGGTGACGGCATCGCCGACTTCGCGATCCTCGTTTCGGTCGCGGACGGCGGCAGCCTGATCACCGCGGACTTCGTGCTTTGATGCGGTGACAACCCGGTTCGACGCCTCGGCGTCGAACCGGTAATGGCATAATCGAGCGGGGTGCGATTCCGGAACGGGATCGCACCCCGCCTTTTTTCTGTAATATCGTTTCACAAGAGACCGTATCGGCATTCGATCATGTCGCCGGTCGACGCGGTTGGACGGTTCGTCGCTTGTCCCCGCGCTTGCCGAACGAGGCGGCGCCTCCGTCGAAGCGCGGATGAAGCCCTGCAGCCGCCAGCGTAGAGCGCCCCCATCAGGCGCCGCGGCGCCGCGTTCAAGGAGGATCAAGATGTTCACGTCCATCCGCCGCGCCTCTTTTGCGGCAATCGCAGCGAGCCTCGTTGCCACCCCCGCCTTCGCTGCTCCGGTCGAAACCGCTTTCGAGCCGCGTACCAGCCAGGTCCAACTGGCTGATCTTGATCTGCGCCGCGATGATGACGTCAAGCGACTGCAAAGCCGCATTCGGGCTGCCGCGACCAACGTCTGCGGGCGCCTTGGCCGGATGAGCCTTTCGCAGTCGGCAAAGGTCCAAAGCTGCCACCGCGACGCCGTGACCACCGCGCGCCGCCACGCCGACGAGATCGTCGTGGCCGTGCGCGCCGGCAAGGACCAGCGCCTCGCGGTACGCGAAAGCCTGCGGGTGATCGCCCGCTGAACCAATCTCAAGACATGGGGTGTTCGTGTGCGCCCCATGGTCGCCGACCCGGTTGGCCCCGCCCGGCGACGTCCCCGCGCCCCCGGTTCCGTTGAGGAACCGGGGGCGTTTTTGCGTTTGGCCGGCCGGCGATGGCGGATCGACGGACAGCATCCGAATCGCGTCATGTCGTTTGTCGATGCGCATTGCGGCAATGACGCTGCCGAAACGATCGCACTCCGGCCGTTCGTCTATCCCCGTAGACCGCCCGTCGCTTTGCCGATCCGCCAGACAGCCTGATCGAAGCTGAACTGATCGGCCCGGCGACCTCGCCTAATCAGGGTTTGCGCGGCGGGGCCGGAAGGAAGTCCCGAGGCTTCTGGCCCCGCCCGCACCGGCCATCCCCCTTCGGCCGGCCCACCAGGTTGAGGAGATTGAAGATGATCGCCCGTTTCACGTCACTCGCGCTTGTCGCAGCCCTGTTCGCCACCGGCGCCACTGCGCCCGCTTTCGCCCAGGCCCCCCGCACCCGGGCGGTTCACACCGGCGATCTCGATCTTTCGACCGAGGCCGGCGTCGCCCAGCTCAACAGCCGCATTCGTCGTGCGAGCGTGCAGGTCTGCGGCGGCTATGCCCATCGCGACCTGTTCGAAGCGAAGCGCGTCGACCGCTGCCGCAAGGAAAGCATCGCCCGCACGACCAGTAGCGTCGAGCGTCTTGTGATGAATGCCCGTTCGGGCCAGCGTCAGGCGATGCTGTCGACCATGGATGTCGAATCCGCGCGCTGACCGCGCCGATGCGCGCAGGCGCGGGCCGCGGCCCCGCATGCCGTGATGATCGAAGAACCCCGGTCCATCCCTTCGGACCGGGGTTCTTTGTTTCAGCGGCCGGCGATCTTCTTGGCGTTCGCCAGATAGGTGCGGCCGATCCGCACCTCCTCGCCATCGACCAGCACCGCATACCAGACGCCCAGCCCGTCATGCCGCAGCCGCTGGATGCGGTTGCGGCGCACGATCGTGGAGCGATGCAGGCGCACGAACATCGCCGGATCGAGCCGCGCCTCAAGCGCGGTGATCGTCTGGTGGAGCAGGAAGCTGCGGTCGCCCAGCGACAACCGCATATAATCCCGCTCGGCATCGATGCGCTGGATGTCTCCGGCGGCGATGCGAACCAGTTCCGACCGGTGCGGCACCCAGAATTCCTGGGCATAATCCGATAGCTCAGCAGGGCGGAGCGGCGTCACCGGGCGCTGCGCCTCGGCGAGTCCGTTGCTGCGGCGCTCGGTAACGCGCGCAACCGCGCGCGACAGCCGGTCCGGCGCGACCGGCTTCAGCAGATAATCGACGGCTGCCAAATCGAAAGCCTCCACTGCAAAACCATCAAAGGCGGTGACGAAGATGATCGCCGGCGCAGGCGCCCCGGCGGATAGCGCGGCCTCGCCCACGCGGCGGGCGACGGTGATGCCGTCGACCTCGGGCATGGCGATATCGAGCAGGATCAGATCGGGCTTGAGCGCCGCGGCGAGGCGCAGTGCGGCGGCACCATCGCTCGCGGTGCCCACCAGCGACAGCGATTTCTCCGCGGCGCACAGCAATTGCAGGCGTTCGATCGCCAGCGGCTCATCATCGACGATCAATGTGGTCAGCATGTTTTCAGCAGCCATTCTTCACCACCGGCAGCTTGAGAACCGCGGCAAAGCCGCCTTCGGGGCGGGCTTCCGCATCGAGCGAGGCGCGATCGCCGAAGCGGGTCGCCAGCCGGTCGCGAACATTGGCAAGGCCGATGCCCGCGCCATGCCCACCGGCGCCGCCCGGGCCGTCATCGATCACCGACAGCACCATCCGATCCTTGTCCTCGCGCGCAGTGATCGCGATCGTCACCGCAGTGCGGGCTCGCGACACGCCATATTTCAGTGCGTTCTCGACCAGCGGCTGGAGGATCAACCCCGGCACGCAGGCGCGCTGCAGGCTTTCGGGAATGTCGATCTCCACGCGCAGCCGATCGGGGAAACGCACCCGTTCGATGTCGAGATAGAGGCGCTGCAGCCGCACCTCCTCCTCCAGCGGCACATCGTCCAGCGGATCGCCGGACAGCGAGGTGCGGTAGAAGGTCGAGAGGTTCATGATCATCGCTTCGGCATCCGCCTTGCGATCGGTCATCACCAGCGACGACAGCGAGTTCAGCGTGTTGAACAGGAAGTGCGGGTTGACCTGGTAGCGCAGCGAGCGGAGCTCCGCCGCCTGCGCCGCCTGCTGGAAGGCGGCGGCACGGCGTTCGGCGGCACGGACCTCACCAGCGTAGGAGATCGCCAGATAGATCGCCGCCCAGGCGATGAGGAAGAAATAGCGTGAGATCGCAAGCTCGGCGACCTCCTTCAGCATCGAGGTCTCGCTGCTCATCGCATGCTCGGCTTCGTCGAACAGCGTCACCGGATCATAGATGTTGAAGATATAATAGTTGAACAGCGCGATCGCGCAGGCGGCCGGCAGCGCCGCGACGAAGGCGGTCGCGATACGCGTGCCCAGCGGTCGATGGTCGACGCGCTTGAGCAGCAGATAGACCACCCAGGTGACCACGATGCCGAAGACGGTGACCACTGCGCGGCGCGCGGCCATTTCGGACTGGCTCGGAAAATCCATCACCGCCGCCCGCGTGGTGACGATGATCACGTAGAACAGCCAGAATCCGAGTATCGAGTAAAGCGCGACTTCCCGGCTCAAAGCCGGCGGCCGCGCGCGGGCGGAAGGTGCGAGCATGGGTCGTTTCTACCGTAACCGATGCTGAAAATCCGTTGCCGCCCATGGCGCAGGTCGAAGGTTCAATGACGTTGGTCGAATGGAGCGCCGCACGGTCCACGGAACGCCGCGCACCACCTGCAATCAGACCGTCTTGCATGGCATATCTGTTATCGATATCAGTTGCTCCGATTCAGCAGGCGCCGCGGCTACCGATGATACCGGTCCGATGATGCCGTGAGGGGAGGATGAAGGGATGACATACCGCCTCAGGCGGCTGGCACACGCCGCGGCGGCCATCATGCTTGCCGCAGCAGCTCTCCCTTGCGCCGCGCAGTCGCAAGACAGGCTGCACGTCTACCCGGTCGTTCCCGAGCTGATGTATACGGCGATCAACGACGACTACACCGTGCGCGTGCGTACGCCCGGCGGACCGTGGCAGGATCTGTACGAGTATCGGGTACAGGTCGATACCGACACCAAGCAGAACGCCTCGATGGTCTATTTCGATTTCGCCGGGACGGTGGAGATCGAGGTCATGAAGAATAATGGCCGCTTCGACACGGTGTCGGTCGCGCCCCGGTCGAGCACGGTCCGCCCGCAGCGCAGCGGCCCGATCGTCCGCATGACGCTGACGCGGCCCGAACGCTTCTCGCTCCAGTTCGACGATGACCGGCTGCACAATCTTCACATCCTCGCGGGCGCACCACCGGCGCCGCGCCCGGCGGGCGCCAATGTGCGCTATTTCGGGCCGGGGCTGCATGTTCCGCCCGAGGGAAGCGACGCCTTTCCGGTGCACTCGGGTGACCGCATCCACATGGCCGGCGGTGCGGTGCTGAAGGGCGCGTTCGCACTGGAGGGCGTGCGCGACGTGAAGATCAGCGGTCGCGGGTTGCTGTGGGATCCGGGTCGTGCGATCGATCTCGAACAGGCGCGCGATGTGGAGATCGCGAACCTCATCCTCGTCAACAGCGATCGCAAGGATGCCGCGCGGGTGATGAACATCCGCAATTCGGAAAGCGTCGGCGTGCGTGACGTCACCGGCTTCACCTCGGGCAAATGGTCAGACGGCATCAACATCTCCACCTCACGCCACGTGACGGTGGAGGACGGCTATCTGCGCGTGTCGGACGATGCGGTGGTGGTCTATGCCGTTGCCGATTGTCCGCTCTGCCGGCAGCGCGCCGCGCGCACCGGCATTCCCGATCCCAATCCGCCGGGCGACACATTCGACATCAATGTGCGCAACATGCGCATCTGGAACGACGTCGCCCACGCGCTCTATGTCGGCCATTTCGGCGATCTGGAGCAGCCACGCACGATCCGCAACGTGACCTTCGAGAATATCGACATCGCCAACCTCGATGAGGACGATCCCGACTGGGAAGGCGCCATCGCGATCTATTCCGGAGACCGCACGCTGGTGCGCAACATCCGCTTCAGCGACATCCGCGTCGATCGCATCGAGGAAGGCAAGCTGATCAATATCATTGCCGGCCACAACGCCCGCTACAACAAGGCGGCCGGGCGCGGCATCGACGGCGTGACGTTGCGTAACATCGGCTTCACAGGCGAGGGGATGCCCAGCGCCTCGATCATCAGCGGTCTTTCCGCCGAAACCGCGGTTCGAAATGTGACCATCGACGGGCTGCGCATCGGCGGCAGGCCGATGACCGTTCCCGAGCAGGCGGATCTCATGGTCGGGCCGTTCGTCTCCGGCCTCACCATCCGCTGAGCGCGCGCCGGAACCCCACCCACTGCCCGGTTGTTCTTCCTGCAATCACAACAGCAGGAGAAACAGCGATGACCGGGATCGCCACGAACGACGAAAAGGCGGGCGACAAGGCATTGGACAAGGCGCTCGACAAGGCCGTCGAGGATTCCATGGACGCATCGGATCCGCCCGCCATCACCAGGCCCGGCGACACGCATGAGCCGGCGGAATCCTCGGGATTCGATGCGGAGGAGGAAAAACACCGCAAGAACCGCTGATTATGCTTGATCTCGCACGAAAAGCTGCCATTGAGCGCGGTTCGTCGCAAAACTTGTTGCATCGCAGCAAAAATCATGGTGCCTTTCGACCCAGGGGCCGAACGAGCGGTTAAGCTTTTGCTCATGGCATTGGCGCAAACTGTTCGGGAGGGGCAGAAGGTCGAAAGGTAAGCGGGTTATGGCGACGAGTGGGAGACCAGCAGACGGCGCGATGACGCTGGCGGAAATGAAGGAATTCGCGGCGTTTCCCGCTGCGACGCAGCGCTATATCCGGCGCTCGCTCGACATCGGGCTTGAGCGGTCGGACGCGATGAAGATCTGGTCGCGTGACGTGGTCGAGGCGGCCAGCATCCGGGCGCAGGCGAAGGTCTATTCGCGGCTCGACCATATCCGCCACCTTGTCCCCGACGATAGCGGCCTCGATGCGATCGAGCCGTTCATGGCCCCGCTGGTGACGGTGAGCGCGTTCGATCTGGGGCAGGATCGCCTCATCGGTTTCGGCGCTTACCGCTTTCTCTACGAGCGGCTGATCGGCGCGCAGGTGCGCCCCTGGCTGCCCGGCGCCTTCTGCGCGGCGGCCGCGCTGCCGCATCTCCATCCCGAGAAGCGGCGCCTGCTGCTCCAGTCGATCAGCGAGGCGGCGGCGACTGCACCCGGCTGGTCGAACCGGGAGCCGGTGTTCTATCCGGAATGGGTCGACAAGGTCGATCTGAACGCGCTGCCCAACTGACCACCCCCGGGCGTCGCCACGCCCGGCGCCAGCCGACTGCTCCCCGGCAAGGGCCGGGGAATTTCTACCCATGTCCCCCGCCCCGGCAGCGCTCAACTGAACGCCTGCATCCCTGTGATCGCGCGCCCGAGGATGAGCGCATGCACATCGTGCGTGCCCTCATAGGTGTTCACCGTCTCCAGGTTCACCAGGTGGCGGATGACGTGGAACTCGTCGGCGATACCGTTGCCGCCATGCATGTCTCGGGCGATGCGAGCGATCTCCAGCGCCTTGCCGCAATTGTTGCGCTTGATGACCGAGATCATCTCGGGCGCCCAGGTGCCGGCATCGATGTTGCGACCCACCGCCAGCGCAGCGCCGAGGCCAAGCGCGATCTCGGTCAGCATGTTCGCCATCTTGAGCTGCGGGATCTGGTTGGCGGCAAGCGGCCGGCCGAACTGCTTACGATCGAGCTGATATTGCCGCGCCCGCGCCAGGCAATCCTCCGCTGCGCCCATCGAACCCCAGGCGATGCCGTAGCGCGCCTTGTTGAGGCAGCCGAACGGGCCGCTGAGACCGCGGGCGTTGGGCAAAAGGTTTTCGGCGGGGACGAACACGTCGTCCATCACGATCTCACCGGTGATCGACGCGCGCAGGCTCATCTTGCCCTCGATCTTGGGCGTGGAGAAACCCTCCATCCCGCGTTCGAGGATGAAGCCGCGAATCACGCCCTCATCATCCTTCGCCCACACCACCGCGACATCCGCGATCGGCGAATTGGTGATCCACATCTTGGTGCCACTCAGCCGGAAACCATCCTCCACCGAGCGCGCCCGCGTCTTCATGCTGCCCGGATCGGATCCGGCATCGGGCTCGGTCAGCCCGAAGCAGCCGACCAGTTCGCCGGTGGCGAGACGCGGCAGATATTTTTCGCGCTGTTCCTCGCTGCCATAGGCGTGGATCGGATGCATCACGAGGCTGGATTGCACGCTCATCGCCGAGCGGTAGCCCGAATCGACGCGCTCCACCGCGCGCGCCACCAGCCCATAGGCGACGTGACTGACGCCGGCGCAGCCATAGCCGTCGATCGTCGCGCCGAGCAGGCCGAGTTCGCCCAGTTCGGTCATGATCTCGCGGTCGAACCGCTCCTCGCGCGTCGCGCTCAGCACGCGCGGCAGCAGCCTGTCCTGCGCATAGGCCTCGGCGGTGTCGCGGACCTGACGTTCCTCGTCGGTCAGCTGCGCGTCGAGCAGGAACGGATCCTGCCAGTCGAAGGGGGTGAACTGCGCCATATTCTCCCGGCATTCATCTCTGTGTGCGGCCGGCATGGATCCGGCCCGGATGTCCCCAAATCGCAGGTTTTGCTGCGCGCGCCAAGCAGCGCTCAGACGGTGACGCCGGTCCGGCTCTTCATCAGCGGCTGGATGCGCTCGCCGAAGTCCTCGACCCCCTGCACGAAATCGTCGAAGGTCAGCAGCACGCCGCCAGTGTTGGGCACCGCCGCCATCTCGTCCAGCATCCGTGCGACGCTGGCATAGCTGCCGACCAGCGTGCCCATATTGATGTTCACAGCGCCTTCCGGCGCGGCGAGCTGGCGGACGTTGGTGTCCTTGTTGTGGGTGTCCTTCGCGCCCTGCTCGGCAAGCCAGGCGATCGCGTCGAGATCGACGCCGTCATTATAGGCCTTCCAGCGCGCCATCGCCTCCTCGTCGGTCTCGGCGGCGATCACCATGATCAGCACGAAGACGGAGACGGCGCGGCCGGTCTTCGCGGTCGCCGCGGCCAGCCTTTCATTGTTGAAGGCGAAGGCGGTCGGCGTGTTGACGCCCTTGCCGAGGCAGAAGGCATAATCCGCCCACGTCGCGGAGAAAGCGAGCCCCTCGTCGGACGAGCCCGCGCAGATGATCTTCATGTCGCCGGTGGGCGTCGGCCGCACCCGGCAATCCTCCATCTGGTAGTAGCTGCCCTTGAAGTCCGAGACGCCGGTCTCCCACAGCTCGCGCAGGATGCGGGCATATTCGTCGAGCATCTTGTAGCGGTTGCGGAAATGCTCGTCGCCGGGCCAGATCCCCATCTGGGTATATTCGGGCGGCTGCCAGCCGGTGATCAGGTTGAGCCCGAAGCGGCCATGGCTGATCGAATCGATCGTGTTGCACATCCGCGCCGCGAAGGCGGGCGGGATGACGAGCGTTGGGCAGGTCGCGAAGATCTTGATCCGCTCGGTCACCGCCGCAAGCCCGGCCATGAGAGTGAAGCTCTCAAGCCCGTATTCCCAGAACTCGGTCTTGCCGCCGAAGCCGCGCAGCTTGATCATCGAGAGCAGGAAATCGAGGCCGTAATGCTCCGCCTTCAGCGCGATCTCCTTGTTGAGATCGAAGCTCGGTTTGTACTGCGGCGCGGCCTCCGAAATCAGCCAGCCATTATTGTTGATGGGGACGAAGACGCCGACCTGCATGTTCGTGGATCTCCGTCAGGTGCCGGGGGTGAGAAACGGGTGCAAGAAGGTGGCGAACGCGGTGGGTTCGGTGACGTTGCAGGCATGGCCGCCGCGCGGCATCAGCGCGAATTCGCCATTGGGCAGGCCATCCGCCAGCGCGCGGGAGGCGCGCCAGGGCACCAGCATGTCGTCCTCGCTGGCCAGCGCCAGCACCGGCACCGTACATTGGCCCAGCCGGTCAGCGACGTCGAACGCCGCGAGCCCGGCGATGCGCCGCTCGACGGTGTCAATGCCAGGGAAGCCGGCGATGATGTGCGCGGCCTCTTCCTCCAGCGCATCGAAATGCTCGGCGATCCACGCGGCGGGATAGAGAAACAAAGGCTGCGCGCGGACATAGGCCTCGACACCGCTGCCGTGGAGCAGCGCCAGCCGCGTTTCGAAGCAGCGCAGGAAATGGCGCTCGGCGCGCGCCCAGCCATTGACCAGCACCAGCCTCTCGACGCGCCCTGGCGTCTTCAGCGCCAGCGCCAGGCCGGCGATGCCGCCCGCGGCATGGCCGACGATCGCGGCGGAGGCGATGCCGAGGCCGTCAAGGATGCGCGCCATATCCTCGCCCATCGCCGCCACCGAGGCGTCGGGAAGATGCCGGTCGCTGCGGCCAGTGCCGCGATGATCGTAGAGGATGACGCGGTGGCGCTCCGCCAGCGTCGCCACCTGCGGCGTCCAATAGGCGCCCGAGCCGCCGAGGCCGGGCGAGAGCAGCACAACCGGCGCATCCTCCGCGCCATATGTCTCGACATGAATCCCGTCGATGATCACGCTCAGAGGTGCGCCACGCTGGCGATCTCGACGAGGCAGTCCGGCTTCACCAGATCGCACTTGATGCAATAGCGCGCCGGCTTGGCGCCCGGAAAATATTCGGCATAGACCGCGTTGAACGCGGCATAATCATCGAGATCCTTGAGGAAGATGTGGTTCATCGCCACGTCCGCCATCGTCGCGCCGGCGGCCTCGAGCGTGGTCTTGATCACCTCCAGCACATGCCGGGTCTGCGCCGCCGCATCGCCGACATGCAGCACCACCCCGCCTTCGCCCAGCGCCAGCACGCCCGAGACATAGACGGTGTTGCCCGCCTTCGCGCCCGCCGAATAGGGCGCGATCGGCGTCGGGAATTGCGGCGGGTTGATCGGCTCGAAGGGCATCCACCTATCCTTGCTGGCGGGTCTCCGGCGGTTGGCCCTGCCCGATCACGCCGCAGAAATCGGCGACGGTGGAGACCCAGCCGAAAAATTTCTCGATGTTGTAGACCGCGGCCGCCTGCATCGCTTCCGGCCCCAGATGATGCGTCGCATCCTCCAGCATCACCCCGAAATATTCGAGGTGGAAGCCGTCGCGCAGCGTCGATTCGACACAGACATTGGTGGCGATGCCGACGAACACGATGTTGCGGATGCCGCGCGCGCGCAGCGTGCTGTCGAGCTGCGAGTTGAAGAAGGCGCTGTAGCGCGTCTTGTGCAGGCGGATGTCGCCGGGCTTGGGCGCCAGCGCATCGACCAGCTCATAATCCCAGCCGCCGCGCGCGAGCAGCTTGCCGCGCAGGTCTGGCTGCTGGCGCATCGTCTTCAGCGCGTTGGACTTGTACCAGTTGGGGGAATGCGGGCCGCCCGCTTCGACATAGTCTGCGTCCCAGCCATTTTGCAGGAAGATCACCGGCATGCCGGCAGCGCGGGCGGCATCGAGCACGATCGCGATCTTGCCGATCGTGGACGCCGCGCCCGAGATGTCGAACCCGGCGAGATCGACATAGCCGCCCGGCGAGGCATAGGCATTCTGCATGTCGATCACCACCACCGCGGTGTCGCCGGGCGACAGGCGGATGGGGTCGGGACGGGCGGGCAGCATCACCGCGTCGGCGGCGGTCGATCCCGGAACGGCCAGATCGGATTGGCTCATGCGCGGAGTGTGGGACAAGCAACACCGCGCCGCAACAGGATTATTGGCGGCTAACCCGCCGCCCCCACCGTCAGGCAGCCAAGGAACATCAGCAGCCCCGCGAACCGGTTCGAGCGGAACTTGGCGAGCGCGTCATCGCCATCCGCCTCACGCAAGGTCGCGATCTGCCATGCGAGGTGCAGCGCCACCGGCAGCAGCGCGGCAAGCGCCAGCGGCTGCGGACGTACGGTCCAGATCGCAGCCGCCCACAACACGACCGCGCCGAGATAGAAGCCCCCCACCCCGCCGCGGACATGGCTGCCCAACCGCCGCGCGGAGGATCGGATGCCGACCAGCGCATCATCCTCCCGGTCCTGCAGTGCGTAGATCGTGTCGTAACCGATCACCCAAAGCAGCGAGCCGAAATACAGCAGCAGCATCGGCAGCGGGCTTTCTGGCCAGCCGGTCACCGCCACCCAGCCGACCGGCAGCGCCCAGGAAAAGACGATGCCGAGCCAGAGCTGCGGCCACCAGGTGATCCGCTTCATGAAGGGATAGGCGGCGACCGGCGCGATGCTCGCGAAGGAGACGATCGTCACCGTCAGGCTGTTCAGGCCCACCAGCACGAGCAACCCCACCGTGCAGAGCATGAACAGCCAGATCCACGCCGCCTTCAGCGACACCGCGCCGCTGGCGAGCGGGCGGGCGCGGGTGCGCGCCACCTGCCGGTCGAGATCGCGATCGACGATATCGTTGTAGACGCAGCCCGCGCCGCGCATCGCGATCGCACCGATCAGGATCAGCAGCACGACCGACCATCGTTCCGGCAGCCCGCCCGCCAGCGCGACACCCCAGGCGCCCGGCCAGAACAGCAATTGCCAGCCGATCGGCCGATCCAGCCGTGCGAGCAGCCAATAGGGCCTCAGCGCGTCAGGCAGCGCGGCGGTGAAGCCGCGATGCTCGCTGTCCGGAACGATGTCGGGCGCGTTCACCGGCCGACCATGGTCTCGGGCCGAACGACACGGTCGAAGGTCGCCTCGTCGACCAGGCCGAGTTCGAGCCCCGCTTCCTTGAGGGTCTGGCCATGATGGTGGGCGTGCTTGGCGATCTTGGCGGCATTGTCATAGCCGATCTCGGGCGCGAGCGCGGTGACCAGCATCAGCGAGCGGGCGACAAGATCGCCGATGCGGCGCTCGTCCGCCTCCATGCCATCCACGCAACGCTCCGCGAAGCTGACCATGCCGGTCGCCAGCAAGTCGATCGAGCGCAGCACCGCGGCGCCGATCAGCGGCTTGAACACATTGAGTTCGAGATGCCCCTGAAGGCCGCCGACGGTAACCGCCTGATGGTTGCCGATCACCTGCGCGGCGACCATCGTCAGCATCTCGCACTGGGTGGGGTTGACCTTGCCCGGCATGATCGAGCTGCCCGGCTCATTCTCCGGCAGGATCAGCTCGCCGATGCCGGAGCGCGGGCCCGAGCCGAGAAGGCGGATGTCGTTGGCGATCTTGGTGAGCGACACCGCCAATGTCGACAATGTGCCCGACAGGTGGACGAGCGGGTCATGCGAGGCCAGCGCCTCGAACTTGTTCTCAGCGGTGAAGAAGGGAAGGCCAGTGATGTCGGCGATTTCCTTCGCGATCTCCTCGCCGAACCCCGCCGGCGCATTCAATCCCGTGCCGACCGCGGTGCCGCCCTGCGCGAGTTGCCCCATACCGTGGCTCACCGCGGGTCCGATGCGGTTGGCGTTGCGATAAAGCTGGTTGGCGTAACCTCCGAATTCCTGGCCCAATGTCAGCGGCGTCGCATCCTGCAGATGGGTTCGGCCGATCTTAACGATATCCGCCCAGGCGGCAGCCTTGGTCTCAAGCGCGCCGCGCAGCCGCTCGATCGCAGGCATCAGGTCGGCGGTCGCCGCACGTGCCGCCGCGATGTGCAGCGCGGTCGGGAAGCTGTCGTTGGAGGACTGGCCCTTGTTGACATGATCATTGGGGTGAACGGGGGACTTCCCGCCGCGTGTGCCGGTGAGGATCTCGTTGGCGCGGCCGGCGATCACCTCATTGGCGTTCATATTGCTCTGGGTGCCGCTGCCGGTCTGCCAGATCACCAGCGGGAACTGATCGTCATGCTTGCCCGCGACCACTTCGGCCGCCGCCTGCTCGATCGCGTCGGCCAGCTTCGCGTCGAGCCCATGCCTGCGGTTCACGCGCGCCGCTGCCTGCTTCACGATCGCCAGGCCATGGACGATGCCGATCGGCATCCGTTCCTGCGCGCCAAACGGGAAATTGCCGATCGACCGCTGCGTCTGGGCACCCCAATAGGCGCTCGCGGGCACCTCGATGGGGCCAAAGCTGTCGGTTTCGGTGCGGGTATCGGTCATGTGCGCTCTCCGTTTGGCTGGAGGGAGCGGCACCGTTACCCGCATGGCCGGGGGCAAGTCGAGGGTAGAGGGTTAGTTATCCCGCCATCGGCTGCAGCTTCACGCGGCGCCGGATCGTCTCATTCAGCACGCAGCTCGGAATCTCGATTCGGTCGATCGAGCCGCCCTGCGCGAGCGCATCGCATTTGGCGTCGCGCGCCTTGATCCACGCGCGTTCCTCGTCGCGCAGCGCGGTCTTGCCAGCCTCGTCACGCTTGTCCATCGCCGAGCGGTAGGCGGCGTTGAGCCGCTCGTCCTGCACCTTGATCTCGTCGGCGATGCACTGCGCCATGGCCGGGGTGACGCCCTTGGCGGCATCGCCGGTCTTGAGGCACGTGTCGTAGGCGGGCGAATATTGCTCCTCTATCTGCGCCTGCGTCAGCTCGGGGCCGCCCGCCGCCGGAGCCGGTTCGGCCGCGACATTGGGTTCGGTTTCGTTGATCGAGGAGGCGACGCTGCCCGCATCCGCACCGGCACCGCCATTGGGTAGCGGCGAGCCGTCGTTGCCATAGACCTCGGCAACACCGCTGCCCGCATCCGCCGCCTGATTGTCAAGCGGCTCGCTGCTGCCGCCCGAACAGGCGGCGAGCATCAGCAGAGGGGCAAAGAGAATGGCAGCACGCATTTTGAAATCTCCTTGGGGAATGCCAGCCTAACGCGCGTGGACAGCACGGGCGAGCGCCCGACACGACAAGCAGTGTCACGCAAGCGGCGCCGCTCTCACACATACGCCCGGATCACGTTGAGGAAGGCATCGCCATAATCATCCAGCTTGCGCGAGCCCACCCCGCTGATCTGGCCTAGCGCCGCGTGCGAGGTGGGCTTGAACTGCGCCATCTCGCGCAAGGTCGAATCGTGGAAGATCACATAGGGCGGCACGCCGGCGTCCATCGCCAGTTCGCGACGCGCCGCACGCAGCGCGTCAAACAGCGGATCGCCGACGGGATTGGGCGCGGCCCCGCCGCCGCGCTGGCGGCGGCGCTCGCGGCGGGGCGGCAGCACCAGCGCCAACGGCACCTCGCCCTTCAAGATGCCGCGCGCCTCGGGGCCGAATTCCAGCCCGCCATGCTCGCTGGTCCGCAACGCATCGCGCAGCAGCAACGCGCGCGAGACCGGCTTCACCAGCGGCGCCTCCTCATCGGTGACGATGTTGAACACCGAAAGCTGATCATGGCCGCGCTGGCGCACCTTCTCATTGGCGTTGCCGGTCAGCACCGCCTCGATATGGCCGACGCCGAAGCTCTGGCCGGTACGATAGACCGCCGAGAGGAACTTCCGCGCCACCTCGGTCGCGTCGATCGCTGCGGGCGGGCTCAGGCAATTGTCGCAATTGCCGCAGCTTTGCGGCGGGGTCTCGCCGAAGTGACGCAGCAGAATCGCGCGGCGGCAGGTCGCGGTCTCTACCAATGCGCCGAGCGCGGTCAGCCGCGCGCGTTCGCCCGGCTGGCGGTGCGGCTCCACCTCACCCATGCGCTGGCGGGCGCGGGCGAAATCGTCGGCGCCCCAGAAGAGCTGCGCCACCGCCGGATCGCCGTCACGCCCGGCGCGGCCGGTCTCCTGATAATAGGCCTCGATCGATTTGGGCAGGCCGGCATGGACGACGAAGCGCACGTCGGGCTTGTCGATGCCCATACCGAACGCGATCGTCGCGACGATCACCATATCCTCGGAAGCAACGAACTTCGCCTGATTGTCGCGCCGCACCGCGGGATCGAGCCCGGCATGATAGGGCAGCACCGGCCGACCTTTGCCAGCCAGCGCCTCCGCCAGCCGCTCGACGCCGGCGCGGGTCTGCGCATAGACGATGCCTGGCCCGGTCTGTTCGGCGATGAAATCGGCTACCTGCCGCGTCGTGCTCTCACGCGGCGCGATCATGTAGCGGATATTGGGCCGGTCGAAGCCGGCGACGATCAGCCCCTCGTCGGGAATGCCGAGCTGGTCGAGGATGTCGGCGCGGGTATGTTCGTCGGCGGTGGCGGTCAGCGCCAGCCGCGGCACATCCGGAAAGGCGTCGAGCAGCGGGCGCAACAAGCGGTAATCGGGGCGGAAATCATGCCCCCATTCGGACACGCAATGCGCCTCGTCGATCGCGAACAGCGCCAGCGGCGCGCTTGCCAGCAATTGCCGGAAGCCGTCATTGGAAGCCCGCTCGGGCGCGACATAGAGCAGATCGAGTTCGCCGGCGCGGTAGCGGGCGATTGTCTCGTTGCGATCGGCGTCGACCGAGGTGAGCGTCGCGGCACGGATGCCCACCGCCTTCGCGGCGCGAAGCTGGTCGTGCATCAGCGCGATAAGCGGGGAGACGACGACGCAGGTGCCGGGCAGCGCGACCGCGGGAAGCTGATAGGTCAGCGACTTGCCGGCGCCGGTCGGCATCACCGCCAGCGTCCGGTCGCCGGCCAGCACGCGGTCGACCACCTGGCGCTGCACGCCGCGGAAGCCGGGGAAGCCGAAAGTGTCGCGCAACAGCGCGGTAGGATCGATCATCGGCGGCTTTATAGAGGCGCCGCCGCCATCTTCCACCTCGCCGTGCGACGGATCACGGCCGTGCGACGGATCAGGCAGCGTCGCTCAGCGTGCCGCTCTCGATCTCCAGTCCGGCGACCGGCATCGGCCGCGGTCGACCGAACAGGAAGCCCTGCACCTCGTCACAGCCTTCGCGCACCAGCACCTCAAGCTGCTCGCGCGTCTCGATGCCCTCGGCGAGCACCGGGATGGCAAGGCTGCGGCCCAGCGCCAGCACCGCGCGGACGATCGCGGTCGCCTGCGGACTGACGGCAAGTTCGGAGGTGAAGAAGCGATCGAGCTTGATCTTGTCGAACGGAAAGGCGCGCAGCGTTTCCAGCGACGAATAGCCGGTGCCGAAATCGTCGAGCGCGACGCCGACGCCCAGTGCCTTGATCTGCCCCAGCACCTTCAATGCGCGATCGCGATCCGCCATGATCGCACTTTCGGTCAGTTCGATCTCGAGCCGTTCGGCCGGCAACCCGGTATCGGCAAGGATACGCTGAAAGATCTGCGGCAGTTCGGCATGGGCGAGCTGCAGCGCCGACACATTGACGGCGACCTTGCTGGGATGATCCCACTCCATCGCGTCCGAACAGGCGCGCTGCAGCACCCATTCGCCAAGCGACAGAATGAGGCCGTTTTCCTCGGCCACCGGAATGAAGGTGGACGGCGGGATCATGCCGCGCTGCGGATGCATCCAGCGCAGCAGCGCCTCATAGCCGGTTATTGCGCGATCGGCGACCGACGCCTGCACCTGATAATGAACCTCGAGCTGGTTCTCGTCGATCGCCTTGCGGAGATCATTTGCCAGTTCGCGCCGCTCGCGGATCGCCTCGTCGAGCATGCCGTCATAATAGCAGGGCGCGCCGATGCCCTCGCACTTCGCGCGATACATTGCGAGATCGGCGTTGTTGGACAGCACATCTTCCTGCAGCCCGTCGTCCGGATACACGGCCACGCCGATGCTGGCGCCCAGCCGCGCATCGAACTGGCCGAAGCGCATCGGCGCGCGCAGTGTGGCATCGATACGATCGGCGAAGGCGACGATCTGGCTGCGATCGTTGCAGCGAACGATCGCGACGAACTCGTCGCCACCGAGCCGTGCCACCACATCGTCGGCGCGGGTCGCATGGCGCAGCCGTTCGGCGACCACCATCAGCACATCGTCACCGGCCTTGTGACCATGGAGATCGTTGATCTCCTTGAAGCGATCGAGATCGATCGCGCAAAGCCCGACGCGCTGACCGTTCGCGGCGGCGATGCCGATCTGGCGCACCAGGGCGGCGTGGAAGGCCACCCGGTTGGGCAGGCCGGTCAGCGCGTCGCTCATCGCCATGTGGCGCATTTCGGCGAGCGCATCGTTGCGGGTCTGCTGGTCGATCAGCGCGGCGAAAACGCCTGCGGCGATGACGACCAGCCCCAGCAGCGCGGTGGCGATCGCCAACGCGCGAACCTGCTCGGCCTCCAGCGGGGCGCTGCTCATCGCGACCGGCGCGATATGGAGCGCGGTCATTGCAACGAAGTGGAGCAAGGCGATGGCGAGCACGATCAGAATGACGCCCGACGCCAGCCGCAGCCGCCCGAACCGATCGGACTGGAGCGCGACGAACGCAGCGGCGCCGAAGATCGTCGCACAGCCGATCGCCGCGATCACACAGGCCGGATTCCAGGTCACGATGCCGTCGACGCGGTAGGCGGCCATGCCGATGAAATGCATTGCCGAGATCGCCAGGCCGAAGATGGCACCTCCGATCGCGGGCAGCGGGCCGCGGCTCCGCGCAGACGCGACCATGAAGCCGATGCAGGATCCGACAACGGCGATGATCAAAGATGCGATCGTCAGCACCGGATCCAGCGTGACCGGGGCCTTCGCCTGATAGGCCAGCATGGCGATGAAATGGGTGCACCAGATCGTCGCGCCACCGGCCACCGCCGATAGGAACGCCCAGCCGAGTCGCTGCAGGCCGAAGGTGCCGATCGCGCGCTCGAAAAGCTGGACGATGCTGAACGCACCCGCACCACACACGAAAACGGCCAGTACGACCAGCCACGGATCATGTTCGATAGCGATACACAGCGCAACGTCGATCATGCGAGCCCTTGTCCCAAGCTGGGCGTGAGCACTTGCCGACGCACAGGTTCCCAACCTTTGTGCTTGAAATCATTATGAAGCAGTTAACCGCAACGTCAAGCAACCACGGTGGCCAGTTCTGCCTGCGCCGCCTGATAATGCCACATGCCGGCATAGACGCCACCCGCACGCAGCAGTTCGGCATGGGTGCCCTGTTCGGCCACCCGCCCATGATCGAGCACGACGATGCGATCGGCATCGACCACGGTCGACAGTCGGTGTGCGATCACGATCGTGGTGCGGCCATGCTCGATCGTGGCCAGTGTCGCCTGGATCGCCGCCTCGGTGCCGCTGTCCAGCGCGCTCGTCGCCTCGTCGAGGATCAGGATCGGCGGATCCTTCAGCAAGGTGCGGGCGATCGCGACGCGCTGCTTTTCGCCGCCGGAAAGTTTGAGCCCGCGTTCGCCGACGCGCGTGTCATATCCCAGCGGCAGCGATTCGACGAAGCGGTCGATCGCCGCCCCCTGCGCCGCGGCGCGGACCGCCTCGGGCGTCGCCCCCTCCCGGCCATAGCCGATATTGTAGCCGATCGTGTCGTTGAACAGCACCGTATCCTGGGGAACGATGCCAAGCGCCGCGCGCAGCGTTTGCTGGCGGACCTCGGCAATATCCTGCCCGTCGATCAGGATGCGGCCGCCGGTGACGTCGTAGAAACGGAACATCAACCGCGCGAGAGTCGACTTGCCCGCGCCGGACGGACCAACGACGGCGACGGTCGATCCCGCGGGCACGTCGAGGTCGATGCCCTTCAGGATTTCGCGCCCGGGATCATAGCCGAAGCGGACATTCTCGAAGCGGACATGACCGCGCGGCACCGCCAGCGCCGGCGCGCCGGGTCGGTCGACCACCTCAGCGGGGGCATCGACCAGCGCGAACATGTCATTCATGTCGATCAGCCCCTGCCGCACGGTGCGATAGACCATACCGAGCAGATCGAGCGGGCGGAAAAGCTGCGACAGCAGGGTATTGACCAGCACGACATCACCCGTCGTGAACCGGCCGACCGACCAGCCCCACACGCTATAGGCCATCGCGCCGGCCATCATCAGGTTGGTGATGAAGGACTGGCCGATATTGAGCCAGGCGAGCGAGGTCTCGTTGCCGACGGCGGCATCCGCATAGCGCCGCACCGCCTGGCCATAGCGGCGCGCCTCGCGATCCTCGGCGTTGAAATATTTGACCGTTTCGAAGTTGAGCAGACTGTCGACCGCGCGTGCGACCGCGCCGGTATCGAGACGGTTCATCTCCTCGCGCAGCTTCGCGCGCCAGTCCGTAACGAAGCGTGTGAACCAGATGTAGAGGCCGACCATCGCCAGCGTTGCCAGCACCAACCCTATGCCGAACTTGACCTGGAAGATGATGGCCACGGCGACCAGCTCGATCACGGTCGGCGCGATATTGAACAGCAGGAAGTAGAGCATCGTGTCGATGCTCTTGGTGCCGCGCTCGACCACCTTGGTGATCGCGCCGGTGCGGCGCTCGAGGTGAAAGCGCAACGAGAGCTGGTGGAGGTGACGGAACACGCGCTCGGCGAGCCGCATCGTCGCCATCTGGCCGACGCGCTCGAACACGGCGTTACGCAGGTTGTCGAACAGCACCCCGCCGAACCGCGCACCGGCATAGGCGATGACCAGCGCCATCGCGAGCCCTACCGCCGGTTGGAGCCCGGGCGCCATCCGGTCGACCGCCGCCTTGTAAGCGAAGGGCATCAGCAAGGTGGAGGCCTTGGCGACGATGATCAGCGCCATCGCGATGACGACGCGCACCCGCAACGCGCGATCGTCGCGTGGCCAGAGATAGGGCAGGAAGCGCCGGATCGACGCCAGCAGGGGCGGCGTGGGTCGGCTGTCGGTCGCGTGATCCGGGGGCATGGCGCCTCCATGTAGGATCTCGGGACGCGGGGGCCAATGGTTGAAACCGCTCGGTGCGGTTCGGTCTGGTCAGGGGAGGAAGAAAGTCACCTGGGCCGGGGGCGCCACGCTGTGGGGAAAATGGCGCCCCCGACCCAGGGAAATCAGCAGCCACCCCGATTCGACGGCTCGTGGGGAAAAGCCGTCGCCCGATAATGTGGCTGCGACACACGGGATGCCGAACTTTGGTGCCGGACGATGCGACCAGATACACCGCCAGACATGTTGCCATCCCGGTGTTCGCGTGTTGCCGGTTGGATTCGCCGGCAAGCATTCGAACTCGAGGTGTTTATGCGTCACATGGATGCATTTGGCGCAGTATGAGACCGCTTGTCACGGTTACATCCACGGAATCCAAGGGCGAACGGTGCCTGAGCAGCGATAGACCGACCGAATCCTAAGCATTTGTGTTACTGCCCCGACCAGTTTAGCGTGCAATGTAGCGTCGGGTTTGACGATGAGTCTTGACCGGCGCTCGCGCACCGGGGCGGATTGCGCGTGGAGCCAATTCAAGGGGGTGCGTGGCGATTGCGCATGTAACGCCGCGCAGCGGGATGCGATGGGCGTTTACGAGGATGTGACGAGCGAAGGCGCCAGGCGCGGAGATGTGGAGGCTGCGGTCGCGGCGATTTCCGCGTCACCGGAATTCCTGCGCGCGCCGGTCATGCGCCGCCTTCTTGACTATCTCGTCCAGGAAACGCTCGCCGGTCGTGGCGACCAGGTAAAGGCCTATTCGGTAGCGGTCGATGGCCTCGGCCGCGATCCCGATTTCGACACCCAGGCAGATAGCTATCCGCGCGTCCAGGTCGGCCGACTGCGCCGCATGCTCGACGCCTATTATGCGCGCCATCCGCTGGTTGCCGGCGTGGGCCTCTCGATTCCCAACG
Organism: Sphingomonas zeicaulis; assembly: GCF_050433225.1. Taxonomy (NCBI): domain Bacteria; kingdom Pseudomonadati; phylum Pseudomonadota; class Alphaproteobacteria; order Sphingomonadales; family Sphingomonadaceae; genus Sphingomonas; species Sphingomonas zeicaulis. Next base: position 527,903 of record NZ_JBNPXQ010000002.1, on the reverse strand, counting down.
GATCCTACAAGGTGCGGCTAATCACGCCGCAGGAAACGAGCGCCCCGGCTGCCGCCACCACGGCCATCACGCCCGCCGGGGACGGCGCGATAGCGAATCGGACGCGCGCCGATTGGGAAGGCGCCGCACCGCCACGCCGTGGATTGCGCTGGGCGCTGGTCGTGTTCGCGATCGTGGCACTGCTGGGTTCTGCGATGCTGTGGCTGGTACTCAATCCGCTGCGCAGCCTGGCGGATGCCGAGATCGTTCCCGCGCCCGCACTCGAACTGCAGCACGTCAGCACCGATGGCAGCCCGGAGGCGACGCGCATCGGCAGCCGGGTGGATGCGGTGCTTGGCGACGCGCTCTACCGCTCCTTCGTTACGCTGATCCAGGCGGGTAACAATGCGAGCCAGACGTCGGCGGACTACCGACTCGTCGGCCGCGTTTCGACCAACGGCGGCGGAACGACCCTCGCCGTGCAGATCTATCACATTCAGTCCGGCCGCCAGATCTGGTCGCAGACGGTTGTGCTGCCCTCCGACGCAACTCCGCTCGAACCCGTGCTGCGCCCGATGATCGCGCAGATCATCCAACCATTCGGTGTGGTCGCGACCGACCAGCGCGCGCGCTTCATCGATCCCGCGGCACCGGGCTTTCCCTGCCTTGTCCTCTATCACGACTATCGTCGGACCCGCGACCCGGCGATCTACACGACGGTCGACACCTGTCTCGAGCGATCGGGCGAACTCACCCCGAACAAGACCAATGTGCTCGCCGCACGTTCGTTCATGGCCTTTGACGCCGCCCGCCTAACCCCTGCCGACGCCGCCGCCCTGCGCCGGCGAGGCGCGCGCCTCGCACGCGATGCTGTACGCTCCGATCCCTTCAGCGGCGTCGGCCACTATGCGCTCGCCACCGCCTTCTTCTCCGAAGGCCGCTGCGACCTGGGCAAGGCCAGCGCGCAGCGATCGATCGAGCTCAACCCCTATAGCGGCGAGAAACTGGCGACGCTTGGCGCGGCGATGTTCGAGTGCGGGGACCCCGATGCGGAGCAGATCCTGCGCGAGGCGCTGCTGCTCGATCCCAACGGCCCCGCCTACACCCGAACCCCGCTCGTCATCCTGCTGATCCGCCAGCACGAGGCGCCCGAGGCGCTGGCGCTGGCCAACATGATCATTCCGCCGATGGACGCCACCCGCCCATCCTACGATTTGACGATGGCGCTTGCGCAGGCCGCAAATGGCCAGCGTGCCGCTGCGGCCGCATCATGGCGGCGCGTGCTCCGTGGCGCCGGCAGCAACGGCGATGCAGCATCGCTCGCGGCAAGCCCGTCGCTGTCTCCCTGGCTGGGGCCGCGCACCATCGAAGCGTTAAAGGAAGTTGGATTGGTCACGGGCTGAATTGCGCCAGAATTCCGAACTTTCCACCAACACATGGCGCATTGTGCGTGACTGACGCTTTTTCATACACGGTGAAATCCCTGAAAGACCGTGTCTGGGCGGTTTGGCACGGCTTTTGCTGAAGAATGGCATAGCCGCACGGTGCGGCGCCTTCTTTCAGGGAGCCTTACGATGTCGATCCGTTTCGCCGAACTGCGCCGTACCCTTTTCGCCGCTGCCGGCGCGCTTCTGGTCAGCAGCATGGCGCTGTCCGCCGCGGTGATGCCCTCGGTCACCCCGCTGACCGCTCAGCCGACGCTCTGACCCAAACCCACTGCTTCAGGAACAGCCGATGTCGTCCTACGCTCTCGACAAATCCAATGCGAAGCTGCTCGGTGTCTGCTCGGGCTTCGCCCGCTGGACATCGACCGATCCGTTTCTTGTTCGCCTCGGCCTGGTGCTGCTGACCCTATTCGCACTCGGCCCGGCCACGCTGCTTGTCTACCTGCTGACAGCATGGCTCGCCGACGCCCGCTGAACGGCACATTAACCTCTGTGGCTTGCTTTGGAGCTGTGATTTAAGTCATAGCATCGACACCGTTGGTCTGCCACGCAGGCCATAGAAGGGGTGTCGAATGTGGGGCTATAAGCATCGCGATCCTGCGATCCACAGCCGTGCTCGCGACCAGGCAGCTTGGCTGATCCGCGATCATGGCGACAAGGCAGAGGACGTGCTGCGCGCGAAGATGAACCGGCCCAACATCACCAAGGATGATGCGTACCGGTTCAAACTGACCATGGAAGAGCTTGAGCGGCAACGCAGGCGCGAGCCAGGGCGCAGTCGCCGTCGCGGCGGCCTCTTGCGGCGTATCCTCGGCCGGCTGGGGTTCAAGCGCCCGTCGCACGGAAGTTGATCGGGTTGGCGACGCTTCGCCCCGGTGGTAAACGGGAACATATGGGCGCCTTCGCCATCCTGACCCGCGGATCGGCCGCGCGCCGCAGATGAACTGGCATCGCCTGACCCGCGGCGAGGATGAGGTGGTCGACGCCTTCATGGCGGCCGAAGCGGATCGGCTGAACGATCGTCTGGATGCCGCCAATGCCTGGCACGCCGACGGGCGCCGCTACTCGCTGGATCCGCCGGTGCCGCGCGGCCTTTCCGACATGCTCTACGCCATTGATTCGGTTGAGCTGCAGAAAAAGCGTCCGCAGCGGATCGGCGTGATCGTCCAGCGATTGCTGATTGCCGCATCGCTGCTCTGGGCCAGCTATACATGTTACGGCGTATTGCTGCAGATCAAAAGCATCGCTTTCGCGTTGCTCCCCGCTTGACCTCGGTTCGCCGATGCGAAACTGTATGGCCCAAGCAGGGGGGTTATGGTGCGGATTCAAGGGCGCATGGGGCGTGCGCGGGCCGCGGCGGCGTCGAGGATGATTCGGCAGCCGGTCATGCGGAGCGCCGCCGAAGTGGATAGCGAGCGCGCAGCCTATGTACGGGCAGCGCAGGCGATCATTCGGGTCCGCGATCTCCGCGATCGCATGATCGGCGGCCACGGCCAGTTTGCAGATCCTGCCTGGGATCTGTTGCTCGACCTTTATGTCGCGACGGTGGAAGACCGGCCGCTGGCGGTAGGCGACGCGTGCGTGGGTGCCCGTGTGCCGCAGACGACGGCGCTGCGCTGGATCGATCAGCTTGAACGGCTCGGCAAGGTCAAGCGCACGGCCGACCCGTCAGACCGGCGGCGGACGCTCGTGAGCCTGACCGATACTCAATTGTCCTTGATGGACCGGTTCTTCCGGTCGGCCGCCGACGCTGTCGGATCGGTGGGCGGTGACAATGCGAATTTTTCTTCGAGCAATCCCAACGGAAGATAGAGGGTCGCGCCGATGTCCCGCTCGCCGGCCCGGTCGAGCAAGGTCAGTGCCTCATTCAAAAGATCATAGGCGCGCAAAACGCGCGTGATAACGTCGCCAGAATTGGTATGCATAGTCCCCAGCCTTCTGCGGGCTATGCTGCGCTTTTGCGGCGCCACGTCAAGGACGGAACCCGCATCGGCCAATGATCCGCTCCAAAGCGGAGCGGATTGTCACGGCCGCAGCGGCAGGGCGAAGCCCCCCAGCGCCGAAGCGTTCGTCCCTCGCAGTGGTTTGACAGCATCATCGGCTTCGCCCAATCGGACGGCGATTCTGGTGAGGGGCACGCCGTGGCCGAAGTCAAACTCCATTCAAGCTGGCTCGAGCCGCTGCGCGGTGAATTCGACAGCGCCTATATGCAAACGCTCAAGGCGTGGCTGCTCGCCGAGAAAGAGGCGGGCAAGCGGATCTTCCCCAAGGGCGGCGAATGGTTCCGCGCGCTCGACCTGACGCCGCTGGACGACGTCCGCGTCGTCATCCTCGGGCAGGATCCCTATCATGGCCCCGGCCAGGCGCATGGCCTGTGCTTCTCGGTGCAGCCCGACGTGCGCATCCCGCCCTCGCTGGTCAACATCTACAAGGAGTTGGAGGCCGATCTCGGCATTCCCCGCGCACGCCACGGTTTCCTCGAACGTTGGGCGAAGCAGGGCGTGCTGCTGCTCAATTCGGTGCTGACCGTAGAAATGGGCATGGCCGCCTCGCACCAGGGCAAGGGGTGGGAGCGTTTTACCGACGCCGTGATCCGCCTCGTCAACGCGAAGCCCGAGCCGGTCGTCTTCATGCTGTGGGGCAGCCATGCGCAAAAGAAAGCGGCGGCGGTCGACAGCATCGACCGGGGTGGACAGCATCTCGTCCTGAAATCGCCGCACCCGTCGCCGCTCTCGGCGCATAACGGCTTCTTTGGCAGCCGGCACTTCTCGCAGGCCAACGCCTTTCTGGAGCAGCGCGGCCTGCCGCCGATCGACTGGGCGCTGCCAGCCTTGGCGGGCACCGAAAGCTAAGCGCTCATGCGTCCTCGATCCCACATCCGGCATCGCCGGGATGCGCAAGGCAGAGCAAGGCATGGCTGGCCTGTGCGGTCGAGGGCGGCATTCCGTCACCGAAGGCGAATTGCAGCACCAGCCGCCGCGGCGCGCCATTCGCGACGTAGAAGAGCGGATCCGCCGCACCCTCACCATTCTGGATGGTCAGCGCCCGGCCTGCGAGCGTCGCCTGCGTCACCTTGCCGTCAGTGCACAGCAGATAGAAGGCTCGGCCGAGATTGGCCATCGTTCCCATCCGGATCGCAGCGATCCGCTCCGGCGAGGCGTCTCGCCCCGATGCCGTGAAGCTTTCAAGATCCACATCGACCGAAAGTGGTGGAAGCGTACATACCGGAGCCGCCACGGGTTCCGCAGCAAGCATCAATCCGGTCAGGATCGTCATGAACGGCATTGTGCCCCCTTCATATGCCCTTCTAACACCGGATCGTTCGGTGCCAAAGATGCTTCGCTGGCAGGAAATGCTTTGGCGTAATCCCTTCGGCCGCTATCATCCTGCCGCGTCATGACCGGTTCCGCATGATATCCTTTCGTCTCGCCGGATATGGCGCCTATCGCCCGCGCGAAAATCGCCCGTCGACGGCGCTGGACATGCAGTTCGGCAAGCCCGCCGGCTGGACCGAGGCCGAATTCGGCATCGCCGCGCGGGGCGTTGCTGCCCCGGATGAGACCAGTTCGATGATGGCCGCCGCCGCGTGCGAAGCGGCGCTGGCGGGCGCCGGCTGGCCCGCCGCCTCGATCGACCTGCTGATCGGCGCCTGTGGAGTAATGGAACAGCCGATTCCCGGCACATCGGTGCTGATCCAGGAGCGGCTGGGCCTCGGCCGCTCGGGCATTCCCGCGTTCGACGTCAACCAGACCTGCCTGTCCTTCCTGACCGCGCTCGACATCGTCGCGCTCGGCATCGCGCACGGGCGGTGGCGCCGCGTGCTGATCGCTTCGGCGGACATCGCCTCCGCCGGGCTCGACTTCGACGTTCCGGCCTCCGCCGCGATCTTCGGCGATGGCGCCGCCGCGATCTGCGTCGAGGCAGCCGATGGCGCCGCCGGCCTTATCGCCAGCCGCTTCGCCACTTGGGGTGAGGGCCGCGACCTCGCGGTGCTCGCCGCCGGCGGCACGCGAATCCGCGTGGAAGAGGGCTATGACGCGCTGGTCGCGGGTTCGCGCTTCCGTATGGACGCGTTCGGGATCTTCAAGGCGGCCGCGCGCGGGCTGCCCAAGCTGGTCGACACCACGCTCGCCGAGGCCGGCCTCACCCGCGAGACCGTCGACCTGATCGTCTGCCATCAGGCGAGCGCGCCTGGTGTCGAGCATGTCCGTCGGCTGATGGGTGGCGATCCGGCGCGCGTCGTCGACATCTTCGCCGATCATGGCAATCAGATCGCCGCCTCGCTGCCGAGCGGCCTGGCCATGGCACAGCACACGGGGCGATTGCGGCCGGGCCAGTCGGTCCTGCTGCTCGGTACCGCCGCCGGGATCAGCGCCGCGGCGATGGTGCTGCGGCTGTGAGCGCGCCGCGGCACGCGCTCGTCACCGGCGCCACCGGGGGGCTCGGCCTGACGCTGGTGCCGACCCTGCTGGCCGCCGGCTATCGCGTCCGTGCCACCGGCCGCAGCGCAGCAGTGCTCGACCGGCTGGCCGCGATGGGCGCCGAGCCGCGCCCTGCCGACCTCACGGACCCGCAAGCACTGCCGGCGCTGTGCGCGGGTGTGAACGTGGTGTTCCACGCCGCCGCGCTTTCGAGCCCGTGGGGTCCGTTCGAGACCTTCGAGCGGATCAACGTTACCGCCACCCGCCAGTTGCTCGCCGCCGCCAACGGCGCTGGCTGCGATGGCTTCATCTTCGTCTCCTCGCCGTCGATCTACGCCGCGCCACGCGACCGCGTCGCTTTGACGGAGGACAGTCCGCCGGAAGCACCGGCGATGAACGCCTATGCTGCGACGAAACTCGCCGCCGAGCGACTGGTGCTCGCCGCCGATGGGCCACGCATGAAGACGGTCGCGATCCGCCCGCGCGCGGTGATGGGGCCCGATGACAGCGTGCTGCTGCCCCGGCTGCTGCGCATCGTCCGCCGCGGCCGCTTCCCGCTGATCAATGGCGGGCAAGCGCTGGTGGAACTGACCGACGTGCGCGACGCCTGCCGTGCGCTGCTGCTCGCCGACGAACACCGCGCCGCCGCTGCGGGGCAGGCGGTCAACATCTCGGGCGGGCGACCCGTCACCATCCGCAAGCTGGTGGAGGCGCTGGGCGAGGTCGCCGGGCGGCCGATACGCTTCAAGCCTGTCTCCGTCGGTGCCGTCATGCGCATCGCCGGCCTCCTCGAAACCGCGTACGGCCTGGTGCCGGGCCGCCCCGAGCCGCCGGTCACGCGCTATGGCGTGGCGACGCTCGCTTTCTCGCAGACCTTTGATCTCAGCCGTGCGCGCAGCCTGCTGGGGTATGAACCGCACCATGACGCCGTTGCCAGCGCGCGCGAAACCGCGGCGCAGGTGCTGGGCCGCGCATGATCCGCTGCGGGTTCGAGCTGATCGAGGCCGGCCATTGCCGTCACCCGGCGGCGATGGCGCGCAGCGGTGCGAGCCTCTGCGCCACCCGCTTCCCCGCGCTGGTCGGTATGATCCGGCATCCCAGCGAGGGGGTGATCCTGTTCGACACCGGCTATGACCCTGTCTTCTTCGCCGCCACGCAGAGCTTCCCCGAGCGGCTCTATCGCTGGACGACGCCGGTGAACCTCGCACCGGGCGAGGCGGCGGTCGACCAGCTCGCCCGCGCCGGCATCGCGCCGGAGGCGGTGAGCGCGATCATCCTCTCGCATTTCCATGGGGATCATGTCGCCGGGCTCGCCGCCTTCCCCGCCGCACGGCTGTTCTGCGCGCGCGCGGGGATGGCGGAATTGCGTGCGCGCGGACGTTTCGCCCGCGTGCGACGCGGGCTGCTTGCCGGGCTCGTGCCCGAAGATCCACCACGTCGCACCACCTTCTTCGAGGATCTGCCGCGCGTCACCTTGCCCGGCGACTTCGCGCCCTTCGACCAGGGCGTCGACCTGTTCGGCGATGGCGCGCTGATCGCGGTCGAACTGCCCGGCCACTGCACCGGCCATTGGGGCCTGGCGCTGGCGAGCGAGGACGGCAGGCGGCTGATGCTGGTCGGCGACGCCGCCTGGTCGATCGGCGCGATCCGCGACGATGCACCGCCGCCGCGCCTGACCACCGCGCTGCTCGGCAACACCGGCCGCTACCGCGCCACCCTTAACGCTCTGCACCGACTGGCGACGCGCAACGCGGAGATGCTGCTGCTGCCCTCCCACTGTCCAGAGGCCGCGCGGTCGATCGGTGGCTGATCGGGCGGCGATCCTCGGATCATGGGCACGCACGCGCTGGGCCGCGCGCATCCGTGATCGCGACGCGCTGGCACGCCGTCAGGCGCGGCTCTGGCAGCGGATGGCACCGGTGCTGCGCGCGACGCCGGCGCTCGCCGCTCATGCCGGCCGACCGCTGGAGGCGTTGCCGATCACCGATGTCACGACGATGCGCGCGGATTTCGCCGGATGGAACAGCCGCGGCCTCAGCGAAGCCGACGCGCACCTTGCCGCCGAGGCTGCCGAACGCGGTGAGACCACGCTGCTCCCCGGCGGGATCAGCGCGGGATTTTCGACGGGCAGCAGCGGCACGCGCGGCCTGTTCCTCGCCGACCCGGGGGAGCGCGCGCGCTATGTCGGCCAGGCGCTGGCGCGGCTGCTGCCCGCGCGCGCACTGCTCGGCGGACGTCGCATCGCCCTGTGCCTGCGCGCGGACAGCGCGCTCTACCGTGATGTCGGGCGCGCCGGGCGCTTCGCCTTTCACTTCGTGCCGCTTAGCGCCAGCCCGGCCGGACGCGCCGCAGCGCTCCAGCGCATCGATCCGCAGGTGCTGATCGCGCCGCCGCATGTGCTGGCGGATCTCGCAGCCGCTGGCATCTCCTTGCCTGCGCTCAGCCGCCTGTTCTACGGCTCCGAGCCGCTGGGTGAGGCCGAGCGCGGCTGGATCACGACACGGCTCGGCCGCCGTCCCGATCCGATCTACCAGGCCACTGAGGGGTTCATCGGCGCGACATGCCGGATGGGCACACTCCACCTCAACGAGCCAGAGATGGTGGTTGAGCTCGAACCCGTGCCCGGGACCAGCCGCTTCCGCCCGATCGTCACCGATCTCGGACGACGGACACAGCCGATCGTCCGCGTGCGGCTCGACGATCTGGTCGAGCCGCTGGACAGCTGCGCCTGCGGCGCGCCCACCCGCGCGATCCGTCCGGTCGAGGGGCGGATCGACGACCTCTGGCACTGGGACGGGGTGACGATCTGCCCGCGCGATGTCGAAACCGCGCTGGCCGAGGTGCTGGGCGGCGGCGCCCGCTGGCGTGCCATTGCGGGCCCCGGCGGTGTCACCGTGGAAAGCGACGCGCCGGAGCTGGCCGCACCGACACTGCGCACGCTGCTGGCCGCACACCGCATCGATCGCCCCGTCATCGACCGCCCCTTTCATCCTGAAACCGCTCCGAAAAGGCGGCGTGTACGCTGGTGCAGCGGTGGCTGAGCGCGTTCTGATTACCGGCGCCCGCGCGCCCGTCGCGCTCGACATCGCACGCAGCTTCGCCGCCGCCGGCCATGAGGTGCATGTGGCGGACAGCGCCCCGGCGCTTATCGCCCGCTGGTCCCGCACGCCGCGCGCGTTCCACCGCCTGCCCTCGCCCCGCCATGCACCCGAAGCGTTCGCGCGTGCTGCGCCGGAACTGGTCGCAGCGCTCGATCCGGTGCTGGTCGTGCCGACCTGCGAGGAGATATTCCATCTCGCCCGGCTGGGGCTGGAGCGGTTGTTCGCGCCTGCGCCGGCGCGGCTGTTCGAACTCCATGCCAAGGATCGTTTCGCAACGCTCGCCGCCGGCCTCGGACTGACCGTCCCCGAGACGCATCGGCTGGAGACGCTTGCCGCGCTGGCACGGTTCGCCGGCACGCCCACCGAATGGGTGTTCAAGCCGGTTCATTCGCGCTTCGGCACGCAGGCGCGAGTCGGACCGGCGCGGCTCGACGGGATCACGCCCAGTGCCGATGCGCCCTGGGTCGCGCAGCGGCGGATCCTTGGCGAGGAGGTGAGCTTCTATGCCATTGCCCATGGCGGTGCGCTTGCCGGTTTTGCCGCCTATCGATCGTCATGGCGGCTGGGTGGCGGCGCCGGCTATGCCTTTGCAGCGCTGCCCGACGCGCAAGTTGAGGCAGTGGGCGAAATCGCGGCCCGTCTCGCACCGGCGGTCGGCACCGGCCAGTTCGCCTGCGACGCGATCCGCGACCGGGAGGGCCGCTTTCACCTGATCGAATGCAACCCGCGCGCGACCAGCGGTGCGCATCTGTTCGGCCGTGGTCCCGGCCTCGCGCGGGCGATGCTCGCCGGCGAACCGGTGATGCCGGTGCGCCGGCTGCGCGTACATGTCGGGCCGGCGCTATGGTGGTTCGGCATCGGCACCGCGCTGCGCAGCGGCCGCCATCAGGACTGGTTCGGTGAGCAGCGTCGTGGCCGCGATGTCGTCGGCGCGCCGCACGACCGCTGGCCGATCCTCGGCGCCGCCGCCGACAGCGCGCTGTTCGGTGCGCAGGCGCTGCGCCACCGCCGCACGCTCGCCGAGCAGATGACCGCGGACATCGAATGGAACGGCGAGGCATGACGCCGCTGCCCTCCAATCTCCGAGAGGCATGGCTGCCCATCGCGCTGTCCCGCCACCTCAAGGCGCGGCCAATTGCGCGGATGGCGGCGGGGGTGCCGATCGTGCTGTTTCGCGGGGCAGACGGCGTCGGCGCGCTGCGCGACCGCTGCCCGCACCGCAACCACCCGCTTTCGCTCGGCCGGGTCCGCGATGGCGCGTTGCAATGCCCCTACCATGGCTGGCGCTTCGCCAGCGGCGGTGCCTGCATCGAGACGCCAGGCATCGCGCTCGATCCCGCCCGCGCCAGCCTGCTCGCCGCCGAGTCGATCGGCGTGGTCGAGCGCCACGGCGCGATCTTCGTCCGCGTCGCCGGCGACGATGGCAGCTTCGCGCTGCCGCCCCTGCTCGGCGATCCCGACCATGATCATTTCTGGTGGGCGCAGGGGCGCTGGCGTGGCCGCGCGCTCGATGCGATCGAGAATGTGCTCGATCCCTTCCACACCAATTTCATCCATGACGGCTTCATCCGCCGCGCCGAGCGGCGCATGCCGGTAACGATGCGCGTCGATGCCCGCGAACGCGATATCGCGGTCGTCATCGAACAGGACAAGCCCGACTACGGCATCATGTCCCGCGCGCTGGAGAGCGGCGGACGCAGCGGCAGCGTCACCCATTATTATCCGCCGGCAACGATTCAGGCCCGCTGGCAGGGCGCCGAGCGGCTGACCTTGTGCGTCACCGCCTTCTTCACCCCTGAGGCGCCGGACTGGTTCCGCCCCTTCGCCTGCTTCACGACACCGAAGGGACTCGCCCCGGCCTGGCTGAAACAGGCCGCGATCCGCACCTTCCTCGCGCCGGTGGTCCGCCAGGATCGCATTGCGCTGGAGCGGCAACTGGCAACGATCGAACGCTTCGGCGGGCCGCGATTCGTGCAGGGGCCCGCAGATTTTCTGGGGCCACGGGTGGCGAAGCTGTGGGCGGGGGAGCGGATCGCGCCAGCCGAGGAAGGGCCGTTCGCGGTGGAACTATAATTTCGCGGAGACAGAAATAATTCTGCATTTGACCGCTGGCACGGACTGCCGCCAGACAGCAGCGCCCCCTATCTGGGCGTGATGACGGAATCCATGATCGAGAACGGACGTCCCCTGAGCAATTTCTCGGTGCAGACCGTCGGGCGGGCCTGAGCGTTTTCCCGTGGCCGCACAGTCTGCCCCCTCTCCTTGGGATCGCAACAGCCGTCGCCGCCGGCCGGGGGCGCTTGTCCTCGCGCTGGTCGTCAACGCGCTGATCCTCGTGGGCCTGCTCTCGCTCGCGCCGAAGATCGCTGACATGGCAAAATCCGGCACCAAGAGCTTCAAGCTGATCAACGTCACTGACGATCAGGGCAAGGAGGAGAAGAAGCAGGCGCCGCGCCAGCAGCGGCAGGCAGCGGAGGAGCGCCCGGCTGAGGTCAAGCCGCCGCCGCCCGTCGTGCTGCCCCCGCCCCCGGTCGCGCCGCCCAATGCGCCGCCGATGCCGCCCAACATGATCATCATGTCGCGGCAGGACTTTGCCTCGACCGACATCTCCAAGATGGCGCGATCGGCACAGTCGGGCACGCAGACGGCGCAGAACGGCCAGGGCGGCGCGGATTCGGAGGAGGTCGGCCAGGGGCCGAACGGCGAGCAGCTCTATGCGGCGGACTGGCATGTCCGCCCCCGGGGTAACGAATTGGCCTTCTACATGCCCAAGAACCGCCGGGGTTCGGGCTGGGGCGAGATCATCTGCCAGACCATTCCGGACTATCGCGTCGACAATTGCCGCCAGCTCGGCGAATCGCCGCGCGGCTCGGGGCTGTCGAGTGCGCTGCGGCAGGCGGCCTGGCAGTTCCGCGTCAAACCGCCGCGCGTGGGCGGGCGATTGCTGGTCGGCGCGTGGGTGCGCATCCACTATGATTTCTACGACGGCCGCAGCGAGCAGCAGCAGCCGTAAGGGCTGTCTACGCTGCCCGGATCAGCACATCCGCCATCCGGTTTAGCGGTGTATCGATGCCATGCGCCGCGCCCAGCCGGGCGATCACGCCATTGCGCGCGTCGGCCTCGGTCGGGCGGCCGGCCAGCCGGTCGGCGTGGATCGAGTTGATCGAATCGGCCGGGCCGGCGCGGTAGCCCGCGACCACTTCGTCGGCGAGCGTATCGGGCAGGTCGGCGCCTTGGGCGCGGCCGACCGCGATGCATTCGCGGACCAGCGCGCGCATCAGATCGGCAATCTCTTCGTCGGCAGCGATGCCCGAGGGCTTCAAGGTCAACGCGTTGACCGCGCCGGCGCAGTTCACCGCCAGCTTGCGCCACGCAGCGGTCGTCCAGTCGGCGGTCGTCCGCACCTCGATCGGGCTGTTCGCGAACAAGCCCGCGAAGGCGTCGCCGCCTTCGCCGGCCGGCACGATCATCCCGCCGGTGCGCCGCTGCACCACCACGCCGGGCGCGCTGCGCTCGGCGGGGATGTCGACGATCGCCGGCACCAGCCGCTCCGTGCCGATGGCCGGGAAACGCGCGCGATGCTCGACACCGTTCTGCAGCACCGCCACGCGCGTGCCCTCACCCACCAGCCGGTCGAGCCAGGCCTGCGCGCCCGCGGCATCATAGGCCTTGGTGATGACCAGCGCCCAGTCGACCGGCGTCGCCGCGGCGGGATCGGTCAGCAGGTGCGGCGTGCTTTCCAGCACGCCCGCCGGCGTCTCGACGCGCAACCGCTCGAAGGGCGTGCGCGCGCACAGCACCACGTCCAGCGCCGGATCGGCGATCAGCCAGGCCGCCACCGTCGCACCGACCGCGCCGGTGCCGACCACCGCGACTTTCGTCATCCCTCGGCGCTGCCCGGCAGCTCGAACAGCGACTTGTACTGGCGCGGCTGCGAGCGGAGATACTGGTTGGGCGCGTGAACATGCGCGCCGAGATGCGCCGCCGCATGCCACGGCCAGCGCGGATCATAGAGAATGGTGCGCGCCAGCGCGATCAGGTCGGCGTCGCCGGTCGAGACGATCGCCTCGGCCTGCTCATAGTCGGTGATCAGGCCGACCGCGACGACCGGGATCGAAACCGCCTGCTTCACGGCCCGTGCGAGCGGCACCTGATAGGAGGGGCCGACCGGGATCGCCTGCGCCGGGTGCAGCCCGCCGCTCGACACGTGGATGGCGGCGCAGCCGCGCGCTTCCAGCGCCTTGGCGAAGGCGATGGTGCCCTCGGCATCCCAGCCGCCTTCCACCCAGTCACTGCCCGAGACGCGCACCGTCACCGCCTTGTCCGCCGGGAACGCGGCGCGCACCGCATCGAACACCTCAAGCGGGAAGCGCATGCGGTTCTCGAGCGAACCGCCATATTCATCCTCGCGGCGGTTGGAGAGCGGCGAGAGGAATTCGTGGAGCAGATAGCCATGCGCGACATGGATCTGCACCGCATCAATGCCCAGCCGCGCCGCGCGCTTCGCCGCTTCGGCGAAGGCATCGCGCACGCGTGCCAGCCCCGCCGCGTCCAGCGCGTGGGGCGCGACATCGCTGTCGTTGAAGCCGATCGCCGAGGGGGCGACGGTCTGCCAGCCATTGGTGTGATCGGGCGCGATCTGCGCGCCGCCGAGCCAGGGCAGGTCGGTCGAAGCCTTGCGGCCGGCATGGGCGAGCTGGATCGCGATCGGCATGTCAGACCAGCGGCGCACGCTCTCCAGCGTCTTCGCCATCGCCGCCTCGGTCGCATCGTCCCACAGGCCGACATCGGCATAGGTGATGCGGCCTTCGGGGACGACCGCGGTCGCCTCGATCGTCAGCAGCGCCGCACCGGACAAAGCAAGATGGCCGAGATGAATCTGATGCCAATCGGTCATACAGCCATCGACCGCCGAATATTGGCACATCGGCGCGATGACGATGCGGTTGGACAGGCTGAGCTGGCCGACGGTCAGCGGTTCAAACAGTTTCGGTCCGGCCATGAAAATCTCCCGAGCACATTTCGCAGGTGCGAAATAGGCATGCATACGCACGCCACCAAGATGTCCGGACCGATCGTTTTACGCACTTGCGTTGTTCAATGCCGCAACATCCTCGTCGCTGAGCGCGATCTCCGCCGCGCGCGCGAACTCGGCAACCTGTTCAATGCGGGTGGCGCTTGCGATCGGCGCAGTCACTGCCGGCTGTGCGATCAACCAGCCGAGCGCTACCTCGCCCGGTGTCGCGCGATGACGCGCGGCGACTTCATCGAGCGCGGCGAGTGTCGCCCGCCCCCGCGCGTCGAGATATTTGGCGACCCGGCCGCCGCGTGTCGACTGGCCGAGATCTGCCTCGGACCGATATTTGCCGGTGAGGAAGCCCGAGGCGAGGCTGAAATAGGTGACGACGCCGATCTCCTCCGCTTTGCACAGATCCGCAAGCGCACCCTCGAACCCCGCACGCTCGACAAGGCTATATTCGGGCTGGAGCACATCGTAGCGCGGCAGATCCTGCTCCCGCGACACGCCCAGCGCTGCAGCAAGCTGGTCGGCGGTGAAGTTGGAGGCGCCGATCGCGCGGATCTTGCCCGCCGCGATGAGCTCGGCATAGGCGGTGAGGGTCTCTTCCGCTGGCGTCGCCGGATCGAAGGCGTGTGAGAAATAAAGATCGATCGTCTCAACGCTGAGCCGCATCAGCGACCGTTCGACACCCTCGGTGATCCAGCGCGCTGAAAGCCCCTTCTCGCCCGGCGGGCCCATGTCCATCCCGACCTTGGTGAAGATCGTCACCCGATCGCGCATGCCAGGCCGCGCCTTCAGCCATTTGCCGATGATCGTTTCCGATTCGCCACCCTTGTTACCCGGTACCCAGCCCGAATAGACGTCCGCGGTGTCGATGGCGTCGAAGCCATGGTCGACAAAGGCGTCGAGCAGCGCGAAGGATTGCGCCTCGTCCACCGTCCAGCCGAACACATTGCCGCCGAACACCAGCGGCGCGATCGAGAGGCCTGTCCGGCCGAGCGCGCGTTTCTGCATTTCCGCCTCCTTGTCACCCGGTAAAATCACACGATACCCCGAGGAGCGCCGCCAAATCCAAGTCACACTTGCATTCGTTACGATTGCGAAGCTTTCACTTTCCATTGGTGCCGCGATCCGCTTGAAGCGCCGCGTGTTACCCGTTAATATGCTTGTCTATCCCGCGTGGGGGGATGGTTGTGGTCGTAAATGAATCACTGGCGGCGCCGCAAGTGGCAGCCGCTGTCGAACGTCGATATCGTGTTGGCATGGAACGCCTGTTAAAGGCGGTTCAGGAGCTGTCGCTGGCGCGTGACTTGGATGCGGTGCAGCGCATCGTTCGCACCGTGGCGCGCGAGCTGACCGGCGCCGATGGCGCGACTTTCGTACTCAATGATCGCGGCGATTTCTGCCATTACGCCGATGAGGATGCCATCGCGCCACTGTGGAAGGGGCATCGCTTTCCGCAGGAAACCTGCATCAGCGGCTGGGTGATGCGCAACCGCAAGCCCGCGGTGATCCCCGACATCTATCAGGATTCCCGCATCCCGCACGCCGCCTACCGGCCGACCTTTGTGAAAAGCATGGTGATGGTGCCGATCCGTACGCTCGATCCGGTGGGCGCAATCGGCAATTACTGGGCGGAGACGCATCAGCCGACCGAGATCGACGTCAAGCTGTTGCAGGCGCTGGCCGACGCGACCTCGGTCGCGATGGAGACGATCTCGGTCTACGCAGAGCTTGAGGATCGCGTTCGCACGCGCACCGAGGAACTGGTCCGCGCACATGGCGAGATCCAGCAGCGCGCGATCACAGATGAACTGACCGGGCTGCTCAACCGCCGCGGCTTTTACGAGGCGGCGCAGGCCGCGCTTGGCGCACACCTGCCGGTGCTGCTCGCCTATATCGATGCGGATGGACTGAAGCAGGTCAACGATCGGCTGGGCCACGCGGTAGGCGATGCAATGCTGGTCGATCTGGCGGACGTGCTGCGAACCAGCCTGCGCTCCACGGACATCGTCGCGCGCATGGGCGGCGACGAATTCTGCGTGATGATGATCGAGCCAGAAATCGACGGCGATGCGTTGCGCGCACGGCTGGTCAAGCGGATCGACAGCCGCAACGCGACCTCTGCCCGCGCCTATCGCCTGTCCGCCAGCGTCGGCTGCATCGAGGTGGGCGCGAGCACGATCGCGGATCTCGACCATTGGCTGATCGAAGCCGATCGCCGGATGTACGCGGAGAAAGCAGCGCGCCGCATGCAGCGGCACTGACCGCGCACGATCAGCAGCGCGGGTGGCTCAACCGCTGGTGCCGGCGGACAGACCAGACCGTCCACAAGGTCGAAGCCAGCACGACGAACGAGACACCGAATCCCGGCACGAACTGCCCGATGACGAAGGAGACCGCCGCGATCAGCGCGGCGACGGCGATATAGACCCACATCGGCAGCATGGCGCGATCCCCCTGTCCTGTGCGGAGCAGCGTAACCTGCGACGGCCGGCCTGTCGATCGGATCAGTGCGCCGCCACCGGCCCCAGATCCTCCCACGCAACCAGCCGGTCGATCAGCACCATGCCCGGCGAGACGCCGAAATGCCCATAGCCCTCCAGGGGCTTGCGATTCATGTCGGTCGCCGTGCGCCCAACGAAGCGCAGCCGATAGACATGGCTGCGCTGCGGCTTGAAATCGAGCGGAAGCACGCTGTCCTTGTCCATCGACAGCCAGACGCGATGCGGCCGCCCCTCCAGGGCGGCGAGTGACGTGACGCCCTCATGGAAGGATGAGCCCTCGAACTGGTTCACCCACAGGCCGGCTATTTCGCGAGGCGGGTCGAAAGCCTCTCAGGATATAGACGTGAACGGCGACGCCGTTCTGTGTCTCTTTCACATAGCAGCGCTCTTCCTTCGGCGCCTGCCGCGGCGGCGGTGCTGCGGCTTGCAGCATCAGGATGGGCAAGGCGAACGGCATCATCGCGTCTCTCCCTTTCGCGATCATGGCGGGGGGGGGGGGGGGCGGGTGCCGACAAGCGAACGCCGCCTTCGCGTTTTCCGATATTATCCCAGCAGATGCACCGCCAACCACACCGTCGGCTGGTGCTCGGCCGTCCACGTCACCCAGTGCTTTGCGCCGCCGGGCACCAGCATATATTCGCCCGGCGCCAGGCTGCGTTCCGGCTGGCCTTCCACCAGCACGCGCGCCGCGCCGGAGACGATCATCACCCATTCGTCATGCGATTGCAGATAGGGCTGGTCGGGCGGCGTCGTGTGGCCGTTGGAAACGATGCGTTCGATCAGCACGTCGGGGCGGCTGAGCAGCGCTTCGAAGCGCTCCGCCTCGCCGCCCGCGCCGCTCATGCCGCGCGGCCGGTCTGCCAGAGCAGAAAGGCGAATTCCTCGGCGGTTTCACGCAGCGAGTCGAAGCGACCGGACTTCCCGCCATGGCCGGCGCCCATGTTGGTCTTGAGTAGCAGCACATTGCCGTCGGTCTTGCTGGCGCGCAGCTTCGCGGTCCACTTCGCCGGTTCCCAATAGGTCACGCGCGGATCGTTGAGGCCACCGGTGATCAGCATCGGCGGATAGGGCTGCGCGGTCACATTGTCGTAGGGCGAGTAGCTGCGGATCAGGTTGAAGGCGGCTTCATCCTCGATCGGGTTGCCCCATTCGGGCCATTCGCCCGGGGTCAGCGGCAGATCGGGATCAAGCATGGTGTTGACCACGTCGACAAAGGGTACGTGCGCGACCACCGCCCCCCACAGGTCTGGATCCGAATTGACCACGGCGCCCATCAGTTCACCGCCCGCCGAGCCGCCCGAGGCGGTGATCGCGCCCTTCGCGGTATAGCCGCGTTCGATCAGCGCCTTAGCGACATCGACGAAATCGTTGAAGGTGTTGGTACGCTTTTCCAGCTTGCCGTCGAGATACCATTGCTGGCCGAGATCGTCGCCGCCGCGGATATGCGCGATCGCATAGGCGAAGCCGCGATCGACCAGCGAGAGGCGCGCGGTCGAGAAGCCGGGCGGGATCGCATAGCCATAGGCGCCATAGGCATAGAGGTGGAGCGGCTGGCTGCCGTCGCGCGCGAAATCGCGGCAGTGGACGATCGAGACCGGGATCATCGTGCCGTCCCGCGCTTCGATCTCGATCCGCTCGGTCACATAGGCCGACGCGTCATAGCCCGAGGGGATTTCCTGCACCTTGAGCACGGTCTGCGCGGCGGTGGCGACGTCATATTCGACCACCGTGTCCGGCGTGACCATCGACTCGTAGGAAAGGCGGAGCGTGTCGACCTTATATTCCGGGTTCTCGTCCAGCCCGGCGACATAGCTCGCCTCTGGGAAGGCGATGCGCCTCGGTGCACCCCCCGCATAATCGCGCAGTTCGATCTGATCGAGGCCCTTTTCGCGGCCCTCGACGACGTAGAAATCAGCGAAGGTCGAAACGTCCGTTAGGTAGAAATCGCGCGAGGGTGCGATCAGTTCGGTCCATTCGCCGGGCGTCTCGACCGGCGCGGTGACGAGGCGGAAATTGGTGTCGGTGTCGTTGGTGCGGATGAACAACGTACCGTCATGCTCTTCCACCTCATACTCCACGCCGGGCACGCGCGCGCGGACCAGCACCGGTTCGGCATCCGGATCGGTTGCCGGCAGCAGCCGGATTTCGCTCGTCACATTGTCGCCGGTCGCGACGAGGATCCACTTGCGCGAATGGGTCATGCCGACGCCGGCCTGGAAGCCGTCGTCGGGCTCCTCATACATCACCCGATCAGCGGCGGCATCGGTACCAAGCCGGTGCAGCTTGATCGTGTCGATCCGCCAATTATCGTTGACCTGGCCATAGAGGAGCGACCGGTTGTCCTCCGCCCAGACGATGCCGCCGAGCGTGCCCTCGATTAGATCGGGCAGCGTCTCGCCCGTCACCAGATCGCGGATGCGGATGGTATAGCGTTCGGAGCCGTCATCATCGACGGCATAAGCGAGCAGCCGATCGTCGGCGGTGATGTCCATCGCGCCGAGCTGGAAATACTCCTTGCCCTCGGCGAGCGCGGTCTCGTCGAGGATCAGCTCGTCGGGGCCGCCCGCCACCGGACGCCGCCACCATTTGCGATATTGCGCGCCGATCTCGAACGAGCGCCAGTAGAGATAGTCGCCATCCTTTGAGGGGACGCTGGCATCGTCTTCCTTTATGCGGCCCTTCATCTCCTGGAAGAGCGTCTCGATCAGCGGCTGGTGCGGCGCCATCGCGCTTTCGAACCAGTCATTCTCGGCCTTGAGATAGGCGAGGATCTCCGCATCCTTCACGTCCGGATAGCCGGGGTCGCGCAGCCAGGCATAATCGTCGGTCCAGCTCACGCCGTGCCGTTGATTGGTCTGCGGCTTGATCGCGGCGACGGGCGGCTTGGCATCGGTCATGAAGGCGCTTTCCGGAGGAGGATGTGGGGCGCGGACCGCTGGCCTCAGGACGAGCGCGGCCCTATGTTGGGCGCCATATCTGGATACGGGAAGTGTGTATGTCCACCCATGAGGCGCGCCTGAAGGCGTTGCGCGAACAGCTGCTCCACGATCGGCTCGACGGTTTCGTCGTGCCGCTGACCGATGAGCATATGAGCGAATATGTTGGCGCCTATGCGCAGCGGCTGGCTTGGCTCACCGGTTTTCAGGGCTCGGCGGGCGCGGCGGTGGTGCTGCCCGAGGCGGCGGCGATCTTTACCGACGGCCGCTATACATTGCAGGTGCGCGAGCAGGTCGACGGCAATCACTGGGCCTATGTCGGCGTGCCGGAAACCAGCATTTCTGACTGGCTGACGGAGCATGCCGCCGATGGCGCGCGCATCGGCTATGACCCCTGGCTGCACACCAGCGACTGGGTAGCGCAGGCGACCAAGGCGCTCGCCGCCAAGGGCGCGACATTGGTCGCGGTCACCGCCAACCCGATCGACAAGGTTTGGGCGGATCAGCCCGAACCCTCCGACGCCAAGCTGCTCGTCCAGCCCGACGAACTCGCCGGCAGGAGCTCGGCCGAGAAGCGCCACGAGATCGCCGAATGGCTGGTGGCGCAGAAGGCCGAGGCAGCGGTGCTTTCCGCGCTCGATTCGATCGCCTGGACGTTCAATGTGCGCGGGCAGGATGTCGATCGCACGCCGGTCGCGCTGGCCTATGCCATCGTCCATGCCGATGCGACCGCCGACCTGTTCGTCGCGACCGAGAAGGTCGACGACGAGGTGGCGCTCCACCTCGGCAACGGCGTGCGTCTGATGGATCGCGACGCGTTCGAAACCGGGCTGGAACGGCTGGCGGGTAAGCGCGTCGCCGTCGATCCTGAGCGCGCGGTCGCCGCGATCTTCGAGACGCTCGACAAGGCGGGGGCGACGGTGCTGGCGGTGCGCGATCCCGCGGTGCTCGCCAAGGCGATCAAGAACCCCGCGGAGATCGCCGGCCACAAGGCGGCGCAGGCGCGCGACGGCGCAGCGCTCAGCCGCTTCCTCCACTGGCTGTCGATCGAGGCGCCCAAGGGCGGCATTGACGAGTTGAAGGCCGCCGCGAAGCTGCGCGCCTTCCGCGAAGAAACAGGACTGCTGCGCGACCTGTCGTTCGACACAATCTCGGCGGCCGGACCGCACGCCGCGATCCCGCACTATCGCGTCGACGAGGCGAGCA
Source organism: Sphingomonas zeicaulis (assembly GCF_050433225.1). Classification (NCBI taxonomy): domain Bacteria; kingdom Pseudomonadati; phylum Pseudomonadota; class Alphaproteobacteria; order Sphingomonadales; family Sphingomonadaceae; genus Sphingomonas; species Sphingomonas zeicaulis. Next base: position 507,288 of record NZ_JBNPXQ010000002.1, on the reverse strand, counting down.
ACCTGCCGCTGGAGATGGATCGCATTTTCCTGATCGATTCGGGCGGCCAGTTCGCCGATGGCACCACTGACGTCACCCGCACGGTGATCGTCGGCACGCCGACCGCGGAGATGAAGGACCGCTTCACCCGCGTGCTCAAGGGCCATATCGCAATCGCCACCGCGGTCTTTCCCGAAGGCACCAATGGCGGCCAGATCGACGGGTTCGCGCGGCAATATCTGTGGGCGGCGGGGCTCGATTATGCGCATGGCACCGGCCACGGCGTCGGCGCCTTCCTGTCAGTGCATGAAGGCCCGCAGCGCATCGCCAAGCCGAGCTATCCGGGCGGCGGACCTTCCGAGCCCTTGCGCGCCGGCATGTTTCTCTCGAACGAGCCCGGTTATTACAAGGCTGGCGATTACGGCATCCGCATCGAGAATCTGGTGCTGGTGGAGAAGCGCGAAATCCCCGGCGGCGAGCAGACCATGCTGGGGTTCGAGACCCTGACCTTCGCGCCGATCGATCGTGCGTTGATCGACGTGGAATTGCTGAGCCCGGCGGAGTTGGCGTGGCTCAACGATTATCACGCGCAGGTGCTGGCGCTGGTCGGGCCGCAGCTTGAGGGTGAGGCGAAGGCATGGCTGGAAGAGGCCTGCGCTGCGATTTGATTGCGATCTGAGGGCGTGCGGCGCTCTCGCGCCGCACGCTCGCTGCGCGAGCGCAACCCCTCATCCAACTTTGTCTAATTCGCTTCGCTCATAAGGCTTCGTATCCTTCTCCCCCAAAGGGGAGAAGGTTCAGGTTCTAGAAGCTCATCTCATCATAGACCCGCGAAAGGTCGCCGGCCCAGGCGCCGTGATAGCGTTCCAGCAGCACCTCGGCGGGCACCTTGCCGCTGGCGACGACTTCGCGCAGCGGATCGAGGAAACCATTCTCGCTGTCCCCCGCTCCGTTCAGGCGGCCACGCGCGGTGAGGCCGGCGCCGGCGATTTCGAGGATGCGGGGCGCGAGGTCGCGCAGCTTGCCGCCCGGGACCGGCGCGTCGAGGCCGAGCTTCGGCACCGAATCGCGCAACGCTTGGCGCTCTTCGAGCGTCCAGTGCTTCACCTCGTCCCACGCGGCGTCGAGCGCGGCCTGGTCGTAGAGCAGCCCCACCCACAAGGCCGGCAGCGCACAGATGCGGTTCCACGGGCCACCATCGGCGCCGCGCATTTCGAGGAAGCTCTTCATTCGCACTTCGGGGAAGGCGGTGGAGAGATGATCCGACCAGTCCGACAGCAGCGGCTTCTCGCCCGGCAGCGCGGGCAGCCGGCCTTCGAGGAACTCACGGAAGCTCTGCCCGGCGGCGTCGATATATTTGCCGTCGCGGAAGACGAAATACATCGGCACGTCGAGCGCATAGTCGCGATAGCGCTCGTAACCGAAGCCGTCCTCGAACACGAAGGGCAGCATGCCGGTGCGCGCCGGATCAGTATCCGACCAGATATGGCTGCGATAGCTGAGGAAGCCGTTGGGCTTGCCTTCGAGGAAGGGCGAATTGGCGAAGAGCGCGGTCGCCAGCGGCTGGAGCGCCAGGCCGACGCGGAACTTCTTCGCCATGTCCGCCTCGCTCGCATAGTCGAGGTTGACCTGGATGGTGCAGGTACGCAGCATCATGTCGAGCCCGAGGCTGCCGACGCGCGGCATATGGCGCAGCATGATGTCGTAGCGGCCCTTGGGCATGATCGGCAGTTCGGCGCGGGTCTTGTCCGGCCACAGGCCGAGGCCGAGGATGCCGAAGCCGAGCTTGTCGCCAATCTCCTTCACCTGCTTCAGGTGACGGCCGGTCTCAGCGCAGGTCTCGTGCAGATTGTCGAGCGGCGCGCCCGACAGTTCGAGCTGGCCGGCAGGCTCCAAGCTGACATTGCCGTCCGGCCCGGAAAGCGCGATGATGTTCTCGCCCTCATAGATCGGCTCCCAGCCGAACTTGGTGAGCGCGATCAGCAGCGCGTGGATGCCGCCCGGTTCCTCATAGCTGGGGGCGCGATGATCGGCCTTCCAGTAGACGAATTTCTCGTGCTCGGTGCCGATCCGCCACGCGGATTTGGGCTTCTCTCCCTTCGCGAAGACACGAAGCAGGTCGTCGAGAGTCTCGACGACAGGGTCTTTTTCCGTGGAAACCGTCCGCGTGCTCATGGCGGGCCTCTAGCGAGCGATCAATGGCTACGCCAGTAGCATTAGACGCCCTATCTCTTGATGTGACGGGGCTTATTCGTTCGCCCAGTCCCCGTTGACCGCCATCCACACCCCCGTTGCGGCGATTGCCGCGGTCTCGGCGCGCAGGATACGGGGGCCAAGCGACACGGCCACCGCGCCTTTGGTGGCGCGGATGCGTTCGCGCTCGCCATCCTCGAACCCGCCCTCGGGACCGATCAGCAAGGCCGCCGGGCCGGCATGCGCGCGCGCCGCCTCGGCCATCGGCACCCCGCCCTGCTCATCGGCGAAGAACAGCGCGCGATCGGCGGGCCAGGTGTCGAGCAACGCGTCGAGCGCGACCGGCTCGGCGAGTTCGGGCAGGCTGGTGCGGTCGCACTGCTCCGCCGCCTCGATCGCGGCGCTGCGCAGCCGATCCGCCTTGAACTTGTCGATCACAGTGCGGCGGGTGACCACGGGCTGGATCCGCGCGACGCCAAGTTCGCAGGCCTTTTCCACCACCAGATCGATGCGCCCGCGCTTGAGCGGGGCGGGCAGCAGCCAGAAATCGGGGACCGCCTCGCGCGCGCGGAGATGATCGGAGACTGTGAGCAGCAGGTCACGCTTGCCCGCGGCAGCGGCGATCGCCAGCCATTCGCCGCTGCGATCGTCGAACAATTTCACCGGGTCGCCATCGCCGACGCGCATCACCGTGCGGAGATAGTGCGCATGCGCGCCGTCGATGCGCAGCTGCGCTCCTCCGGCGAGGGGCTCGTCGACGAACAGGCGCGGGGTGGAGCGCGGCGGCCAGGCAGGAGTGGCAGGCATCGCGCGATGCTTGCCGTGGGAAAGCCGGGAAGTCGACCACCAAACCTTCTCCCTTTGAGGGTAAGGATACGCAGCCCTATGAGCGAAGCGAATTAGGCGAAGTGGGATGAGGGATTGCGCTCGCGAAGCGAGCGCGCGGCGCGAGAGCGCCGCTCCCTCTCCCAGCTCCGACTAGGGCCCGCAAAGGGGCGGACCCAAGTCTGCGCAACCCTCTCCCACGAAGGGGAAAGGGTTCATTTCGCAATCATGCCCTTCAGCGTTGCGATCAGATCCGCTTCCTCCGCGGGCTTGTCCGTCCTGATCCGCGAGATCCTTGGAAACCGCATTGCGATGCCCGACTTGTGCCGCTTCGACTCGTGGATCGAATCGAACGCCACCTCCAGCACCAGCTGCTTTTCCACCTCGCGCACCGGGCCGAAGCGGTTGACCGTGTTGTTGCGCACGAAGCGGTCGAGATCCTTCAGCTCGGCGTCCGTAAAGCCCGAATAGGCCTTACCCACCGGCAGCAGTTCGCCGCCCTCCTCCGGCGGCGCGGTCCAGCAGCCGAAGGTATAGTCCGAATAGAAGCTGGAGCGTTTGCCGGAGCCGCGCTGGGCATACATCATCACGCAATCGGCGGTCAGCGGATCGCGCTTCCATTTATACCACAGCCCCACCCGGCGGCCGCCGACATAGGGGCTGTCGCGCCGCTTGAGCATCACGCCCTCGATCGCCGCATCGCGCGCCCCGGCGCGGATTTCGCCGAGTGCGTCGAAGTCCTCCGCCTCAATCAGTTGCGAGAGATCGAAGCGCGCCGGATCGAGGCGGGGCATGAACGCCTCCAGCCGCCTGCGCCGCTCGGTCCAACCCAGCTCGCGCAGATCCTCGGCGCCGTCGAACAAGATGTCGTAGAGGCGGACGAAAGCGGGATAGTCCGCCAGCATCTTTGTCGAGACCTGTTTGCGCCCCAACCGCTGCTGCAGCGCATTGAAGCTCGCCGCCTCGCCGCCCTGCGCCTCGCCCTTCACCAGCAACTCGCCATCGAGCACCCCTGCGGCGGTGAAGGCGGCCGCGATATCGGGGAAGGCGCCGGTGATGTCGTCGCCGCCGCGGCTGTAGAGCCTTGTCTCACCGCCCACGCCGACGAGCTGGATGCGGATGCCGTCCCACTTCCACTCCGCTGCAAACTCGGCGAGGTCCACCGTGCCGTCCTCAAGCGGATGCGCAAGCATGAAGGGCCGGAACACCGGCAGTTCGGTAGAGCGTGGCTGGTCGCCACGCCCCTCCGCCCAGTCGAACAGGGGCGCATAGGGCGGCTGGAGGCCGTGCCAGACCTCTTCCACCGCATCGACATCGAGGTCGAACGCCTGCGCGAGCGCGGTCTTGGCGAGCCGCGCGGAGACGCCGATGCGCAGCGCGCCCGACGCCATCTTGAGCAAGGCGAAGCGCTCCTCAGGCGTCAGCCGGTCGAGCAGGTCGGCGAGCACCGCAGGCGCATCCGAGCGCGACAAGGTGGCGAGGCGGGTGACGATCGCGGACAGGCTGAGATCGACATCGCCGCTGGGCAGCGCGGGCGGATCGGGCCAGATCAGTGAGACCGTCTCGGCGGTATCGCCGACATAATCGCGGCTCATCCGGAACAGCACCGGATCCACGCGGGCATCGACCATCGCACGGATGATCGCCGGCTTCACCGCCGGCAGGTCGAGCGCGCCGGTCAGCGCTGCCATCGCCCACCCGCGATCGGGATCGGGCGTCGCGATCAGGTAATCGGCGATCAGCTTGAGCTTCGCGTTGCGCGACCGTGTGTAGATCAGCCGATCGAGAAGGGTCGCGAACGCATGCATGGCTCTGTTCGAACCGTATCAGGCGCGTCCGGTTCCCGCATCAGGTGAGCGCCATCCACACCAATCGCACGCCGACCAGCCCCATCAACAGGTAGATCAGCCGGTAGAAGCGCCGCGGATCGATCCGGCGGACCAGCGCGACGCCCGCCAGCGTCGAGAGGATCGCGACCGGCAGCAGCACCGCGGACAGCATCAGATTCTCATGGGTGAACTGGTCGAGCGCGGTGAAGGCGGGCACTTTCATCCAGTTGATCAGTGCGAAGAAGATCGCGGTGGTGCCGGTGAGTGTCGCCGGCGGCAGGCCGCGCGGCAGCACCCACATCTGGAAGGGCGGCCCGCCGGCAAGCGCGATCTGGCTGACGAAGCCGGATGCGACACCGAACAGGCTGCCCACCCAGCCCGGCGAATCGGCCGATGCCGCGATCGCGCCGTGCCGCTCCACCCACATCCGGTGCGCGGCGAACAGGATCGAGATGAGGCCGAGCGCAAGCAGCACCGCGTCGATCGAGACGTGCCGGGCGAGCAGATAGCCGAGCAAGGTGCCGATCGCCGCCCCCGGTAGCATCACCGCGAGGATATAGCCGTCCCAGCTCTTGCGAAACGCCCAGACGCCAACCGCATCCTGCACCAGCATCAGCGGCAGCAATATCGCCGCGCCCTGCACCGGCGGCACCGCCAGCGCGAGCAGCGGGAGCGCCACCGACCCGACACCAACCCAGCCGCCCTTGCCGAGGCCAAGCAGGATCACGGCGGGAATGGCGACCAGATAGAAGAAGGGATCGGTAAGCATCGCCGCCGCATGCACGGCGGCGGCCTGCACGAAAAGCGCAAAACATGTGGACGCCCCCTGCCCCGCCCGCCTGCTAGGCCCATCGGCGATGCGACGGATTCTCCTCACCCTGATCGGGCTGCCGATCCTGCTCGCGCTGGGCGTGATCGGCTGGGGCTATGCGGAGGCAGTGCGCGCGCCGGTGGTCCGCCGCGGTGCGATCGCGCTTGCCGGCTGGCCGGGCGGCGCGCCGCCGTTGAAAATCGCGTTGCTCAGCGACATCCATGTCGCGGGACCGGACATGCCGCCGGAACGGCTGGCGCGCATTGTGACGCAGGTGAATGGAGAGCGGCCCGATCTGGTGCTGATCGCGGGCGATCTGGTGAGCGACAAGCGCGGTGCGACCCGGCTCTACACCCCTGCCGAGGCGGTGGCGCCGCTCGCCGGATTGAGCGCGCCGCTGGGCGTGTTGGCCGTGCTTGGCAATCATGATCATTGGCGCGATGCCGATGCTTTCCGCAGCGCGCTGTCGCGCGCCGGGATCCCGGTGCTCGCCAACGATGCGCTCCGGCGCGGACCGGTCACGATCGCTGGCATCGACGATGACTATTCGCACCATGCCGATGTTGCTGGGACGATGCGATCAGCGCTTGCGCTGGGCGGCCCGGTGATCGCGCTCAGCCACAGCCCGGATGTTGCGCCCGCGGTTCCGGCGCCGGTACCGCTGTTCGCCGGCCACACTCATTGCGGACAGGTCAGGCTGCCGCTGATCGGCCGCCCGGCGACAATGTCGCGCTACGGCGATCGCTTTGCCTGCGGGCTGATTCGGGAGCGCGAGCGCACGGTGTTGGTCGGCGCGGGACTCGGCACCAGCCTGCTCCCGATCAGGATCGGCGTGCCGCCGGAGTTCTGGGTGGTGACGGTGGGAGGATAGCCCCTCCTCTTCAGAGGAGGGGCTGGGATAGAGGAGCGCGCAGCGAGCTTCCGGCAACGCCGGAAAAAGAGCATCAACGGGGCCATCGAACCCCCTATCGCCGCGCCCCACCCCAACCCCTTCGCTAAAGGAGAGGGGCTGAGTGTTTCTCAGCTCCGGCTGGCTTCGAACAGGAACCAGGCGCGCTGCTCGGCCTGGTCGGTCCAGTCGTCGAGGATGCCGCTGGTCGCGTTGTCCTTGGCCTCGTCGACGATGTCCTTCGCTTCGCGCAGCGAGGCGACGAGCGCGAGATTGTCCTCGCGCAGTTCGGCCAGCATGTCGGGCGCACTGACGAACTCGGCGTCATTGTCCTTGATGCGCTGCCGGCGGGCGATGTCGCCGATCGAACGCAAGGTGACGTTCCCGGTCTTACGAACGCGCTCCGCGATCTCGTCGGTGGTGCCGAGGATCTGGGTCGCCTGTTCGTCGAGCATCAGGTGATAGTCACGGAAATGAGGGCCCGAGACGTGCCAGTGGAAATTCTTCGTCTTGAGATAGAGCGCGTAGCTGTCTGCCAGGATGCCGTTGAGCGCGTCCGCCACGGTCATCGCAGCATTGCTCGCGATGTCGGTCGGGGTCTTCAATTTCTCTTTCGGGGTCTTGGCCATTGCCGTTGCTCCAGTCTGGCGGATTCGTTTCGGGCTCAATAACAATCCGTCACGCAATGGTGTCCATCGAAAATGCGGTTAAAGTTTCGATCTTTGCAATCGACCGGGTTGATGAACGATCCGGTATGCGCAACAGGCTGGTGCGCAGCGAATCATAAGGCGCCGGGCTTGACTTTCGGGCGGCTTTGCACCATTGGCCCGCGCTTGAACGGAGCGGCGGCCATCGCCGCTCTTCTCGTTTCAACGGAATCGCATAGAGGTTTTTGGGTCATGGCCAAGCCGACCACTGTCAAGATCAAGCTCGTCAGCACGGCGGACACCGGCTTCTTCTACGTCACGAAGAAGAATCCGCGGACCCAGACCGAGAAGCTGAACTTCCGCAAATATGATCCCGTCGTGCGCAAGCACGTCGAGTTCAAGGAAGCCAAGATCAAGTAAGCGGTGGCGGAGCGCCGCTCCGCTGCTCGCGCGGTCGCGTGCGGCTGCGTTTCCGACTGATCACGTGACCGATGCCGTGCGGCCCTGCCGCGCGGCTTTCGGCGTTTGCACTCACGCTGGCCAAATTCCGACTCGACAGATCGTTAAAAAGTATCGCGTCGGACGCCTTGTCCTCGACAAGCCAGTCCCTTTTTGCCACCCGAAGGCCAGCGGACGACCTGGGGAGCAGCATTCGCCATGAACGATAAGGATCCCAGCCGGGCCGACGATGCAACGGTGCTCGCGCTGCACGCGCTGGCCTGGACGCTGGTCGAGCCCGCCCGCGCCGACCGGTTGATCGCGCTGACCGGGATCGATCCGCTCGATCTGCGCGCCCGTGCCGCCGAGCCGCCGGTGCAGGCCGCCGTGCTTGGCTTCCTCGAATCGCATGAGCCCGATCTGATCGCCTGCGCCGCGGCGCTGGAAGTGAAGCCGGAGGTGCTGGTGGAAGCGCGGCAGAGGCTCGAGGCGTGAGCCGGCCGCTGCTGGTCACCGATTGCGACGAAGTCTTGCTCCACATGGTCGTGCCCTTCGGCCAGTGGCTGGACGAGGCGCACCACATCTCGCTGGATCTCAGCCTCGGCCGATTCGGCGAGGCGATGCGCGAGAAGGACGGCGGCGCGCTGATCGAGGGTGAGCGCGTGTGGGCGCTGCTCGAGGAATTCTTCACCACGGAGATGCACCGCCAATATCCGTTCCCTGGAACGATCGCGGCGCTCGATGCGATTCGCGCCGTGGCGGACATCGTGGTGCTGACCAACATCGGCATCCATCTTCAGGAAGGGCGCGCCATCCAGTTGCGCAGCGCCGGCGTCGATGCGCCGGTGGTCGGCAATCGCGGCCCCAAGGGGCTGCCGCTCGCAAGGATCATCGCCGAATATCAGCCCAGCGCCTGCGTGTTCGTCGACGATATCGGACTTCACCTCGATTCGGCCGCCGAACATGCGCCGATGGCGTGGCGGCTGCAGATGGTGGGCGAACAGATGCTCGCACCGCGCGTGCCGACCGCCGCCAGCGCCCACGCCCGCATCGACGATTGGGCGACCGCCGCGCCTTGGATCCTCGCCCGCTTCGCCGAAGGCCGGGCCGATGCCGCGCCGGCAGGGCTTGACCATGAGGCAGAGGCAATGCTGAAGCCGGCATCATGAACGCGATCGAACAACGCCTCGCCGATCTCGGCATCACCTTGCCCGCCCCTGCCGCGCCGGTCGCATCCTATGTACCGGCTGTGGAGGCGAACGGCCTGCTCCATATCTCGGGCCAGTTGCCGTTCCGCGCAGACGGCAGCCTGATCACGGGCAAGCTGGGCATCGACCATGATGTCGAGCAGGGCCGGCAGGCTGCCGAGCGCTGCGGCGTGATGCTGATCGCGCAGATCAAGGCGGCGCTGGACGGCGACCTTTCGCGTGTCGAGCGCATCGTCAAGCTCGGCGCCTTCGTCGCCTGCGATCCTGAATTCACCGACCAGCCCAAGGTCGCCAACGGCGCCTCCGAACTGATGGTCGCCGCGTTCGGCGATATCGGGCGCCATGCCCGCAGCGCAGTCGGCGTGCCGGCGCTTCCGCTCGGCGCGCCCGTCGAGGTCGATGCGATTGTCGCTGTCCGCCCGGCTTGATCGCTGGCTGGCGCCTGCGCCCGATCCGGCACGGGCCGGCTTCCTCAAGACGACATCCTATGCGCATCGCGGCCTTCATGGCCAAGGGCTGATCGAGAACAGTCGTGCCGCGGCGCGGGCTGCGATCGCCGCGGGCCACGGCATCGAATGCGACGTGCAGGCCGCCGCCGATGGCGAGGCATTCGTGTTCCATGACGCGCTGCTCGACCGGTTGACCGGCGAACGTGGCGCGCTGGCCGACCGCACCCCCGCAGCGCTCGCCGCGATCCGCCTCGCCGGCACCGACGAAACGCTGCCGCGCCTCACCGAGTTGCTCGACCTGATCGGCGGCCGCGTGACATTGCTGATCGAGGTGAAGGCCCGCAACACCCAGGTCGGGAGGCTGTGCCGGTCGGTGCTGGATGCGCTGCTCGGCTATGAGGGGCCGACCGCGGTGATGTCGTTCAACCCGGAGGTCGGCCACTGGTTCGCGGTCAACGCGCCGGGCGTTGTCCGCGGCCTGGTGATGACCGAGGAGAGGGACCATGGCTGGCGCGGCCGGCTGCGCCGCCATGCCGCGCTGTGGCGCGCAAAACCCGACTTCCTCGCCTATGACGTGCGTGATCTGCCCTCCCGCTTCGCCGCCGCGCAGCGCGCACGTGGGCTGCCGCTGCTGACCTGGACGGTGCGCAGCGAGGCCGCGCGCCAGATCGCGGTCGCGCACACCGATGCCATCATCTACGAACGGCCGGTGGCCGGTTGATGGAGTTGCGATGAGCGAAGGCGATCCCGACGAAATCCGCGTGCGCATCGGCCAGGGCGTCGGCGCGTTCGACGCCGATCAATGGGATGCTTGCGCGGGCACCGACAATCCGTTTCTCAGCCACGCCTTCCTGACCATCCTCGAGGAATCGGGCAGCGTCGGTGCCGGCACCGGATGGCAGGCGCTGCCGATCGCGGTCGAGGGGCCCGGCGGCGCCATCGCCGGCGTCGTCCCCTCCTACGCGAAGAGCCACAGCCAAGGCGAATATGTGTTCGACCATGGCTGGGCGGACGCGTGGACGCGCGCGGGCGGTCGCTATTATCCCAAGCTACAGATCGCGGTGCCCTTCACACCGGTGCCTGGGCCGCGACTGCTGCTCGCCGATCCGGCGGCGGCGCCCGCGCTGATCGCCGCGATCGAATCCGTGGTCGATGCCAATGATCTTTCCTCCGCGCACGCCACCTTCATCACGCCGGATCAGATCCCGCTGTTCGAAGGCGCCGGCTGGCTGATCCGCGAAGGCGTGCAGTTCCACTGGCAGAACCAGGGGTTCGACGATTTCGGCGGCTTCCTGGCCACGCTCGCCTCGCGCAAGCGCAAGGCGATCCGCAAGGAACGCGCCGCCGCGATCGAGGGGCTGGAGATCGTTCATCTCAGCGGCGATGCGATCACCGAAGCGCATTGGGACGCGTTCTGGCATTTCTACCAGGACACGGGCGCGCGCAAATGGGGCCGCCCCTATCTCACCCGCCGCTTCTTCTCGCTGCTCGGCCAGCGCATGGCCGATCGCGTGTTGCTGATCCTCGCCCTCCGCGACGGTCAGCCGATCGCCGGCGCGCTCAACCTGATCGGCGAGGATACGCTCTACGGCCGCTATTGGGGCGCGGTGGAGGAAGTGCCCTTCCTCCATTTCGAGCTCTGCTATTATCAGGCGATCGACGCCGCGATCGCGCGCGGCCTTGCCCGTGTCGAAGCCGGCGCGCAGGGCGAACACAAGCTTGCGCGCGGCTATGCGCCGGTGCCGACCTGGTCCGCCCACTACATCCCCAACGACAGCTTCCGCGATGCGGTGGCGCGCTTCCTCAAGGCCGAACGCGCCGAAATGGACCGCGAGATCCAGGAACTCGGCGCCTTCACCCCGTTCCGCAAGGGCGACGGCTGAAGGCGCCCGGCAGACTGCGCCGAACGCGCGGGATCAGTTCGCCGCCGCGTTGCCGCCCGGCATGCCCGGATAGAGCTGCGCGATGCAGACGCTCGCCGCCTTCTGCTGATCCGCGTCGGACAGGTTGGCGAGTTCGGTGGCGCTGCGGCCCTCCATCACCTTCTCCGCAGTGCAGCCGCACAGCTTGGCGAAGTCGATCGCGGTCTGCCCGGCCGGTGCCGCCGAGGTGGCCGACTTGGTGCAGTTCTCGACATATTTCTCGCGGAAGCTCTTCTTGAAACCCTCGTCGAACGCGCTGCCTTCGCCACATGCGGAAAGCAGGACCAGACCGACCAGTGGCGTTATCGCGATGATGCGCATAGATACCCCCTCTTGAACACACGGACCTCAGACGGGGCCGCAGACCGGATTGTAAACGCCCGCCACGCCCGGCGTGGTGTGGCCGCCCACAATGATACGATGAGGAGAGTGCAGCACGCGACGAACCGGGCCGGATCTCTCGAACCCGGCCAACTGTGACCGGGGTCGCTTTCGATCCGCTGCATTTCGTGTAGACGATGCCCGAAAGCGCCGCTCAACAGGGATTTAGGGAATGCAGGAAAATTTGTGGCTGCTGATCGCGATCGCGGTGCTGGCGTTGATCGTGGTCCTGTTCTTCGTGCTGCGCCGCTATGGCAAATCGGGCAAATCGGGTCGCGTCACGCCGCCGGCAGCACGGCTGACCGATCCCGGCGCCGATCCCGATCTCGACGAACGCACCGTGGTGATCCCGGCCGCGCGCGCCTATCGCGCGCCCGCTCCGGTGCCACCGCCCGCGCCGGCGCCCGAACCCGCGCCGTTGCCCGAAATGGCGGCGCCGGCCGGGCCGCCCGACGATCTGTCGCGCATCAAGGGCGTGGGGCCAAAGCTGGTCGCGATGCTCAATGCGCTCGGCATCACCCGCTATGACCAGATCGCAAGATGGACCCCGACCGACATCGCCGCGATCGACACGCATCTCGGCGCCTTCAGCGGCAGACCGACCCGTGACAAATGGGTCGAGCAGGCAGGCTTCCTCGCCAGTGGCGACATCGCCGGCTTCGAGGCGCGTTTCGGCAAGCTCTGAATTGCAATCCGCCCCAAAGCCCTCTCCCGCGAAGTGCGGGCGAGGGCAATTCGGCGTGCATCTCATCGCTGCGCCGACAGCAATCACATGACTACGCCGGCACCCACAATCGCGCCACAAGCCCGCCTTCGGGACGGTTGGCCAGGGTCAGACTGCCACCATGCCCCGTCGCGATCGCGCGGGCGAGGGTGAGGCCAAGCCCCGCACCGCCGGTTTCGCGGCTTCGCGAGCCTTCAAGGCGGGTGAACGGCTCGAACATTCGCTCGATCGCGCCCTCGGGGATACCGGGTCCGCGATCGGCAATCTCGATCACGACGCCGTCTTCGGCACGATCGAGCGCCACTTCCACCTGCTCGCCATATTTCAGCGCATTCTCGATGAGGTTGCGCACCGCGCGCTTGATCAGGTTGGTCCGCACCGCCGCGGTCACCCGCGCGCCGGGTTCGAAGGCGACGTCGTGGCCGAGATCCCGGAAATCCTCGACTGCGGCATCGACCAGCGCGGAAAGATCGACCTTGGTCGGCGGCTCGCTGGGTCGGCCTAGCCTTGCCAAGGACAGGATGTCGTCGAGCGTGCGGTTCATCTCGTCGATGGTCTGCGCCATGCGATTGCGCTCATCCTCGTCGTCGACGCTTTCCGCGCGGACGCGCAGCGAGGCAAGCGGGGTGCGCAGGTCATGGCCGATCGCACCCAGCATATGATCCTTCTCGGCGAGCATCGCGCGGATCCGCACCTGCATCGCCTCGAACGCCTCCATCAGATGCCGGATGTCCGCCGGCCCGCGCGGCTCGAGCGCAGTGGCTGCGCCCGCCGGATCGAAGCTCTCCGCCGCCACCGTCAGTTCCTTGAGCGGCCGGGCGATGCGCCGCACGACCAGCCACACCGCAGCCATGACGACCGCGTAGAGGATCACCGTCTGAAACAGCAGTTCGATGATCAGGCGCGTCTGGCGATCGGGAATCAGGCCATAGCTGGTCACCCAGCGGCCGGGCGTAACCTCCGCCGAGATGATGAGCGCGCGCGGATCGCCATCGCGATCGTTGCGGCCGACCGGGCGCCGATCCCCCCGCTCCGCACGCTCCCGCCGTTCGTTGTCGCGGCGTTCCTTTAGCCGCCGCGCGATGAAGCTGCCGGGCTCGACCTCACCGACTGCGGCTTGAACCTGCAGCACGGCAACGCCGCGGTCCGCAAAGGCATCGCGCGCGCGATCGGCAATATCCGGGCGCGCCCGCATTGCGGGCGAGACCTGACTGGTCGTGTCGATCGAACTCCATCGGCGGATCCGCGCCGAGCGACGTTCACTCGGGCCCTGCACGGCGCCGATCAATCGCTCGATCGCCGGTTCGCTCGCCTGCTGGAAGATCTGGCGATCGCGCTCGCGCAGCAGCAACGCGAAATTGACGGCTTGGGCGAGCAGCAGCGCCATCGCCACCGTCAGCAGGATCTGGCCGACGAGGCTCGACGGGCCGAACCGCCGCAAGCGGCCCGCGCTCACAGCCGCGTCACCTCGGCGGAAAGCGTGTAGCCGCCGCCCCACACCGTCTTGATGAAGGTGGGGTTCTTTGCGTCCGGCTCGATCTTGCGGCGCAGCCGGCTGATATGATTGTCGATCGCGCGGTCGAACGCCTGCGCCTCGCGCCCCTGCGTCAGATCGAGCAACTGGTCGCGGCTCAACACTTGGCGCGGGCGGGTGACCAGCGCCAGCAGCAGGTTGAACTCGCCGGTGGACAGCGGCACCGACACCCCGTCGCGATCGACCAGCGCGCGCTCGCCCGCCTTCAACACCCAGTCGCCGAAGGCGTAGGCATCCGCATCGGGCGCGTGCTGGCGACTGCCACCCGCGGCGGCGCGGCGCAGGATCACCTTGATCCGCGCCACCAGTTCGCGGGGAGAAAAGGGCTTCAGAACATAATCGTCCGCGCCCATTTCGAGGCCGACGATGCGGTCGGTCTCCTCCGTCTTCGCGGTCAGCAGGATCACCGGCGTCTCGCTGGTCTCACGGATGTGCCGGCACAGACTGAGTCCGTCCTCGCCCGGCATCATGATGTCGAGAATTACGAGGTCGATTGCATAACCGGCCAGCCGCTGACGTGCCTGCGCCGCGTCGCCGACATGGGTCACCCGAAAACCCTGTTTGGTGAGATAGCTCGCCAGCGGCTCGCGGATCGAGCGCTCGTCGTCGACGAGCAGCAGATGGGGCGTCTGTTCCATGCGTCACCGGTGATGGGAAAGGAGAAATGAGGCAAGCCCCGCAACGGTGCAGGCACCGGCAGAACTCGCGCGAAAGGGCCGGGAAACGACGAGGATCAGGGCGGACATCGTGCTGCCGGTAAGACGGACGGGGCTGATACGCACCCCGTCCGCCACGGCACTGGTCGGGCATACTCGTCCGACGCCTGAACCACCCAAACGCATCAGCTGCGCTTCGGTTCCCGAGATTTCCAAGTCGCACGAGCAGCTTCGCGCTCGGCCTTGGTGACGACGCCATTCTTGTCGGTGTCGAGCTTGTCGAACATCGCGATCATCGGCGCCTGGAACTCGGCCTTGGTGATCACGCCATCCTTGTTGGCGTCGGCGTGCATCATCATGCCGCCCGGGCCGCCGCGGCCATGATGTCCACGACGCATGCCGTGCCGGCCGCCGCGGTCCTGACCATCGCGATCGCCACGCTCGGCGCGCTTTTCGGCACGCTTTTCCGCGCGCTGGGCGTGCGCCGCCTTCATCTCGGCGAGCGTCACCGAGCCGTTCTTGTCGACATCGAGCCGCTGGAACCGCGCCTCGAGCCGCGCATCCTTCCGCGCCTGGCGTTCTTCCGCGGTGATCTTGCCGTCACCATTGGTGTCGAGCTTCGCGAACTGCTTGTCGGCGCGCGCGATCATCTCGGTACGCGTCCAGTCCGCGTCGCGGCCCGGCCGCTCGGCAGGCTGCGCGACCGCAAGGCCGCTGCCCAGCAAGGTGGCGCCCAGCGCGCCGAACAGGATCATCTTCTTCATGGGAACTCGTCTCCGTAACAGGGAGCGGCTCTACGCGCCGCCACACGTGCCTTCTGGACGAGAGCTGTCTCGGGAATTTGTCGTCTGCCCATGAGAATTGTCGCGATTTGTCGCGACATGGACGGCGATGATAATGGGAAGTGGAGCGGGTAGCGGGGATCGAACCCGCATCACAAGCTTGGAAGGCTAGTGCTCTACCATTGAGCTATACCCGCGCGCCTGCTCCGCCAATGCCATCGGCCAGGTATGATCGTCAACTGCCGGCTTCAGTTCAAGGTGGACTGGCACAGGAGGGCACCCCCAAGCTATCGACCGCGGATGAGCCTTCCTCCACCCCTCGACTGGCGCGAAGCCGCAATCGGCCCCGGGCCGGACGTGCCGATGGACCGGCGCGTGACCCGCGACAATTGGCGTCGGTGGCCCTTCACACGCTGGGCGTTCCAGCATGCGCGCGAACTGGTGCCCTCGCGGGCGCTGCCGCGGGCGGAGCAGCCGGCACCGTTGATGGAGCGGCCGATCGATACCGCGACGCTCAGTATCGAGGATGGCGAGGGCGGGCAGCTCGATTTCGACGGCTTTCTGGAGCGCGCCTATGCCGATGCGCTGATCATCCTCCATCGCGGGGCCGTCCTGGTCGAGCATTATGCCAACGGGATGACGCCGGCGACGCCGCACATGGCCTTCTCGATCACCAAGTCGCTGATCGGTCTCGTCGCCGAGCGGCTGATCGCGGCCGGCGCGCTTGATCCCGATCTCCGCGCAGGCGATGTCGTGCCCGAATTGCGGCCGAGCGGATTCGCCGGCGCCACGCTGCGGCAGTTGCTCGACATGACCGATGGCGCCGCGTTCGACGAGGATTATGCCAATCCCGACGCCGACGTGCATCGCTACTCCGCCGCCTATTGGACGCCGGCGGCCGGCCATGGCGGTGTGCTTGCCGCGTTGCCGGGACTGGTCGGCAGCGATGCACCGCCGGGGCAGAGCTTTCGCTATCGCACGCCGGTGGGCGACGTCGTCGGCTGGATGCTGCGCCGCGCGACCGGCAAGGCGCTGGCGATGCTGGTTGCCGAGCAGATATGGCTGCCCGCCGGTTGCGGGGACGAGGCCTATATGCTGGTCGATACTGCCGGCATGGAGATTGCCGGCACCGGCTTCAACGCCACCGCGCAGGATCTTGCCCGGCTCGCGCTCTGGCTGATGGCGCCGAGCCAGCGCGCGCTGGTCGAGCGCTTGCTGGCCGGTGGCGACCGGGCGTTGTGGGCCGCCGCGATGCCGCCGCGTCCGGCGAACGGATCCTATCGCAGCTTCTGGTGGATCGATCATGCCGCGACGCCGGCGCTCGCCGCCAACGGCGTCTACGGCCAGCGGCTGTGGATCGCGCCGGACGAGTCGCTGGCGGTGATCGCGTTCGGATCGCACCCGATCGTCAGCAACCGCTTCACCGATTCGCTCTATGACGGGCTGTTCAAGTCATTGCTGGATCATCTTTCCGAATAGACCTGATCGCTGCTGTCTTTTTCCTGCAACGCGACCGTCATTGCGCTTTCGCCGAACCGGCACATTACGCGTCTCCACTTGCGGGGGATTGACGATGAACGACGCGCCGGCCCGTCAGCTCGATATCCGGCTGGCCGATTGCGCCGCGGACGTCACGGCCGCCCAGCGGCTGCGCTGGGACATCTTCTACGACGATATGGGCGCCACGCCGCCCGCGGGCCTTCCGCACGGGTTGGACGTCGATCCCTATGATGCGATCTGCGATCATCTGCTGGTCGAGGATCATGGCGCGGGTGATCGGCCGATCGTGGTCGGCACCTATCGCCTGCTACGCCAGTCGGTCGCGGAGCGCCACGGCGGCTTCTATGGCGCCGGCGAGTATGCGCTGGACGCGATCCGCCGCGATGCCCAGCGCGATGGCCGCGAGCTGCTGGAACTCGGCCGGTCCTGCGTTGCGCCCGCCTATCGCGACGCGGGCACCATCCAATTGCTCTGGCGCGGCATCGCGCGCTACCTCGCGGAGCATAATATCGGCCGGATGTTCGGCTGCGCGAGCTTTCCCGGCACCGATCCGCAAGCCCATGCCGCCCCGCTTTCCTACCTGTTCCACAACCATCTCTCGCCCGCGCAGATCCGGGTGACAGCGCTGCCCGCGCTGCACGCCGAGATGGGGCTGCTGCCGGTAGGCGGCTATGACCAGCGGCAGGCGATGCGGCTGCTGCCGCCGCTCATCAAGGGCTATCTCCGCGTCGGCGCGACGGTGGGCGACGGCGCGGTGATCGACCATCGTTTCAACACCGTCGACGTATTCATGTCCGTGCCCGTCGAGGCGATCGCGGCGCGCTATCTCGGCCGGTTCGGCGCGGTCGCCGCGGCATAGGCCGCCGCCACCGCGCCATGCGCGGCCTGCGCCAGCGCCTTTCGGTCGGCAGTGGGGGCCAGCGGCTCCAGCAGCGTCAGCAACGCGCGCGTCCGCTTACGCGCGACGGCGTTGACCGAGGACAGCAACGGATCGTCACCGATCCATGCTACCTCGCGCAGCCGTTCGGGTGAGAGCGGCGTGCCATCCTCAGCCTGCCAGGCGATCGCCACCGGCTGGACCCGCGCTGCGGCGTCCGCCGCGGCGAACAGGCTCGACCGGAAGGGCAGCACGCTCAGTCCGTCCGACGTCGTCCCCTCGGCGAACAGCATGACATCGCCACCCGCGCGCAGCCGCTCGCGGATCGCCTCCGCCTGCGCACCGGTCTCGCCGCGCCGTTCGCGCGCGACGAAGATCGTGCCGACCCGCGCCGCCATCCGCCCGATCACCGGCCAGGTGCCGACTTCCGCCTTGGCGACGAAGGCGACGCCGAGTGCTCCGCCATAGACCGGGATGTCTGCCCAGCTGATATGGTTGGAGACGAACAAGGTCCCGCCATGCACAGGCTGGCCGGAAACGACGGTGCGAATGCCGCAGCCACGCGCGAGCGCGCCGAGCCCCGCGCGCTCATGACGCCGTGCGCGCGGCGACGCCGGCGCGGCCGCCAGCCACAGCGGCACGCGTGCCACGACTGCGGCAACGCCGCCCAATGGTCCCAACCATCCTCTCATCCCGGCGCCGCGGCTCAGAATTCGATGTCGAGCTCTTCCATTTCCTCGGCTTCGGCGCGCGCCGCATCCACCCATTCGCGCATCGGCGCCCAATCGTCGATGGTCGCGCAATAGGCGGCGGTCGAAGGCTTCATCTCGACCGCATAGCTGAGGAAACGGCGGGTCACCGGCGCGAACATCGCATCCGCGACCGTCGGCGCGGCACCGAACAGATAGGGGCCGCCATAACGATCAAGACATTCCGCCCAGATCGTTTCGATTCGTTCGATATCCGGCCGGGCGCCGGTGAAGATATGGAACCGGTCGTGCTGCGCGCGCAGGTTCATCGGCAGCGCTGAGCGCAGATGATGGAAGCCCGAATGGATTTCTCCCGAGATCGAGCGGCAGTGCGCGCGAATGACGCGATCCTCCGGATACATGCCGGCATCGGGATAACAATCGTTGAGATACTCGGCGATAGCCAACGTATCCCACACGCTCGCTCCTTCATGCGTCAGCCGCGGCACGAGTACCGAGGGCGAGAGGAGCAGCAGTTCGGCGCGATTCTCGGGATCGTCGAACTTCACCACCTGCTCGTCCACCTCGAGCCCGGCGAGCTTGCACAGCAGCCAGCCGCGCAGCGACCAGCTCGAATAATTCTTGCTGGAGATCGTCAACACCGCGCCGGCCATCAAACACCCCCGATCGGTTGCACCGCGCAATGAAAGTCATGGCGTGTCGCATCGATACATGCATATTCCCAAGGGTCAAAGAAGGTCCGGGGGGACGTTCTGCGGGTGGGAACGCTAAGCCGATGATGTACCACGCCTACCAGGCGACCAACGATCTTCTCGAGCCCGTTCGAATCGGCGCCCGTGCAATGTTGAAACTGCGCGATGCGATGGGCGAGGCCGCCGGTGGGGACTGGGGCCGGCGAGTCTTCGCGCTGGCCGATCTCACCGCGAACACGCGGGTTACTCACCACCGCCCCCCGTTCGGCATCGATGCGGTGATGGTCGGCAACCGACTGGTCGACGTGCGCGAGGAAGTCGCGCTGTCGCTGCCCTTCGGCACCTTGCTTCACTTCGCCAAGGATGATGCGCCGCCGCAGCCTAAGATGCTGGTGGTCGCGCCGCTCTCCGGCCATTTCGCAACATTGCTTGCGCAGACCGTCGCGGTGCTCTCACGCGACCATGACGTCTATGTCACCGACTGGAAGAACGCGCGCGACGTGCCGCTGAGCGCCGGCGCGTTCGGCTTCGACGATTATGTCGCCTATTGCATGCGATTCATGGAGGAAATCGGCCCGCGCGCGCACATGTTCGCGGTATGCCAGCCTTGTGTGCCGGCACTGGTGGCGGCCGCCCTGCTCGCGCAGGATCG
The DNA here is from genome assembly GCF_050433225.1 of Sphingomonas zeicaulis. Classification (NCBI taxonomy): domain Bacteria; kingdom Pseudomonadati; phylum Pseudomonadota; class Alphaproteobacteria; order Sphingomonadales; family Sphingomonadaceae; genus Sphingomonas; species Sphingomonas zeicaulis. Next base: position 487,590 of record NZ_JBNPXQ010000002.1, on the reverse strand, counting down.
CAGCCCTGCGCAGCCGAAGTCGCTGACGTTGATGGGCGGACCGGTCGATACCCGCATCTCGCCGACCGTGGTCAACGCACTGGCCACGCAGCATTCGATCCACTGGTTCGAGGCCAACCTGATCTCGCACGTGCCGTTCGGCCATGCCGGATGGGGCCGCCGCGTCTATCCCGGTTTCCTCCAGCTCACCGCCTTCATGTCGATGAACATGAGCCGCCATTTCGGCCAGCATCGCGCCTATTACCAGCTTCTCGCCGACGGGCGGGATGCCGAGGCGAAAAAGATCCGCGAATTCTACGACGAATATTATGCGGTTCTGGACCTGACGGCCGAATTCTATCTGGAGACGGTGGAGCGCGTGTTTCAGAAGGCCGAGCTCGCTGCCGGCGCCATGTACTGGCGCGGTCGCAAGGTGGATTGCGGCGCGATTACCCGCACCGCGCTGTTGACGGTGGAAGGCGAGCGCGACGATATTTGCGCGGTGGGGCAGACCGCGGCGGCGCACGACCTGTGCACCTCGCTGCGCCCGCATCTGCGGCGCCACCATCTGCAGCCCGGCGTCGGCCACTACGGCCTGTTCTCCGGCCGCCGGTGGGAGAAGGAAGTTTATCCGCAGGTAAAGAATCTGGTGCTCGCGACCGCCTGAAAGCAGGCGGATTAGCCGAAAAAGACGGTTTGCCCGTCCCTGCGGTTCCGCTAGAGGCCACCCTTTCCCGTTTCCGGGGGGAGGAGACTATCATGACCGCGGCACCGCTGGTCGGCATCATCATGGGCAGTCGCAGCGACTGGGAGACCATGCGCCATGCCGCCGAGACGCTCGAGGCGCTCGGCGTGCCGCACGAATGCCGCGTGGTTTCCGCGCATCGCACCCCCGACCGGCTCTATGATTATGCGCACAGCGCCGCGGGCCGCGGCCTTAAGGTGGTGATCGCTGGCGCCGGCGGTGCCGCGCACCTGCCGGGGATGACTGCGGCGATGACCGCGCTGCCGGTACTCGGCGTGCCGGTGGAATCCAAGGCGCTGAGCGGCATGGACAGCCTGTTGTCGATCGTCCAGATGCCCGCCGGCATTCCCGTCGGCACTCTCGCGATCGGCCGCGCCGGCGCGGTCAATGCCGGGCTGCTCGCCGCCGCGATCCTCGCCACCACCGACGAGGCGCTGTCGGCCCGACTTGCCGAATGGCGCGCCCGCCAGACCGCCGAGGTCGGCGAAGAACCGGCATGAAGACGATCCCGCCCGGCTCGACGATCGGCATCCTCGGCGGCGGCCAGCTCGGCCGTATGCTGGCGATCGCCGCCGCGCAGCTCGGCTATCGCTGCCACATCTACGCGCCCGAGACGAGCGGCCCGGCGGCCGACGTCGCGCCGCTGTGGACGCAGGGTGCCTATGACGATGTCGAGGCGCTGGCGCGCTTTGCCGAGGCGGTCGACGTCGTCACCTATGAATTCGAGAATGTCGACGCGGACCCGCTGGAGACGATCGCCGCGCGCGTGCCTATCGCACCCTCGCTGACAGCGCTCAGCATCGCGCAGGATCGCATCGCGGAGAAGAGCTTCATCGAGGCGCTGGGTGGCCACCCAGCCCCATGGCGCCCGGTGCGTTCCGCCAAGGATCTCAAGGCGGCGATCGACGCGCTCGGCGCCCCCGCGATCCTCAAGACCGCGCGGTTCGGCTATGACGGCAAGGGCCAGGCCCGCATCTGGAATGTCGACGAGGCCGACGCGGCGTGGACCGAGATCGGCCGGCAGGACGCGGTGCTGGAAGGCTTCGTCCATTTTGACCAGGAATTCTCGGTGATCCTCGCGCGCGGGGCCGATGGCGCCGCGGTGGTGTGGGATTGCGCCGACAACCGCCACAAGGACGGCATTCTCGACCGCTCGACCGTGCCCGCCGGCGGCGCCATCGCAGCGCAGCAGGAAGAGGCCCGCGCGCTGGCGCTGGCGGTCGCCGAGGCGCTCGACCATGTCGGCGTGCTGACGCTTGAATTCTTCGCCGGCGCGAACGGCCCGGTGTTCAACGAGATGGCGCCGCGCGTCCACAACAGTGGCCACTGGACGATCGAGGGCGCGACCACTTCGCAGTTCGAGAACCATATCCGCGCAGTCTGCGGCCTGCCGCTTGGTTCCACCGCGCGCATCGCCGAACAAGTGGAGATGGTGAACCTGATCGGCGAGGACGCCGCAGGCTGGCCGGACATCCTGAAAGACCCGACCGCGCATCTGCACCTGTACGGCAAGCACGAGGCGCGGCCGGGGCGCAAGATGGGGCATGTGACGAGGCTGGGGTAGTCCCCCTCCCGCTTGCGGGAGGGGTTAGGGGAGGGCATGTCCACGCCGCTCCCCAATTTCAGGACAGGCCCTTCCCCGGCCCCTCCCGCAAGCGGCAGGGGAGAAGAAAGTTCACCGCCCCAGCAGCACCCTCGCCTGCCCGGCGATCTGCGCCAGCATCGACGCATTGGGCGCCGCAGACTGCCGCGCGCGATCGACCACGCCGCGGAACTGCGCCACGCGCGGGGCCTGCGTCGCCAGCCAGCTTTCGACCTGCTCCTGCGGATCGCCCTCGCCGCGGGCGAGGAAATCCAGCCGCATCTGCTGAAAATCGCGCGCGAGGCTTGAGGTCAGCAGGCGTTCCCACGGGTCGACCGGGGTCAGGCGGATGGCGTTGGCTTGTGCCCAGTCCAGCCCCAACGCCTCGCCGACCCGGGTGAAGGCGCCGGTCAGCACATCCTCCTTCACGCCCTTGCGCGCGGCGAGCGCCGCCAGGCCGACCGCACCGTCCAGCTCGAAAAGCCGGATCACGCGCTCCACCAGCCGCTTGGGCGCACCGGTGCGCATCAGCCGCTGGCCGAGCGCGCGGGCCTGCTGCTTGCCCTCCGCAAGGAGCAGCTTGTCCACCGCTGCGTCGAGCCGCGACACGCCCGGATCGAGCAGCGCGATCAGCTCGCCCGGCTGCTGACCGGCCGAGGCGGTGCGCAGCAGATCCGCAATGTGCGAGCGGAGCGCGAGCGAGGCGAAGTCGAACAAGGTCAGCCGGCCCGGCTCGTCGATCTCGGCATCGTCGATCGCATCCCACAGCCCACGCATGTCGAACAGCCGCTCCGCCGTGACGAACATCGTGGCGATGTCGCCCAGCGAGGCACCTTCCTCTTCCGCCAGTTCGAACGGGTGGATCAGCCCCAGCCGGTTGACGATGCGGTTGGCGATCTTCGTCGCGAGGATCTGGCGACGGAGCTGGTGGCTCTCGATCGCGGCACGCCATTTCTTGCGCATCTCGGGCGGGAAGGCCGCGGCGAGATCGTCGAGCAGCAGCGGATCGTCGGGCAGGGCGCTCGCCTCGATCGCATCCTGCAGCGCCAGCTTGGCGGTGGACAGCAGCACCGCAAGTTCGGGCCGGGTGAGGCCGTGACCGTCCTGTGCGCGGCGGAGCAGCTCGTCGTTCGGCGCGAGCCCTTCCACCGCCCGGTCGAGCCGACCGGTCGCTTCGAACGTCTCGATCAGCCGCACGTGCGACGGCAAGGCCGCAGCGCCCGCCGCCTCGGCGATCGACAGGCCCAAGGTCTGCATGCGATTGTCTTCGAGCACCAGTTCGGCGACATCGTCGGTCATCCGCACCAGCAGCGCATCGCGCTTCGCCTGGGTCAGCCGGCCCTCGATCATCTCGCGGTTGAGCGCGATCTTGATGTTCACCTCATTGTCCGAACAGTCGACGCCGGCCGAATTGTCGATGAAGTCGGTGTTGATACGCCCGCCATGCTCGGCAAAGGCGATGCGGCCCGCCTGGGTGACGCCCAGATTGGCACCCTCCCCGATCGCCTTCGCACGCACATCCTCGGCGTTGACTCGCAGCCGGTCGTTGGCGGGATCGCCGACCTCGGCATTGTTCTGCGACGCCGCCTTCACATAAGTGCCGATGCCGCCGAACCACAGCAGGTCGACCTTGGCCTTGAGGATCGCGGTGATCAGCGACCCCGGATCGATCTCCTTGGCGTCGATGCCGAGCAGCGCCTTCACTTCCTTGCTGAGCTTGATCGTCTTGGCGGTGCGCGGGAATACGCCGCCGCCCTTCGAGATCAGCTTGGCATCATAATCCGCCCAGCTCGACCGCGGCAGGGCGAACATCCGCTCGCGTTCCGCCCAGCTCGCTTCCGGATTGTTGGGATTGGGATCGAGGAAGATGTGGCGATGGTCGAACGCCGCGACCAGCCGGATCGTCTTCGACAGCAGCATGCCGTTGCCGAACACGTCCCCCGACATGTCGCCGCAGCCCGCCACCGTGACCGGCTGGGTCTGCACGTCGGTGCCCATCTCGCGAAAATGGCGCTGCACCGAGATCCAGGCGCCGCGCGCGGTGATGCCCATCGCCTTGTGGTCATAGCCCTGGCTGCCGCCGCTGGCGAAGGCGTCGCCCAGCCAGAAGCCGCGTTCCAGCGCGATCGCATTGGCCACGTCGGAGAAGCTAGCGGTGCCCTTGTCGGCGGCGACGACGAAATACGGATCGTCGCCGTCGCGGATCACGACCTTGTCGGGATGCTTGACGGCGCCCTTCACGATATTGTCGGTCACTGACAGCAGCGCGCGGATGAAGATGCGGTAGCTCTCCGTGCCTTCCGCAAGCCACGCCTCGCGGTTGGCGGGATCGGGCAGCGCCTTGGGGAAGAAGCCGCCCTTCGCACCGGTCGGCACGATCACCGCATTCTTCACGCGCTGCGCCTTCATCAGACCCAGGATTTCGGTGCGATAATCGTCGCGCCGATCTGACCAGCGCAGGCCGCCGCGGGCAACCGGGCCGGCGCGCAGGTGGATGCCCTCCACCCGCGCCGAATAGACGAAGATCTCGCGCCAAGGCAGCGGTGCCGGCAGCCCCGGCACCTTGGCGCTGTCGATCTTGAACGCCAGCGCCTCGCGGGATGCCGGTGAGAAGGCGTTGGTCCGCAACGTCGCCTCGACCAGCGCGGTCAGCAGCCGGAGGATGCGGTCGTCGTCGATCGCCGAGACATCGTCGAGCCCGCGCTCGATCGTCCGCCGCGCGGCTTCCGCGTCACTTTCCGATTTCGCAGTGCGCGCCGGATCGTGCAGCGCATCGAACAGGCCAACGATCGCCGCGGCGATCACGGGCGCGCGGCGCAACGCCTCGACCACGGTGACCATGCCATAGGATTGCCCGGTCTGGCGCAGATAGCGGAACCAGGCGCGCAGCAGGTTGGCGCCGCGCGGATCCAGCCCGGCGGCGGTGACCAGCGCGTTGAACGGATCATTCTCGGTCACGCCTGCAATGACGTTTGCGATGGCAGGTTCGACCACCTTCGCGCGGGCGATCAGCGCCGCGGCATTGCCGCCCGGCGCTTCGAGCAGGAAATCATGGATATGGCCGAGCGCGCCGCCCTCGAGCGGGGTGGCGCGCTCCTCGATCACACGGAACGCGAAATTTTCCAGCGCCGGCACCGCATCCGACAGCGGGATCGATCCGCCCGTGCCATAGATCTTCAGGCGCAGCCGCGTCGCGCCATCCTCTGCACGGGCATAAAGCCGCGCGCCGCGTGCCTGTTCATTCTCCAGCCCGTTCAGCCGCACCACATCAAGCGCGGCTTCCTCGGGCCCGTAGAACTGGCGATAGGGCACAGGGAAGGCGGTGCCGTAGCGCAAGGTGAGACGCGCGGCGCGACCGGCCTCGATGCTCTCGGTCAGCGCTGCTTCCAGCGCCGGACCCCAGCCGCGGACCATGAGTTCGAGCCGTGCATCCAGCGCCGCCTCATCGGGCAAGGTGCCCTCGCGCAGGTCGATCGTATAGCGGATCAGGCACATGCCGCCCTCTTCGAGCGCCAGCGACCAGTTGAGCACCTCTCCATTCGCCGCCTCGCGCAGCATCTCGCCGATCGCGACGCGCCGCGCGGTCGAGAGATCGTCACGCGGCAGCCAGGCGAAGACATAGAGATGGCGACCGAGCGGGCTTGGCACCTGCACCAGCTTGGGCCGCGGCCGATCGACCAGCGACATCGCGGTAAGCGCGACATGTTCCAGCGCCGCCGGGGTAAACGCGACCACGAGGTCGTGCGGCAGGGAGGTAAGCGTATGTTCGAGCGCCTTCGCGTTGTGGCCGCCGGCATCGAAGCCCAGCTTGTGCTGCAAATCCGCCAGCCGCATGCGCAGCAGCGGGATCGCGCTGGCGCGCGCGGCCAGCGCGGCGCTGGTCCAGAGCCCTGCGTGGATCGAGAGCGCCACCGTCTTCCCCGCATCGCGCTTGGGCACGATGATCAGGTCGAGCGGGGTGCGGCGGTGAACGGTCGCGATCCGGTTGGATTTCAGGATCAGCGGCCCGGCATTGCCGGCGTCGAACCAGGCGAAAGCGGCCGCCAGCGACATGTCTGCAAGCATCGGCGGCGTCGCCTTGCGCGACAGGCCGAGCTGGTCGCTCGCCTTGCCTCCGCGCGAGCGGACTTCGTGGCCGAGCAAGGTGAAATGACGTTCGAGCAGCCAGGTGATGAAGGCCGCGCCCTCGGCATCCTCTTCCTCAAAAGCCTCGGCATCGGCGCGCATTGCCGCCTGCATCACCGGCCAGTCGGTGACGGCGGCGCGGACGTCCACCAGCACGATCTCGATCTCGCTCGTCAGCGCGCGGCGGGCCCGGGCATCGGCTCGGGCGATCTCCAGATAGATGATCGACTCATCGGCGCCGCCAGCGCCCTCTGCCGCCTTGCCCAGCGCCACCAGATGGCCGCCGCCATCGCGCGACACAGCCAGCACCGGATGCAGCACGCGGTGTATGTCGAGCCCGTGCGCGGCGATCGCGCCCGCCACCGAATCGACGAGGAAGGGCTTGTCGCGGTTGACGATCGCCATGCGCATCACGCGCTGGCCATCTTCCGTCACCGATTCCAGCTTGATCGCAGGATGATCAGGCGCACGTTCCATGAGCAGCGGGGCGACAAAATCGGCGGCGGCTTCGCGGCGGGCGCCGGTGAACCCCTCAAGCTCGCTGGGCAGCGCGGTCGCCGTCAATTCCTTCGCAAGCAGCTTCGCCACCTGCTTTTCGCTCAACTGCTGAGGGTCGCGGAGGGTCGCCATCAATGTCTCACCTGCATAATGGTCGCGTCGCCCTCTTCGTGGAGCGGCGCTTTGTCTGGGCGGGGATATGCGCCTTGGCACGCACCACCTCAACCCCACCGCGCGACCATCGCACCGCGCCGCTCCACTCAACCCAACTCGACCAAAGGGTTGTTTCCTGAAAGCCAAGCTGCGGTTATCGAGGTGAGATGACGTCGTGCCAATGCGATGTGCCACGTGGATGCTTGCTTCGGCATCGCCCGCGACTGAAAGTAGCGTAATTATGAACCGATCCAGTAACCTTGCGGCAACGCACCCGGCCGGGCCCTACCGCGGATGACCGTCTCCGCGCTGAGCCTGCTCGTCGCCTCCACGGCGATGCCCATGCCCCAGGCCGCGGCCCTGCCGGAGCCGATCATCTACCAGCAGCAGGCGCCGGCCCCCGCGCCTCCGCCGGGCACCGGGGTGACCGATCCACCCGCTCAGCCGACCACCACGGCACCGCCACCGTCCGACACCGCAGGGGCACCGCCGCCGCCCGATGGCGACGATATCGTCGTCACCGGCGAATCGGGGCCGCCGCCCGGCGATCCCATGGAGAAGATCAACGAAAAGTCGTTCGAGGCGGTCCAGGCGGTCGACAAGGCCGTGGTCGGCCCCATGGCCAACACCTACAAGGAAGCGGTACCGAGCCCAGTGCGCAAAGGGTTGCGCAACTTTCTCAGCAATCTGGGCGAGCCGGTCAACGCGCTGAACTTCCTGCTGCAGTTGAAGCCCGGCAAGGCCGCCGAAACCGTCGGCCGCTTCGCGATCAACACGACCGTGGGCGTGGCAGGGATCGTCGACGTCGCCAAGAAAAAGCCGTTCAACCTGCCGCGGCGGACCAACGGCTTCGCCAATACGATGGGCTATTACGGCATCGGCCCCGGCCCCTATTTCTATCTGCCGCTGGTGGGCCCGACGACCTTGCGCGATGCGCTGGGTGACGGGCTCGACCGCCTGGTGCTGCCGCTTGCGGTCGGCAACCCGTTCAACAATCCCGCCTATGTTATCCCGGCCAAGGTGATCGACTCGCTCGACCAGCGCGCCGAATATGATGCCGAGGTGAAGAAGATCCGCGCTCAGACCAATCCCTACGCGGCGGTGCGCAACGTCTATCTTTGCCGTCGCGAGGCGGAAATCGAGGCGTTGCACGGCCGCGAACCGGAACGCTGCGAGATCGATCCCGCAGCGTCGGACGAGGACGAAGCGCCGCCGCCGGCGGCCGAGCCGCCCGCGGCAATCCCGCCGGGCGGTGCCGCGCCAGAAGCCGACTGAGGCAGTAAACCCTCAGTCGCTGGCGAAGGCGAACGGCGTGAGACCCTTCTCGCGATCCGCCATCAGCACCGCGCGGCCTGCGGGGGCGGCCGAGCGCTGCGGGCAATCCGGACGGGTGCAGGCGCGGCAGCCGAGGCCGATCGGCGTCGCATCCGGCCCGCCAAGATCGATGCCGCGCGCATAGATCAGCGCCGCGGCATGTTCCCCGGCGACGCCGAGCCCGATCGCGAATTCCGCGCGGATCCCCAGCGGCGACCGCGCCGGCGGCTGCACAGTGCGCGTGATCGTCAGCCAGCGGCTGCCATCCTCCAGCGCGACGAGCTGGCGATGCATCGTGCCGGGGCGTTCGAGCGCGCGATGCACATCCCAGAGCGGGCAGCGCCCGGCGGCCTCGACCAGCGCGGCGTTGCTGGCACCCGAATAGCGTTTGGAAACCTGCCCGGCGCGGTCGATCCTGACCATGAAGAAGGGCAGTCCGCGCGCACCGACGCGCTGCAAGGTGGTGAGCCGGTGCGCGACCATCTCGAAGCCCGCGCCGAAGCGGCGCTGGAGCAGTTCGACATCATAGCCGCTGGCCTCGCAAGCGCGAAGGAAGCGGGCATAGGGCATCATCAGCGCGGCGGCGAAATAGCCGTTGAGGTGGCGGCGGAACAGCCGCTCGGCAAGCGGATCGGCGAAGCCGGCGCCCTTCACCAGCCCGTCGATCTCGGCCCTCGCCTCAAGCTGTGCGAGCTGGAAGCTCGCCTGGAAGGTGCGCGAAGCCGGATCGAGCATCTCCGAAAGCTGGAGCTGGCGGGCGTGGAGATCCAGACGGCGCAGGCGATCGGGCATCACGTCGCTGGGCAATATGCGGATCGCGATCTGGTGCTTCACCCGCAGCCGCTCGGCCACCGCGTTGTAGAGATCGCCGGTCACGAGGCGCAGCTCGTCGGCCAGCGCTTCGGCGGCGGAATCGAGATCGGCGAAATGATTGCGCCACCGCTCGATCTCGCGACGGGCGAGCGATACCGCCTCGCCCTCGTCGGAGGCGCCGACCGGTCCGCCGCCGGCCGCCAGCCGATCGAACACGCGCGCGAACGCCTCGGCGGCGCCGGGGGCCGCGGCCAGCCATTCCTCAAGCTCGGTGCGATCGACGCTGAGATCGGCGAACATCGGATCGGCGAGCCGCTTGCGCAGCGCATCGGCGCCGCCGCCGGGCTCGTCGCCGGCGAAGGCGCGCGGATCGAAATCGAAGCGTGCGGCGAGCCGCAACAGGATCGCCGCAGTCAACGGCCGCTGGTTGCGCTCGATGAGATTGAGATAGCTCGGCGAAATCTCTAGCATCTCGGCAAGCTGGGCCTGGGTGAGCCCCGCTCCGCGGCGCAGACGCCGCACCTGATGCCCTGCGAAAACCTTCCTCTCAGCCATCGGCTGCGTGTAAATTCATTTACAACATGACTCAATGGATGATGCGCGTCAGGCACGCGATGACATCGTCGCCACGCGCATGCCCCTTCGCGCCGGCACGCCCCAGCTCTAGGCAGTCCTTAAGGATATGGCGTTCGCGGTGCTGTCGCGCAGTAGACAGAAGTCGAAGGCCATGGCGTGTATAAATGCACGGCCCAACGAGTTTCCTGGGGAGGAAAGCGCGCCCGCCGGCGGTTCAGCCGGCGGGCGTCATGCTATTGGAAGCGATAGACGACGCTGAAGCCGATATGGTCGGACAGCATCTTGGCTCCCTTCGGATCGCGGGTGAACAACACCTCGCGCGAGGCCGGGCGCAGCCGGCTCTCGTCGCTCGGATAAAATTGCCAGTCGTTCGAATGGATCAACGGCACATTGGAGGCGATGGCGAGATCACCACGGCAGCTCGCTTCGTCGCTGCGGCACAAGGCCGCATATTTGTCGCGCCCCATCGCCGCGGCGGGCTTCATCTTCCAATGGCGGATATAGCCGGCAAGCAATGCTAGCCGACCGGGCGAATGCCCCATGTTGAAATCGCCCGCGACGATCTGGATCGTCCGCCGGAGCCGGCCGCGCCCGCCATCGAGGAAGCGGCCGAGCGCCGCCATCTGCGCCGAGAAGGCGAGGCGGTTTTCCGCCTCTGGCCGCCCCGAAGGGTTGCCGCTGTTGAGGTGCGTCGTGACGATCTCGACCGGATCGGCGACGCCCGGCACTGCCAGCGTCGCGGCGAGTGCGCCCTTGTTGGCGAGGCAGTCATAGCCCGCGCAGGCATCAGCCGGGAAAGCGGTGCTCCGGACTGCGGTGATTCGATAGTCGGACAGGATGACGAGCCCGCTCGACAGCACCGGCCCGATTGTCTCGCCGCGCAGGAACTGGCGCTCGCCGGGCAGCGCGAGCGGCGCCGCAGCCGGGCGCTGCGCACCCGCGCCGGGGCCCAGCGCCTCATAGCGATAGCCGGCGCGCGCCCCGATGGCCCGCGCCTCATCGGTGAAGGCCTCCTGCAGCACCACCACGTCGGGGGCGCGGCCTTCTGCTCGCAGCGTCGCAAGCCGATCGGCGATTTTCGCCAGCGCTTCGGGCCGGCCAGTCGCCAGCGGCCATGGCAGCGCGCCCACATTATAGGTCATGACGTCGATGCGATCGGCCGGTGCCCGATGATCGAGCGCCGGCATAACGACCGTGCCATCGACACCCGCGCGACCGACAGTACCGATCCCAAGCGCGACCGCCGCGAGAAGCCAAAGCTTCGCGTTCATAATCCGCCCTCCTGTTCCGGGGGGCGTGCGTCGAACCGTGACAGCCCGCCCCTCGGGTCCCCACGGCGCCGTTAGCGCATGGGCGCGTCATCGCAGTGACGAACAGGAGTCGCGGGGGTGACTGGGCCATGACTGTTTTAGGGCAATGGCTGCCGACGCGGATCACTGCGCCGTGCGGGCCGGCCCAATACAAGCCGGATCGCCCGGCGCTTGCTTAGCTGAAGAAGTCGAAGTCGGCGGCGGTCAGCCAGCCGTTCACATAATTGGCGTAGAACAGCCCGAACGCCACTGCCGAGACGAGCGTGACGATCAGCACCACCCGCACCGGCCGGAAGTTCGCCGGCGCGCTGTCGGCCTGGCCGGGTATCTTTTCCACGCCCATCTCGTCGGCGGTGCGGACGCCGAAGGGGAGGACGACGAAACCCGTCATCACCCAGAACAGCAGATAGATCGCCAGCGCCGACGAAAACGACATCGCCTCACACCCTGATCAGCAGCACATCCACGATCGGCTTCTTACCGGTCCACTGCGTCGCAACGCGGCGCACCGCGAGACGGATGGTCTCACGCAGCCGATCCTCATTGTTGCCGCCATCGGTCGCGGCCTTGCGCGCGGCATCGGCGGCATCGGCGAGGAAATCCTCGCGGTCCTCTTCCACCGGCACGCCCTGCACGCGCACCTGGGGGTCGCCGGCAACGCGACCCGTGCGATCGAGCGCGACCCCGACCGAGATCTGGCCGTTGAGCATCAGCTTGCGGCGCTCGTTCATCGTGGCACCGCCGGCAGGCAGGATCACGTCGCCGTCCAGTACCAGCCGGCCGACCGGCGCGTGACCGACGATCTCGGGCTCCCCCGGGGCGAGGCGCACGATCTTGCCATTTTCCTGAACCACCGCCTTGGGCACGCCCTGCGAGAGCGCGAAGCGTGCCTGTTCGGCCATGTGGCGGATCTCGCCATGCACCGGCATCACGATCTCGGGCCGGATCCAACCATACATCGCTGCCAGTTCGGGGCGGCCGGGATGGCCGGAGACATGGACATGCGCCTGCCGGTCGGTGATCATCCGCACACCGGCGGCGGCCAGCTTGTTCTGGATGACACCGATCGCCAGCTCGTTGCCCGGAATCTGCTTGGACGAGAAGACGACAAGGTCGCCCGCCTCCAGCTTGATCGGATGCGTATCGCTGGCGATGCGGCCAAGCGCCGCCCGCGGCTCGCCCTGCCCGCCGGTGGCGACGATCATAACCTCGTCGCGCGGCAGCCGCATTGCCTCATCGAAATCGACGACCGGCGGGAAATCGGTGAGATAGCCGACCGACTTGGCGACCTTGAGAATGCGATCGAGCGAGCGCCCCGCGACGCACAACTTGCGGCCGGTATCGCGCGCGACCTGACCCAAGGTCTGCAGCCGCGCCGCGTTGGACGCGAAGGTGGTGACAAGCACCCGCCCCCTGGCGCCGCGGATCACGGCGTCCAGCCCCTCGCGCACTGCGCCTTCGGAGCCCGATGCCTCGGGATTGAACACATTGGTCGAATCGCCGACCAGCGCGAGAATGCCCTTGTCGCCGATCGCGCGCAATTCGTCGGCGGTGGAGGGGGTGCCGAGCTGCGGCGCCTCGTCCAGCTTCCAGTCGCCGGTGTGGAAGATGCGGCCGTGCGGCGTCTCGATCAGCAGCGCATTGCCTTCGGGAATCGAGTGGGCGAGCGGCACATAGGTGAAGCCGAACGGCCCGAGCTGGAAGCTGCCCTCATTCTCGATGATATTGAGTTCGATCTTGTCGGCGATCCCCTCTTCCTCGAGCTTGCCCATGATCAGCCCGGCGGTGAAGGGCGTGGCATAGAGTGGCACGCCGAGATCGAGCGCGAGATAGGGGATGGCGCCGATATGATCCTCATGGCCGTGCGTCAGCACGATGCCGAGGAGGTCGTCGGTACGCTCCTCGATGAATTCGAGGTCGGGCAGGACGATCTCGACGCCGGGCAGGGCGGGGTCCGAGAAGGTGAGGCCGAGATCGACCATCACCCATTTGCCCTGCGTACCATAGAGATTGACGTTCATGCCGATCTCAGCCGAGCCGCCGAGCGCCAGAAAAAGCAGTTCGTCTCCGGGAGTTGTCACGTGTGTTTTTGTTCTTTCATTTGTGGGCCGCGCGGCGGCGGCCGGATTCGCAGGTCAGCGAGCCAGCCTCGCATGCATGATGGCGAGCCCCTGGATGGTGAGGTCGGGCTCGATCGCGTCGAACACCGATGTATGCTGATCGAACAGCGACGCAAGCCCGCCGGTCGAAACCACGGTCACCGGGCGACCGATTTCCGCCCTGATCCGCGCGACCAGCCCCTCGATCATCGCGATATAGCCCCAGTAGACGCCGATCAGCATCTGGTCCTCGGTCGTGCGGCCGACGACGCTCTCGGTTTGCGGCGCGGCGATGGCGATGCGCGGCAGCTTGGCGGCCGCGGCGACCAGCGCGTCGAGCGATAGGTTGATGCCCGGCGCGATGATGCCGCCCTTGTAGGCGCCCTCATAATCGACGACGTCGAAGGTGGTGGCGGTGCCGAAATCGATCACGATCAGGTCGCCGGGGTGGCGGGCATGCGCGGCGATCGTGTTGACGGCGCGATCAGCGCCCACGGTCTGCGGCTCGACCACATCCAGCGCGATGCCCCACTCGACCGGCGCACGGCCGGCGATCAGCGCCTCGGTGCCAAAATATTTGGACGCGAGCACCTGCAGATTGTGCAGCGCGCGCGGCACCACCGTGGCGACGATCACCGCGTCGACATCGGCGCGACGAAACCCTTCGAGTTCGAGAAGTTGGTGCAGCCAGACGGCATATTCGTCGGCGGTGCGGCGCGGATCGGTGGCGATGCGCCAACGCGCGCGGATCTCGCCGCCATCGACCAGCGCGAAAACGACGTTGGTATTCCCCGCGTCGATCGCAAGCAGCATGGCGGCCCCCTCTTTCCGTTTCTGCGCCTTACAGCATGAAGATATCGGCGGCGTGGATCGTTTCCACGCGACCGTCGGGCAGCCTTAGCCGGAGCGCCCCCTCCGCGTCCAATCCCTCGAACAACCCATCATGGACGATGCTGCCGGGAAGGCGCGCCGAGAGCGCGGTGCCGATGGGGTGCGCGCGCTGCAGCCAGCGATCCCGAACCGGGGCCAGCCCTTCGCCACGCCAGCGGCCGAGCCAACGCGCGAAGCTTTCCGCCAGGGTTTCAAGGAAGATCGCCGGGTCCGGCGCAATCCCGCCGATCGCGGCGATGCTGGCCACGGCACGGCCGAGCCCCTCGGGATGATGTGCAAGATTGACGCCGATGCCGACGATCACTGCGTTGCCGCTGCGTTCGAGCAGAATCCCGGAGAGCTTCGCGCCATCGATCAGCAGGTCGTTGGGCCATTTGAGCATGACGCGCCCGGGCAGCCAAACCGCAACCGCATCATCGAGCGCGACCGCGGCGACCATCGCCAGCGTCGCGGCGGTGGGGTCACCGGCGAGCGGGCGAACCAGCGTGCTGGCGTAGAGATTGCCCGGCGGTGAAACCCAGTCCCGCCCCAGCCGCCCGCGGCCGGCCGTCTGGGTGATGGCCCGCAGCCAATGACCTTCGGGCGCGCCGTCAGCGGCGCGGATGACCATGTCGTGATTGGTCGAGGCGGTGGTCTCGACGGTGTCGATCAGCGTGATCATGGGCCGATGTCAGAGCATGTGCCAGGCAGGCGACAGACGATCCTCGGCAGCCATCATCATCTCCTGCTCCATCTCCGTCGCTCGGCGCAGCCGCGCTGTCGCCGCAAAGAACAGAAGAAGCGGGATCGTCGGTCAAGCCCACGATGTCGAAAAATGACGCGTTTTCAGTATTTAGCTCGCGTGCCGGTTGCCCAAGCGACAAGGGGAGCGCGAACCGCGCCCCCCCCCGAAGCTTCAGAACAGTGCCGCCGCCGCGGCGGCCGATGCGGCACCAAGCGCCGGGATCAGCAGATAGCCGAGCGGCGAAACGAACAGCGCCGCGATCGCGATCACGCCACCTTCGACGACGCTCTCGGTCGGGCGGAAGGCTTCGCCCGGCTCGTCGAAATACATCGTCTTCACGATCTTGAGATAATAGAAGGCGCCAATGACCGAGGTCGCGATGCCGATCGCGGCCAGCGGCACCAGATCCGCTGCGACAGCCGCGTCGAACACCAGGAACTTCGGCCAGAAGCCGAACAGCGGCGGAATCCCGGCAAGGCTGAACATGAACATCGCCATCGCCGCCGCCAGTGCCGGCCGCGTACGCGACAGGCCGGACAGGCTGGCGATCGTCTCGACATTGTCGCCGTTCTGGTCGCGCATCTGCAGCACGCACAGGAAGCTGCCGAGCGTCATCGCGACATAGACGGTCATGTAGAACATCACTGAGGCGACACCCTCGGGCGTGCCCGCGGCAAGGCCGATCAGCGCGAAGCCGACATTGTTGATCGACGAATAGGCAAGCAGGCGCTTGATGTTGGTCTGGCCGATCGCGGCGACACCGCCGAGGATCGTCGACGCCAGCGCCGAGAAGATCACGATCTGGCGCCACTGGTCCACACCCGGGCCCATCGCCTCGACCGCAACGCGGACGAAAAGCGCCATCGCGGCGACCTTGGGGGCGCTGGCGAAGAAGGCCGTCACCGGCGTAGGTGCGCCTTCATAGACGTCCGGCGTCCACATGTGGAACGGCACGGCGCTGATCTTAAAGGCGATGCCGGCCAGCACGAACACCAGGCCGAACAGTTCGCCCATCGAGATGCCGTCCGCCATTGCGGCGGCGATGCCATCGAACGACGTGGTCGAAGTGAAGCCGTAGGTCAGCGAGATGCCATAGAGCAGGATGCCCGAGGCCAGCGAACCCAGCACGAAATATTTGAGGCCCGCTTCCGCCGAGCGCGTATCGGTCCGCGCAAAGCTCGCCAGGACATAGGCCGCAAGGCTCTGCAGTTCGAGGCCGACATAGAGCGTCAGCAGGTCCGACGCGGAGACCATCATCCCCATGCCGACCGCCGAGAACAGGATCAGCACCGGATATTCCGCACGGGCGCTGCCGCCGCGCGAGAAATAGGCGGGGGCCACCAGAGCGGTCACTGCCGCCGCGATGTAGATCAGCAGCTTCGCGTAAGCCGCGAAGGCATCGGCGCGATAGAGGCCGCCGAACGCTTCGCCGCCGTCGCCCGCGGGGCCGAGCAGCGCGACGCCGGCGCCAACGAACAGCAACACCGCGAGCCAGCTCAAAGCCCGCGTCGCCCTGTCACCGGCCCATGCCGCGACCAGCATCAGCACGATCCCGCCGATCGACAGGATCAGCTCGGGCAGCGTCATCATCAGGTTGGTTGCGTAGCTCATCGGGCCAAATCACCAGTCACGTTCGTCTCGGCGTGGCGCACGGCAGCGCGCCACGAGCGGATATTGCAGGCGCGGATCAATGCCCGCCCCCATGCGCCGCCTCTGCGCCATGCGCAGCAGCCGGCATCGGCTTGCCCAGCACCACCCTCGCATCGCCTTCCGGCTTTGCCCGGTCGAGGCGCTCGACGAGCGTGCCGATATCGGCACGCATCGGGGCCATGAAGCTTTCGGGGTACACGCCCATCCACATCACCACCGCGGCGATCGGCACCAGCAGCAGAAGCTCACGCTTCGACAGGTCCGGCATCGCCTTCACGTCTTCCTTGGTGAGATCGCCATAGGCGACCCGGCGGTAGAGGTAGAGCATGTAGGCGGCGCCGAGGATGATGCCGGTGGTGCACACCAGAGCGACGATGCTCGACACCTCATAGGTGCCCATCAGCGAGAGGAACTCTCCGACGAAGCCGCTCGTCCCCGGCAGGCCGATCGAGGCCATGGTGAACAGCAGGAACAGCACCGCATATTTGGGCATGTTGATCGAAAGGCCGCCATAACGGTCGATCTCGCGGGTGTGCAGGCGATCATAGATCACGCCGACGCACAGGAAGAGCGCACCCGAGACCAGGCCATGGCTGAGCATCACGATCATCGCGCCTTCCAGCCCCTGCTGATTGAAGGCGAACAGGCCGATCGTGACGATCGCCATGTGAGCGACGGACGAATAGGCGATCAGCTTCTTCATGTCTTGCTGCACCAGCGCAACGAGGCTGGTGTAGACGACCGCCACCATCGAAAGGCCGAAGACCAGCCATACGAACTGCGCCGAGGCTTCCGGAAACATCGGCAGCGAGAAGCGGATGAAGCCATAACCGCCCATCTTCAGCAGCACACCCGCAAGAATCACCGAGCCTGCGGTCGGCGCCTCGACGTGCGCGTCGGGCAGCCAGGTGTGGACCGGCCACATCGGCATCTTCACCGCGAAGCTGGCGAAGAAGGCGAGCCACAGCCAGGTCTGCGCTTCCGGGCTGAAATCATAGTTCATCAGGTCGGGGATCGCGGTGGTGCCCGCCTCGCGCGTCATCCACAGCATCGCAACCAGCATCAGCACCGATCCGAGCAGCGTGTAGAGAAAGAATTTATAGCTGGCGTAGATCCGGCGCGCGCCGCCCCAGATGCCGATAATCAGGTACATCGGGATCAGGCCGGCTTCGAACATGATGTAGAACAGGAAGATATCCTGCGCCGTGAACACGCCGATCATCAGCGCTTCCATCAGCAGGAAAGCCGCCATGTATTCGGGCACGCGCTTGGTGACCGCCTGCCAGCTCGCGCCGATGCAGATCGGCATGAGGAAGACGGAAAGCATGATCAGCATCAGCGCGATGCCGTCGATACCCATCGCCCAGGCGAAGCGGCCGAACAGCGGCACATATTCGGTGAACTGCCATTGCGGCGCGCTCGCCGTCTGGTCGAAATTCACCCACAGCAAGATACCGAGGACGAAATCGACCAGGGTCGCGAGAAGCGCGATCCGCCGCGCATTGGCCGGGCTCGCATAGAGGCACGCGACCGCCGCCACCAGCGGCACCGCGAGCATCACCGTGAGGATGGGAAAACCGTTCATCGCACCATCATCCAGGTCGCGGCCGCGGCCAGGCCGAACAGCATCACGAGCGCATAAGTGTAGAGGTAGCCGGACTGCAGCTTCGCGGTCAGCTTGCCGCTTTGGACCACGACGGCGGAGATGCCGTCAGGTCCGAAACGATCGATCGTGCCCTGGTCGCCACGCTTCCAGAAGAAGCGGCCGAACGCGAAGGCAGGACGCACGAAGATGATGTTGTACAGCTCGTCGAAATACCATTTGTGCAGCAGGAAGTCGTAAAGACCACTGAACTGATGCACGAACTTCGCCGGGAAGTCGGTCCGACGGATATAGGCGTACCAAGCAATGGCAAGGCCGACCAGCATAACGATCGTCGAAGCCAGTTTCACCAGCATCGGCACCTCATGCATTTCGTGCATCAGATGGGTGTCGAACGCGATCGCTCCATTCCAGAACTCGACGCCATGTTCGGCATCCAGGAAGCTGTGATGGAAAGCGAAGCCGGCGAAGATCGCTCCCAGCGACAGGATGATCAGCGGGATCAGCATCACGATCGGGCTTTCATGGGGATGGTACCCCGCCGTGCCGGTCGCTGCATGCTCATGGTCATGGCCATGGGCGTGAGGATCATGGCCCGCATCCTCCGCTGCCGGCGCATCATCGTGGCCATGACCATGCGCATGGTCGTCATGACCATGGCCGTGCGCGTCGTGGACGGCGTGCTGGATATGCTCGCTGCCCGCCCAGCGCGGTGTGCCGAAGAAGGTCAGGAACACGAGGCGCCATGAGTAGAAGCTCGTCAGCAGCGCGGCGAAGACGCCGACGGCGAACGCCACCCGGCCGGTGCCGCCCGCGGCCCAGGCCACCTCAATGATCGCGTCCTTCGAATAGAAGCCGGCGAAACCGCCCAGCCCGACGATACCGACGCCGGTGATTGCGAGTGTACCCGCGGTCATCGCCCAGAAGGTGATCGGGATGTGTTTCCGCAGGCCGCCATAATAGCGCATGTCCTGCTCATGGTGCATCGCATGGATCACCGAGCCCGCACCCAGGAACAACAGCGCCTTGAAGAAGGCGTGCGTGAACAGGTGGAACATCGCCGCGCCATAGGCGCCGACGCCGGCGGCGAAGAACATGTAGCCGAGCTGCGAGCACGTCGAATAGGCGATCACGCGCTTGATGTCGGTCTGCGTCGTGCCGACGGTCGCGGCAAACAGCGCGGTCGCGGCACCCACCAGCGTCACGACGGTCAGCGCGGTGTGGCTCACCTCGAACATCGGCGAGAGGCGGCAGACCATGAAGACGCCCGCGGTGACCATCGTCGCCGCGTGGATCAGCGCCGACACCGGAGTCGGGCCTTCCATCGCGTCCGGCAACCAGGTGTGCAGGCCGAGCTGCGCCGACTTGCCCATCGCGCCGAGGAACAGCAGCAGGCAGAGCACCGTCATCAGGTCTGCGCGCAGACCGAAGGCGCCGATCGTGGCACCCGCCATCGAGGGGGCGGCGGCGAGGATATCGGGGATCGACGTCGTACCGAACACAAGGAAGGTACCGAAGATGCCAAGCATGAAGCCGAGATCGCCGACGCGATTGACGACGAACGCCTTGATCGCCGCAGCGTTCGCGCTGGGCTTGCGGAACCAGAAGCCGATGAGGAGGTAGGACGCGAGACCCACGCCTTCCCAGCCGAAGAACATCTGCACCAGGTTGTTCGCAGTCACGAGCATCAGCATCGCGAAGGTGAACAGCGACAGATAGGCGAAGAAGCGGGGCTGGTCGGGATCTTCCGACATATAGCCCCAGCTATAGAGGTGGACGAGCGCCGAGACGCTGGTGACCACCACTAGCATGACCGCGGTTAGCGTATCGACCCGAAGCGCCCAGGCGACGTCGAGATCGCCCGAACGGATGAAGTCGAGCACATGAACGACGATCGCCTCGCTGTGCCCGCCGACAAAGCCGATGAAGATCGGCCAGCTCAGCGCACAGGCGACGAACAGCGAACCAGTGGTGATCGCCTTGGCGACGGTGTTGCCGAGCGCGCGGTTGCCGAAGCCCGCCACGACCGCGGCAAGCAGCGGCAGGAAGACGATGAGTTTGATGGAAAGTTCGGTCACCGAATGATCACCCCTTCATCCGGCTGGGATCATCGACCGCGATCGTGCCGCGGCCACGGAAATAGATGACGAGGATCGCAAGGCCGATCGCCGCTTCGCCGGCGGCGACGGTCAGCACGAACATCGCGAACACCTGGCCCACCAGGTCACCCAGGAAGGCGCTGAACGCCACCAGGTTGATGTTCACGGAAAGCAGGATCAGCTCGATCGCCATCAGGATGATGATGATGTTCTTCCGGTTGAGGAAGATGCCGAGCACACCCATCACGAACAGGATGGCCGACACGCCGAGATAATGCTGGATGCCGATCACAGCTCCACCCCCTGCCCGACGGGCTGATTGATATTGCGGGTCGCGTCTTCCGGACGGCGACGGACCTGCTTGGTGATGTTCTGCGGACGGACGCCGCCGCGCGCGCGGTGGGTCAGCACGATCGCGCCGATCATCGCCACCAGCAGCACCAGGCCGGCCGCTTCGAAAATATAGAGATAGCGGCTGTAGAGCAGCTGCCCGATCGCCTGGATGTTCGGCACGACGGCCGCATCCGGGGTCGGCGCAGCACCCGCGCCGATCTCGATCGCGCCCGCCTTCCACACACCGAGGCCGAAGGCAATCTCGACCGCGAGGACGATCGCGAGCAGCAGGCCGATCGGCAGATACTTCGTGAAGCCGGCGCGCAGTTCAGCGAAGTCGACGTCGAGCATCATGACCACGAACAGGAACAGCACCGCGACCGCGCCGACATAGACGATGACGAGCAGCATCGCGATGAACTCGGCACCGATGATCAGCATCAGGCCGGCGGCATTGAAGAAGGCGAGGATCAGCCACAGCACGCTGTGAACCGGGTTGCGCGACGTAATCGTCATCGCCGCGGAGGCGATCACGACGGTCGCGAACACGTAAAAGGCAATTGCCTGGATCACTTGGAAAATGTCCCCTGGCTGCGGCGCTTAACGGTAGGGTGCATCGGCGGCAAGGTTAGCAGCGATCGCACGCTCCCACTTGTCACCGTTCTCGAGCAGCTTCGCCTTGTCGTAGAGAAGCTCCTCGCGGGTTTCGGTCGCGAACTCGAAATTCGGCCCTTCGACCACCGCATCCACCGGGCAGGCTTCCTGGCAGAAGCCGCAATAGATGCACTTGGTCATGTCGATGTCGTAGCGCGTCGTGCGACGCGATCCGTCCTCGCGGGGCTCTGCTTCGATCGTGATCGCCTGCGCCGGGCACACCGCCTCGCACAGCTTGCACGCGATGCAGCGTTCCTCGCCGTTGGGATAACGGCGCAGCGCATGCTCGCCGCGGAAGCGGGGCGAGAGCGGGTTCTTCTCGTACGGATAGTTGATCGTCGCCTTGGGCTTGAAGAAATACTTCAAGGTCAGCCAATGCGCCTTCACGAACTCCCAGAGCGTGAACGCTTTGATGAAGTGACCCAAACTGCTCATCGAACCGCCTCGCTGCGGAAAATTGTCATGTGCGTGGACATCAGACCATCCACCGCGTCAGCATCAGGTAGCCCGACACCAGGAACACCCAGAGGAGCGACAGCGGCAGGAAGATCTTCCAGCCCAGTCGCATCAACTGGTCGTAGCGGTAGCGCGGGACCGTTGCCTTCACCCATGAGAAGACGAAGAAGAAGAACAGGATCTTGGCGAACAGCCAGATGATCCCCGGAACGGCATAAAGCGGCGCCCAATCGACCGGCGGCAGCCAGCCGCCCCAGAACAGCGTCGCGTTGAGCGCGCACATCAGCAGCACGTTGCCATATTCGCCGAGCCAGAACAGCGCGAACGCCATCGACGAATATTCGGTCTGATAACCGGCGACGAGCTCGCTTTCCGCTTCGGTAAGGTCGAACGGCGCGCGCGCGGTTTCGGCCATCGCCGAGATCAGGAAGACAATGGCCATCGGGAACAGCAGCGGATTGAAGCCGAAGCCGTTGATGAAGCCGAAGATGTGCGCCTGCTGCGCCTCGACGATCGTCGACAGGTTGAACGAACCCGCCCACAGCACCACCGAGATCAGCACGAAGCCGATCGAGACTTCGTAGCTCACCATCTGCGCGGCCGCGCGCAGCGCCGAATAGAACGGATATTTCGAGTTGGACGCCCAGCCCGAGATGATCACGCCGTAGACGCCGATCGAGGAGATCGCGAGGATATAGAGCAGGGCGACGTTGATGTTCGCCAGCACCACCCCAGCCTGGAACGGGATCACCGCCCACGCGAGCAGCGCGACCGTGAAGAAGATGATCGGCGCCAGCAGGAACAGGCCCTTGTTCGCGGCGGTCGGGATGATGGTTTCCTGCAGGAACACCTTCAGGCCGTCCGCAAAGCTCTGCAGCAGGCCGAGCGGGCCGACCACGTTCGGCCCGCGGCGCAGCGCCATCGCCGCCCAGATCTTGCGGTCGGCATAGATGATCATCGCCACCGCCAGCATCAGCGGCAAAGCGATCAGCAGGATGCCGATCAAGGTGGAGACGAACCAGCCGAATCCGAAACCGAGGAAAGATTGGAACCAGGCGGTCATTCCGCGGCCTCCAGGAACTGCTCACCATGCAGCAGCTCGGCCGAGCAGCGCTGCATCGTCGGGCTGGCGCGGCCGATCGAGCCGGTCAGATAGAAATCCTTGATCGGATAGCCGGCGACGCCCGAGGGGCTGGCCGGCAGCGACGGCGGCGCCCACGGGAAGGTGACGAGACCTTCCTCGGCAAGCTCCGCATGCGCCGCGCCCATCTTCGCGCGCAGCGCGCCGAGCGTATCGAACGGCAGGGTCTTGCCGAGCACGTCCGAAAGCGCGCGGAAGATCGTCCAGTCCTCGCGCGCGTCGCCCGGTGGGAACACCGCGCGCTCGCCGCGCTGAACGCGCCCTTCCAGGTTCATCCAGGTGCCGCTCTTCTCGGTGTAGGCCGCACCCGGCAGGATCACGTCCGCCACATGTGCGCCCTTGTCGCCATGATGGCCGACATAGACCTTGAAGGACGAGCCGAAGGCGGTGAAATCCACCTCGTCAGCACCCAGCAGGAACAGCAGCTTCGGCGCCTGCGCGGCGACCGTGGCAATGCCGCCGGTCTGTGCATAGCCGAGCACCAGCCCCGCCATCCGGCTGGCCGAGAAGTGCAGAACGTTGAAGCCGTTCCAGCCATCACGCACGAGGTTGAACTGGCTCGCGAACGCCAGCGCCGCGCCATGCACGCCATCAAGCTTGAGCGCGCCGCCGCCGACGATGATCGCGGGACGCTCGGCCTTGCCGAACAGGTCGGCAACCGCCTGCGGCAGGCTGGTCAGCACGCTCATATCATCACCCAGCCACTCGACCTTGTAGGTGAGATCGACGGGGGTGCCGATGCCATAGACCTTGGCGCCCTTCTTGATCGCCTTGCGGATCCGGGTGTTCACCAGCGGCGCTTCCCAGCGCAGGTTGGAGCCCACGATCAGGATCGCATCGGCGGTCTCGATACCGGCGATGGTTGTGTTGAAGTTGACCGCCGAGAGGCTCGACACGTCATAGGCGAGACCAGTCTGACGGCCTTCTAGCAGATCCGAACCGAGCGAGGCGAGCAGCGCCTTGGCGGCGTACATCACCTCTGCCTCGACATAGTCTCCCGCGATCGCGGCGACGCTCGAACCGGCGTTTACGGCGGCGATCGCCTTGAAAGCCTCTTCCCAGGTCGCCGGCGCCAACTTGCCGTCGGCACCGCGCACGAACGGACGGTCGAGCCGCTTGCGGACAAGGCCGTCGACCGCGTGGCGGGTCTTATCGCTCGCCCACTCCTCGTTGACATCGTCATTGACGCGCGGGAGCACGCGAAGAACCTGGCGGCCGCGGCTGTCGATACGGATGTTGGTGCCGACCGCGTCCATGACGTCGATCGACGGCGTCTTGCGCAGTTCCCACGGACGCGCCTCGAACGCATAGGGCTTCGAGGTGAGCGCGCCGACCGGGCACAGATCGACGACATTGCCCGACAACTCGGACGTGACAGCCTTCTCCATATAGGAGGTGATCTGCATGTTCTCGCCGCGATAGACCGCGCCGATTTCCTCGACGCCGGCCACTTCCTCGGCGAAGCGCACGCAGCGCGTGCACTGGATGCAGCGGGTCATCACCGTCTTGACGATGGGACCCATATACTTCTCTGTAACCGCCCGCTTGTTCTCGTCGTAGCGGCTATGGCCCTTGCCATAGGCGACCGACTGGTCCTGCAGGTCGCACTCGCCGCCCTGATCGCAGATCGGGCAGTCGAGCGGGTGGTTGATGAGAAGGAATTCCATCACGCCTTCGCGCGCCTTCTTGACCATCGGGCTGTCCGTACGGACCTCCTGATTGTCGGCGGCGGGCAGCGCGCACGACGCCTGCGGCTTCGGCGGCCCCGGCTTCACCTCGACAAGGCACATGCGGCAGTTGCCGGCGATCGACAGCCGCTCATGATAACAGAAACGGGGAATTTCCTTGCCCGCGGCCTCGCAGGCCTGGAGCACGGTGGCGCCGGCCGGGACTTCGACCTCGATGCCATCGACTTTGAGCTTAGGCATTCACGGCCTCGTCGAACAGAAATACGGACTGGTTGATCACTCGGCCGCCTCCATCATCGGCGCCGGCCCGCGCTTGTCGGCGATGCGGCGTTCGATTTCGGGGCGGAAGTGGCGGATGAGGCCCTGGATCGGCCACGCAGCGGCGTCGCCGAGCGCGCAAATGGTGTGGCCCTCAACCTGCTTGGTCACCTCGAACAAGGTGTCGATCTCGCTCGCGTCGGCGTCGCCGGTGCGCAGCCGTTCCATTACGCGCCACATCCAGCCGGTGCCCTCGCGGCACGGTGTGCACTGGCCGCAGCTCTCATGCTTGTAGAAATAGCTGATGCGGCTGATCGCGCGGACGACGTCGGTCGACTTGTCCATGACGATGATCGCGGCGGTGCCGAGGCCGGAGCCCAGCGCCTTGAGGCCGTCGAAATCCATCGGCGCGTCCATGATCTGCGCGGCGGGCACCAGCGGCACCGAAGAACCGCCCGGGATCACCGCCAGCAGATTGTCCCACCCGCCGCGGATGCCGCCGGCATGCTTCTCGATCAGTTCGCGGAACGGGATCGACATCGCCTCTTCGACAACGCACGGCTTGTTCACATGGCCGGAGATCTGGAACAGCTTGGTGCCGGCATTGTTCTCATTGCCGAAGCCCTTGAACCAGGGCGCCCCGCGGCGGAGGATCGTCGGCGTGACCGCGATGCTCTCCACATTGTTCACCGTGGTCGGGCAGCCATAAAGGCCGGCACCCGCCGGGAACGGCGGCTTCAGGCGCGGCTGGCCCTTCTTGCCCTCGAGGCTTTCCAGCATCGCCGTTTCTTCGCCGCAGATATAGGCGCCGGCGCCGCGATGGACGAACACGTCGAAATCATAGCCGGAGCCCGACGCGTTCTTGCCGATGAAGCCGCGGTCATACGCCTCGGCGACTGCGGCGAACAGGGTCTCGGCCTCGCGGATGAACTCGCCGCGGATATAGATGTAGGCAGCGCGCGCGCGCATCGCATAGCCCGCGATCAACGCGCCCTCGATCAGCTTGTGCGGATCGTGGCGGATGATCTCGCGGTCCTTGCACGAACCCGGCTCGGACTCGTCCGCGTTGATGACGAGGAAGTTCGGCCGACCGTCGCGCGGTTCCTTGGGCATGAAGCTCCACTTCATGCCGGTCGGGAAGCCCGCGCCGCCGCGACCGCGCAAGCCCGACGCCTTGATCTCGTCGATGATCGCGTCCTGGCCGCGCGCCATCAGCGCCTTGGTATCGTCCCAGTCGCCGCGCTTGATCGCCGCGTCGACATTCCACGGCTGGAAACCGTAGAGATTGGTGAAGATCCGATCCTTGTCGGCGAGCATTTACCAGCCCCCCCGATAGTCATGATTCTCGGAGACCATCTCCGTGAGGGTGGTCGGGCCGCCTTCGGGGCAGCTCGTCTGGCGGCCGTTCTGCGGGCCCGCCTTGGGCGAACCGCCGGCCGCGAGCGCGTCGAGGATCGCGGTCATGCTGTCATAATCCAGGTCTTCGAAATTATCGTCGTTGATCTGGACCATCGGCGCGTTGGTGCACGCGCCCAGGCACTCGACCTCGGTCAAGGTGAACAGGCCATCCGGCGTGGTCTTGCCCTTGGCGAGGCCGCGATTCTTGCAAGCCGACATTACGTCGTCCGACCCACGCAGCATGCACGGCGTCGTGCCGCAGACCTGCACATGATAGCGGCCGACCGGCGCCAGATTGTACATCGTGTAGAAGGTCGCGACCTCGAACGCGCGGATATAGGGCATGTCGAGCTGCGCCGCGACGAACTCAATCACGGGAACCGGAAGCCAGCCCTGCGTGTTCGTTTCGGCACCCACCTGACGCTGCGCGAGATCAAGCAGCGGCATCAGCGCGGACGCCTGCCGGCCCTCGGGGTAGCGGGCGATAACGGTCTTCGCCTGGGCGGCGTTTTCGGGCGTCCACTGGAACGCGCCCCAGCGCGCGCGCGTTTCCGCCTCGTCCGGAATATGAGCTGCGTCGGCCAATTAACGCTCCGATGCCTGAAAATAGGGGGTCGCCATCACCGGTCGCACTCCCCGAACACGATATCCATCGCACCCAGCACCGCGGTGGTGTCCGCCAGCATGTGGCCCTTCATCAGGAAGTCCATCGCCTGCAGGTGGCTGAACGCGGTCGGGCGGATCTTGCAGCGGTACGGCTTGTTGCTGCCGTCCGACACCAGATACACGCCGAACTCACCCTTGGGGCTTTCGGTCGCGACATAGACTTCGCCCGCGGGGACGTGGAAGCCTTCGGTGTAGAGCTTGAAGTGGTGGATCAGCGCTTCCATCGAGCGCTTCATCTCACCGCGCTTCGGCGGCACAACCTTACGATCGAAGCTGGCGATCGGCCCGTCGGGCATCTCGGCCAGGCACTGCTTCATGATCCGCGCGGATTGACGAACCTCCTCCACGCGCACCATGAAGCGATCATAGCAATCGCCGCTGGTGCCGACGGGAACGTCGAAGTCCATCTTCGCATAGACGTCGTAAGGCTGCGACTTGCGGATGTCCCAGGGGATGCCGGAACCGCGGATCATCGGGCCGGAGAAGCCCCACTTCAGCGCGTCTTCCTTGCTCACCACGGCGATGTCGACGTTGCGCTGCTTGAAGATGCGGTTGTCGGCCACCAGGCTGATCGCATCCTCGAACAGGCGCGGCAGGCGCGTGTCGAGCCAGTCGCCGATGTCGGCGAGCAGCTTGAGCGGCGCATCCTGGTGCACGCCGCCGGGACGGAACCACGCCGAGTGCATGCGTGCGCCGGAAACGCGCTCGAAAAAGTTGAGGCAGTCCTCGCGGATCTCGAACAGCCACAGGTTCGGCGTCATCGCACCCACGTCCATCACATGGCTGCCCAGGTTGAGCATGTGATTGGAGATGCGGGTCAACTCGGCGAAGAAGGTGCGCAGATATTGCGCACGCAGCGGCACTTCCAGGTCGAGCAGCTTCTCGACTGCGAGGACATAGCTGTGCTCCATGCCGAGCGGCGAACAATAGTCCAGCCGGTCGAAATAGGGCAGCGCCTGTAGATAAGTCTTGTACTCGATCAGTTTCTCGGTGCCGCGATGGAGCAGCCCGACATGCGGGTCGCACCGCTCGACGATCTCGCCGTCCAGCTCCATTACCAGGCGCAGCACGCCGTGCGCGGCAGGGTGCTGCGGGCCGAAATTGATCGTGTAGTTCTGGATCTCGACATCGCCCGGCGTCGGATCCGCCGCCGTGACATGTGCTTCCAGCTCTTCGAGATGGCTCGCCATCACTGGTCACCCTTGGGCTTGATCACCGTCTTCGGCTCGTCGCCATCGTCGCCGGGCTTGCCTTCGCCCGATTCGTTGGCGGCGATTGTGTTGGCGGGCTCGCCCGCACCGGTGTCTCTCTTTTCGTCGGTCGTCTTCGGCGTGCCCGGGGGAAGCGCCTTCGGCGTCTCCGCGGCGTCGGCCTTCGCGATCTCGTCTGCCTTCAGCGGAGTCGGCGCACCTTTGGCTTCCGGCAGCTTGGCCTTCTCGTCGCCGGGCAGCACATATTCCGCGCCTTCCCATGGCGAGGTGAAGTCGAAGGTACGGAAATCCTGCGCCAGCTTCACCGGCTCATAGACGACGCGCTTCTCTTCCTCGGAATAGCGCAGCTCGACATAGCCGGTCAGCGGGAAGTCCTTGCGCTGCGGATGACCACGAAAGCCATAGTCGGTGAGGATGCGGCGCAGGTCCGAATTGCCTTCGAACAGCACGCCGTACATGTCGTACACCTCACGCTCGAGCCAGCCGGCGACCGGCCAGATCGCAGTGACGGACGGCACCGGCTTCTCCTCGTCGGTCATCACCTTCACGCGGACGCGATGGTTCTTGGTGACCGACAACAAGTGGTAGCAGACCTCGAACCGCTCCGCGCGATCCGGATAGTCGACGCCGGCGATCTCCATCAGCTGCTGATACTGCAGCGCCGGATCGTCACGCAGCGCGATCATCGCGTC
The DNA here is from genome assembly GCF_050433225.1 of Sphingomonas zeicaulis. Lineage (NCBI taxonomy): Bacteria > Pseudomonadati > Pseudomonadota > Alphaproteobacteria > Sphingomonadales > Sphingomonadaceae > Sphingomonas > Sphingomonas zeicaulis. The sequence continues at coordinate 458,932 of NZ_JBNPXQ010000002.1, read as the reverse complement.
GAAAAGCGCAGTACGCTCGACGACGAGCGAGATCTCACCGACCAGATCATAGGCATCGATCAGCGCCGCGCCGATCGCGGCACGGGCGGCATCGATTACGCCGTCATTGGGCGCGTGGACGGGGGCGGGACTGTTGCTCACCGTTCGATCGTCCCTGCGCGGCGGATCTTCCGCTGCAATTGCATGATGCCGTAGAGCAAGGCCTCGGCGGTCGGCGGGCAACCGGGCACGTAGATATCGACCGGCACGATGCGGTCGCAACCGCGTACGACGCTGTAGCTATAGTGATAATAGCCGCCACCGTTGGCGCAGCTGCCCATCGAGATGACGTATTTCGGCTCCGACATCTGGTCGTAAACCCGGCGAAGCGCAGGCGCCATCTTGTTGCACAGCGTGCCGGCAACGATCATCACGTCCGACTGGCGCGGCGACGCGCGCGGCGCGGCACCGAAACGCTCCATGTCGTAACGCGGCATGTTCACGTGGATCATCTCGACCGCGCAGCAGGCGAGGCCGAAAGTCATCCACCACAGCGAGCCGGTGCGGGCCCATTGGAACAGCTCTTCGGTCGAGGTGACGAGGAAACCCTTGTCACCCAATTCCGCGTTCAAATCCTGGAAAAAGGCGGGATCGGGATCCGTGCCGGGAGCCACCGGCATACGGGTCTGGGGCGTCAATTCTACTCCCATTCGAGCGCCCCCTTCTTCCAGGCGTAAATGTAGCCGAGCACCAACTCGGCAAGGAAAATCATCATGGCAATCCAACCGGCCCAGCCGATCCCGCCATCCGCTTCCTTGCCCAGCGAGACCGCCCACGGGAAAAGAAAGGCAGCTTCGAGGTCGAAGATGATGAACAGGATGGCAACGAGATAGAAGCGAACGTCGAACTGGCTGCGCGAGTCCTCGAACGCGGGGAAGCCGCACTCATATTCGGTCAGCTTTTCCGGAGAAGGCTTGTGTGCGCCGGTGAACCGCGCGGCGATCATCGGCAGGAACACGAAGGCCGTCGAGAGCAGCAGGGCGACGCCAAGGAACAATAAGATAGGCAGATATCCAGCGGCGACGGACGCCATGCGACTTTCTCCGGAATATACCGCTGGCCCGCGGCTTTTTCGGAGCCGGCTTTAGGACTGCTGCACGTGCGAAGCAAGGCTTCGGGATGTGAGAATGACTCGCAAAACCGCGCTAAATCGCGGGCTTTTGCTCAGGCGCCGATATGCCGTTTGAACGACGCCATCAGGCGGATCCATTCCTCGACACTGTCTGCCAGATTGTCGCGCGCAACGCCGCCCTTGGCAAGATTAACATCCATTTCAATCACAGCTTTGCCTGCCGGATCCAGATAGGCGCGAGCGAACCGGTTGGACGCGTTCCAGCCGTTGAGCGCTTCCAGCGTCGCACCCGCGGCATCATAATCGGCATAAAATTGCACGGTGGAGCAATCGCGATTCTCCGTGCATCCCATAAGGATGACGGCAAAAGCGGAGCCTGCCGCGCTGCTGAAGATGTGCGGCATGCCATTCTGCTCGGGCGCCACATCGGCTTTGAAACCCTGGCCGGTCAGCAACGCGGCCAGCGTGTCCAGTTCGGCACCGACGTTGCGCTCCCCGGACGGCCGCGCCGGAGCCGATGGCGCAGTTTTCGGTTCGAACGGATCGGATTGGGCGCCAGCCGAATGCGACATCAGCAGCAGTGCCAATGCGCATGGCGTCGCGATGAAATACGCGTGCGACCGCCTCATGGCGCCTCTCCGTTTTATTCTGTTTCCAGCATGCCCCCGCCGGCCGGCAATTACAACGCCGCCGGTGGCCGATGGTCAGCGCAGGCCCTTCAGCGCGCCACCGACCAGCTTGTGCAATTTGGAATGCAGGCTGTCGTTCGCCGCAAGCAGCTCGCGCCGGTCGATCGGGCGGTCTCCGCCGCGATAATCGGTCACGAAGCCGCCGGCTTCGCGGACGAGCAGGATACCAGCCGCCGCGTCCCACGGCTTGAGATGGCTTTCCCAGAACCCGTCGAACCGGCCTGCGGCAACCCAGGCGAGGTCGAGCGCGGCCGAGCCCAGCCGGCGGATGCCCGCCACTTCCGGGGCGATCGCGGCGAAGATCGCGCTCCACGTCTTGAAGTCGCCATGGCCGAGGAAGGGGATGCCTGTGGCAATCAGCGAATCGGCAAGATCACGACGCGCGGAAACACGCAGGCGGCGATCCTGCAGCCAGGCACCACGGCCCTTTTCCGCCCAGAAGCTCTCATCGGTCAGCGGCTGATAGACGAGACCGTGGGTGATCTCGGGCTTGCCGCCGGCGCCGCGCGGATCCTCGACCGCGATCGCGATCGAGAAATGCGGGATGCCGTGCAGGAAGTTGCTGGTGCCGTCGAGTGGATCGATGATCCAGCGGGGCTTGTCGGGATCACCTTCGATCTCGCCGCCTTCCTCGAGCAGGAAGCCCCAATCGGGCCGCGCCTTCTTGAGCTCTTCATAGAGCGTCTGTTCGGCCTGCTTGTCGGCCATCGACACAAAGTCCGCCGGCCCCTTGCGCGAGACCTGGAGGTTCTGGACCTCGTTGAAGTCACGCCGCAATCGCGGCGCCGCCTTGCGCGCCGCACGCTCCATGATGGTCAGAAGGCCGGAATGCGAAACCATGGGTATTTTCCTTGACCCTGCCTTCCCTCCCGCTTGCGGGAGGGGTCGGGGGAGGGCGTGTCAGTGAGTTGAAGGGGCGGCGGACAGGCCCTCCCCTAACCCCTCCCGCAAGCGGGAGGGGGATCTATCAGTCGGCCCGCTTGACGTAGGTCTGCTCGTAGACGTCCACGACGATGCGAGTGCCGGCCGAAATATGCGGCGGCACCATCACCCGCACGCCATTGTCGAGCACGGCAGGCTTGTAGCTGGAAGACGCGGTCTGGCCCTTCACGACGGCGTCGGCCTCGACGATGGTCGCTTCGATCTGGTCGGGCAGCTGCACGCTGATCGGGCGCTCGTCATAAAGCTCCATCACCACGTCCATGCCATCCTGCAGGAAGGCCGCGGCATCGCCCAGGATGCCCTTGTCGAGCGTGACCTGGTCGTAATTGTCCTTGTCCATGAAGGTCAGCTGATCGCCGTCGGCGAACAGGAACTGGAAATCCTTGGTGTCGAGACGCACGCGCTCCACCGTCTCGGCCGAGCGGAAACGGACATTGTTCTTGCGTCCGTCGATCAGATTCTTCAGCTCCACCTGCATGTAGGCGCCACCCTTGCCGGGCTGGGTGTGCTGGATCTTCACGGCGCGCCACAGCCCGCCCTCATATTCGATGATGTTGCCGGGACGAATGTCCACGCCGCTGATCTTCATGTTCGTCTCACGATGTTGAAAAGAGCCGGGTGCGGCCTTTACTCTTCGGCGCCGTCAACAGCAAGCATGGTGACCGCGGGGGAAAACGGGCCCTGCGCCAGCCATTCGGTCGCTTCTGTCCAATATCCCGTCACCCGAATCGCGTATTGCAACCGCAACGAGGGCTGCCCGTTGAGGCGGCGATCATGGATCATCGGAGCGCATAATGTCGGAGTGTGAGAAGGGGCGCGAGTCGCGTCCGGGTGAGAAATCGGTACGCGGTTCGGTGCCCGTGCGCCGCCCGCCGCCGGCGGCGGGCCTGTTCGGAAAGCTTTGCCCGGCCGAACCGGCGCCGCGCCGCGACTGCCGCGCGCTGCCGACCACCGCCGAATTTCAGGCGCGCTTCGTGGCCGCCGCCACCCGCATCCCGGCCCCGCGGCCGCAGGCCTGATCTTCAGGCGGCGGCGCTCAGCCAAGCGCCGCCGCGAACGCCTGCACTGCCGCCGCCTCGCCTTCAGGCGCATTCCATACTGCGCCGCTCACCGCGAGGAAGTCGGCACCGGCCGCGACCAGCGGCGGCGCATTGACCGGGGTGATGCCGCCGATCGCGACGCAGGGCAGTTCGAACAAAGTCGTCCACCAGCTCAGGATCGACAGTTCGGGACGATGCTTCGTTTCCTTGGTGGTCGTCGGATAGAAGGCGCCGAACGCGACATAATCGGCACCCGCCTCCCCTGCCGCCATGGCGAGATGTCGGCTGTCATGGCAGGTGACGCCGATCTGCACGTCGGGCCCCAGCATCTGCCGCGCCTCGCGCGGATCGCCATCATCCTGCCCCAGGTGGACGCCGTCCGCGCCCAGCCGCTTCGCCAGCGCCGCGCTGTCGTTGACGATGAACGCCACCTCGCGCGCGGCGCAGATCTTCTGCAGCGGCTCCGCCAGCCGCGCCGCCTGATGCTGGTCGACGCCCTTCACCCGGAACTGGAACGCCGCGACCGGCGCGGCATCAAGCGCACGCGCCAACCGGTCGGCGAAATCGCCCGAAACATCGGTCGGCGAGATCAGATAGAGCTGGCAGCGCGGCCGCCGGTCGTCACGCTCGAAGCGATCGGCAAAGCCGGGGTCGAGCCTGAGTTCGTCCTCGATCGCCGGCAGGTCGCCCTCGCCCGCATCGGTTCCGTTCTGCATGCCACACTCCCTTGCGCTGATCCGCGCCCCTTCCCCCGCCACGCGGCGGCGGTCAAGCCGGCGCCGGTTGCCCGCGTGTGCCGGCACGCTACACCGCCGCCATGGCCTATCTCTACCTGCTGATCGCGATCGTTGCCGAGGTGACGGCGACTTCCTTCCTCAAGCAATCCGCCGGCTTCTCGCGGCTGGTGCCTTCGGTCATCACGATCGCGGGCTATGGCGTGGCCTTCTACTGCCTGTCGCTCACCTTGCGCGATGTGCCGACGGGCATCGCCTACGCGCTCTGGTCAGGCATCGGCATCGTGCTGATCGCCACGGTCGCGTGGATCTTTCAGGGCCAGAGGCTCGACGCGCCGGCGATCATCGGCATGGGCCTGATCATCGCCGGCGTGGTGGTGATGAACCTGTTCTCGAAGGCGGCCGCGCACTGACCTGCGGCGCGTGCCGCGCAGGTCATTGCGCCATGATCGCTGCCTGCTGGATCGCGACCTGATCGAACTGCTGCCGCACGGGCGCCAGCAGACCGGCCATGCCGAACACTGCCTGCGGCGTTCGCGCCTTGCGCAAGCCGGCGGCTTTCAGCCGGATGTCGGCGGCAAAGCGCTCGGCGATGGCGAAGGCTTCGCGCTGGGACGCGGTAACGGCAATCGCCTTCGCCAGAATCTTGCCAGCATCATCCGAGACATGGTCACGTGCCTGCTGCTCCTCCAGGTCGGCCAGTTCCGTAACCACCCTGCCCCTGCCGCGCGCCGCGATCCGATCGAGTTCCGCCGCGAACCGCTCGAGATCGGCGGGCAGGGAGCCATCGGTCTGCGCCTTCGCGATTCTTTCGGCCGCGAGGATCACCCGGCTGCCGATCGCGAAGAAGGTTCTTTCGATCAGAAGCGTATCATATTCCGCCCGATCGGGTGCGGCCGTAGCCAGAAAGGCGTTGGTCAGGGTCGTCTGCGTGTCGTAGATCAACCGGGCCGCGACGAAGATCTCCTTCGTCCCCGCCTCGGCCGCTTTCGCATTGCCCGCGATCATCGCCGCAGCCACGCCGTCCATCGTGTCGACCAGGCTGTCGAACTGCGTCAGCAGGGTGAGCGTCTGCGCCACCAGAGCGTCTGGCTGAATATCCGCATCGAGCTCGAGCGCGCTGACATCCGGTCGATCGAGCGCCTTCAGGTCGGCAATGGACGTAGCGATACGCGCCTTTACCCCAGCCAGCGCCGGGCGCAGCAATTTTCCGGCAACGGCGGGGGAAGAAGTGCGGCTCATCTCCTGCCACTTGCCCTGCATTCCGCGGAGCCCGCTGATCGCGGGATCGATCGCCTTGTTCAGGCGCAGCAGCCACGCGCCGTAGGCGGCAACGCCACTGTGCGATGCCTCCACGGCGGCCGCCGCCTCCGCCTCGGAGATGACCGCCGCATCGCCCTGCCGCATTTGCGCCACTGCGGGCTGGGCAATCACGCACGCCAGCGCCGCGGCGCATAACCGCATTCGCTTCATAAAGAAAAACCCCCGTTCGCGCCGAGTCGGCGCACCCCGGGGGTCGTTCTGGCCGATCAGGCGGCCGCAGTCGAGCGGGCGGCGACGCGGACGCGCCGCCCGCGCCGAACTTATTCCTCGCCCTTGTAGATGCGGACGAGCTTGTCGAGCATCGCCAGCGCTTCGCCGCGCTCGCGCTGAAAGGTGTTGCGGCCGATGATCGAGCCGTTGCCGCCACCGTCGCGAATGTCGATCGCGTCCTGGTAGACCGCGTCGGCACCCTTGGCAGCACCGCCCGAGAAGACCACGATGCGGCGGCCGGCGAAGCAGCTCTGCACGACATGCGCGACGCGCTTCGCCTGGGTGGAGCCGTCGAAGCCCTCATAGGCCTTCTTGGCATCCTTCTGCTCGATATGGTCGGTCGGCAGCTTCACCTTGATGATGTGCGCGCCAAGCAAGGCCGCCATGTGCGCGGCATAGGCGCCAACGTCGAGCGCCAGCTCGCCGCTCTTGGGCAGCACGCCGCCGCGCGGGTATGACCAGATCACGGTGGCGATGCCGACCGACTTGGCCTCCGCCGACATTTCCTTGATCTCTTCCATCATGTCGAACACGTCGTCGGCGCCCGGATAGATGGTGAAGCCGATTGCCGAGCAGCCGAGGCGCAGCGCGTCGTCGACGCCGCCGGTCACCGCCTGGTTGATGCCGGTGGCCCAGCTGTTGGAGCTGTTGACCTTGAGGATCGTCGGGATCTGGCCCGCGAAGGTCGCGGCGCCCGCTTCGAGCATGCCGAGCGGCGCGGCATAGGCCGACAGGCCGGCGTCGATCGCGAGCTGGAAATGGTAATGCGGGTCGTAGGCCGGCGCATTGACCGAGAAGCTGCGCGCCGGGCCGTGCTCGAAGCCCTGATCCACCGGCAGGATGATCAGCTTGCCGGTGCCGCCCAGTTTGCCCTGCATCAGGATGCGGGCGAGGTTGGCCTTCACGCCGGGATTGTCGGACTCGTAATTCGCGAGAATGGCCTTAACCGTCGGCGTCATCGGAATCCCCTGTGTTGCTTGTGTCTGCGTCGGGCCTGATAGCCACGCCGTTGCTGCGCCGCAACAGGGGCGGCAGCCACAGCTTTCCCAGGGCCTAACCCAGATCACAGAAGACGAGGCACGCGCCGGGGCGCTGACCGCGGCCCGCCATTATGGCGATCGAGCTAGGCCTAAAGCAACTTGTCCAGCGTGATCGGCAGTTCCCTGATCCGTTTTCCCGTCGCATTGAAGATCGCGTTGGCGATGGCGGCTGCGGTGCCGGTAATGCCGATCTCGCCGATGCCGCGGGCGCCTAGCGGGGTGTGCGGATCGGGTTCGTCGGTCCAGATCACGTCGATCTCCGGCACGTCGAGATGCACCGGCACATGATATTCGGCGAGGCTGGGGTTCATGATCCGGCCACTGCGTTCGTCGAATTCCGTGGCCTCGGTCAGCGCCAGCCCGATGCCCATGATGATGCCGCCGCGGAACTGGCTGGCCGCAGTCTTGGGGTTGAGGATACGGCCGCAATCGAAGGAGCCGAGGAAGCGCCGGACGCGCACCTCGCCGGTGATCGCGTTCACCCCCACCTCGGCGAATTGCGCAGCGGTCGAGTGCATCGAATATTTCATCAGCTCCAGCGGCATCGGCGCGGCTTCCTCTGCCTCGACCGAAGGGCGCTGCGCGCGTGCGAGGATCGAGGCATAGGTTTCGAAGCGCGTTGCGTCCCCGGCATAGGCGAGCCCGCCATCGCGCGCGACCACCTCATCGGGCTTGAGGCCGGCGAGCGGGCTGTCATTCCCGGCAAGCTTGAGCAGTTCGGCGATTACCGCTTCCGCAGCCGCGATCACCGCCGCCAGCGTCGCGGCGGTCTGCGAGGAGCCGCCGGCCGTTGCGCCCGCGGGCAGGCCGCTCTCGCCATATTCGAAGGTCACATCCTCCAGCGCGAGGCCGAGCCGGTCGGCGACATGTTGCGCCTGGACGGTCGCGGTGCCCATGCCCATCTCGTGCGCGGCGGTGGAGACGGTCGCGGTGCCGTCCGCATCCAGCCGCAGCCGTGCGGCGTTGCCCGGCATCCGGTAATAGGGATAGGTGCCGGTGGCGACGCCCATGCCGATCAGCCATTCGCCCTCGCGCCGGCTGCCGGGGACCGGATTGCGCTTGTCCCAGCCGAAACGGGCCGCGCCATCGGCATAGGCCTTCAACAGATGCCGTGCTGAGAACGCGTTGCCGCTGGTCGGATCCTTTTCCGGCTCGATCCGGCGGCGAAGCTCGATCGGGTCCACGCCGAGCTCGAACGCCAACTCATCCAGCGCGGATTCGAGCGCGAAGGTGCCGACCGATTCCCCCGGCGCGCGCATGAAGGTGTTGGCCAGCATGTCGAGTTCGGTGATCTTCTGCTCCAGCCGGAAGCTCTCCGCCGCGTAGAGGTGCCGCGCCGGGAAGGTGAATTGCTCGGGGCAGTCGTTGTTCGCAGTCATCGCGACGGTGCCGCCATGGATCAGTGCCGACAGCGTGCCGTCTAGGTTAGCGCCGAGCGCGACGCGCTGCTCGGTCAAGGTTCGCCCGCCGATCAGCCGATAGACCCCTTCCCGGCTGAGCACGAGCCTCACCGGGCGACCGGCCAGCTTCGATGCCGCCGCTGCCAGGATCTGGTGCGTCCAGAGACCCTTGCCGCCGAAACCGCCGCCGACAAAGGGGGAGCTGACCCGCACCTGCTCCGGCTGGAGCCCGAAGATTTCGGCGACATTGGCGGCGGTCGGGCTGATCATCTGCGTGGCATCATGCAGGATCAGCGTCTCGTCCTCCCATCGCACCGTCGCGGCGTGGAGTTCGATCGCATTATGGTTGTGGCGCGGGGTGCGATAAACCTGATCGACCCTGACCGCCGACGCCGCGAGCGCTGCCTCCGCATCGCCAATCTCGAGCACCGGCGCCTCGCCGAGAATCGAGGCGGGATGCCTGGCCTGCGGTTTCGCGGCGCCGAAGGCGGTGTTCGCCGGCTCCGCATCATAGGTTACATCAACCAGGCTGGCGGCATGGTCCGCCTGTTCGGGCGTTTCGGCAAGCACGACCGCCACGGCCTCGCCGTTCCAGTGGATCGACGCGTCCTGCATCACCGGCAGGTTGCTGCCGGAAACGCCGGAGCCTTCCATGAAGGCCTTGGGCCGGTTGAGCCGCGGCGCGTTCTTGTACGTCATCACCAACGCGACGCCGGGCGCCGCCTCTGCGATGCTCGTGTCGATCGTCGCAATCCGGCCGCGTGCGATGCGGGAATGGACGATGGCGGCATGCAGCACCCCCTCCATTTCCACTTCCGCGGCAAAGCGCGCCTGCCCCTGAACCTTGAGGGTGCCGTCGAGCCGCGAGACCGGCGCACCGACATGGCCGTGCTGCGCGCGCAGCGGAGCGGGCGTGGTGCCGGGCAGCAGGGCATCCGGCACATAGCGCAGCGCGACCTTCATGATGTCCATCATCGTCATGCTGCGTCTCCCGCCAGGCCGGCCAGCACGGCCGCGATCGTTCGCTTCGCCAGATCGATCTTGAAAGCGTTGTGGGCGAGCGGCACCGCCTGCCCGAGCTCCGCATCCGCTGCCGCCTCGAACAGGGCGGGCGAGGCCTTCTCGCCGCGCAGACGCGCTTCCGCCGCAGTCGCGCGCCAGGGTTTGTGCGCGACGCCGCCCAGCGCCAGGCGCGCGTCGCGGATCCTGCCGTCGGCATCGAGATCGAGCGCGGCGGCAACCGAGACCAGCGCGAAGGCGTAGCTCGCGCGATCGCGCACCTTGCGATAGGCGGAACGCGTCGCGAAGGGCAGCGGCGGCACTTCGATCGCGGTGATCAGTTCGCCGGGCCGCAACACGGTTTCCTGATCCGGCGTGTTCCCGGGCAAGCGATGAAAATCACCGAAAGCCAGGCTGCGCACGCCGTCCGTCCCATCGAGATGCACCGTGGCATCGAGCGCGGCCAGCGCCACGCACATGTCCGAAGGATGCGTCGCCACGCAAGCCGACGATGCACCAAGGATTGCGTTCATTCGATTGAAGCCCTCGATCGCATCACACCCCGCGCCGGCCGCGCGTTTGTTGCAGGCCGCGGCCTCGTCATAGAAATAGAGGCAGCGGGTGCGCTGGAGAATGTTGCCGCCCACCGTCGCCATATTGCGTATCTGGGCCGAGGCGCCGGCGAGGATCGCGCGGGCGATCAAGGGATAGCGCGTGCGCACGCGACGATCGCCGACGACCGCGCTGTTCTTCGCTGCTGCGCCGATCAGCAGCCCGCCATCGGGCGTATCAGCGATATCAGCGGAGAGGCCGGAAACGTCGATGAGCCGGTCCGGTGTCTCGATACCCTCGCGCATCAGGTCGACGAGATTGGTGCCGCCGCCGAGATATTTGGAACCGGCAAGCGCACCCTTGCGGATCGCGGCGGCAGGATCGGCGGCACGGTCATAGACAAACGGGGTCATGCCACCGGCTCCGCATGCGGCCGGGCGTAGGTTTCGGCGATGGCGGCGACGATGCCGTTATAGGCGCCGCAACGGCAGAGATTGCCGCTCATCCGCTCGCGCAGCTCGTCATGGTCGAGCGGGATCGTCTCAGCGGAAAGATCCGGCGTGACATTGCTCGGCAGGCCACGCGCCACTTCCCCGGCCATCGCGACCGCAGAGCAGAGCTGGCCGGGGGTGCAATACCCGCACTGGAAACCGTCATGGCCGATGAAGGCACGCTGCAGCGGATGCAGTCCCTCGCGGTCGGCAAGACCCTCGACCGAGACGATGCTCCGCCCCTGATACTGGATCGCGAGCGCGAGGCAGCCATTGATGCGTTCGCCATCCACCAGCAATGTGCACGCCCCGCACGCTCCCTGATTGCATCCCTTCTTGGCCCCGGTCAGCCCGAGATGGTCGCGCAACAGGTCGAGCAGCGAGGTCCGGGGATCGACCTCGATGTCGACCGCCTCGCCATTGATGGTGAACTGCATGGAATCTGCCTCCGCCATGAGGGACGCCGGCTGATGGCGCCGGAGGGAGAAACACCGATCATGGGAATTGGCTCCGCAGATCCGGTTGAGTCGTCGACACGTTGTCGAGCAGATTTGCGCAAGCATCTGCGACCAAAGTCGCGTTCAGTGCGAATTCCTTGAACTCGCCGGACAGATTATCTAGCCTTTCGTTAGCGCTACCGCCGTCCGGGTGGTCAAGATCAAGCATGCAATGAGCGGCATCGACCAGCACGTATCCAACAGGAGAGGAAGACAGATGGATTTCGATCGACGCGACATCCTGTTGTCGGCCGCGGCGGCGCTGGTCGCCGGATCCGCCGGCGCGGCGCAGGCAGCGACCGGGCGGCCATTGGGCTATGCGATCGTCGGCCTCGGCCAATACGGCCTCAAGACGATCATCCCGCAATTCGTGAATTGCGCGCACAGCCGGCTGGCCGCGGTGGTCAGCGGCGATCCCGCGAAGGCGGCGCGGGTCGTGGCGGAACATGGCCTGCCCAAGACCGCGATCTATTCGTACGAGAATTTCGACAGCATCCGCAACAATCCGGACGTCGACATCGTCTATGTCTGCCTGCCCAATTCGATGCATGCGGAGTATACGATCCGCGCGGCGCGCGCCGGCAAGCATGTGATGTGCGAAAAGCCGATGGCGACTTCGGTCGCCGAGTGCGAAGCGATGATCGCGGCCTGCAAGGCGGCGAAGCGAAAGCTCATGATCGGCTATCGGTGCCATTTCGAGGCCACCAACCTGGAAGCGATCCGGCTCGCTTCGAGCGGTGCGCTCGGCAAGCTGCGCTACGTCCGCTCCGAACATGGCTTCGTGATGCGCGATCCGTCGGTCTGGCGGTTGAAGCGGGCGCTTTCCGGCGGCGGATCGCTGATGGATATCGGCATCTACGCGCTGCAGGCCTCGCGCTACATGACCGGCGAGGAGCCGATCGCAGTGTATGCGCGGGAATCGACGGATCGCAGCGATCCGCGCTTCACCGAGGTGGAGGACATGATCGAATTCACCTTGGAATTTCCGTCCGGTGTGATGGCCGGCTGCTATTCGATGTACAGCGCCAACCAGAACCGCATCCTGGTGATGGGTGACAAGGGCCGCGCCGAACTGGAGCCGGCGACGCGCTATGCCGGCAATCGGATGTGGACCGGGCGCGACGGACGTGAGCAGGAGGTGACGCCGCCCGCCACTCCGCACAAAACCCAGTTCGCCGGGCAGCTCGATCATCTCGTACAATGCGTGCGGACCGGCAACGAACCGATCGTGTCGGGAGAGGAAGGGCTGCGCGACATGCGGATCATCGAGGCGATCTATCGATCGGCGCGCGAAGGCCGGCGCATCCCGCTGGGCGCCAAGGCATGATCGCGCGCCTTGCCGCGGCGGCCGCGCTCACGCTCGCCTTTCCAGCCGCCGCCCAGGCGCCGATCGACTTCGCCGCCTCCGCGGAGGTGCGGGCAAAGGTGGCGAAGATGGCAAAGGCGATGAAGCCCGATCAGGGGTTCATGGCATCGCCGGTGGTCAGCGACGGCAAGGCCGTCGCTGCGCTCGAATATTGGCGCAAGCCGGGCCGCCCCGCGGTTCATCCCGACGAAGCGGAATATGCGATCGTCGTCGAGGGGGCGGGCACGCTAATCATGGGCGGCACGCTCGCCGATCCGGAAGTGCGCCGGCCGGGCCTTACCGAGGGCAGCCGGATCGAGGGCGGCACCACGCACAAGCTGGCCCCAGGTGACGTCATGCTGATCCCGGCGGGCGCGCCGCACTGGTTCGGGATCGACGGCACCCACCTCGTGCTGCTGGGCATCAAGCTGCCGAAGGCGCCCTGATGCCCGGCGCCGCATCACGGGTTCAGGGCATACGCCATGCGTAAAGCCCGTGATGCGCCAGCATGTAGAGTGTCTTGCGGTCGGCGCCGCCGAACAGGATCTGCAACGGCCGTTCGGGCACGTCGATGCGGCCGATCTCCTTGCCGTCCGCCGTGTAGACAAACACTTGACCGTTGGCGACATAGACGCGCCCCTGGCCATCGCTGGTCACGCCCTCGCCCCCGCGATCGGCGAAGGGCTTGAGCCCGGTCACCGCGCCGCCCGCACCGATCACGCCGCTATAGGTGCGGTTCTCCGAGCCGTTGGTGAGATAGACGCGCTCGCCCGGCTTTCCCTGGATGAAGCCGTAGGTGTCCAGCGAGTCGGAGAAGCGCAGGCCGCGATGGTCGGACGGCCCCTGCGCGAACACACGCCACGCGGGAAGCACCAGCGAACCGTCAGGCGAGACATATTCCTGCGCCTTGGGGACCGCCATATCGCGCGCGAACATCTCGGCGAGCGTGGTGAATTCATAGGTTCTTAGATCGAGCTGATCCTTGAACTCGCCATTGTTCCACCAGTTGACCGGCAGCACCGTCGCGGCGCCCATGCGCGGGGCCGCCGGGGTCGGCGCGATCACCGTCACCTGCGTATCCGGCGCATCGGGGGTGATGCTGTAGACGGTCCCGTTGCGCCCGAAGGAGGAGAGCACGAGCAGATTGCCCGCCTTGTCGATCGTCAGGTTAACCGGGTCGAGCGTAGCGTCACGCACGATCTCCAGCCTGCGATCCTCGGACCAGCGCCAGATGCGCTGGAAGTGGCGATCGATGAAGTAGAGCCGCCCCTGCGCATCCACCGCGCCGCCGCCGATCGAATGAAAGCCATCCGCCAGCCGCTCGACCTTGCCGCCGAGATAGGAGACGGGCGCGACCTGTTCGGGTTTTGCCGGCACGTCGAGCACCGCGAATTCGCGCTCGCGCACGTCGAGCCCGCTGGTCACGTCGCGGATCGCATTCTCGAACGGGAATTTCGTCAGCCGCAGGAAGGTGGCGCAGCCATTCTCGTCGCAGGTGCCGAGCCCGCTTTCGGCGTTCACATGAACATTGCGGAAGCGGATGTCCTGCGAGTTATAGAGCGTCACCGCCGCCGGCGCTGCCTTGCGGGTGCGGGTGACGCGATAGCCGTGGAGATTGGCAACGAGGATGTTGCGCGAATTGCGGATCTCCAGCGCCACCGCATCGCCGCTTTCGCCCGCCTCACCCTCGGTCTGCGGCGCCAGCAACTCCCAATTGGCGACGCGATTGAGGCCGATCTCGGTGCGGACATGATGCTCGACCGAGGCCTGGATGATCCGCCCCGGCGTCTCGGTATCCGAAATCAGGATGCCGGGATGGCCGAAGGTGCTGGGGCTCCAGACATTGGCAAAGGTGCCGCCGCCGCCATCGGTGACCCACAGGCTGGCATATTGCCCCTCCCAGCGCTTCGCCGCATCGGGATCAGCGGTGCCATTGTTGTTGTAGGGCATGGTCCGCGTGCCGTCGAACAGGTTGGTGCCATGCCCGCCCTGGAACTTGACGTCATTGACCATCGACGTGGCGCCGGCCTTCCACAGCAAGGCGGTCGCGCGCGGATTGATGCCATTGGTGTTGAGGCCGACACCGGCAATGATCGCATCGCCACCTTTCGCGCTCTCGATCAACGCCTTCGGTGCGCCAACGCCCTGGAAGCCGGGCGTACCATCGGGCAACGAGATCTGCGTCAGACTCGGATGAAGCCCCACCAGCACCGTGTCGGGGCGCAGCCGCAGCGTATCGCTGACCTTGTAGAAGCCCGCGGGCAGATAGACGACGGGATTGCCGTCGATCGCCTTCTGGATCGCGGCGGTATCGTCGGTCTTGTCGTCCCCCTTCGCGCCGAGGCTCCGCGCGCTCACCCAATCCGACACCGGCGGCAGCGCGCGGATTGCGGGGGCGAAAGGCGCGGGCAGCGCGGCAATGCGTTCCGCCCTCATCTCTGTCCGGTAGTCGCCGATGCGGCCAAGGCCGGGTAGGGTCAGGCCGTGCGTGAAGGACGCGACCTTGTAGGTCGGCCCCGCGCCCGCGACGGTCTTTCCGCTGTCGCGGAAGCGGGCGAACACTGGGGTGTTGGCAGCGACGACATTCTGGAAGCCGACCTGCGTATAGACATTCTTCTCGTTGGAGATGATCACGCCCGCCTTCGAGACATTCTCGAAGCGCACATCCTGCCCCCACAGCCAGTCGCCATAGCCGCGGTCGATCTCGATGCCGACCGGAGTATTGCGGATCCCGACATTGACGAGCGTCAGCCCCGCCTCATGCTCGCGGATTGCTGCATCGCGCTGCCCCTCGAACGTTGCGTCGACCAAGGCGAACGGCCAGGCGGGAGATGGCTTCTCGGCGAGGATGCCATAGCGGCCGCCGCGAAAATGGAGGTCCTCCGCCTCGTTGGCGACATGGTAGAGCCCGGCAAGTCCCGACCCGATGTCGAAATCGACATGGCTGACGAAGCTGTGCTGCGCGGAATGGAAACGGATCGCGGTGGCAGCGGCGTTGCCCTCCAAAATACGGAAGTCAATATTGCCCAGCGCAGAATAGAAGGTGCCGGGATTGGCGTCCGGAACATCCTTGTTGAACGGCACGCTGCCCGGGGGCGGAAAGGCCACTTCCCGCTTGTCCTTGGGGTCGCGCTCGCGCCGGCCGCCGGCGAAGATCAGCATATGCGCCACGCCGCGCTGGAAGCCGGGCGTGTTGCGGCCGAGCAGGATCACTGGCCGCTGTTCGCCGATGCCGAAGATGCGTACGCCGGGCCACAGAAAGAGGGTGCGGGTGATGCGGTAGGTGCCGGCCGGCAGGAAGACGATGCCGCCACCGCCCTTCTCCGCCGCCTTGTCGATCGCCGCCTGGATCGCGGCGCTGTCATCCGCGCGCCCGTCCCCTACGCCCGCCACCCTCACCGCCGCCGGTTCGTCGGGCGCGGTGCGGTAGACGGAGGGGGAGGCATGGGCCGTTCCCGCCGCCGCCAGGAACAGCAGCACCGAAGCACAGGCTCCACTCAATCCGCGATACATGCAGCTTCTCCGGCGGGACCAAAGAAATGTCCCGGCCTGTGAGGGCCGGGACAAGTTTGGGGAGGGGACTGGGAAAATCTAGAAGTTGAAGCGGAGCCCGGCGCGGTAGGTACGGCCCAGCGTGTCGTAGAGCGCTGGGTTGACGTCGAGGCCGGTGTTGGTCTGCGGGCTCGCCTCCGGGTCGCGATCGAACAGATTGTCGACCTTGAAGTAGAAGCGAACCTGCTCGTTGATGTTGTAGGAGCCGCCGATGTCGACGTAGAACGCGCCCTTCATGTGGTTATAGTCGATCGTCGGGTTGTTGGCGGTCGATGCCGGGCAGCTTCCGGCCTGGCATTCGATATACTGGTTGCCGAAATTGCCGCTGGAGAACCAGCGTTCCTGCACGGTGAAGCTGAACTGGTCGTTCTCGTAGGTCTGGATCGCCAGCCATTTCCAGTCGGGCGTGGCACCCGTATTGACGCCCGCGGTGTCGACCGGGATCGTGCCCGGAATGCCGGGATCGGTCACGAACTTGCGGATGTGGGTCGCCAACGCGCGCACCGTCAGCGAACCGTCCAGCCCCAGCGGCTTGCGCCACTGATAGCTCGCCTCGATGTCGAAACCGTCGGTCTTGATCGAGGCGAGGTTGAACGACTGGACGTTGACGAACTTGAACGCGCTGTCGAGATCGAACGAGCCGCAGGTCGAGGTGATGTTCTCGAGGAAGCAGAGGTTGACGATCTGCTGCGCCGAAAGGCTGGAGATCACCCCCTCAAGCTTGATCTTGTAATAGTCGAACGAGAGGCTGAACCCCGGCAGCCAGGGCGGATTGGAAAGCACCGCGCCTACTTCGGTGTTGCGCGCGATTTCGGGCCGCAGGTTGGGATTGCCAACCGTGTTCTGGATGATCAGCACCTGCTGGCCGCCATTGCGTGGGTCGGTAAAGTTGGGAACGGTGGTCGTCACCGGCGCCGCGAAGAGTTCGGAGAGGTTCGGCGCGCGCACGTCGCGCGAGGTCACCGCGCGCAGGCGGAACCCGTCGAGCGGCGTATCCCAGGTGCCGCCGACCTTCCATGACCAGACCGTGCCCGATGTGCTGTAATCGGTCACGCGTGCGGCGCCGTTGATATTGGCGCGGCCGGCGCCTTCGGAGTCGATCAGCGGCAGATCGACCTCGACGAAGCCCTCGACCACCTCATAGCGGCCGCGGCCATTCTTGTAGTTGCCGGCATACCAGTTGCTGCCATCCACCGCGTTGAGAATGGGGTCCGCCGGATATTCGGGACTGTTGGGGCTCACGTCCATCACGCCCGCACCATAGGGGTCGGCGTTAACCCGGTAATATTCGCGGCGATATTCGCCGCCGAACGCCACCGAAACCGGCCCCGCCCACAGTTCGAACGGCGAGCCCGAGATATTGAGGCTGGCGACGTCCTGCGTCTGCTTGGTGTGCTGGAACGGGCCGTTTTCAGGGGTGATGTAGGCGAGCGCCGCCGTCGACGGGATGTTGTTGCCGAAGATGTTGATCGGCACGCAGCCGCTGGCACGCGCCACTGGATCGCGGCAGACGATCTGACCGTTCAGCCGGATCGCGTCCGCCGCCTGGTTGTAACGGCGATTGAGCATGATGTTCTCGACATCGATGTCGGTGATGTTGATGCCATGCTCATAATAGGCATCGTAATTCCAGTTGCTTGCGATCTTGCCCTTGGCACCTGCCACGAAGCGATATTGCTTGCGGTTCGTGTAGACTTGGATGTTGGGCAGGATCGCGTTGCTGAGGCCATAGCGAAAGTTGGTGATGCCCGCGGTCGCGCAGGCCGTCGCGATCGATTCCGGCAGATAGGGATTGCTGCACTGGATGGTGAGATCGGTGCGTGCGGCACCGGGGTTGGGCTGGTTGTTGGTCTTCACCCGCGCGATGTTGACGGTGGCGTAGATCTCATTGTCCGGCGCGAACTCATAGGCGACGCGAGTGTAGCCGTTGATGCGTTCCAGCGCGGACTGCAGCGAGGTGCCCGAACCGACATGGCCGGACATGTCGCCGCCCACGCAGAAGCCGACGAAGCAGCCATTGACGGTGCCCCCGGCGTTGCGCGCCGGCGTGCCGTTGGAACCATATTGGAAATTATAGGGATTGCCCGCGGCATCGAACGCGATGCCCTGCAGCGGCCCGTTGTTGATCAGGCCATATTTGGCATATTGATAGGGCTGCCCGAAATCGCGGTAGAGGTATTGCGGGTTGTTGCTGTTGAGCACGCCGGTGTTGACCAATGTCGTCGCGCGATACCAGTTGCGATCGCCGGCGAGGTCGGTGCCGAAATTGCCCGGCCCCACACCTTCCTCATGATCATATTCGCCGCTGACGATCACGTGCAGTCGGCCGAAGGACTTGCCCCAGGCGCCCTGGATCAGAACCTGCTGATTGTCCTTGTAGTCGGTGATGCCGCCCTGGATGTTGCCCTTGAAACCTTCGAACTTGGTGTTGGTGATGAAGTTCACGACACCGCCCACCGCATCCGAACCGTAGGAGGCGGAGGCGCCGCCGGTCACCACGTCCACGCGCTGGACCAGCAGCTGCGGAAACAGGCTGATGTCGGGCACGCCCGTCACATTGGCGCCGACCACGCGTTGGCCATCGAGCAGGGTCAAAGTGCGGATCGTGCCGAGACCGCGCAGCGAGAAGGAGCTCAGCCCCTGCTGGCCGCTCGACGTGCTGAACGTGCCGGTGGCGGCACCGGTCGAGCCCTGCAGTGAAGGAAGCTGCGCGATCGTGTTGAAGATGTTGGGCTGCGCGTTGTTGGCGATCTGCTCCGCCCCGATCACCGTGGTCGGCGTCGGCGCGTTGAAGCCGCTGGTGGTGATGCGCGATCCGGTGACGATGATGTCGGCGTTCTGACGCTCCTGCGCCGCCGCTTCGGGCGCCTCGTCCGCCACGGTCACAGTATCCGCCAGCGCCGCCTCCTGCGGTTCCGGCGCGGGCGCTTCCTGCGCAAGCGCGGCACCACCGAATGTGACCGCTACCAGAGCCGCAAAACTGACGCCCGCAAGGTGCCGGCAGTGTCCGATCGTCGCCTTCATCATCCATCCCCTCATTTTTGTCTTAAGGCCGCATGTCGCCGCCGTGCCCCACATCGGGCGCTTCGTTTTCAAGATTATCCTGCCGGCAGGTGCGCCGCACGCAAGACAATGGTCGTAGTCGTGCGCGATCGTGTCGGTTGGGCTCAGGGCCGGGCCGAATAGAGCGCGTGGTGCGTCAAGATGAACAAGGTGCGGCCGTCGGCACCGCCGAACAGAATCTGCAGCGGCCGTTCGGGAACATCGATCCGGCCGACTTGCCTGCCGTTCGGATCATAGACGAACACCTGCCCGTTCGCGACATAGACCCGGCCGTCCGCCGCAACCGCGACGCTTTCGCCGCCGCGATTGGCGAACGGCTTGAGCTCGGTCAGAGTGCCGCCAGCGCCAACCTTGCCGCTGTAGGTGATATTCTCGGACCCGTTGGTCACGAACAGCCGCTCGCCAGGCTTCGCACCGACCAGGCCATTGGCGTTGAGCCCGTCCGACCAGCGCCAGCCGACATGATCGATCGGCCCTTGCTGCCACACCCGGAAAGCGGGCAGTGATAGGCTGCCGTCGGGAGAGACATATTCCTGGGCCTTGCGGCTGCCGACGTCGCGCGCGAACATCTCGGCCAGTGTCGTGAACTCATAGGTCTTGTGGTCGAGCTGGTCGCGGAATTCGCCATTGTTCCACCAATTGACCGGCAGCAGCGTCTTCGCCGCGCCGGCGGCACGAGCCGGTGTCGGCTGGATCAATGTGATCTTGTCCTGCGGCGCGGTCGGATCGAAGGAATAGACCCCACCCTTGGCACCGAGCGACGACAGCACCAGCAGATGGCCGGATGCGTCGACGGCGAGGTTGACCGGGTCCAGCGCATGATCGCGCACAGTCTCCAGCCCCTTGCTCTCGCTCCAGCGATGGATGCGCTGGAACCGGCGATCGATGAAATAGAGCGCGCCCTTGGCGTCGACTGCCGCGCCGGAGATCGACCAAAAGCCGTCCTCCAGCTTGCTCACCTTCGCGCTGCTGGCTGAAGGCTGTGCGATGCGGCGGTCGGCAGCGCCGATGTCGAGGCTGGCGAACTCGCGCTCGCGCACAAACAGCTTGCGGCTCACATCCTCAATCGCATTGTCGAACGGATATTTGCTCGCGCGCAGGAAGGTGCCGCAGCCTTCGTCGTCACAGGTCGCGTAGCCGCTCTCGGCGTTCACATGGACGTTGCGGAAGCGGATGTCGCTGGAATTCACCAGCTTCACCGCGCTTTCCGCGGGCGCATAGCTACGCGTCACGCGATAGGCGTGATAGTTGGCGAACAACAGGTTGCGCGAATTGCGGATTTCCAGCGAGATCGCATTGGGCCCATCGCCCACTTCCTGCTCGGTCTGCGGCGCCAGGAATTCCCAGTTCTGCACATTGTCGAGCACGAACTCGTTGCGCGCGTGATGCTCGACCGACATCTCATAGACATGGCCGGGCGTGCTGGTGTCGGTGACATAGAAGCCGGCCTGTGCGAAGGTGTTCGGGCTCCACACGTCGGCGAAGGTGCCGCCGCCGCCATCGGTCACCCAGATGCTGGGATATTGTGCGTCCCACCGCCCATCCGACACCGGGTCGCCGCTGCGCGCGGAGAGCGAGCCGAGCGATTTGCCGTCCGCGGTCGGCGTGCCGCCACCGCCCATGATCTTCACATCCTCGACGAGGCTGGTCTCGCCTGATCGCCACAGCAGCGCGGCAGCGCGCGGGTTGATGCGGCCGGTGAACAGGCCGAGACCCGACAGGATATTGTCGCCGCCGCGCGGGGTTTCGAGGATGGGCAGCACCGCGCCCAGCCCGGCATGGTTGGGGTTGCCATCGGGAATATAGAGCTGTGTCAGTGCCGGGTGCAGGCCGATCAGCACCGTATCCGGCCGCAAGGTCAGCCGGTCGGTCACCTTGTAGAAGCCGGCGGGAAAATAGAGGATGCGCTGACCGTCGATCGCCTTCTGGATTGCGGCGGTATCGTCGGTCTTCCCGTCGCCGGCCACGCCCAGCGACTTCACATTCACCCATTGCGCCATCGCCGGCAGATCGCGGATCGCGGGCGTACGCGGCGCGGGCATGGCGGGCAGCGCCTCGATCTTCGCCTCGGTGGCATAGCTGCCGGTGTGGCCAAGATCGGGGATGGCAAGGCCGTAGGAGAAGGACGAGACCTTGTAGGCACGGCCTTTGCCCGCCACCGTCTTGCCGCTGTCGCGGAAGCGCGCGAACACCGGGCTGTTGCTCGCCAGCGCGTTCTCGAAACCGACCTGGGTAAAGACATTGTTCTCGTTGGAGATGATGACGGCCGCCTTCGAGACATTCTCGAACCGGACATCCTTGCCCCACAGCGAGTCGCCATAGCCGCGGTCGATCTCGATCCCCACCGGCGTATCGCGGATGCTGACGTTGACCAATGTCAGGTCCACTTCATGCTCGCGAATCGCGGCGTCGCGCTGCCCGTCGAAGCTGGAATCGAGCAAGGTGAACTGCCAGGCGGGGGAGGTCTTCTCGGTGACGATGCCATAGCGGCCACCATGAAAATGGACATTCTCGATGACGTTGCCGGACTGGTATACACCGGCGAAAGCGGAGCCCAAGCGGAAGTCCATGTGGCTGAGAAACGCATGCTGCGCCATGCGGAAGCGCACGCCGGCGGCGGCGGGATTGCCCGCGCCGATCTCGATGTCGACATTGCTCATCGAGGAATAGAAGGTGCCTGAATTGGCGTCCCGCACCACCTTGTCGCGCGGCACCACTGTCGGCACGGGCACCGGCACCTGGCCGACATTATATTGATCGCCGCCAGCGAAGACGATCATCGTCGACACGCCCTGCTGGAAACCCGGCGTGTTGGGCGCGAGCAGGATTACCGGTCGCTTGGCGCCGACGCCATAGACGCGGACGCCGGCCGGCACGGTCAAGGTGCGGGTGATGCGATAGGTGCCGGCGGGCAGGAAGACGATGCCGTGGCCGGTTTCATCGCGCGCCTTGTCGAACGCCTGCTGCAGCGCCGCGCTGTCGTCGCTACGGCCGTCGCCCTTTGCCTTGACGGTCACGGCACGCGGTTCATCGGGCGCCACGGGAAACACCGATTGCCCCGCCGCCCACGCCGGACCGGCACCGCCGAGCGCGGTTGCCGCCAGCAGCGCCGCCATCATGCCGCGTGCCATCATCGCGTTCTCTCCCATGTTGTCGCACCGTTGACGCTGGCTAGATCGCCGCACCCAATTTGGCACGCGCGACGATGGTCGTAATTCACGGAACCGTGGGCATGCCTATGATGGCGAAACGAATTCATCGCGATGCTTGGCTCAGGACATCGCTCGTCTGCGAGGACGCACTCTTGTCATCACCCGCCGGTCAGATCGATGCACATCCATTTGCCGTCATCGTCATGGGCGTCAGCGGTTGCGGGAAATCGACGCTCGGCGCGTTGCTCGCCGAAGCGCTGAACTGCCCGTTCCTCGAAGGCGACAGCTTCCATTCCGACGACGCCGTCGAAAAGATGCGCGGCGGCCGCGCGCTGACCGACGAGGATCGCTGGCCCTGGCTCGACCGGCTGGGCACCGCCGCGGCCGATGCGGTGGCGACGCATGGCGTCGTCGTCACCGCCTGCTCCGCACTTCGCAAGGCGTATCGGGACAGGTTGCGCGAAGCGGTCGGCGATCCAGTGCGCTTCATCCTGCTCGACAACAGCCGCGACCAGATCCTCACCCGCCTCGCCAACCGGCCGGGGCATTATATGCCGCCCAGCCTGCTCGACAGCCAACTGGCCACGCTCGAGCGACCGCTGGCGGAGGAAAAGGTGCTGATCCTGGAAACGAGCGCGGAGCCGGATGCGCTGCGAGACGCGGCACTGGAATGGCTGCGGGGGTAGCCTACGGCATCAATCGCCGACGGCCTTCCCACAAATGCCAGCGCATCGCGAGCGCGGCACCTTCGGGGTCCTGCGCGCGAATGGCGTCGACGATCACCTCATGCTCCCCCAGCATCGTCGCGATCACCTCGGGCGGGCGGGAACGGGAGATATCGACGCCGGCGCGCATGATCTTCTCGATGTCCATTTGCAGCGCATCGAACACCAGCAGGAAGGCCGGGTTGCCGGTGGCCTTGGCGATGCGGCGGTGCAACTCCATGTCCTCGGCATGCGCTGGCGCGCTGGAGAGCAGGGCGGCGCGCAACAGCGCAAGCCCCTCCTCGACATCGGCCATTTCGGCGGGCGTGCGGCGGGTGGCGGCGAGGCGTGCCGCCTCCGCCTCCAGCACGAAGCGCACCTCATAGCTGCCCAGGCTGGCGGGTAGCTCGGCGAGCGACATGAAGGCCGCGAGCCTGTCTGACGGCCGGCTCTTCACGAAGGATCCGGCGCCGCGCCGCGCCTCGGTGATGCCGTCCGCGGCGAGGCGGACCAGCGCCTCGCGGACGATCGCACGCGAGACGCCGAACATCTCCGCCAACCCCGCTTCGGACGGCAGCCGCGCGCCAACCTCCAACGCCTCGGCCTTGATGATCTCGACGATGCCCGCATAGACTTGATCGGAAAGCCGCGCCTGGCTCATCGCGCTTCCTCTCCCATCGCCGGCCTCATCGCCTTCCCATGTTAGAAGATGCTGCTCGCCACAAGCACCAACAGCAGACCGACCACCGCGACGACGGTTTCCATGACCGACCAGGTCTTGAAGGTGCCGGGCATGTCGGTACCGAGATAGGATTTCACCAGCCAGAAGCCGGGATCGTTGACGTGGGAGAAGAACAAGGATCCAGCGCCGATCGCCAGCACCATCCATTCGGGCGCGACGCCGGAGGTGGCGACCAGCCCCTGCATCACGCCCGCAGTGGTGATCGTCGCCACCGTCGCGGATCCCGTCGCCAGCCGGATGCACACCGATACGCCCCAGGCAAGCAGCAAAGGTGAGATCGCACCGCCCGCCGCCACCCGAACCAACATGTCCGAAAGGCCGGCGGACACCAGCACCTGCTTGAGCGCGCCGCCAGCGCCGATCGCGAGCAATATGCCGCCCGCAGGCACCATCGCCTCCGTCCAGATCGCGTTCTGGATCTCGCGATCGGCGATCCGGCGGCCGAACAGCAGCGGCAGCGCCGCGAGCACCGCGATCAACAACGCGATGACGGGATCGCTGACCCAGCGCAGCCATTGGAAATAGAGGGCCACGTCAGCCGGTAGCATCGCCACGGCCTGACCAGCGGCGATCAGCACCACCGGCAGTAACACCGCGGTGAGCGCGCGGCCGACCGAGGGCGTCGCGACCTCCACCTTCGCCGGCTCCAGCAAGGGCGGGCTTAGCTTGACGCCTGGGGCAGTAAAGCGCGCGAGCAGCGGCCCGGCGATGATCGCGGTCGGGATGCCGACGATGAGGCCGTAGAACAAGGTCAGCCCCAGGCTCGCACCAAGCGCATCGACCGCAAGCAGCGGCCCCGGATGCGGCGGCACCAGCGCGTGGACCACCGAGAGGCCGGCGAGCGCCGGCAGCATCAGCCGCAGCTTGGCGGCATCGTCATTCTGGCCGCTGGGCAGCGCCGCCGCGGCGGACGCGACGATCGGCAGCAGCAGCACCAGCCCGGTTTCGAAGAACAGCGGCAGGCCGATCAGCAGGGCGGTGAACAGACTGGCCCAGGGCGCGCCGCGGACGCCGGAGAGGCGCAGCGCCGAGCGGGCGAGGCCGCCTGCGCCATCCGAAAGCTGCAGCATCGCGCCGAGGCCGAGGCCCAGCGCCACGACCAGCCCGGTGCCACCCAGAATCGCGCCCGCGCCTTTCTCCACCGCATCGGCGGTCTCCGTCATCGGGACGCCGGCGAGCACGCCGACGGTGAAGGCGCCGCACAGCAGCCCCACGAACGGATGGAGGCGCACCCGGATGATGAGGAAGATCGAAAGCGCGATACCCGCGATGGCCGCCAGGACCAGCCGATAGTCCTCCGCCGTCATTGCGCGATTGATCCGCCGGCGGATCCGCAGGGGATCGTGGCGTCATAATGTGCCGGACGGCGCAGCGCAGCCTTCATCCTCATCCTCTCCATGGGGGATGCCGCACCGGTTCGAGCGCGCTCCATCCCCCGATCTGTTGGACATGTTATCGCTGGCGCACCCGCATGCACGCTCAAAATGGTCTATCTTGCGCGACGGCCCATCAATCTGTCAGACTAATTCACCCTGAATCCAGCAGGCGCGATTCAGCCGCGGTAGCGCAGCGCATCCACCAGCAGTGCGAAGGCGGCGGAGGGCTGGCGCCGGCTGGGATAATAGAGGTGATAGCCGGCGAACGGCGGGCACCAGTCCTCAAGTACGCATTCCAGTCGCCCATCCGCCACCTGCGCTGCGACATGATCCTCCATGACGAAGCCAAGCCCCGCCCCCGCTTCCGCGGCGCGCGCGATCATGTCCACATCGTTGAACGCCAATTGCCCATCCACCCGGACGCGCAATTCGCGTCCTCCCTTCTCCAATTCCCACACATAAAAGCCGCCGGCAGTGTTGAGGCGCAGGTTGATGCAGTTGTGCCGGCCGAGATCCTGCGGAACCAGCGGCTTGGGATGCGTCGCGAAATAGGAAGGCGCCCCCACGATCACCATGCGGAGGTCCGGCCCCACTCGCACTGCGATCATGTCCTTGGCCAGCGCTTCGCCCAGCCGCACGCCGGCATCGAACCTGTCACTGACGATGTCGGCGAGGCTGGAATCGATGCTCAGTTCGATATGGATATCGGGATAGTCGGGCAGCAACCGCTCAATCACCGGCCACAGCACGGTGTTGGCGGCGTGTCGCGACGTCGTGATCCGGATCGTTCCGGACGGCTTGTCCCGGAAATCGCTGAGTGTGTTGAGCTGCGCATCGATGCTCTTGATCGCCGGCACCAGCGTGGTCAGCAGCCTCTCGCCCGCCTCGGTCGGCGCGACGCTGCGCGTCGTGCGGGTCAGCAGGCGGACACCCAGCCGCGCCGCCAACCGCCGCATCATATGGCTTAGCGTCGATTGCGACGTGCCGAGCTTCGCGGCCGCGCGTGTGAAGCTCCTTTCCTCGGCCACCGCCATGAAGGCAGCAAGATCGGTAAGGTCTTCGCGTCGCATTGATGAATCATAGGCATCACCGCATGAAGCAGCCAGCGGCTAATCGCGCGCTCCACCAACGGCTAAGGAAGCCCGCCCCTCGACAGGATCCGACCGACCATGAAGCCCTATGTCATTTGCCACATGCTCGGCTCGATCGACGGCCGCCTGCACCCCAGCCGCTTCACCGCCAGCTTCGATGGCGACAAGCGGAACTGGTCTGCCGCCTATGAAGCCTTGCATGACGCGCTGGCCGGCGACGCATGGATGGTCGGCCGCATCACCATGGCGGAAATGAGCAAGGCCGAAGCACATCCGCCCGCCGAAGTCGGCGCGGTTACCCGCCCGGTGCATGTCGCGCGGCAGGCGCGCAGCCATGCGGTCGCGCTCGATCCGTCAGGCAAGCTGCACTTCGCGGGCGACGCGGTCGGCGGCGACCATGTCATCGTCCTGCTGGGGCATGACGTGACCGACAGCCATCTCGCCGAACTGGCGGCCGACGGCGTTTCCTACATCGTCGCCGACAACGAGACGATGGATCTCGCCGCAATGCTCGCCACCCTGGGCGCGCGTTTCGGCATCCGCCGGCTGATGCTGGAGGGTGGCGGCACGATCAACGGCAGCCTGATTGCCGCAGGTCTGGTCGACGAACTGAGCGTGCTCATTGCCCCGGCTCTCGACGGCGACCGGCATGGCGACGGCATCGTGATGCACGATGGCAGCCTTACCGGCACTGTGCGGATCGGGCTGCTGGGCGCCAGCACATTGGCCGATGGCCTCGTCCATTTGCGCTACCGGGTAGAGCCGGCAACGCCGTCTGCGGTCAATTGATGAGTTTCATTCATGACGGCATGCAACCACGAACATGTATTCGCGTTGCCGTCCTGCGTTTAGGATAAAAGCGCCACAGCCTGGCCGGCGAGATCGCGAAACGCGGCCGCCGGCCCAAGCCAAAAGACAAAGGACTTTCCATGCCAGGTCCAGCCGGTTTCGAAATCTCGCGCCGCGGCGTTCTCGCCGCGGGCACAGCCTCGGTCGCACTCAGCGCGACGCCAGCCGAAAGCCAGGCGCCGGCCGCGCACGCCGCTGCCGCTGCACCGCCCAAGATGCAGGTCGCCATGACCGTGAACGGTCAGCGCCGCGAATTGACGCTCGACACGCGCACGACCCTGCTCGACGCGCTGCGCGAGCATCTCAAGCTCACCGGCACCAAGAAGGGCTGCGATCACGGCCAGTGCGGCGCCTGCACGGTGATCGTCAACGGCGCGCGGATCAATTCTTGCCTCAGCCTCGCGCTCCAGCACCAGGGAGACGAGGTGATGACGATCGAGGGTCTCGGCACGCCCGAGAAGCTCCATCCGATGCAGGCGGCCTTCATCAAGCATGACGGCTACCAGTGCGGCTATTGCACGCCTGGCCAGATCTGCTCTGCGGTCGCGGTGCTCGACGAGATCCGCGCGGGCGTGCCCAGCCATGTGCAGGACGATCTGATGACGAAGCCGGGCTTCACCAACATCGAGATGCGCGAGCGGATGAGCGGCAATATCTGCCGCTGCGGCGCCTATTCCAACATTGCCGAGGCGATGGCCGAGGTTGCGGGAGAGCCGGCATGAAATCCTTCACCTACGAACGGGCCACCTCACCCGCGCAGGCCGCGGCGGCGGTTGCCGGCAAGCCCGGCGCAAAATTCCTCGCCGGCGGCACCAACCTGCTCGACCTGATGAAGCTGGAGATCGAGACGCCGACGCATCTCGTCGATGTGCAGGATCTGAAGCTCGACCGGATCGAAAAGACCAAGGAAGGCGGGCTGCGCATCGGCGCGCTGGTCACCAACACTGCGCTTGCCAGCGACGATCGCGTGCGGCGCGACTATGGCGTGCTGACCCGCGCGATCGTGGCCGGCGCCTCCGGCCAGTTGCGCAACAAGGCGACGACCGCGGGCAACCTGCTCCAGCGCACCCGCTGCCCCTATTTCTACGACACCAATCAGGCCTGCAACAAGCGCAAACCCGGTTCGGGATGCGCCGCGATCGGCGGCTTTTCCCGCCAGCTGGGGGTGATCGGCACGTCCGACGCGTGCATCGCCACCTATCCCGGCGACATGGCGGTCGGACTGCGCGTGCTTGATGCGACTGTCGAGACCGTGAAGCCCGATGGCGAGACCCGCGCGATCCCCATCGCAGACTTCCATCGCCTGCCGGGCGAGGCGCCGCAGCGCGACACGGTGCTGGAAAATGGCGAGCTGATCACCGCGGTCACCCTGCCCAAGCCGATCGGCGGCACCCATTTCTACCACAAGGTGCGCGACCGCGCGTCCTATGCCTTCGCGCTCGTTTCGGTCGCGTCGGTGATTCAGAAGGACGGCAAGGGCCGCATCGCCGTCGGCGGCGTCGCGCCGCGCCCTTGGCGGGTCGAAGCCGCCGAGGCGGAACTGTCGAAGGGAGCCGCCGCCGTGAACGCGCGCCTGTTCGCGGGCGCCCGCCCCACCGAGGAAAACCGGTTCAAGATCAAACTGGCGGAGCGAACGCTCGCCTCGCTGATCGCCGAGGCGAGGAGCTGATCGCCATGGAATTCAACGCACCCGCAGGCACCAACCTGTTCGACCAGTCGAAGATCGTCGGCAAATCCACGCCGCGCATCGATGGCCCGCTCAAGACCACCGGCACCGCGCCTTATGCCTATGAGCGGTACGACGTGGTACCCAACCAGGCCTATGGCTATGTCGTCGGCGCGGCGATCGCCAAAGGCCGCATCGTCTCGATGGATACGTCGGCAGCGCGCGCGGCCCCCGGCGTGATTGCGATCGTCACGGCGCCGGAGACCAAACCGGTCGGCAAGGGCATGGGGAACAACGCGCCCTTGTTCGGCGGCAGCGAGGTCGCCCATTATCATCAGGCGGTCGCCTGCGTCGTCGCCGAGACGTTCGAGCAGGCCCGCACCGCCGCCGGCCTGATCCGCACGCAATATCAGCGTGCGGAGGGCAGCTTCGACCTTGCCGGTGCCGCGCCCAGCGCGCCGCTTGCCAAAGGTCAGAACGGCAAGCCGGATCAATCCAAGGTCGGTGATTTCGACAAGGCGTTCGAAGCGGCCCCGGTCAAGATCGACGCGCGCTACACCACGCCCGACGAGAGCCATGCGATGATGGAGCCGCACGCGACCATCGCCGCGTGGGAAGGCGAGAAGCTGACCCTTTGGACATCCAACCAGATGATCGCTTGGGGCAAGCAGAGCATGGGTAAGATCCTGGGGATCGACCCCGCCAATGTCCGGCTCGATTCACCCTATGTGGGCGGCGGCTTCGGCGGAAAACTGTTCATCCGCGCCGATGCGGTGCTGGCGGCGCTGGCCGCGAAGGCGGCCGGGCGGCCGGTCAAGATCGCGTTGCAGCGGCCGCTGATGGCCAACAACACCTCGCATCGCCACGCCACCATCCAGCGGGTTCGGATCGGTGCCGGGCGCGACGGCCGGATCACGGCGATCGCGCATGAGAACTGGTCGGGCAACCTCAATGGCGAGGATGGCGAGAACGGCACCGCGCAAACGCCGTCGCTTTATGCCGGCGCCAACCGGATGACCGCCAATTACATCGCCACGCTCGACCTGCCCGAGGGCAATGCAATGCGCGCGCCCGGCGAGGCCCCGGGGCATCTGGCGCTCGAGGTCGCGATCGACGAGCTCGCGGAAGCGGTCGGCATGGATCCGATCGAGCTGCGCATCCTCAACGAGCCCAAGCCCGAAACCGTTCCCGGCGCGCCGGACCAGCGCTTTTCGGACCGCAACCTCGTACGCTGCCTGCGCGAGGGCGCTGAGCGGTTCGGCTGGTCGAAGCGCAACGCCAAGCCCGGACAAATGCGCGAAGGGCGCTGGCTGATCGGCATGGGTGTCGCCGCCGGCTATCGCGGTGCCCCCACCGGCACGTCGGGCGCACGCATCAAACTGGAAGCCGATGGACGGATCATCGTCGAAACCGACATGACCGATATCGGCACCGGCACCTACACGATCGTCGCGCAGACCGCGGCGGAAACGATGGGCGTGCCGCTCGAGAAGGTCAGCGTCGTGCTGGGCGATTCGGACTTCCCCGTCTCCGCCGGCTCGGGCGGTCAATGGGGTGCCGCGAGTTCGACGGCGGGCACTTATGCCGCCTGCGTGGCACTGCGCCGCGCGATCGGCCAGAAGCTTGGGTTCGACGGCGACGCCGCGACCTTCGCCGACGGCCAGATCACCGCTGGCGGCCGCACCCGCCCGCTGACAGACGCCGGTGCGCTTTCCGCGGAAGACTCGATCAAGTTCGGCAACTTCAAGCGCGGCTATGATATCGGCACCTATGCCGGCCATTTCTGCGAGGTCGCAGTCGACGCCTATACCGGCGAGACCCGGATCCGCCGGATGCTGGCGGTGTGCGATGCCGGGCGGGTGCTCAATCCGTTGTCGGCACGCAGCCAGGTGGTGGGCGCGATGGTGATGTCCGCCGGCGCGGCGCTGATGGAGGAGTTGGCGGTCGACAAGCGTTTCGGCTTCTTCGTCAACCATGACCTCGCTGGCTACGAGGTGCCGGTACACGCCGATATTCCACATCAGGAGTGCGTGTTCCTCGACACGCTTGATCCGGTAATCTCGCCGATGAAGGCGAAGGGCGTGGGCGAACTGGGCATCTGCGGCCCGGGCGCCGCGGTCGCCAATGCGATCTACAACGCCACCGGCATCCGCGTGAGGGACTATCCGCTGACCCTCGACAAATATCTCGACAAGCTGCCCAAGATCGCCTGATCGGGAGAACCCGCATGGATCCCAAGACCACAGCGCTGGTGCTGATCGAATATCAGAATGATTTCGTGACGCCGGGCGGCGCCCAGCATGACGCCGTGAAGGATGTCATGCAGTCCAACGACATGCTCGCCAACAGCGTCGCTCTGCTGGAGGGCGCGCGCGAGGCAGGCATCACCGTCCTCCACGTGCCGATCGCCTTTGCCGAAGGCTATCCCGAGATCGCGCCGGAGCCCTATGGCATATTAGCCGGCGTCGTCGGAGCGAAGGCGTTCCGCAAGGGAAGCTGGGGCGCGGAGATCGCCGCGCCGATGGCTCCACTGAAGGACGAGATCATCGTAGAGGGCAAGCGCGGGCTCGATTGCTTCGCCAGCACCAACATCGACTTCATCCTGCGCCAGCATGGCATCGCCAATGTTGCGATCGCCGGCTTCCTCACCAATTGCTGCGTCGAATCGACGATGCGCTCGGCCTATGAGCGCGGCTTCCGGGTGGTGACGCTGACCGATTGCTGCGCGACGATCGGCGAGGAAGAACAGAAGGTAGCGATCACCAAGGACTTCCCGATGTTCTCGCTGCCGATGACGCAGGAGGAGTTTCTCGGGGGTGTGGCGGGGTAGGCCGGAGCCCCGAATAGAATATGGGGCGGACCGGCACCACACCTCCGATCGCTCGGCCTCCTGCGCAGCAGCCGCGCCGGGCACGATCGTCTCGACGATTTCCAGGCGCTCGGCCGCCGGCGCGGTCGAGGCGCAGAAGATTAGGGCGAGGGCCGAAAGGCTCGTTTGCAACAGGGTCATCAAGCTGGCTCCTGGCTTATTCGACTTCGATCAGGCTGACCGACTTGGACGGCACCTGCACCTCGACGCGCCCCTGCGAGAGCCGCGCCGGCAGCGCCGCCGGCACGAACGGATCGGTGCCGTCGAAGGTGATGCGCGTGTCGAT
Source organism: Sphingomonas zeicaulis (assembly GCF_050433225.1). Taxonomy (NCBI): domain Bacteria; kingdom Pseudomonadati; phylum Pseudomonadota; class Alphaproteobacteria; order Sphingomonadales; family Sphingomonadaceae; genus Sphingomonas; species Sphingomonas zeicaulis. Next base: position 427,209 of record NZ_JBNPXQ010000002.1, on the reverse strand, counting down.
GCGATCGGCGGTCAGCACCTTGGCCGTAGCGCGCTTCCACGTGCCGCCGTCGAGCTTGATGCCGACCTTGCTCGCCCGCGCCGGATCGAGGTTGACGATGGTCAAATGCAGCTTGCCGGCCTTGTCCTTCGAAGCGGAGACGCTGAGGCCGGGCAGGCGCACGGCGCCTTCCACATAATCCTCGCTGCGCACCGTCGCAGGCAGCAAGGTGGCGCCTTGATGGACCTTATACAGGTCGAAGACGTGGTAGGTCGGCGTCACCACCATCTTCTCACCCTTGGTCAGGATCAGCGATTGGATGACGTTCACCATCTGCGCGACATTGGCCATGCGCACGCGATCGGCGTGGCGATTGAAGATGTTGAGGCTGTGCCCGGCGATCACAGCGTCGCGTAGCGTGCTTTCGAGATAGAGCTGCGAGGGCGCATCCTTCTCGCTGGCGAACCACGCGCCCCATTCGTCGACGGCGAGCGCGATCTCCTTCTTCGGATCGTAGCGGTCCATGATCGCGGAATGGCGGGTGATGAGGTCGTCGGTCAGCGTCGCGCGCTGCAGCGCGCTGGCCCATTCGGCGCGACCGAAGCCGACGTTGCGGCCCTTATTATGCCAGTCATTGCCGGCGAAGGTGTAAAAGTGGAGCGAAAGGCCCCACATCAAGGGCCGATCGACGATCAGGCTGAGCGGCGTGGGGTTGGGCCGCCACTTCACCGCTCGCGCCATCATCGTCTCGGTCCAGGCATAATCGTCGGTATCGGCACCGACCGCGATCAGCTTCGCGCGCTCGCCGGAATAATTGCGCAGGAAGGCGGCATAATGCCGGAACGAGGCCGCATAGGTTTCCGCGGTCATGTTGCCGCCGCAGCCCCAGGTCTCGTTGCCGACGCCGACGAAGGGCACGTTCCAGGGTTCGGCATGGCCGTTCGCGGCGCGCTCCTTGCCCGGCGCGCTGTCTGCCGGCGCAGTCATGTAGCGCATCCAGTCATCCGCCTCGCGCACGCTGCCGCTGCCGACGTTGACCGAGACGAACGGGGTGCCGCCGACCTGCCCCATGAAGTCCATGAATTCGTGCGTGCCGAAGGCGTTGGTCTCCGGCGTCTTGTTCCATGCCGCGTTGATGCCTTGCGGGCGCTGGGCGGCAGGGCCGATGCCGTCACGCCAGTGATAGCCGTCGGCGAAGCAGCCGCCCGGCCAGCGGATCGCCGGCACCTGGATCTTGCGCAGCGCCTCGACCACGTCGGTGCGGATGCCGCGAACGTTGGGGATCGGCGAATTCGGCCCCACCCAGATGCCTTCATAGACGCCGCGGCCGAGATGCTCGACGAACTGGCCATAGATGTTGGGATCGATCGTCGCCCCGACCTTCTGGGTCTCGACCTCGATCTCGGCATTGGCGACGGTCTGCGCGACCGCGGTGAAGGGCAGTGCCGCAAGCATCAAGCCGGCAAGTGCCAGCACCTTGCGGCCCACACTTGTTCCAGAAGTCACAACCCCTCCTTGATATGTCAGACTATATCCTTGCCGCCGGCATCCAGCGTCCGTCAAAGCGGCAGACCAATGGCAATTAAATGCCATCGACAGACCGTAAACATACCGCTTCGATGACGATCTGAGCAAGGCGTGCCAAAACAATTAGTCTGACAATAAACTTGCCCCTATTGCCTCTCCGCGTCACGGCACTCCTACAGACCAAGACTGATCCGGAGAGCCTGATGCGCCTCAAAGCCGCCGCCCTGTTTCTCGCCTGCACCTTGCCGGCCGCGTCTAGCGCCGAGGCGCGTTGGGATACGCCGGGCGCGCTCAACCCGATCCTGCCGGGCTATTTCGCCGACCCCTCAATCGTGCACGACGGCAGGCGCTGGTACATCTTCGCGACGATCGATCCGTGGGGCGGCGAGAAGCTCAGCCTCTGGCAGTCCGAAGACGGGCGCAACTGGCGCTTCTCCACGCCGGACTGGCCGACGAAGACGGCCGCCGCCAGCCCGACCTCGTCCAAGGCGATGGTCTGGGCGCCGTCGGTGGTGAAGGCGCATGGCGCGTGGTGGATGTTCGTGTCGGTCGGCAGCGAGGTGTGGGTGGGCACCGCGCCCAGCCCAGGCGGTCCGTGGCGCGAGGCCAATGGCGGCAAGCCGTTGATCCCGGCGGCGATGTTTCCCGACTATCACATGATCGATGCCGAGGCGTTCGTAGACGATGATGGCCAAGCCTATCTCGCCTGGGGATCGGGCATCAACTGGAAGAACGGCCATTGCTTCGTGGTTAAGCTGAAGCCGGACATGGTGAGCTTCGACGGCGAACCGCGGGACGTGACCCCGACCAATTATTTCGAGGCGCCCTTCCTGTTCAAGGCGAACAGGCGCTATTTCCTGACCTATAGTGACGGCAACACCACCACCGACACCTACAAGGTGCGCTATGCGGTGGGCAGCAGCCCGATGGGGCCGTTCACCGAGGCGCCCAACAGCCCTATCCTGACCACCAATGCGGACCGCACCGTAATCAGCCCCGGCCATCATGCGATCTTCCGGTCGCAGGGCCGCCCCTACATCCTCTACCATCGCCAGGCCCTTCCCTTCCCGCGTCCGGGCAAGGATGTGCTACGCCAGACCGTCGTCGACCAACTGGTGGTGAAGGGGGACCGCATCGAGCGCGTCACGCCGACGCATGGCGGCCCTGTCGCCGGTTTCGCCCGGCAGCGGACGCAAGGATTGAAGCTGCGGATTGCGGGCGCGGGCGCTGCCGCAGCGGACGACAATTATGCCACCCTGTGGCGCCCCGCCGCGGGTGACTCCCCGACCCTCGTCGCCGATCTCGGCAAGGTCCGCCGCGTGACGCGCAGCCGCCTGCGCCCGGAATTTGCCGACCGCGACTACAGCTTTACGGTCGAAGCCTCCGACGACGGGCGGACATGGCGGCCGATCACGCAGCAGACCACGGCACACGGATCGCCGCTGATCGTCGATCACCCAGCGTCCGCGCGCTATGTGCGGCTCAGCTTCACCGGCCCCGCCGCGCTATGGGAATGGGCGATCGACTGACCGCTCAGGCGAAGACCTGCTTGGCGAGCAGCACATCCACCTTCTGGACATGCGCCGGGCGGACGAGCAGGTCGTTCATCCGCTCGACATCGCGAAAGATATCCCCGCCGCCGCCCGCGACATGCGCATCGCGACCGGCGATGTCCGGGAAAGCCTCGAAGATGGCGAACAGCGTCTCGGAGTGGCGGACGGCGTACCACGGGCCGGTGGCGGGCTCGCCCTCGACGCAGGCGCGGATATCGCCGAGCATCTGCGCGACCGCGTCGCCGCGGCCGGGGCGGGCTTCGATGAGGATATAGAAGGCTTTGGGGCCGTCGGCGCCATCCTCGCCGGTCATGATGACGCCGGGATGTGGGGTGGTCATGGGGTCTCTCCCTTTTTAGCCCCTCCCCTTCTGGGGAGGGGCGTTCTGGGTCACGCCAGTTTCGCCAGCACGACATCAGCCAGCGGAGCGCTGGAGGCCGGGTTCTGGCCGCTCAGCAGATTCCCGTCCTCGACCACATGGGCGTCCCAGTTCGGCCCCTTCTCATAGCGTGCGCCCGATGAGCGCAGCGTCTCCGCCAGCAGCCAGGGCGCGTTGTCGGCGGTGCCGAGGTCAACCTCCTCCTCATCGCTGAACGCAGTCATCCGGCGGCCGGCGAACAGCCACTGGCCATTCTCGTCCTTCGCTGCGAGCAGCGCGGCTTGGCCATGGCATACCGGCGCAATGATCTGGCCGGCGCGGTCAGCCGCGATCAGGATGCGGCCCATGTCGGCGTCCTTGTAGAGATCCTCCACCGGACCATGGCCGCCCGGGATCACGATCGCGTCATAGTCGGCGGGGTCGACCGCGGCGAGCACCAGCGGGTGCGCCAGACGATCGGCAATGGCATCAAGATAGGCGCTGAAGTGGGTGACCTCGGCCTGGCCGACGACCGCGGGGTTCATGCTGTGCGGGTCGATCTTCGGCTGGATGCCGCCCGGCGTCGCGATGTCGACCATGTGGCCGGCGGCAACGAACTTCTCGTCCATCACCACGAATTCCTCGGCCCACGCGCCGCTCTCATATTTGGAGCCGTCGGCGCGCGTCCAAAATTCAGCGGCCGAGAGGACGATCAGGATCTTGCTCATGTCACGTCTCTTTGCAGGTTGGGATCGGTAGCCGCCCTTCCCGGCGGCCCCACCGATATCGCCTGCGAGCGGCGCGCCGTGTTGCCCGAGGCTCGGCGATCATTGCCTGATCCTCCGGAAGCGGTTTACGTGCAGCACCGGCACGCCTTATCTTCCGAGACATGACAGACGCACTGCTCACCGCGATTCGTCGCTATACCGAGGCCAATGCCGATGCCGCCGGCATCGCGCGCGCGCCGATCCCAGGCATGACCCTGGTGCGCGCCGCCCGTGTGGGCGAGCTGCAATATGCGATCCAGCGGCCTTTGATCTGCCTTGTCGTGCAGGGCACCAAGCAGGTGACGATGGGCAGTTCCAGCCTGGCCTTCCATGGTGGCGATTCGATGCTGATCACCGCGGACGTGCCGACGATCAGCCAGATCAGCCGGGCCACGCCGATGGCACCCTATCTGTCGTTCGCGCTCTATCTCGATCCGGTGCTGATCGCCGACCTCTCCGCCGAGATGAAGGCGGTCCCGATCGAGGCGGGCGCGGCGTTGCGCCTGCAGCCGACCGACGCCGAGGTGGCCGATACCGCGCTCAGGTTGGTGCGCTTGCTCGATCGTCCCGCCTCGATCCCGATGCTTCAGGCGCAACTCGTGCGCGAGATGCATTATTGGTTGCTCGCCGGACGCCACGGCGCCGCGATCCGCCATCTCGGCTTTCCCGACAGCCATGCCCAGCGCATCGCGCGCGCCGTGGACGTGATCCGCAGCGACTATGCCTCGACTCTGCCGGTCGAGCGGCTCGCTGCGGTTGCGGGGATGAGCCCGTCGACCTTCCACCTCCACTTCCGCAACGTCACCTCGCTGTCGCCGCTGCAGTTCCAGAAGCAGTTGCGGCTGATCGAGGCGCGCCGACTGATGCTGGCGGAGGGCGCGACACCGGGGAATGCCGCCTACGCGGTCGGCTATGAAAGCGTGCCGCAGTTCACCCGCGAATATCGCCGGCTGTTCGGACTGCCGCCGGTGCGTGAGACGGAAGAGGCAAAGCGGCGCACCCTGGCGGCCGCCTGATCGTCACGCCATGCGTGCGTGGAAAAGCTGGCCGCGCTCGACGACCAGCACGACCGCCAGCGCGCCCAATCCGATCGCGAGATAGCCGAAAGCGAAGGGATAGGTCGTGCCGTCGAACGCCTGCCCGATCACCGACGCGACCAGCACCGCGACGAGGCTGGTGATGAAGCCCTGCACCGAGGATGCGGTACCGGCGATGTGCCCCACCGGTTCCATCGCCATCGCGCCGAAATTGGGGCCGCACAGGCCAACGCAGGTCATGCTCAGCGCCTGGATCGCGAGATAGGTCCACAACGTCTCCAGCCCCGCCAGGTTGATCGCGACATGGATCAGCGAGAGCAGGATCAGCAGCAGCAGGCCGGTCTGCGAAATCATCCGCGTGCCGAGTTTTTCCACCAGCCGGCTGTTGGCGAACGCCGCCCAGCCCATCGCGAAGGCGCAGACGCCGAACAGGATGGCGAAATGGCTGCCCTGCTGGAACACGTCCGTGAAGATCTGCTGCGAGGCGGAGACATAGGCGATGATCGCGCCGAAGGTCAGCCCGCCGGCCAGCGAATAGCCCAGCGAATAGCGGTTGGTGAGCGTCTGGCGATAGGCGTCGGTCAGCGAGGCCACCGAGATCGGCCGACGATGTTCAGCATGCAGCGTCTCGGGCAGGCGCGTCAGCACCCAGGCGAAGACGAGCGCGGCGAAGGTACCCAGCGCATAGAAGATGAACCGCCACGGCCCGAATTCCATCAGCACCTGGCCGATGCTGGGCGCGAGGATCGGTACGAGGAAGAAGATCATCTGCGCCAGCGACGAAGTGCGCGCCATCTTGCGGCCCGAATAGCTGTCCCGAATGATCGCGACCGACAGCACGCGCGACGAGGCCGACATCAGCCCCTGCAACAACCGCGCGGCGAGCATCGTGCCGAAGGTGGGTGCCGCCGCGGACAAGATGCAGGCGCCGACGAACCCGGCGAGCGTCACCAGCAGCACCGGCTTGCGCCCGAGCCGATCCGAGAGCGGTCCATAGACAAGCTGGCCCAGGCCGAAGCCCAGCACATAGATGGTGACGATCCACTGCCGGTGGTTCGCGCTGGCGATGCCGAGCTCATGCCCGATTTCCGGCAGCGCCGGCAGCATCAGATCCACGCCCAGCGCATTGACCGCCATGATCGCGGCGACGAGTGCCACGAATTCGCGGGCAGGCATGCCGGGATGAGGGGTGACGGGGGTACTCATGCGAGGTCGCCTATCGCCTATGCGCCATAACTGCCAGCATCTTGCCACCCAAAATGGCGGGAACATCGCTTCCGGCGGAACACGCCCCGCCTATCATCGCTGGCACGAAGCGGGGAGATGTGAATGGTTTTTCGCTCGCTGAGCACCGCACTCGCGCATGGGCGTGGCACTGATGGCGATGCGCATACCCGGATGGTCACCACATTTATTGCTAACGCCTCGCAATTCCTCTGCTGGCCGGTCACAGGCGGCGCGAGGGGATTGAGCATGCGCGGCGCGGCGGTTGCCGGCGATGATATCGGGCAGATCTATGCGGCGCACGCCCCTGGCTGCGGCGCTGGCCGCAGCGGCGCACCCACTTCGGCAGTCGCGCGGCGGATGCTGATCGCGGCGGCGGCCGAATGGTCGGTAACGCTCCACACCAACAAGGGACTCGCCGGCGGCACGCCCGAAGCCATCGCCGCAGCCCGCGCCACCGCGATAAACCCCGCCGCGGCGGACGCCATCGCGCTGCTGATCTGCGCCGCCGACACCAAGCCCGCCTGGCACGGCATCCCCGACCACGAGCCGGACGTCACGACCGGTCGCCGCGAAGCGGAACGCGTCACCCGGGCGATGGCGCCGATCCGGCGGCTGGTGCCCGACGCCGGATCCTATGTGTCCGAATCCGACTATTTCGAGCGTGACTGGCAGCGATCTCATTGGGGATCCAATTATGCGCGGCTGCTTGCGGAGAAGCGGCGTTACGATCCGAAAGACTATTTGGGGCGCATAATACGGTGGGCAGCGGCTGAGCGACCGCCTGCCCGTTCGGGAAACGGGATGAAACGTGGTGCCGCCATGGGCTGACAAGGCTTTGGTCTCTCTGGCATAAAGATAGCGCGGGGCGTCGTCCGGATCGGGCGCGGCTGGCGGGGGTAACAGGGGAGGCAGTTGAGCAATCCCGCGCGCTCCCTGTGGCAGCGCGCGAGTCGAGGCGGAGTGGCGGATGACCGATGTTGCGATCGCACTGAACCGGTTCGGACTGGGTGCACGCCCTTCCGATGCCCCGCCTGCCGATGCCCGCGCCTTCCTGCTCGACCAGTTCGATCGTTATCGCCCGCGCGCGCCGGCCATCGCCGCAGTGCCGCCGCGCTCCGAGGTGGCGGGCCGGCTGGCGGATTTCCTCGCCGAACGGCGCGAAATGAACGAGGCGGCGCGCAAGGCGCAGCGTGCCGCAGCGGGCGACGCCGCCAAAGCCGGGGTCGCGCTACCTGTGAAACGCGCGATGCCCCCCGCCGGCGCCAAGGCGGCGGTTCGCGATGCACGGCTCGACATGCGTGCCGATCATCTCGCGATGGTCGCGGCGCGCACCGACCAGGCGCTGGCTGCCGAAGCGCCATTCGTCGAGCGGCTCGTCCATTTCTGGGCGAACCATTTCGCGATCTCGGTCGACAAATTCGCGGTGATCGGCCTCGGCGGGCTGATGGAGTTCGAAGCGATCCGCCCGCACGTGCTGGGGCGCTTCGGCGACATGCTGACCGCGGTGGAGAGCCATCCGGCGATGCTGCTCTATCTCGATCAGGCGCAGTCGATCGGGCCGGACAGTGTGGTGGGGGCCCGTATCGGCGCGCGCGGCAAGCGCAACGCCGGCCTTAACGAGAATCTTGCACGCGAAATCCTGGAATTGCACACGCTGGGGGTGCGCACCGGCTATGATCAGGCCGACGTCACCGAATTCGCCCGCGCGCTGACCGGGCGCACGGTGCCCCGGCTTGCCCGCGTGCCGGGCACCGACCGGCTGGGGCTGGAGAGCCGCCCTGCCGGGGAAACCCTGTTCGTGCCGGAGATCCATGAACCCGGTCCACGGCGCATCATGGGCAAGGCCTATGCGCAGGACGGTGCCGCACAGGCCGATGCGGTGCTCGCCGACCTCGCCGTGCATCCCGCGACCGCGCGCCACATCGCCACCAAGCTCGCCCGCCATTTTGCCGGAGATGACCCGCCGCCGCCGCTGGTCGGTCGCCTCGAGCGCGCCTTCCTGACCAGCGGCGGCGACTTGCCCACCGTCTATCGCACGCTGGTCGAGGCGCCGGAGGCATGGGCGCCGGCCCCCGTCCGCTTCAAGACGCCGTGGGACTGGTATGTTTCCGCGTTGCGCGCGGCGGGCACGCGCGAGGCGGCGGGGCAGGCGACGGTGGGGCTGCTCACCCAGCTTGGCCAGCCGGTGTGGCGGCCGGGATCGCCGGCAGGCTATGACGACATCGACGCAAGCTGGCTCGGGCCCGACGCGCTGTCGCGCCGCGTCGCGGTGGCGGAACGGCTGGCGGGACGCACCCCGCCGGCGTTCGACGCACGGACATTGGCGCCGAAATTGATGCCCGGGCCGATCCGCGCCGCCACCCGCGACGCGATCGCCCGCGCAGAAGGGCCCGCACAGGCTTTCGCTCTGATGCTGGTCTCGCCCGAATTCCTGAGGAGATGAGATGAGCATGATCACCCGGCGCACGCTGATCGCCGCGGGAGCCACGGGCGGGCTCGGCTATGCGCTGCTGCCCGGCTTCAGCGTCGCCGCGGCGGCGACCGACCAACGCTTCCTCTTCATCATCATGCGCGGCGCGGCCGACGGCCTTTCGATCGTCGCTCCCACTGGCGATCCCGATTTCGCGGCGGCGCGCGGGGGCGGTAACACCGATCCGACGGGCGGCGCGCGCCTCGATTCGATGTTCACCTTGCACCCCTCGCTGGTCGAGACGGGCAAGCTCTACCAGGCGAACGAGGCGCTGTTCGTTCATGCCGTCGCCTCGCCCTATCGTGACCGTTCGCATTTTGACGGCCAGAACGTGCTCGAGACCGGCGGCGAATCCCCCTATTTGCTGAAGGATGGCTGGCTCAACCGCATGCTCGCGCTGCTGCCCGCCGACGATTCGCGCGCGTTGGCGATCGCACCGGCGGTGCCGATGGCGCTGCGTGGGGCGCGGCCGGTGGAAACCTATGCGGCGGGGCCGCAGCCGCGGGTGACAGATGATCTCCTGGCGCGGGTCGGCCGGATGTATCAGGGCGATGCCGAGCTGGACGAGGTGTGGGCGCGCGCGCAATCGACGCGCGCGCTCGCCGGTGACCTCGGCACCGATGCCGGGCGCAACGCGGTGGCGCTGGGCGCGCTCGCCGGCAAGCTGCTCGGCGCCGAAACAGGGCCGCGAATCGCAATGATCGAAACCGGCGGCTGGGACACGCATGTCTCGCAGCGCTCGCGACTCGAAGGGCAGCTCAAGGGTCTCGACGGCATGATCGCCGCGCTGCGCACCGGACTCGGCCCGGCGTGGCGGCGGACGACGGTTGTGGTGGCCACCGAGTTCGGCCGCACTGTCGCGATCAACGGCACCGGTGGCACCGATCATGGCACCGCATCGGTCGCGATGCTGCTGGGTGGCGCGGTGAAGGGCGGCCGGGTGATCGCCGACTGGCCGGGCCTCAAGCCCGCCGCGCTCCATGAGGGTCGCGACCTGAAGCCGACAGAATCGCTGCACGGCGTGATCGCCGGCGCGGTGGCGGGCCATTTTGGGCTGGAACCCAAGCGGGTCGTCGCCGGGCTGTTCCCGGGATCGCCCGCGCGCGCGACGGAGGGGCTGGCGCGGGCGTGATACGCGAACGGCCCGCCAGCCTGTGCCGAAGCACGTGCTGGCGGGCCGTACGATAGACCCCGCCGTCAGGCAGCGGCGTGCGCGCGGCTTAGCGCGAAGCGACTTCCTCGGTGGTCGCGTCGGCGACGCGGAAGGAAACCGGCATGCCGCCCGAAACACCCGAGACGCGGCCGTTGTTGACGGTCAGCGAGAAGCGCTTTCCGTCCGGATAGCGGCGGCCATTGATCATGGTGCGCTCGCCCTTGGTCGAGACGGTGTAGACATAGGTCATGCCGTCGCGCTCAAACGACTTGGACGGAGCGGCGGGCTCGGCCGAAGCAACGGTAGCGAGCAGAGCTGCGGCAGCGGCGGAAACGATGACGTACGACATTCTCATGGATCAAACTCCCTATGGAATGCCGATCAGGACTCTCGAATAATTTTCTGGTCTGTGTTGAGGCGCTTTTGCTGCGGCGCAGCTTCGCTCTCAAGCGCAAATTGCAACCGGTTGAGTGCATGAAATGCAATCGGTCGCCATCGATCGCTGCAACGCGCCGTTTCGGCTGACGCAAATGCAAAAAGCCCCCAGCGAAACGCCGAGGGCTTTTGATCGATCCGGCTTTCTGCCGGCGGCAAATCGCCGCCGAAGCCGTTCGGATCAGCTATTCTGTGCGGAAACCGGCTCGCTGCGCTTCGCAGGCGCGGCTTCGGGCTTGCTGGGAACGGTGGCGGCAAGAACGACGGCGGCCGCACCGGCAGCGACGACATAAGACATGCGCATGGACGTTTCCTCCAACCAGAGACCCACGTTCAGGCCCTCTCCGGCTTCTTATCGCGGTGAGGCATGCTGCGATGCAGCGGAGTTTGCAAGCGCAAAACGGCTAAGCCGGCATGCAGAATGTTAAATCGTTCGCGTTTCGCGATGGGCGGTGCAGCACGACACCCTCTCCGATCCGGAGGAAAATCCCCGCCGAAGCGGAACGAATCGCGCTTGCCGGTGGCCATCGTCGGGCGCATCCTCGCTGCATAATCCATATCGGGAAAGCCCCCATGCCCCTGTCGCGTCGCCTGTCCCTGCCGCGTCTGCTGCTCTCGCTCGCCCTGATGCTGCCCGCCCCCGCCGTGCTCGCGCAGGAGCCGCCGCCGCAGGAGGAGGAGCAGGATTTCGACGATATCGTCGTCACCAGCATGCGCGTGCGACAGGGCGGCGCGCAGGATGTCCGCCACTTCCGCAAGGTCGCGCTCGAAGCGGGCATTCCGCAGCCCGATTCGCTGACCGTCGAAGGGTTGATGGGCGAGCATGATTTGACGATCGCCACCGCCACGCCCTGCAAGCAGCTTTTCTGCCTGGCGACCGAGGCGATGCCCGCCGCACTGCCCGGGCGACCGGACGACCGGCTGTTTGTGGGGCTTGGCTTCGGATCCAATATCGACGCGGACAAGTGGCGGCGGGAACCGCTCAACCTTGTTGCCGTGGTGGACAAGTCCGGATCGATGGACGGCCAGCCGCTCGATCTCGTTCGCAAGAGCCTCCGCCAGATCGCCGGCCAGATGCGCGCAGGCGATCGCATCGCGATCGTTCTTTATGGCGATGAGAGCCATGTCTGGCTCAAGCCCACCGACGTCGGCCGGGACCGCGCGGCCGTATTCTCGGCGATCGACGGGATCAAGAGCGAAGGCTCCACCAACATGGAGGAAGGGCTGCAGGTCGGTTACGAGACGGCGTTCGCCGATGCCGCCCACTTCAAGGGCAATACGCGCGTGATGCTGTTCACCGATGAGCAGCCCAATGTCGGCAGCACCGATGCGGGCAGCTTCATGGGCATGGCGCTCGATGCCTCGCGGCGCGGCATCGGCCTGACGACGATCGGCGTCGGCCTGCAGTTCGATGCCGATCTGGCCACCACCATTTCAAGCGTGCGCGGCGGCAACCTGTTCTTCATCGGCAATGCTGACGAGGTGAAGGACGTGTTCGCCCGCCAGCTCGATACGATGGTGAGCGAACTGGCGCACGATGTGGTGCTGACGATGGTGCCGACCGCTGGCTACAGCATCACCGGCGTGTTCGGCGTGCCTGACGGCCTCATGCGGGAGGGCAAGGACGGCGCGATCGCGATCACCGTGCCGACCGCCTTCCTCAGCACCAATGGTGGCGGCATCTTCGTCTCGCTGGGCAAGGAAAGCGCACGCGCGCACCTTCCTGCCGCAGCGCTTGACGCCGGCGCGCCCCTGATGCGGGTGGACCTCAGCTACGTCGGTGCGGCGGACGGCAAGGCGGGGCGCGATTCGGTGACGGTCGCGGCGCCCGCCGGCACGCCGAGCGCTGCACTGCGATCCGCACAGATGCTCGTCGACGAATATCTGTCGATGCAGGGGGCGACCGAAGCCTATCATTCAAACAATGATCCCAAAACCGCCTATGCCCTTCTGGCGGGGCTCGACAAAAGGCTGGCCGCGAGCGGCCTGACCGGGCTGGAGGGCGAACGCACGCTGGTCGGCAAGCTGCTCGAACAGACCGCCTTCTATGCGGGCTATAGCAGCGAGCGCCCCAAATCCCTGAGTCACCTCGGCGTGATCGGCGATTGGCGGATCATCAGCGCCGAAGGCTTCGAGGATCTTCGCCGTGGCGACCAAGTCAGCTTCTCCGACGACGAGGAATTCACCGTCGTCCGCGCCAAGCCGCGGCGGGGCGAGGAGGAAGAGGATTATGAGAGCTATGAGATCAACGAGCGGCAAATCCATCTGCCGGAATCGAAGCTCGTTATGACCTATCGCACCGACCGCGACCGCCTCTACCTGAACGGCGACGATGCGCAGGGCCGGCTGCGGCTGGTGATGGCGCGGTTGGAAACGGAATGATCGGCAGCGTTGCCGTGGATCATGATCGTGATCGGGGGCACGCGACGTCCTGTGCTGCGGTGTACGGCGTGGCGGCGTCGGTAGCCGCCACCCTGTGTTGCCGCCGGTCGCGCGGTTAGCGCACGACGCTACGAAAGGTGACGCTGCCCGCCTCGCCCGCGGGCAGCGCGCGGCGCCAGCGCAGATGCGTCACATCCTCGGACCGGGCCGTGCGAAGGTGGCCTGAACGGTCGCGCAGCCTGAGTGTTGCGAGCGCGCCCCAGCTGCGGCCGCCATCGACCGAAACGATCGCCGCCGGATCGCTGCTGGCTTCGAAGCGCAGCGGGCGCGGCAGCGGGTTGGTGATCGTGAAGGTGGATCGCGCTCGGTCACCCGTGATGTGATAGTTGAACACGAACACCAACCGATCACCGCGCGACACCGTCTCCGGCGTTTCCAGCACGATCCGTGTCGCGCCATTGGCATCGGCGACGGTGCGCTCAACGAACATGGCGCTGCTCAACGCCACTGCGCCATCCGCCGCGGCGTGAGGCGCGGCACCGATCAGCGTCAGCGGCAACAGCGCCGCGATGACCTTCTTCATTGCCCCTCCGTCCTGCAACCACCCCGTCCGGCCCGCGCCCGATCGGGATCGGGTTTCACCGGGCGGCAACAAGCCGGAACGCGTCGCCACCGGTGTTAAGCGGCCGCCGGCTCCCCCCGAAGCCAGCGGCCGCTCCCCCAGAAGTTCGCGACCGACCCCATCCCCACACAGCGGGGCCGGTCGCCGCCCGTTCGATCTGCATCTGCCGCGCGCACACGAAATGGTGCATAGCGCCTGACAGGCATCGAACCGGCGGGATCATCGTGCACGGAAGAAGCGAACAGACAGTTAATGTCGCCACGCCATTTTATCGTTCCGATCGAAAGGGAAGCGCCGCGTGCTGAGCGACGAGGACCATCATGGCGAAGATAATCATGACGGCATGCTCGGCCCGCTGGAGCGGGCAGGGTTGCGCCGTGCGGCACTGCGCCGTGACCGGCTGCTCGCCGCGCTGACGCTGATTGCCGGCGTCGGCCTGATCGTCGGCCTGCCCTTCGCACTGAAGGCGGGCGCCGAATTCTTCCTGCCGGTCACCGCCGCGCTGGTCGTCGCGATCGCTTTCGTCCCCGCGCTCGAATGGTTCGAGCGCCGCCGCGTGCCCTCGGGCCTCGCCGCGATGCTGTGCGTGCTCGCCTTCCTGTTCATCGCCAACATCGCGCTGGCGGCGATCGTGGTGCCGGCGACCGAATGGTTCCAGCTCTTCCCCGACCGGATCGGCCGCATCCAGGCGAATGTCGCGCCGTTGATTGAGCTCTATTCGAACCTGCAGGAGTATCTCGACCGCGCGCTACGCTCGCTTGAAAACGGCCGCGTCGGCTCGGCGCGCACCACCGCGGTGGAACCACCCAGTTCAATCCTGGAACTCGCCGCCACCTCCGCACCGACCGCGATCATCCAGATGTTCTTCGGACTGCTGGTGATCTTCTTCTTCCTCTCGGGCTGGACGCGCCTGCGCGCACGCACGATCACCAGCCGCGGCAGCTTCGGCGGCGCGATGGCGACGGCGCGGGTGATCCAGAACGTCGTCGACGCGACCTCGGCCTATCTCGGCACGATCACGACGATCAATTTCAGCCTTGGCCTGCTCGTCGCCGCCGGGCTGTGGCTGATCGGCATGCCATCCCCGCTGATGTGGGGCGGTATCGTGATGATCCTCAACTATATCCCCTATCTGGGCCCGATCCTTGCCGCCTTCCTGCTTGCGGTGGGCGGATTGATGACCTTTTCGGATATCTGGTGGGCGCTGATGCCTGCGGTCATCTTCGTCGGCCTTCACATGGTGGAGGCAAATGCGATCACGCCGCTGATCGTCGGGCGCCGGCTGACGATCAATCCGCTGTCGATTCTCGTCTCGATCAGCTTCTGGGGCTGGGTGTGGGGCGCCCCGGGCGCGCTGCTCGCGGTGCCGCTGCTGATCATCATACAGACCGTCGCTTCGGCCGCCGGCAAACCGGACATCGCCGGATTCCTGTTCGAAAGCGGCACCTTGACCGGCCGGCGGGACGATGAGGCCGGTGCCGAAGACCTTGTTTGAAAAACTCTCTTCAAGACACGCTTGACAGCCCGGCGAGCCTCCCCTAGTGGCCACGCCTCCAACGCACCAAGCGGGTGTAGCTCAGTTGGTTAGAGCGCCGGCCTGTCACGCCGGAGGTCGCGGGTTCGAGCCCCGTCACTCGCGCCACTTCTCAACTTTTCGCAGTTGAGGGTGGCGCCTTCCGCTTCCTGATCGTGCCAACGAAACAGCCGAATTTAGTCCCGGCAGATGGCGCCCCCTTGCGGCTGACCTCGTACGCATGACGGGTTGCAGAGACACCCGGCCAACCAAATTCGCCGGCATCGCATTTCCGATTGAACCGCAGCGCACATGCTGCCAAGAGCGCGCGACGCGGCGGCGAATCCCGCCGCATGGCCCCAAGCGGGTGTAGCTCAGTTGGTTAGAGCGCCGGCCTGTCACGCCGGAGGTCGCGGGTTCGAGCCCCGTCACTCGCGCCACCTTTCAACGTCGCAATGTTGAAGGTGGCGCTTTCCCCGGATGTTCGGCGGCATTGAGCCACAGGCCTTGCCGCTGCCGCACCCGTCGCCTGGCCGGCTGTTCATAAGCCTGGCCGGCAGGCTGCATCATCGCAAAATCGAACATGGCCTTGGTATGGACGAAGAGTTCCATCCGTGTCGACAGGTGAACGCGCAAACATACTCATGACAAATGAAGTGCAGACCAGTCGCGTCAACGACCGGTCTGCACTTCTTACGATCGAATGATGGCCCGTTGCGAACCCGTCTACATCTTATACGTCGTCACTTACCGCAGCCGGAAGAAGCGTGAAGGATCCGAATCGCAGGGATATTGCACCGCCGTCTGGTTGGTGTTCGTGGCACCGCCCGCAATGGTGAGGCACAGCCCGCTGGCTAGGTTCACGAGGCGGAAGCGGCCACCGTCGGCAGGCGCATAGAGCCAGCGGCGCGACGGGTCGGTATCGCAGCTATATTGGACCGATGGCGTATTGCGCTCGCTGTTGCCGCCTGCAACCGTAAGGCACAGACCGCTGCCGATATTGCGGATCTTCACGATATTGCCCTCGACGGGCTGGATCACCCAGGCGCGCGACGGGTCGCGATCGCAATAATATTGCACCGTCTGCTGATTGGGATTGGTCGCGCCGCCGGCGGGGCTGAGGCAGAGGCCGCTATTGACGTTCATCAGTTGGACGCGGCCACGTGGCGGCGCTGCCGAAGCAGGGGTGAGAGCGACGGTCGCCAAAGCCAGCACGGCCGAAGCGCCGAAAATGTGACTGATACGCATGGTACATCTCCTGTCGCGAACATCTTGCTCGCAGGGATTTACTAGCGCACATGACGTCGATTCGATGTGACCATCGTCACCTGTTCGAAATTTTGAAGTAAAACATCCTCTTTCGAGCAGATAAACGCGCCACACCTAGGATTTCAGTTCGATAAACTGAAGATGACCAAGCAATTTATCGCTCGTTCATGCCACGAACAGTTCAGTGAGCCGCCAGCTCGCGGGCCTGCACCAAGTGCTGGTTAACTTCGGGAATGCGATCCCGCGCAAGTTCCTGCAGCCGGGCGATGTCACCCGAGACGGCATAGCTCTGCAGCGTCACCATCGAACTTTCATGCGCCGAAACCTGCGCGCGCAGATAAGCGCCCACAAACGCGTCATCGTCTGTGTCGCGCAGTGCATCGAGACGTGCGCGCATGTCGATCGGCAGCGCGCCGTCGGGGGTGAGCGGCGGTGCCAGCCGCCCGGTCGCCGCGCGCAGTCCGGCAAGCGCCCGCTGATGCTCGTCGATCATCGATCGCGCGAAGGCGCGCACCGGCGCCGCAACGGGGCGGCGCGCGGCGAGCTCCGACGTCGCGATGATGAAGGTATCGATCGCCGCGGCTCGATCGATGAATTCCTGCGCATCCACCACGGTGGGCGCGCGCTCGGGGGTCGGGGTCGGTTCGGGTTCGGCGGCCTGGTCCTCGGCCAGCAGGTTGCGCGTCGCCTCGCGGCGCTGCGGGTCGCCGCAGGACGCAAGCAGCGCAAGGGCCGCGCCCAGCCCTGCCATCGTTCCCACCGCGGCCAACCGCCGCGCGATCTGCAACCCCGCCATGCCGTTGCTCCCCATATGTTTCGTCCGGATGCGTTGTTCCCATGCGGCCACAATGGCGCGCTGCCAACCCCTGCCGGCATGTCGGGCTCCTTTCGTCAACGCGCCAGACGCGCGAATGGCACAGCCTGTTCGCACACTCCGTCAGCTGGGATGTTTCGCTTCGCCGCCATCCGCGTGCGGCACGGCGCACGCGGCGCATGTCAGCGCCAGCGACCGGTTTCCATCCACCGCAGCAACGGCTTGAGCGGCGCGATCCAGACGATCCCGGCGACCACATAGACCAACAGCTGCACGAGCACCGGCAACCGTCCGATTGAAGCCGAGAAGGATCCGACGATCACTGCCACCAGCAGGATTAGCGCGAGGATCAGGAACATGCCGAACGGCTTGCGCCAGCTCGGCATCATGCCTCCGCCCCTTCGGCACGGGGCCCGGCGAGCCATTCGCGCTCGGTCAGCACCGCATCCAGCGGCATGTCCCAGGGCTCGAGCGGCAGCGATTCCACCTCCTGCACGGACCAGGCGACGCCGATGCGCAGGGCCTGAGGATTGGCGGCGAAGGCGCGATCATAATGGCCCGCTCCCTGCCCCAGCCGGTTGCGCCGGCGATCAAAGCCGACCAGCGGCGTCAGGATCAGGTCGGGCGCGACCTCGCGCCCCGCGGCATCGGGCTGGCGCAGCCCCATGGGGCCGACGACCAGCAGCGATCCCGGCCGCCAGGCGATGAATCGCATCGGATCGGCACGCGAGACGATGTGGGGCAGCGCGGTCTCGCAGCCCATTGCCGCCGCCTGCGTGAGCAGCCGCAGCGGATCCGCCTCCGCGCCCAACGGCGCATAGGCGGCAACGCAGCGTGCACGCCGCATCAGCGCAGCGAGCGGGCCGGGTGCGATGCCGAAGGTGAGCGCGCGGATCGCCCCCGGCAGCGCCGCGACATGCGCCTCGCGCCGCTCACGCAGCGCCGCCCGCAGCCCGCGCTTGTCGACGAGGGTGTCGTCGTTCGCGGTCATTGCGCGATCGCCGGGTGTGATGTGGCGGGACCGCCATGGCCGTTTGCCGGGATATCCACTGACGCCGAGAACGTCAGGTGGGGACCATGTAAGTCAGACCAGGATCTGCTCAGGGACAGCCCCCATGGATGATGAATAGCCTCAGGGATTATCGAAGGCTCGCACCGGGCAGTACCCGCCGCCACCTATCTAGGGTGTCGGCGCGGCCCCCTCAAGCCCCGCGCGCAGAGTTTCGAGCCGGCCGGCGAGGCGTTCCAGCGTTTCCGCAAGCGCAGCGTCCGATCCGGCCCCTGATTCCGCGGCTGCCGCGGTATCGCGTAGATCGGCCAGTTCGTCCGCGAGCAGCAATGCGGCGAACAGCAATTGCCGGGTTTCGTTGACGGCGCCGAGGCCGCGGCCGGCCTCCCGCGCCTTGCCGTCGACGATCAAGGCCATCCGGCGCAGATGTGCTTCCTCACCGTCGCGGCACATCACCTTGTGGGTCCGGCCGGCGATCTCGATCGCCACCTCAGCCATGATCGTCGTCCACGGCCGGAGCGGCGGCGGGCGGGGAGAGCAGCGCCTCGATCGCGCCCAGCGCACTTTCAGCCTCGCTGCGCAGCGCCGCGTGCCGTCGTTCGAGTTCGGCATGCACCGCCGGATCGACGCCCGCCGGGGCGGCGGGGCGCGGCGCGGCCGACCAGCGCTCGATCCCCTCGACTGCCCTTTCGATCCTTGCGATCGCGACGCTGATCCGGTCGTCCGCCATTCCTGCCGCACCTAGCACAGCCACGCAGCGGAGCAAGCAGCCCCCACGGTTGACGCTTCGCCTTCGTCACGACAAAGGAGCGCTGCCGAAAGACACGACTCGCGGCGGTCCGGGCCCTCCGGCCCGCGCTGCACAAGGGAGCATCATGACCGCGACGACCGACTGCGTAACGCGCCTACAAATGGCGAATGCGATCCGTGCGCTGGCCATGGACGGTGTCGAGGCCGCCAATAGCGGCCACCCCGGCATGCCGATGGGCATGGCCGACGTCGCGACCACCTTGTTCTGCGATTATCTGAAATTCGATCCCGCCGATCCGCGCTGGGCCGATCGCGACCGCTTCGTGCTGTCCGCCGGCCACGGTTCAATGCTGATCTATGCGCTGCTGCACCTGACCGGTTATGCGCGCCCGACGATCGAGGACATCAGCCGCTTCCGCAAGCTGCACAGCCCCTGCGCCGGCCACCCGGAGAATTTCGAGCTCGCCGGCATCGAGGCGACCACCGGGCCGCTGGGCTCCGGACTCGCCACCGCGGTCGGCATGGCGATCGCCGAGCGCCACCTCAACGCCGATTATGGCGACGACCTCGTCGATCACCGCACCTGGGTGATCGCGGGCGACGGCTGCCTGATGGAAGGCGTCAACCATGAGGCGGTCGGCCTTGCCGGGCATCTGAAGCTCGGCCGGCTGATCGTGCTGTGGGACGATAACCGCATCACCATCGATGGCGCTGTCGACCTGTCGTCGAGCGAGGATGTCGTTGCCCGCTACGACGCGTCGGGCTGGCACACCGTGCGCTGCGACGGCCATGACGAGGCCAGCATCAAGGCCGCGCTCGACGAAGCGATCGCCGACGACCGGCCCTCGCTGGTCGCCTGCCGCACGATCATCGGCAAGGGTGCGCCCAACAAGCAGGGCACCTCGGCCACGCACGGCGCCGCGCTGGGCGCCGCCGAAGTCGCCGCCGCCCGCGAGACGCTGGGCTGGACGTCCGAGCCGTTCGTGATCCCCGCCGACATCGCTGCCGCGTGGGATCAGGCCGGCCGTCGGGGCGCCGGGACCAA
This sequence comes from Sphingomonas zeicaulis, assembly GCF_050433225.1. Taxonomy (NCBI): domain Bacteria; kingdom Pseudomonadati; phylum Pseudomonadota; class Alphaproteobacteria; order Sphingomonadales; family Sphingomonadaceae; genus Sphingomonas; species Sphingomonas zeicaulis. The sequence continues at coordinate 407,299 of NZ_JBNPXQ010000002.1, read as the reverse complement.
TGCCGACTGGCAAGCGCGCGCGGGTGCGGCCGCCAAGGGCGCCGAGTTCGTCGCGCGCATGGCCGGCGAATTCGACGCGACCGGCTGGCTCAAGCCCTATGTCGACGCGCTGATCGCCGAGCCCAAGACGGTGGCGACGCGCAAGGCATCCGAAATGGCGCTGGAGGCGATCACCGCCGCGATCCCGGCGACCCTGGGCGGTTCGGCCGACCTTACCGGATCGAACAACACCCGCACCAAGTCGACCCCGCCGCTGACCGCCGCCAATTATGGCGGCCGCTACCTGCACTACGGCATTCGCGAGTTCGGCATGGGCCTCGCCATGAACGGCATGGCGCTGCACGGCGGCGTCATCCCCTATGGCGGCACCTTCCTGGTCTTCGCCGACTATTGCCGCGCCGCGATCCGCCTGTCGGCGCTGCAGAATGCGCAGGTCGTCTATGTGCTGACCCACGATTCGATCGGCCTCGGCGAGGATGGCCCGACGCACCAGCCGATCGAGCATATGATGAGCCTTCGGGTCATCCCCAATCTCGACGTCTATCGGCCCGCCGACGTGATCGAGACCGCGGAATGCTGGGCGCTCGCGCTGGAACGGCGCGACGGCCCCGCGGTGATCGCGCTGACCCGCCAGAACCTGCGCCAGCTCCGCCTCGAAGCGTCGGAAAATCTGTCAGCCAAGGGCGCCTATCGTCTCAAGGCAGCCGAGGGTGAGCGCAAGGTGGTGCTGGTCGCCACCGGCTCCGAGGTCGAAATCGCGGCCGACGTCGCAAAGGCGCTTGAAGAAGCCGGTGTCGGCGCCGATGTGGTTTCTATGCCGAACTGGCGCCATTTCGATGCTCAATCGGCCGACTACAAGCGTGATCTCCTTCCCGCTGATGCGCTCAAGGTCTCGATCGAGGCTGGCACGACGATGGGCTGGGAACGCTATGTCGGCCTCGATGGCCTGCGTTTCGGTATCGACCGGTTCGGCGCCTCCGCGCCGGCGAAGGATCTGTACGAATATTTCGGTCTCACGGCCGCAACAATCGCGCCGCAAATCCTCTCGGCGCTGGGCAAGTAGGAGCTACGCAACATGGCAGTGAAAGTCGCGATCAACGGTTTCGGACGCATCGGCCGCCTCGTCGCCCGCGCGATCCTCGCGCGCCCGGAAAGCGGCCTCGAACTGGTCGCGATCAACGACCTGGCGGATGCCAAGGCGAACGCGCTGCTGTTCAAGCGTGACAGCGTTCACGGCACCTATCCCGGCACCGTCGAGGTCGACGGCAACGACCTGATCATCGACGGCAAGCGCGTGAAGGTTTCGGCCGAGCGCGATCCGGCCAACCTGCCGCACGCCGAGAACGGCGTCGACATCGCGCTGGAATGCACCGGCTTCTTCACCGACCGCGCGTCGGCCGAGAAGCACATCGCCGCGGGCGCCAAGAAGGTTTTGATCTCGGCGCCGGGCAAGAATGTCGACCTGACCGTCGTCTTCGGCGTCAACAACGACAAGCTGACCGCCGAGCACAACATCGTCTCCAACGCGAGCTGCACCACCAACTGCCTCGCGCCCGTCGCCAAGGTGCTGAACGATGCGCTCGGCATCGAGCGTGGCCTGATGACGACGATCCACGCCTACACCAACGACCAGAAGATCCTCGACCAGATCCACAGCGATCCGCGCCGCGCCCGCGCCGCCGCCATGTCGATCATCCCGACCACGACGGGCGCCGCCCGCGCGGTGGGTGAGGTTCTGCCCGAGCTGAAGGGCAAGCTGGACGGTTCCGCGGTGCGCGTGCCGACCCCGAACGTGAGCCTGGTCGACCTGACCTTCACCCCGAAGCGCGACACCACCAAGGATGAGGTCAATTCGATCCTCAAGGCGGCGTCGGAATCGGGTCCGCTGGTCGGCATCCTCGCCTACACCGATGAGCCGCTCGTCTCGATCGACTTCAACCACCAGCCGGTCTCCTCGACGATCGACAGCCTCGAGACCACCGTGCTCGAAGGCAAGCTCGTCCGCGTCGTTTCCTGGTACGACAATGAGTGGGGCTTCTCGAACCGCATGGTCGACACCGCCGGCGCGATGGCCGCGCTGTTGTAATCTTCCCTCCTCCCGCTTGCGGGAGGGGTCGGGGAGGGCCTGCAGGAGGGCTCCGTCCAATCGGACACGCCCTCCCTTAACCCCTTCCGCGAGCGGAAGGGGAACTATATGACGTCCGCGCGCCTCATCGGCATCGCCCGGCATGATCGGCCCCACGGGCCGATGCAGACCATCGACCATGTCGGCGTGACCTGCGCCGAGGGCGTGCATGGCGATTTTCGCGGCGCGCTCAAGCCCGGCCGCAACAAGCGCCAGGTGACGGTGATGCGCGCCGAGGATTGGCTGGCCGCAGTCGAACAGGTCGGCCTGCCGGTCGAATGGCAGGAACGACGCGTCAATCTGCTCGTTCGAGGGCTGATCGAATGGCCGCCTCGGCCGGGCGAGATCATGCGCATCGGCGCCACGCTCGAACTCCGCATCAACGGCGAATGCGACCCGTGCGCCCGCATGGACGCGCTTGTCGACGGCCTGCAACTTGCGCTGCGTCCCGACTGGCGCGGCGGGATCATCACGACGGTGATCGCTGATGGCGACATCGCACTGGGAGATGACGTGAGCGTTCACGTCGAAGCAATGACAGGGAGCAAGGCGTGAAGGCGTTCCGCACACTCGACGACATGGGCGACATCCGCGGCAAGCGTGTGCTGGTCCGTGAAGATCTCAACGTGCCGATGAAGGACGGCGTCGTGACCGACGACACTCGCTTGCGCGCGACCGTCGCGACTGTGGGCGAACTCGCCGACAAGGGCGCGATCGTACTGGTGCTCGCGCATTTCGGCCGCCCCAAGGGCGCGCCCAACCCGGAAATGTCGCTGGCGCCGCTGACCGCACCCTATAGCGCGGTGCTTGGTCGCGAGGTGATGTTTGTCGGCGATTGCGTCGGGGAGACCGCCGCGGCCGCAGTTGCCGCTCTCAATCCGGGCGACATCGCGGTGCTGGAAAACACCCGCTTTCATACCGGCGAGGAGAAGAATGATCCCGCGCTGGTCGAAGAGATGGCGAAGCTCGGCGATCTCTACGTCAACGACGCCTTCTCCGCGGCGCATCGCGCCCACGCCTCCACCGAAGGCCTCGCGGGCAAGCTGCCCGCCTTCGCCGGCCGCGCGATGGAAGCCGAACTCGACGCGCTAGAAAAGGCTCTGGGCAAGCCCGAGCATCCGGTGGCCGCGGTCGTCGGCGGCGCCAAGGTCTCGACCAAGCTCGACGTGCTCAAGCATCTCGTCACCAAGGTCGATCATCTGATCATTGGCGGCGGCATGGCCAACACCTTCCTCGCGGCACGCGGCGTCAATGTCGGCAAGTCGCTGTGCGAGCATGACCTGACCGGCACCGCCGACGAGATCATGGATGCCGCCGACGCGGCCGGCTGCACTGTCCACCTGCCCTATGACGTGATCGTCGCAACGGAGTTCAAGCCCAACCCGTCGACGCGCACGGTGAACGTCCATGAGGTTCGCGAGGACGAGATGATTCTCGACGTCGGCCCGGCCGCGGTCGAGGCGTTGGGCGACGTCCTCAAGAACTGCCGGACCTTGGTGTGGAACGGCCCGCTCGGCGCGTTCGAGACGCCGCCGTTCGACGCCGCCACCGTCAACCTCGCGCGCACCGCAGCAGCACTCACCACCGAGGGTTCGCTGGTTTCGGTCGCCGGCGGCGGTGACACGGTGGCCGCGCTCAACCAGGCAGACGTCGCCGACAAGTTCAGCTTCGTCTCGACCGCCGGCGGCGCCTTCCTGGAATGGATGGAAGGCAAGGAACTGCCCGGCGTGAAGGCGCTGACGCGCGCCTGATCGTTGCCATCGTCCCCCGCCGCGCTGCCCGCCATCGTTGGCGGCAGCGCGGCTGCGGGATCAGTCTGCGTCTCTCCAGGCCCAATAAAGCTGGGCAGGCGGAATGTTCACCGGCTCGAACGCATGGTCGATGCGCGAGAAGAAGGGCGCGATGAAATCGCGGACCTTCGGCGAGAATTGATAGACAAGGAAGGCGCCGCCGACCCGCAGCGCGGCCTGCGTGGCGCGCGCGATGTCCGGCCCTACTCCCGGCGGCAAGGTGGAGAAGGGCAGGCCTGACAGCACATAATCGGCATGATCAAAGCCGAGATCGCTCAGGATCCGCTGCACGTCGGCCGCGGACCCATGGACCGCCTTGAAGCGCGAATCGGGAATCTCGGCGCGCAGATAGGAAATGAACTCCGGGTTGGTATCGATCGCCACCAGCACCGCATCGGGCGCCAGACGTTCGAGGATGGGGCGGCAGAAAGTGCCGACGCCCGGGCCATATTCGACGAACACCCGGGTGTTCGCCCAATCGACCTTCGACAGCATGTGCCTGATCAACCGCCTGGACGACGGGATGACCGAGCCGACCATGACCGGGTGCTTCACGAAACCCTTGAAGAACATGGTCAGCGGCCCGGGCCGTCCCCCCGCGCGTCGCGCCAACCTGATGCGCTTTCGCGCCGTCTTCGCCGATGAGCTCATGAGCGTCCTTGATTGTCACAGTAACGAAGGGTTCACGTCGCAAAAACGTCATAACAATTCAAGCGAGCCGATGTTGCCTTGCGACGGGGGGAGTGGCGCGGTCGCCCAGGCAAGCTTAAAGGCGGCGTCATGCACCTGACGCCGCCCGCCGGCACGATCGCCGTCATTTTCACCTCGCGCCGCACCACCGCGGACGATGCAGGCTATGCCGCCGCCGCCGACGCGATGGATGCGCTTGCCCGGGCACAGCCCGGCTATGCCGGCATCGTCTCCGCACGTGGCGCGGACGGCCTCGGCATCACAATCAGCTATTGGGACAGCGAGGTTGCAGCGATCGCGTGGCGGGACAACCCGGAGCATGAAGCGATCCGGGAACGTGGCCGTGCCCTCTGGTACGAGGACTATGGCGTGGTCGTAGCAGGCGTCAGCCGCGCCTATGCCTGGACAAGGGACTGAAAGCGTTCAGCCCCTCCCCCGAGCGGGAGAGGGGCTGAACGCGCAATCACTCCTTCCCGCCGCTACGCGGCGTGAGCATGCCCGGCGAGACGAAGCCGATCGGCTGAAGGGACAGCGCGTCCTGCTTCAGCTTCGCCTGGATCTGCTCATACTCGCGCTCCATCTCGGCGGTCACCGAGGCGCGGGTGTCTTCCAGCGCCTTTTCGAAGTGCCGGGCGGTGACCCTTTCCACCGAAAGCGATTCGCGCAGAGCGAATAGGCCGGCGCGGCGGACGAGATCCTCGAGATCGGCGCCGGTGAAGCGCTCGGTGCGCTCCGCCAGATCGTCGAGATCGACATCATCCGCCAACGGCATCTTGCCGGTGTGAATCGAGAGGATGCGGCGGCGGCCGCCCGAATCGGGCACGCTGACATAGACCAGCTCGTCGAACCGCCCCGGTCGCAGCAGCGCCGGATCGATCAGGTTGGGCCGGTTGGTCGCACCGATCACGATGACAGACTGCAGTTCCTCCAGCCCGTCCATCTCGGCCAGAATGGTGTTGACCACGCGCTCGGTAACCTGCGGCTCGCCCAGGCCGCCCCCACGCGCCGGCACCAGCGAGTCGAGCTCGTCGATGAAGATGACGCAAGGGGAAACCTGGCGGGCGCGGGCAAACAGCCGGGCGATCTGCTGCTCGCTCTCACCATACCATTTGGAGAGCAGGTCGCTCGACTTGGTGGCGATGAAGTTCGCCTCCGCCTCACGCGCGACCGCCTTGGCGAGCAGGGTCTTGCCGGTGCCCGGCGGGCCATAGAGCAGGAAGCCCTTGGCCGGCCGGATGCCGAGACGGCGGAACGCGTCCGGATCCTTGAGCGGCAGTTCCACGCCTTCGCGCAGCCGCTCGCGGGCATCGTCGAGGCCGCCGATATCGTCCCAGCCGACATTCGGTGCCTGCACCATTACCTCGCGCATCGCCGAAGGCTGCACGCGCTTGATCGCCGCCTGGAAATCCTCGCGCGTCACCGCCAGAGAATCGAGCACCTCGGTGGGGATCGAGCGATCCTCGAGGTTGAGCTTCGGCATGATCCGCCGCACCGCCTCGATCGCAGCCTCGCGAGTCAGCGCCGCGAGATCGGCTCCGACGAAACCGTAGGTCTGGCGTGACAGTTCGGCGAGATCGACCTTGTCGCCCAGCGGCATGCCGCGGGTGTGGATGCCCAGGATCTCGCGGCGGCCGCGCTCGTCGGGCACACCGACCACGATCTCGCGGTCGAACCGGCCGGGGCGGCGAAGCGCCTCGTCGATCGCTTCGGGGCGATTGGTGGCAGCGATCACCACCAGATTGGCGCGTGCCTCAAGCCCATCCATCAGGGTCAGGAGCTGTGCAACGAGGCGCTTCTCAGCCTCGCCCTGCACCTGGCCGCGCTTGGGCGCGATCGAATCGATCTCGTCGATGAACACGATCGAGGGCGCGGCCTTGGTCGCCTGCTCGAACACGTCGCGAAGCCGCTTCTCCGACTCGCCATAGGCGGAGCCCATGATCTCGGGGCCATTGATCAGGAAGAAATCGGCGTCGCTCTCGTTCGCCACCGCGCGCGCGAGACGCGTCTTGCCAGTGCCGGGCGGGCCATGAAGCAGCACCCCCTTGGGCGGATCGACACCCAGACGCTGGAACAGTTCGGGATAGCGCAACGGCAGCTCGACCATTTCGCGGAGCTGGTCGATCGTGTCGCCCATGCCGCCGATATCGTCATAGGTGACGTCGGCGCGCTGACGATCGTGCGGCTCCTCATATTCGGCGCGCAGTTCGATCTCGGTCTCGGCGTCGATATGGACGATGCCCTTGGGGGTCACCGAGATCACCGACAGCCGGATTTCCTGCAGCGCATAGGCCGGTGCGGCGAGCATCTGCCGCAGGTTGGGCGGCATGTCGCCGCGGTCAACCTGCTGCTGGCCCGCGGTTGCGACGACATCGCCCGCCGCCAGCGGCCGGCCGGCGAAGCTGCGTTTCAGCGCGTTGGTCGAGCCCTGCAGGCGCAGATTCTGCTGCGCGGGGGCGAACACCACCCGCTGCGCCGGCTTCGATTCCGCCTTGCGCACCGTGACATATTCGCCTGAGCCGGCGCCCGCGTTGATACGAAGCAGGCCGTCGACACGGATGATCTCGAGCCCCTCATCCTCGGGATAGGGCACCACCGCGCGCGCGGGCGTTGCGCGCTTGCCGGCGATCTCGATCACATCGCCTTCGGTGATGCCGAGTGTTGCCATGAGGGCACGCGGGATGCGGGCAAGGCCACGGCCGCTATCTTCGGGCCGGGCATTCGCAACCTGCAGCTTGGGTAAGATCTTCTCCCCGTCCGCCATCTGATCGTTCCTGTTGTTGCCGAAGCGGGAACATAGGGATGGGCGCGCGGCGATACGAGCCCCCGCACCCGTAAAGGTTCAAGGAACCGAGCAACCTCGGCACACACGGATGCGGAGCACAAAAAAAAAAGGCCGATCGAGAACGACCGGCCTATGAAAGTTTTAGGAGAGGATGCCTGAAAGGCAGTTTTTATATGCAACGCAGCATGGTTTTTCGCAATTGCGAACTCCTCGTAAACGAATGCACTTCTTGCACACACTGAGTGATAATCCGCTACGCCGATCGCCCCCGCGATGCGGTGCCGCAAAGCACGAAAAAATGGCCGGCGCGAAACCGCACCGGCCTGAAAAGTTTTAGGAGAGGATGCCTGAAAGGCTCAGCATATGTGCGACGCAGCGTCCTCCTTCGCAAGTGCGAACGAAATGGCGACGACTGCAAGGGTTGCAATCGTGTAACTGACATGTTTTCCTGTGTTCCGCCGTACGTTAGGTAGGGTGCGTAGTTGGTGCGCCGCACCATTCAGGGGTTCGCCATGCGTCGTTTACCGCCGCTCACCGCGATTGAGGCATTCGTGCAGGTTGCCCGGCTGGGGTCGGTCAAGGCCGCAGCCGAGGAACTCGCGCTATCGTCGCCCGCGCTGACGCGACGGGTGCAGACGCTGGAGCGCTTCCTGGGCCGCGCGCTGTTCGAGCGCCGCCATCAGTCCATCAAACTGAACGCAGAGGGGGAACGCCTGCTGCAGCAGATCGCCCCGTCGATCGATGCGTTGTCCGATGCCATCGAATCGATGACGAGCGGGCCTGATATCCTGCGCTTGCGGCTGGGCGTGCTGCCGCTGTTCGCCTCGCAGCGACTGTTCCCGCATCTCGCCGAACTGCGCACCCGCTTTCCCAACCTGCACATCGACGTCGATACCGCCGCGCACAGCATCTCGCGGCTGGGCGACGGGCTGGACGCGGCGATCACGTTGGCGCGCGAACTCGATCCGGCGCTCTACGCCAAGCGGCTCGACCGCAACATGGTCTATGCGATCACCTCGCACCGGCTGACCACCGGCCCCAAGGCGATCACCCGCCCCGAGCAGCTCGAAGAGCATACGGTGATGCTCCACCGCGACATGCCCGACACGTTCGATAGCTGGCGCGCGGCGATCGGCATGCGCCGGCTGGAGCCGGCCGCGGTCGATTATTATGATTCGGGGCAGCTCATGCTCGAAGCCGCGGCGCAGGGCCTCGGCGTCGCCTTCATGCATGAGAGCCATTACAACGACGCACATGACGAGCGGCTGGTGCGGCTGTTCGATTTCTCGGTCGAGAGCCCTTACAGCTATTGGTTCGCATGCCGCCCGCGCGCGCTGGCGACGCGGCCGGTTCAGATCTTCCACGACTGGCTGGTGGATCTGTTCGCCTGAGGCGGCTGCCTCTTCCTCCCCGAGCTTGCTCGGGGAGGAAAATCACCATTTCAATCCCCTAACCACGCCCTGAACAGCGTATGCGCGATCGCATAGCCCGGCGGCGGCAGGAACGGCGCATCGGCCTCCCCCGCCATCGACGCCGCCACGCCCGCGCGCGGCACCCACATCGCGTCTTCCAGTTCGGTGTAGTCGATGGTCAGCGCATCATCCTCGGCGGTGGCGACGCAGGCGATCATCAGCGATGACGGAAAGGGCCAGGGCTGGCTTGCGATGTACCGCACGTCGCGCACCCGGATGCCCGCTTCCTCCCACAATTCGCGGGCGACCGCTTCCTCCAGCGCCTCGCCGGGTTCCACGAAGCCAGCCAGCGCCGAATAGCGGCGCGGCGGGAAGCGCGGCTGGCGGCCGACGAGCACGCGGTCCTCATGCTCGGCGAGCATGATCACCACCGGGTCGACGCGCGGGAAATGCTCGGCCGTGCAGGCCGGGCAGCGCCGCCCCCAGCCGGCGCGTTGCATCAGCGTCGGCTGACCGCAGCGGGCGCAGAAGCCGTGTCGGTCGTGCCAATCGATCAGGCTGCGCGCGCCGCCATAGAGCGCGGCGTCGCCCGGCGCCATCAGCTCGATCGCCTTGAAGATCCAGGCGGAGCGCGTGGCGGCATCGAGCGCGCCGGGCACATGCTGCACGAAATGCGCGCGGCCATCCGCCAGACCGAGCAGGATCAGGTCCGCGCCCTCGGCCACCTCGTCCATACCGCCCCACACGAGCCGGCCGGTTTCGTCGAGCACCGGATCGATGCCGTCCAGCCGCAGCAGCCGCGCCGCGGGATCGGCGGCCAACGCCGCGATCGCCGCCGGATCGGCACGCAGATTGTCACCGCGATCGAGCGTCGCGCCGGTGAAGCCGGGTGCAGGTCTCATGCGGCGGCGTAGACGCTGCGTGCGAATTCGGTGGTGAACGCCAGGGTCGTATCCGGCATGAACTGCGCATAGCCGCCGGCGCGCAGCCCGGCGCCGGGATCGATGAAGGCGATCGTCGCCGCCGCGCCGCCCCAGCCGAAGCTGCCGGCACCCCGGCCATTTTCCGCGCGCAATGTCACGCGCCCGCCTGCACCGAAGCCATTGCCGTCGATCATCGAACCGGCGGTGCTCGCGCCCGGCGGCAGCAGGTTGGATATGGCGAGCTTCACCGTTTCCGGCTTCATCAGCCGCGCATTGCCGAGCGTGCCCTGCCCCAGCAGCATCGCCAGGAACCGATCATAGTCGCGCGCAGAACTGACCAGTCCGGCACCGCCGAAGGGAAAAGCCGGCTTGTCCGCGAAGATCGTGGTCGCGCCCGGATCGACCGGGATCGGCATGCGCTGAAGATAGAAGTAATTGGTCGTCATCCGCCCCAGTTCGGATGGTGGCACGGTGAACCAGGTGCTCTTCATGTCGAGCGGATCGAAGATGCGTTCCTGCATGAACTGGTCGAAGGGCATGCCTCCGGCCACCTCGATCACGCGCCCGAGGAGGTCGAGCCCGACTGAATAGCTCCACTTCGTGCCCGGATCGGCGATCAGCGGCAAGGTCGCAAGCCGGTCGGCGAACACCTCCAGGCTCGGCGCCGTCGGCACGTCGGGCACGCCGGGCAGCTTGAACCGGCCGAGCGCCGCCGGGGTCAGCCCCAACCGCAGATATTCCTGCAGCAGCGGCCCCTGGGTGATGATCGTATAACCAAGGCCTGCAGTGTGGGTCAGTAGGTTACGGACGGTGATCGGCCCCTTCGCCGGCCGGCTCGTTAGATCCCTCGTCGGATCGACCAGCACGCGCGGATTGGCGAAGCCCGGGATGAAATCGGCGATGTTCTGGTCAAGCCCAAGCTTGCCATCCTCGATCAGCATCATCGCCGCCATGCCGGTGACCGGCTTGGTCATTGAATAGATCCGCCACAGCGTATCGCCACCCACCGGGGTCCGGCTGTCCCGCGCGATCGTGCCGGCCCCATGCAGCGACGGCGCCTCGCCGCCGCGGCCGATCGCAAAGGCGACCCCCGGCAGCTTGCCGTCACGCACGAAGCCATCGAGCAGGGCGCGCGACGCCGCCCAGTCGGTCCCGGTGGTCCGCGCCAGCGCGGGCAGCGCGGCGAAGGCGCCCGCCGCGGCGATGGCGCCCAGGAAACCACGCCGGTCGAGCCTAAGGTCGGTTGGGGTCATAATCCTCTCGCGCGGCGCGCGCCGCCTTCATGAACACAGTGGGCAGGCCGGCCTCTTCCAGCCGGTCTCGCGGCCACCATTCTCCGTCCGCGGGAATCGCGCAATCCCTTTCCAGCGCCGCCGCGGCGATGCTGAGATCGAGCGCGAAATGGGTGAAGACATGACTGACCCGCGGCACCAGCAGCCGCCAGTCCAGCGCCGCCGGCGCCCCGTCGAGCCCCGGCGCGCGATCCGCCCAAGGCCCCGTCGGCAGCGCACGCATGCCGCCGAGCAGCCCCTTGTCCGGCCGCCGCACCAGCAGCACGTCGCCCGCACGCTCGATCCAGAAGATGGTGCCATGGCGCTGCGGCTTGGCCTTCTTCGCCACCTTGACCGGGAACCGCGCCGGATCGCCGGTGGCGCGTGCGGCGCATCCCGCGGAGATCGGGCAAACGAGGCAGGAAGGGCTGCGCGGCGTGCAGATCGTCGCGCCCAGATCCATCATGGCCTGCGCGAAGTCGCCGGCTCGCCGCGCCGGCGTGAGCGTTGCCGCCAGCCGGCGCAGCTCGGGCTTGGCGGCAGGCATCGGCTCGTCGACGGCGAACAGCCGTGCCACGACGCGCTCCACATTGCCGTCGACAACCGTTGCCGGCCGGTCAAACGCGATCGCGGCCACCGCGGCGGCGGTGTAGGCGCCGACGCCGGGCAATTCGAGCAACCCCGCCTCATCCTGGGGGAAGCCGCCCCGCGCCGCCACCGCCCGCGCGCAGGCGAGCAGGTTGCGGGCGCGGGCATAATAGCCGAGCCCCGCCCAGGCGCCCATCAGCTCGGCATCCTCGGCAGCGGCGAGCGCGTCCACGGTCGGCCAGCGCGCGGTGAAGCGCTCGAAATAGGGAATCACTGCGGCAACCGTGGTCTGCTGGAGCATGATCTCCGACAGCCAGACACGATAGGGTTCGGGAGCCGGCGTGCCGGGCGGGCTGCGCCATGGCAGCCGGCGGGCATTGGCATCATACCAGGCGAGCAGCAGCGGGGCGACCGCATCCTTCATATCGACGGACATGGGTCGGCTATGGCATGACCGCGCCGATGACGGAACGACGCAGCAAGACCGGTAGCAAGACGACACCCCCCGCGTTCGAGCGGGAGCGCGGCGGACGCGCGCGCTCGGTGTCCGAAATGCTGCCCGATGTCGGCCGCGCGGCGTTCCGCCAGTTCGGCTTCATTCAGTCGTCGATCGTCAGCCGCTGGGCCGAGATCGTCGGCCCGCGTTATGCTGAGGCCTCCGCGCCAGAGGCGATTCGCTTTCCGCCGGGCCGACGCTCCGAGGGCGTGCTCCACCTCGTCGTCACCAGTGCGCACGCTCCGATGATGCAGCATGTCGCGCCCGCTATCATCGAGCGGGTCAACCGCTTCTTCGGCTATCCGGCAGTGGCGCGGCTCGCGATCCGGCAGGGCCTGATCGAAAGGCGCGCGGCGCGCCCCGCGCCGGCCGCCGAAACCGCGCCGATCCCCCGCGACCTGGGCGAGAGCCTGCGCGAGATCGGCGACCCCGAATTGAAGGCGGTGCTCGAAGCGCTGGCCCGCGGTGTCGCGGCCAGCAACGGCCCGCCCCGCATCCAAGGAGATTCCAAGTGAAGCGCGGTGTTCCGATCGCGGCGGCCATGTCCGCGCTGATTCTTGCGGCCGGGCTGGCCGATGCTGCCCCCGCCCCTCGCCGCACGGCGGCAAGCGTGCCCGCCGCGACCGACTGGACGCGCCGCACCAGCATGACCGAAAGGGGTGCCTATGTGCTGGGTAATCCCGCCGCCAAGGTTCGGCTGGTTGAGTATCTCAGCTACACATGCAGTCATTGCGCGCATTTCGTCAAAGAGGCCGAAACCGCGCTGAAGCGCGACTATGTCAGCCGCGGCACCGCCGCTGTTGAGTTGCGACATGCGGTGCGCGATCCGTTCGACTATGCCGCCGCGTTGCTCGCGCGCTGCGGCGGTGCCGAGCGTTTCTTCGGCAATACCGAGGCGATCCTCGCCGCGCAGCCGCAGTGGCTGGCCAAGGCGGAAGCCTATAACGGGCCACGCGCTGCCACGGTCGACGACGGGCTGCGCGCCGTCGCCAAGGCGAGCGGGCTTGATCGGCTGATGATCGGGCGCGGACTGACCGCCCAGCAGATCGACGCCTGCCTGACCGACGATGCACAACAAGCAGCGCTCGGCACGATGACAGAAGCCTCGTTCAAGCGCATCCAGGGCACGCCGAGCTTCGAGATCAATGGCACGGTGCTGGCCGACGTCCATAGCTGGGACACGCTCGAGCCCCAGATCAAGGCGGCGCTCGCGCGCTGAATTCGTTTCCACGGAGAAGACCGACCCCATGCGTATCACCACCGTTCTCGCCCTGTCGCTTTCGATCGCGCTTGCTGCCTGCGGCGGCAGCGACGGCGGCAATAGCAGCACCGGTGCCGCCGGCCCCAAGATCGCGGCAACGCCGGCGCCGGCCGGGCAGGATTGGACGACCACCGTCGTCAAGACGCCCGAGGGCGGCTTCCGCATGGGCAACCCCAACGCGCCGATCAAGCTGGTCGAATTCGGATCAATGACCTGTTCGCACTGCGCCGATTTCGCCACGAAGGGCTTCCCGGCCTTGAAGCGCGATTACATTTCGACCGGCAAGGTCAGCCTGGAATATCGCAACTTCGTGCGCGATGGCTTCGATCTCACCGCTTCGCTGATCGCGCGTTGCGGCGGCGAGGGCCCCTTCTTCGCGCTGACCGAGCAGATGTTCGCGACGCAGGCCGAATGGTTTGCCCGCATCAATTCTCCGGAAGCGCAGCAGATGCTGAAAGGCGCAAGCGGCCCCTCATCCTTTCCGCTGATGGCCAGGGCGAGCGGGCTTGACCAGTTCGCGCGGCAGCGCGGTGTGAGCGCCGACAAGATCGCGGCCTGCCTCAAGGATGAGGGCGAAGCCGAGCGGCTCGCCAAGGGTGTCGAGGCGGCCAGCGAGAAGTACAACATCACCGGCACGCCGAGCTTCCTGATCAACGACCAGCTCGTGCCCAACGCCGCTGCCTGGGAACAGCTCGAGCCGGCGTTGAAGGCCGCGGGCGCCTGATCGGCTGAGATGCGCAGGCGGGGGGCCTTCAGGGACATGCCGGGTTGAGGATCAAGCGGCTCAAGCTCGCTGGGTTCAAGAGCTTCGTCGATCCCGCCGAACTGCGCATCGAACCAGGGCTGACGGGGATCGTCGGCCCCAATGGCTGCGGCAAATCCAACCTGCTGGAAGCGATCCGGTGGGTGATGGGCGAATCGAGCGCACGCTCGATGCGCGGCGCCGGCATGGAAGATGTGATCTTCGCCGGCACTGCGACACGGCCGGCGCGCGACTTCGCCGAGGTGACAATCCTGACCGAGCGCGGCGCCACCGAAGGCGCCGGGCCGATCGCGGCGGCGGGTGACGGCGACGTCGAGATCGTCCGCCGGATCGAGCGCGGCGCCGGATCCGCCTATCGCGTCAACGGACGCGACGTGCGCGCCAAGGATGTGGCGCTGATCTTCGCCGACGCCGCGACCGGCGCGCACAGCCCTGCGCTCGTCAGCCAGAACCGGATCGGCGCGATCATCTCGGCAAGGCCTACCGAGCGGCGCGCGATGCTGGAAGAAGCGGCGGGCATCGCCGGGCTGCATGTGCGCCGGAAGGATGCCGAGCAGAAGCTGCGCGCCGCCGAGGCCAACCTCACCCGCGTCGACGAACTGCTGGTCGACATGGACAATCGCGCGGCGGCGCTGCGCCGGCAGGCGCGGCAGGCGGAGAAATATCGTCAGCTCACCGACCAGATCCGCACCGCCGAGGCGCGGCTGATCTATGCGCGGTGGCGCGATGCCGCCGCCGCTGCCGGCGCTGCGCGCGCCGAAGCACAGCGCGCCGAGACATTGGTCGCCACCACCTCCGACGCGCAACGCGCGGCCGCCGCCGCGCAACTCGATGCGGCGCAAACATTGGCGACAGCACGCGCCGGCGCGCAGCGCACCCGCGATGCCGCCACCGAGGCGGGGCATATCCTCACCGCGTCGCGCACCGAGCGTGGCGCGCTCGACCGGCGCATCGCCGAGCTGGCCGCTGCCGCCGAACGGCTGGACGCCGATCGCGCGCGCGAGGGCGATCTCGCGCGCGACGCGGCGGAGGCGCTGCAGCGGCTGGGCGACGAGACGAAGGCGATCGACGCGCGCGTCGCCGCCGCCGAGAAGGATCGGCCCGGATTGGCCGAGCGCCTCGCCGCGGCCGAGGTGGCGACGCGCGATGCTGAGGTCGCGCTGGCGCAGGCGCTGGCTGCGCAGGCGAGCGAACAAGCCGAGCGCCGCGTCGCCGACGCCGCCATCGCCGCCGCCGCCGCGCGCGTTTCCCGAGCCGCGCGCGACCGCGACATGGTGGTGCGCGATCGCGCCGGGCTTGGCGACGAGGCACCGCTGATCGCCGAGCGGGACCGTGCACGAGCCACCCACGAGCAGGCGGAGCGCGCCGCCGAAGCCGCCGCCGCCGCGATCGAACAGGCCGAGACCGATCGGCGCGAGGCCGCCGCGGCACGCGATACGGCGGAGGCCGAGCGTTCGTCGGCACGCGCGCAGCTTGCCGCGCTCGAAAGCGAGGCGCGCGCGCTCGCCAAGACGATCGACCGCGGTACCGCCGGCGCCGGTCGCGCGATCGATCGGGTCCGCGCGCGCCCCGGATACGAACGCGCATTGGCAGCGGCACTCGGCGATGAGCTGGATGCGGCCGTGGGCGCCACCGGCAAAAGGCGCTGGCAGGGCGCCACCGTGGCGGAAGGCGATCCGGCGCTCGCGGGCGGTGATCGACTGGCGGACCATGTCGAGGCGCCTGCGGAACTGGCGCGGCGGCTGGCACAGATCCTCGTCGTCGAGAGCGATGGCGGGGAACCGCTCGCGGTCGGCCAGCGGCTGGTGACGCGCGATGGTCGGCTGCGGCGCTGGGACGGCTATGTCGCCGAGGATGTCGGCGCCGCGGCGGCCGAACGGTTGATCCGGGTCAACCGGCTGGCCGAGATCGAGGCGCAATTGCCCGCCGCGCAGGCGCTGGTCGAGCGGGCCGGCGCGGCGCAGGCAGAGGCAGCAACGCGTGCCGAGGCGGCACGGCGCGGCATCGATCAGGCGCGCGCCGCGCTGGCCCAAGCCGAGGCCAGCGTGCGCGGCGCGACGCGCAGCGAGGACCAGGCGGTCATCGCGATCGAGCGGTTGGAAACGCGCCGGGCCGAACTCGACCAGCGCATAGCCCGCGCCGAGGCAGAAACCGCCGAGGCGGAGGGAGACCACCAGCGTGCGCAGGCCACCCGCGCGGCGCTGCCCAATGGCGTCGAGACCGCCAAGCAGGTCCAGTTGCTCCAGCGTGCCAGCGAGGCAGCCCGTGCCGGTGCCGCGCAACTGCGCGCCGAGGCGACGACCCTGGAGCGCGGCATCGCCGCCGACCGCCAGCGCCGCGAGGCTGCGACCGGCGAGGCGAAGGGCTGGCGGTCCCGCGCGGGCGAGGCAGCGAAGCGCATCGAGGAAATGGCGAAGCGCGAGAAGACGATCGTCGCCGAGCAGGCCACGTTGGCGGATGCTCCGGCGAAACTTGCCATACGGATCGCAGCCGAGGAGGACGCCGCCACCCGCCTCGCCGCCGAAGCCGCCGCCGCCGCGACTGCCGAGCGCGAGGCCGAAGCGCGCGTGCGCGAGACCGAGGCGGTGCAGGCCCGCACCGCCGAGGCGCTGGCTGCCGCGCGCGAGGCACGGGCCGGGGCGGTAGCGCGCGCGGACAGCCAGGAACAACGCCGCACCGAAATGAGCCGACTCGCCGGCGAGCGCTTCGATTGCCCGGCGGTGGTGCTGCCCGAAAAGCTCGACTTCCCCAGCGCCGAGGTCGGCAACGCCGACACCGAGGCGGGGCGCCATGACAAGCTGGTCGCCGAGCGCGAGCGGATCGGCCCGGTCAACCTCATCGCCGAACAGGAATTGCGCGAGGTCGAGGAAGAACGCGCCCGGTCGGCCGCGGAGCGCGAGGAACTGGGCCAGGCGATCAACCGCCTGCGCGGCTCGATCGGCAGCCTCAACCGCGAGGGTCGCGCGCGGCTGCTCGCCGCGTTTGAGGCGGTTGACGGCCATTTCCGCCGATTGTTCACGACCTTGTTCGCCGGCGGCGAGGCGCATCTCGCGCTGGTCGATTCGGATGATCCGCTGGAGGCGGGGCTGGAGATCATGGCGCAGCCGCCGGGCAAGAAACTCGCGGCGCTGACCTTGCTGTCGGGCGGTGAACAGGCACTGACCGCGGTCGCGCTGATCTTCGGCCTGTTCCTCACCAACCCCGCGCCGATCTGCGTGCTCGACGAGGTCGATGCGCCGCTCGACGACGCCAATATCGAGCGCTTCTGTGACCTGCTGGAAGTGATGACGCGGGAAACCGATACCCGCTACCTCATCGTCACCCACAATGCGGTGACGATGAGCCGCATGCACCGGCTGTTTGGCGTGACGATGATCGAGAAGGGCGTCAGCCGACTGGTATCGGTGGATCTCGGCGCGGCGGAACGGCTGCTGGCTGCGGAATAGCCGGTGGACGGAACGGGACGGCAAGCCAAACCCCCTCCCGCTGGCGCGGAAGGGGGCCCGGGGGAGCGGCTCTTTTGCTTACGCCGCGAACTGGTTCATGGTGTTGTGCACGCCGCCCGCCTTCAGCGCAGCCTCACCGGCGAAATACTCCTTGTGATCGTCGCCGATGTCGCTGCCCGACATGTTCTGGTGCTTCACGCAGGCGATGCCTTGGCGGATCTCCTGACGCTGGACATTGAGGACATAGCCCAGCATCCCCGCCTCGCCGAAATACTCCTTTGCGAGATTGTCGGTGGAAAGCGCCGCGGTGTGGTAGGTCGGCAGCGTGATCAGGTGGTGGAAGATGCCGGCCCGCGCAGCCGCATCCTTCTGGAAGGTACGGATGCGTTCGTCGGCCTCGGCCGCCAGGTCGGTGCCGTCATAGTCCACGCTCATCAGCTTCGCGCGATCATAGGCCGAGACATCCTTCCCGTCCGCAGCCCAGGCGTCGAACACCTGCTGGCGGAAGTTCAAGGTCCAGTTGAAGGACGGTGAGTTGTTGTAGACCAGCTTGGCATTGGGGACGACCTCACGGATGCGGTCGACCATAGAGGCGATCTGCTCGATGTGCGGCTTCTCGGTCTCGATCCACAGCAGGTCGGCGCCGTTCTGCAGCGAGGCGATGCAATCCAGCACGCAGCGATCCGCCCCGGTCCCCTCGCGGAACTGGAACAGGTTCGAGGGCAGGCGCTTGGGGCGCATCAGCTTGCCGCCGCGGTTGATGATGACGTCGCCGTTGACCGTCGAAAGATCGGTGACCTCCTCGCAATCGAGGAAGGCGTTATACTGGTCACCGAGGTCGCCCGGCTCCTTGCTGAACGCGATCTGCTTGGTGAGGCCGGCGCCCAGCGAATCGGTGCGCGTGACGATGATGCCATCCTCGACGCCGAGTTCGAGGAAGGCGTAGCGGCAGGCGCGGACCTTCGCGAGGAAGTCCTCATGCGGCACGGTGACTTTGCCGTCCTGGTGGCCGCACTGCTTCTCGTCGGAGACCTGATTCTCGATCTGCAGCGCGCAGGCGCCCGCCTCGATCATCTTCTTCGCCAGCAGATAGGTCGCCTCGGCATTGCCGAAGCCCGCATCGATATCGGCGATGATCGGCACGACGTGCGTTTCATAATTGTCGATCGCCTGCAGCAGGCGCTGCTCTTCGATCTGGTTGCCGGCGGTGCGCGCGGCATCCAATTCGCGGAACATCATCCCCAGTTCGCGGGCATCGGCCTGGCGGAGGAAGGTGTAGAGTTCCTCGATCAGCGCGGGGACCGAGGTCTTCTCGTGCATCGACTGGTCGGGCAGCGGCCCGAAGTCGGAGCGGAGGGCGGCGATCATCCAGCCGGAAAGATAGAGATAACGGCGCTTGGTGGTGCCGAAATGCTTCTTGATCGAGATCATCTTCTGCTGGCCGATGAAGCCGTGCCAGCAACCCAGCGACTGGGTGTAGGCGGCCGGATCGGCATCATAGGCGGCCATATCGCGCCGCATGATCGCAGCGGTGTAGCGCGCGATGTCCAACCCGGTCTGGAACCGGTTCTGCAGCCGCATCCGCGCCACCGCCTCGGCGCTGATCCCGTCCCACGTGCCCTGATGGCTCTGGATAAGCTGGCCGGTCTCGGCGATATGCGTCTGGTAGGTCATACGTCACCTTGTGTGGAAAACTTGCAAAGCGAATTACGACGCCAACGGCTATTTTCCTCGAAGATTCGCGAGATCATCGCGTCGCGCTGTCATTGCTCGATGTGCAGTGACGGTGAGTTTGTAAATTATTTACAGGATCAGGTGATGCGACAGACGGCGATTGAACTCGAGGTGCGCACGGAACGGCAGGGCCTGGTCGAGGTGACGCGGCCGATCACCCGTTGGGTTGCCGAGCAGGCCATGGCCACGGGGCTGCTTACGGTCTTCTGCCGCCACACCTCCGCCTCGCTGCTGATCCAGGAAAATGCCGCGCCGGAGGTTCGCGACGATATCGAAGCCTATTTCGCGCGAGTCGCGCCCGAAGATCCCTATGCCTATGCGCATGACGACGAGGGCCCGGACGACATGCCCGCACACCTGCGCACCGCGCTGACCCACACGAGCCTCTCCGTGCCCTTGATCGGCGGCCGCCTGGCGCTGGGAACTTGGCAGGGCATCTACCTGTTCGAACATCGCCGCCGGCCGCATCGCCGGTCACTGGCTTTGCATCTGGCAGGCGACTAAGGCTGCTGGAAGAAGGAGCAGTCTCGATGTGGACCGACGCCTGGAAGATGGGCATGACGATGTGGCAGACCGGCGTGGCGCTGCAGGAAACGATGATGGCGGCCCCCGTCGTCATCGCGCGGCGCAGCGACAAGATCGATGCCGCCATGCGCAACCCGCTCGATGGCGACTATGTCGAACTCGCGCAGATGGTCCCCGAGAAGGTCGAGGCATTCGGCCGCGCCGGCGCTTCGCTGATGGAAGACTGGATCGGCGTGCAGACTGCGATGATGGGCCAGTGGCGAGACATCGCCAGTTTGGGCACGATCGCGATGACGCGCGGCACGGTCGGGCGGATCCAGGCGCGCAACCGCCGCATTGGCAAGTTGCTGGGCGGCGCCGGCGGCAAGGCGCTGAAGCCGGTCCACAGCCGAGTGACGGCGAATCGCAAGCGGCTCGAAAAGGCGGCCCAGCGCCCCGGCTAAGTCCGGCCGGTGAGCGATGCGACCAACATCGGCGGCCTGCGTTAATCCCTCTGGGCCAACGACAGGGGAAAGCCGATGGCGACCTTGGGAACGATCGAAGACGGCCGCGGCCGCCACGCGGAAACGCCACTCAAGATGCCGCGTCGAGCCTGGCGTGACATATTGTGGCGGGTATGGGCGGAAAGCGGCAATGACAATATCGGGCTGATCGCCGCGGGCGTCGCCTTCTACGCCTTTCTCGCCTTCGTGCCGCTGCTCGCATCGGTGGTGCTGACCTATGGCTTGCTGGCGGATCCGCAGACGGTTGCCGACCACCTCAAGGTTCTGTTCGACCTCCTGCCGACCGACGCCGCAAGCCTGATCGGCGACCAATTGGTCGCCGTCACCGCCACCGCCGCTAAAAAGACCGGCTTCGGCCTCGTCGTCGCGCTAGGGCTGGCCGTCTATGGTGCGATGAACGGCGCCAACTCGATCATTACCGCGCTCAACATCGCCTATGATGAGAACGAGACGCGCAATTTCTTCAAGGTCACCTTCATTGCGCTGGCGATCACCGTAGGCCTGCTGTTGGTTGCGGTGTTCACCATATTGGCGATCGGCGCGCTGGCGCTGCTCGAGGGACTGATCCCCTGGGCGCCGAAGTTCGTGATCACATTGATCCGCATCGCCTTCTGGCTCGCCGCCGCGGTCGCCGCGAGCACGGTGATCGCCACCATCTATCGCTATGCGCCGAATCGCCGCAAGGCGCGGTGGCGCTGGCTGACCGCCGGCTCCGCCTTCGCGACGGTCGGCTGGCTGGGGATGACATTGGGATTCGGTTTCTACGTCGCGAATTTCGCGAACTACAACGCCACCTATGGCGCGCTGAGCGCGGTGGTGGTGATGCTGATGTGGCTGTTCCTTTCCGCCTACATCCTGATCCTCGGCGCCGAGCTCAATTCGGAGATCGAGCATCAGACTGCGCTGGACACCACGGTGGGCCGTGCGCGGCCGATGGGCCAGCGTCGTGCCTATGTAGCGGATACGCTGGGCGAGGTGCCTTAGGATCGCACAGGCTCCCCGGCCTCGTGCCGGGGAGCCTGTGGACTCACGCGAAGATTTCCTTGTCCTCGCCCTGAAGCGCGGGCGGTACGGACAGATGCAGGTCGGCAGGCCCCGTCGATCGCTCGATCTCACGGGTCGTGCCGCAACAGGCATCCCACCAGGCAGTGAGCATCGCCTGATGCATTTCGAAGGGCAGCGCCCAGAGCGTGAACAGGGGATTGTGAAGCCCGCGCGCGGGCTCCATTGGGATATAGCTCATGACCTAGACTCCGATGTGGGCAAATCGCCGTTGCACCGCCCGCTCAACGTCCGGACAGGCGAGGGTTTCCGGCCACTCGTCGTGCAAAGGCCGCATGCTGCGGCGCGGAACCATCCGCCTTTCCACGGGTTTGCGAGAGATGCACCGGAGAATCCCGGGCATCACGAAGCTGTCGCCGGGGCGGTGCATCAGGGGGAACAATGAAGCAATCGACACTCCTGCCCCTGCCCCACCGGGCCGGCTGATGACCATGCTGCGGGGGACAAAGCACATCGTTCATTCTCGGAACCAGGCCGCACTGATCGGACTATGCGTCGCGATGCTTGCAAGTCCTGTGGCGGCCCGTCCGCAGGAAGCCGCCACCCAGCCCCAAGGCCGGCAAAGTGATGATGCGATCCTGACCGATCCGGATTTCGACGCGAGTCTGCCGCCGCTCGAAGAAACCACCGCGCCCGACGCTCCTGCGTCCGCAACACCGCCTGCGTCCGCAACGCCGGATGTCACCAGCGCGACGCCCCCCGAACCGATTGTGCCCGAGACCGAGTTGGTGGCCCCGCTCGAACCGCTCTCCACGTTCGATGCCGATCCGCCGGCCGAGACCAAGATGGCTGCGGACGAGAAGCCGCCCGAGATTCCCTATACCGTCGTGGTGAAGGGGCTGAAGGAGGTTGGCCTCGAAAGCCTGTTCCGCGATCTTTCCGCGCTGCTCGATGGAAAGCGGGAGGCTGCCAATGCCGCACAGGTGGGCGCGCGCGCCGACGAGGATGTGAAGCTGATGGAGCGGCTGATGCGCTCCGAAGGCTATTATGACGGCGTCGCGACGATGACCGTGAACACATTGCCCAACCCCGACAACCGGTTGACGGTGACGCTGAACGCCACTCCCGGCGCCCGCTACATGCTTGGCGACATCGTGGTCACCGGCCCGCCCCCGGAACCGAAGGCGATGGCGCTGGAGGCGCTCGACCTAACGACCGGCGCACCGATCGTCGCCGCGGTCATTGAGACCGCCGAGGCCAATGTCGCGTTGCGCCTGCCCGAGCAGGGCTATCCCTTCGTCAAGGTCGGCGACCGCGACGTGCTGCTCGACGAGCGCGACCACACCGGCGATTATACGCTGCCGCTCGATGCCGGCCCCAAGTCCCGCTATGGCGGCATCAGGGTCGAAGGCGATCCGGTGTTCGACGTCGAGCATGTCACCTTGCTCACCCGTTTTGATCCGGGCGATGTCTATGACAGCCGAAAGACCGACGATCTCCGCCAGGCGCTGATCGGCACCAGCCTGCTCTCGACCGTATCGGTGGAGCCGGTCCGCACCGGCCAGGTGGGCGAGGACGGCACGGAAACCGTCGACCTGCTCGTCCGTCAGACCGAGGGGCCAGCGCGGCAACTCGCCGGCAGCGTCGGCTATGGTACCGGGGAAGGCATCAAGCTGACCGGCAGCTGGACGCATCGCAACATGTTCCCGCCCGAAGGCGCGCTATCGGTGGCGGCGGTCGCGGGTACGCAGGAACAGAGCCTGTCGACCGGCTTCCGCCGCTCCAATGCCGGCCAGCGCGACCGCACCTTCGCGCTCGGCGCCTCGGTCGCCCGCCAGGATTTCGCCGCGTTCAACGCGCAGACGATCACGTTGAACGGCAGCCTTGCGCGCGCCAGCACGCCGATCTGGCAGAAGCGATGGACGTGGAGTGTCGGCGGCGAGTTGATCGCCACCCGCGAAACCCGCTTTCAGACCGAGTTGCTCGATCGCACCCGCAGCACCTATCTGATCGCCGCGATCCCGCTGCAACTCGGTTACGATCGTTCGAACAGTCTGCTTGATCCAACCCGCGGCTTCCGCCTCAACGCACGCGTCAGCCCGGAAGCGCAGAAGCGCACCGGCAGCGGCGGGTTCGACGGCTATGGCCGCCTGCTGTTCGAAGGCAGCGCCTATTATCCGGTCAGCGATGCGTTGGTGATCGCCGGCCGCGCGCGTGTCGGCTCCATCCTCGGTGCCGCACGCGACGATATCGCGCCGTCACGACGGCTCTATTCGGGCGGCGGCGGTTCGGTGCGCGGTTTCGGCTTCCAGGAACTCGGCCCCAAGGACGTGAACAATGACCCGATCGGCGGCCGCTCGGTGACCGAATTCGCGATCGAGGCGCGCTATCGCTTCGGCAATTTCGGCGTGGTGCCGTTCATCGACGCGGGTCGAGTCGGCGAAAGCTCCTCCCCCTCGCTGTCGGGGATGCGCTACGGCGCAGGTATCGGCGGGCGTTACTACACCAATTTCGGGCCGATGCGCGTCGACGTCGCCACACCGCTCGGCCGCAAGCCGGGCGAATCGCGCATCGCGCTCTACATCTCGATCGGGCAGGCCTTCTGATGGCGAGCGAAGCCCCCACCACCGTCATCGTCAAGCGCCGCTCTACCGGCTGGCGCATCGCGACGTGGCTGTTCGGCATCCTCGCGGTGCTGCTCCTGCTGATTGTCGCGCTCGTGTTCAGCATCAACACAGGGCCCGGCCGCGCCTTCCTCGTGCGCCAATTCTCCGGCTTCGAGACGGCGTCCGGCATGGGCGTTCAGCTCGAACGGATAGATGGCTCGCTTTACGGCAAGCTCCAGCTTGTCGGGCTCAAGATCACCGATCCCAAGGGCGTGTTCCTCGAATCGCCGCGCATCGACCTGGACTGGCGGCCGTTCGCCTATCTCCACAACAAGGTCGACGTGCGCTCGCTGGCTTCGCCACAGATCCGCCTGTTGCGCACGCCCGAGTTCAAGCCGGTCCCTTCCGATCCCAACGCGCCGCTGCTGCCCGATCTCGACATCAATGTCGGCCGCCTCGCAATCGACCGGTTCGAGGTCGAGGCGCCGGTCACCGGCCAGCGTCATATCGTCCGTCTCGTCGGCACCGCCGACATTGCCGATGGCCGCGCCCGTGTGGATGCCGATGCGCGCGCGCTGCGCGCTGCCGGCGTCGCCGGCGGCGACGTGGCGATCGTCAAGATCGATGCCGTGCCCGAGGCCAACAAGCTGCAGATCGACGCGCGGGTGACCGCGCCGGCAGGCGGGCTTGTCGACAGCTATGCAGGCACCGGCCGGCCGATGCTGCTGACGATCGGCGGCAATGGCGACTGGAAGGCGTGGAATGGCCGCGTTCAGGGTACGCTCGGCGGCCAACCGCTCGCCAATCTGGCGCTGACCGCGCGCAATGGCACCTTCGCGCTCAAGGGCGATGCGATGCCCGCAGTCTATGTCCAGGCAGCCGACGCGACACTGGAAGAAGCGCGGCAGACCCCCCTCGCCAGGTTGACCGCGCCGGCGCTGGCGATCGACGCCACCGCCGCGCTCGCCGACCGCAGCGCAAATGTGAATTTCTCTGCCAAGTCCGACGCGATGGTGGTCACCGGGAAAGGGCTTGTCGATCTCGGCCAGAGCCGTTTCGGCAACTTCATCATCGCCGGTGCGCTGCTCAAGCCCGGCTCGATCGCAGACAGCCTCAGCGGGCGCGACGTGAAGCTGGCCGCTGTCCTGGATGGCCCGTTCGCAACGCCGACCGTCGCCTATCGCCTCAACGCCGCGCAGATCGCGTTCGGCACGATGGGTGTCAGCGGGCTTGCCGCTGAAGGCAGCGCGAAGGTGGATGCCGATCGCATCCTCGTGCCGGTCAACGCCACGGCGCAGCGTGTGACGGGGCTCAACGCCGCCGCCGGCGGCCTGCTCGAAAAGCTCTCGATCAACGGCGATCTCGCCTACACCGACGGGCGGCTGCTGTCGGACAATCTCAAGCTTAAATCCTCGCAGATCGATGCGACCGCGATCGTCCTCGCCGACATTGCCAACGGGAAATATACCGGCGCGATCAAGGGCCGGGTGAACGATTACCGCATCGCCGGGCTCGGCCGGCTCAGCCTCGTCACCGATGCCGAACTGGTGCAGGGCGCGACCGGCGGCTTCGGCATTCGCGGCAGCTTCCGCGCGACCACGCGGCGCCTTGAAAATGAAGCGCTGGCCAACGTGCTGGGCGGCGATGCCGTCACCATCGCGCGCTTCGGCTTCGACGAGAATGGCACCGCCTCGCTGGTCGGCCTGCGGATGACCGCACCTGGATTCCGCATCACCGATGCCAAGGGCAGTTACAATCTCGACAGCGGCCGGATCGCGTTCGATGCGCGCGCGGTCTCACGCGAATATGGCCCGCTTTCGGTCAACGCCTCCGGCACGCTCGAACGCCCGCTGGTCAATCTGCGCGCCGCGCGGCCGGGGCTCGGCGTCGGCCTGCGCGATATCCAGGCGACGTTGCGCGGCGTGCCCGCCGGTTATGCCGTCGTCGGCCGCGGCAATTCCGATTATGGCCCGTTCAACGCCGATGTGACGATCCGCACCGGCACACTGCTTGCGGTCGACATCAAGCGCGCAACCTTTGCCGGCGTCGACTTCAACGGCACCATCCAGCAGACCCGCGCGGGGCCGTTCGCCGGCCGGCTGACGCTGGCGGGCTCCGGCCTCAACGGCGGCATCGTGCTCGCCGCCGCGGGCGCGAACCAGCGTGCCGATATCGATGTGACCGCGAACGCCGCGAGCATCCCCGGCGTCGCGCCGATCACGATCGGCAGCGGCCGCGTCCGCGCGACCGCGATCGTACTGCCCAACGGTCCCTCGGTGAATGGCGCGTTCCAGCTCGCCGACGTGCGTCAGGGCGAGATGATCGTCGAACGTGCGCAAGGCCGGATCGATTATCGCGATGGCAACGGCAAGCTGGCGCTGGTCGCCAACGGCAATGCCGGGGTACCCTTCAACGTGGCCGGCCAGGCGGCGATGACGCCGAGCCGGATCGTCGCCAACCTGAAGGGCAGCGCCAACACCATCGCGTTCAGCCTGACGAAGCCGGCGATCATCACGAAGGAGGGCGCTGACTGGGTGCTGGCGCCGACGACCCTGGTGATCCCGCAGGGCAAGGTCGACCTCAACGGCCGCTTCGGCGCGCGTACGGAGGCGCATGCCCGCCTCGCCAACATGGACGTCGCGATCGCGCAGGCATTCGTGCCCGGGCTCGGCCTCGGTGGGCGCGCGAGCGGCACGCTCGACTATGTCGCGGCGGGCGCGGTGCCGACGGTCAAGGCGCGGCTCGATATCGCCCGCTTCACGCGGACGGCGGCCTATGTCGTTTCCGATCCGGTCGATATCGCCTTCCTCGGCACGCTCGACGACAATGGCGGTGACCTGCGCGCGCTGATCCGGCGCGGCGGCAACAATGTCGGCCGAATGCAGGCGCGGCTCGCCCCCCTCGGCGAGGGCGCGGGTCTTTCGGACCGGCTGTTCGGCGCGCCGCTCTCCGGCGGGATCCGCTATTCGGGTCCGGCGGACGTGCTGTGGACCTTGACCGGCATTTCCGGCCAGACGCTCTCCGGCCCGATCGCCATCGCCGCCGACTTCGGAGGCCGGCTGTCGCAGCCGACGATCACCGGCCTGATGCGCGCCAAGACGTTGCGCTATGAGAATGAGACGTTCGGCACGGTGATCTCCAACATCGCGCTCGATGGTCGCTTCACCCAATCGCGGCTGGAACTGGTCTCGCTCACCGGCCGCGCCGGCACGGGCAGCGTTAGCGCAAGCGGCAATGTCGGCCTTGATGCCGCAAGCAGCTTCCCCATCGACCTGACCGCAACGCTCGACCGCGCCCAGCTTGCCCGGAGCGATGCACTTGGGGCGACTGCCAGCGGAAAAATCCGGGTGCTCAACGGCCCTGATGGCGGCTCAATCAGCGGTCAGATCAACATCCCCAATGCGCGCTACCAGATCGTGTTGCAGGGCGCCGCCGAGGTCGCCGAGCTGGAGGGCGTGCGCCGCCGCACCGACAAGCCCGGTCCGGCCAAGGTGCAGCAGGACAGCGCGTTCTCGACCAACTTCAAGCTCGACCTGCGCATGCGAGCCGACAACGAGATCTTTGTCAGCGGCATGGGGCTCGAAGCCGAATGGGCCGCCGACATGCGGGTGACCGGCACCGCCAATGCGCCGCGCATCGTCGGCAAGCTCGAGGTGGTGCGTGGCACCTACAGCTTCGCGGGTCGCCGCTTCGACCTCGACGAAAACGGCGAGGTGCGGTTCAATGGCCCGCTGACCGACCCCGAGCTCGATCTCGCGGCGAGCACGACGGTGGAGGGCGTCTCGGCGATCATCAACATCGGTGGTCGCGCGCAGAGCCCGCAGATCACCTTCACCTCGACGCCGACCTTGCCGCAGGATGAGGTCCTCTCCCGTCTGCTGTTCGGCAGCTCAGTCACCTCGCTTTCGCCGACGCAGGCGATCCAGCTGGCGGCAGCGCTCAACTCGCTGCGCGGCGGCGGCGGTGGCGGGCTCAACCCGCTTGGCAAGCTGCGCTCGGCGACGGGCATCGACCGGTTGCGCGTGCTGGGGGCGGACAAGACCGCGGGCCGCGGCACCGCGCTTGCGGCGGGCCAGTATATCTCCAATGACATTTATGTGGAGATCATCACCGACGCCCGCGGCTTTACCGCCACGCAGCTCGAAATTTCGCTGTCGAAGACCTTGAGCCTGCTCAGCCAGGCCGCCTCGTTCGGCGGCTCCAACGTCAACCTGCGCTACTCGAAGGACTATTGAGGACGGCGGCCGGTCGTCCGGCCGCCGCCTTCATATACCCAGTCCCACGCCATCAAATCTGCGCCTTCCAGACTACGGCGTTTGCCGCTCAATAGTGGAGCTGCGCGATTAACTCCTTGCGCAGGTAGAAAGACAAGGCGGGGCGACGCCGCGAGCCAAGCGAGCATTTTGCGGCATCGACACATCCGCTGGTACTCTGATCGAAGACCAACAAGATGCCCTGCTTCGCCCTGCGCCTCATCAGCGCAGGCGGCCCATCTGCCCTCCGGCAATCAGTTCCGAGAAAGCCGCTCCGCCAGTACCGGCCGCAGCCGCGCCGCGACAACGTCGCTGCCCAGCCGGGAGAGATGGACATCGTCCATATAGAGGAGCTGGCCATTGAGGCGCGCCCGGCAGGTCGTGCCCGAACAGAGCGCGTCGCGCATGTCGAGGATGCTGGTATTGCCGCCGACCTTGGCGACGCGGTCGAGGATGGTCTGCGAGATGCGATCCTGCACGTCGTGCGAATGCCGTGCCTCGAACGTGTCGCAGCGCGCGGGGTCAAGGCCGTTATACACCGCGGCGCGCACGCAGACGAAGGGGTTCACCTCCGGCAGCGGGATCTGGTCGACGACGATCACGCGGATACCGCGGGCGTTGAGCAGCCGTGCGGTGGTCTCCAGGCTCTCCGATGCGAGACGCTGCGATTGCTCTACGGTTTCGGCGCCGCCGAGGCTGGTCGCACGGATATGGCCGGCTGCCAGCATGTCCCACCGGCCTGCCATCACCACGACACGAATCGCCGGATCGGTGAGGATCCGTTCGAGCGCGGCGCGGCCGAACGCCGGGCAGTCGCGCCGCAGCTCGCTGTAGGGCGTGTAGGATGCGGCCTGGATCGGCGCGCAGCCCGCCTTGGTAACCTGCTGCACGGTAAAGCCGCGCTGGCGCGCGAGTGCATCGAGCGAAGGCGCGAGCTGCGCGGCATGCGAATCGCCCCACAGCACCACGCTGGGCGTGCCAGGCGCGCCGAGCAGGCATTCGCCGGGCGCGGGTACACGGCCATCGGTGCGCAGGCAGGGCGCGGCGTGGAAGCGGGCAAGATCGTCGGCGACGCTGCGGGTGAAGCGTGCCGCTTCCGGATTGCGGAATTCCATGCCTTGCGTCAGCACCACCGCCCCGCCCAGCAGCACCAGCATGCTCGATCCCGCCGCCGCCGCCAGGAACACCTGCCGCCGGGTGAAGCGGTTCTTGCGACGGAACGGCGCCTCGACGAAGTGCAGCGAGATCGCCGCCATCACGAACGACCCGGCGATCACCCCGAAGGTCGCGATCGGGCCAAGATGCTGCAGCTCATAGAAGCGCGTGAAGACGATGATCGGCCAGTGCCAAAGGTAGAGCGAGTAGGAGATGCGGCCGATGTAGACGATCGGCTTGAGGCTCAGCATCCGCCCGACGACGGTATCCTGCGCGCTGTGGATCAGCAGCGTCGCCCCCAGCGTCGGCGCCAACGCCGAGAGGCCTGGGAAGGGCGTGTCCGACGAATAGAGCCATACCGGCACGACGATGAGGACGAGGCCGAGCAGCGCCAGCGCGTTGCGCGCGGCGGCGCTGCGCAACTCTGGCACCGCGCCGATGGCCAGCGCCGATCCCAGCAGCAATTCCCAGGCGCGCGTGATCGGCAGGTAGAAGTTGAAGGTGGGCGCGTTGCTCGTCGCCCAGACGCTGATCGCCAGCGAGACCGCGCCGATCACCGCGATCGCGGCGCCCCGCCACCGGTTCATGAACCGGGTTATGAAGGCGAGGATCAGGGGGAAGAAGATGTAGAACTGCTCCTCAACCGCCAGCGACCAGGTGTGGAGCAGCGGCTTGAGCTCGGCCGAGCCGTCAAAATAGTTGGCTTCGGTGAAGAACAGGATGTTCGACGCGAAGAACACCGTCGCGACGAGGCTTTTGGCGTAGAGATAGAAGTCGATCGGTGGGAACAGCAGCCACGCCGCCGCAAAGGTCGAAAACAGCGTGAAGAACAGCGCCGGGTAGAGCCGCAGGATCCGCCGCTCATAAAAGGCCGGGATCGAAAGCCCGCCATGCCCGATATCTTCGAGCAGGCTGCGTGTGATCAGATAGCCCGAGATGACGAAGAAGATGTCGACGCCGACGAAGCCGCCGGAAAAGCCGCTGAGCCCCGCGTGGAACAGCACCACCGGCACGACCGCGAACGTACGCAGGCCATCGATATCTGCGCGATACTTCAATCGGGCCTCCGCTCGGCGTTATGAGAATCTTTGGGGTCGGCCGGTCTCGCCGCGAATGCCTGCCCACCAGCCGGCGACCGCGATTTGCCAATTCCGCCAGGCGCGGGCCTTTAGATACTGCGCCGTGAGCATCAAGGTGGTTGCCGCGACGACCGGGTAGAGCGAGGGCCGGAAGCGCCGCGTGAACAGCAGCTTGTTGCGCTCGTCGAGATAGACGGCGAGCGGCGAGCGGTGCTTGCGCGACACGCTGGAGCCGATCGTTGAGCCATGCGCATGCAGCACGATCGACTCATGCGCATAGCCCAGCGCGTGGCTGCCGCGCCGGAAGCACCAGTCGGTTTCCTCGTAATAGAGGAAATAGCGCTCATCAAAGGGGCCGACCTCTTCCACATAGGCCCGCGGCGCATACATGCTGGCGCCCGCCACATAGTCCAGGTCACGCTCGATCGCCGCCACGTCGGGCTGATGATCCGCCGCCTGGCCCAGGCCGATATTGAAGCCGCGCGCGATCAGTGCGCGCCAGCGTGCGCCGTAAAGCTGGATGGTGCCGGCGGGCGTGCGCACCAGGCGGCTGCCAACGATGCCATAGCCCCCGGCTTGCTGGTGACGGCGCAGCGCGTCCATAGCGTCGGTATGCGGCTCGGTATCCGGGTTGAGGATCCACACCGCATCATAGCGTCCCTCGGCGGCGACCGCCGCAAAGCACACATTGATACCGCCCGCATAGCCGAGGTTCGCGCCGGCATCGTACAGTTCCACCGGCTGGCCACCGGGCAGGCGTCCGCTGCGATGGTCGACCATCCGTTCGCCGTTGGGCGTCCGCGCAAGTTCGCCCGTTACCTCCGCGACCGCCTCGACCAGCGGCGGGAAGGCCGCCGAACCGCCGTTCTCGCAGACATGTACCGAAAAATCGGTGTGGGTGGACTGGCCGAGCTGGGCGATACAATCGCGCACCTCGCCGGCGTTCCGATATCCGACGATCACCACCGCGACATGCGTCATGCCGGCTTGCGCCTCTTCATCAGCCGGCGCAGCGTGCCGAGATAGCTCTTCGCGTTCTGCGCAGCGCCCAGCGTACGAGCATTTCTGGGCAAGGAGAGCCCACGGAAGCGTGGCGGCCGGTGGCCGACCGAGCCCAGCGCCGCGAGCCGCGAGAGGACCAGCCCCTTACGCTTCGCCTGGAACGGCTGCATGTGGTGGATCGAGCGCACCGGCACCGGCTCGCTGGCGACACGGCCGGCGGCTTCGGCCTCGTCGAACAGCGCGGCGCCGCGGCGAGTGCGCGTGATCACCAGACTACGGCCGTCGGTCTCCTCGAACAACGGATAGCCCTTCTCGTCGCAATGCCAGCCATCGGCGAAGGTGATGTCGGCAAACTCGCCGGTGCCATCCGGGCACACCTTGCAGCGGAACTGGAGGAAGCGGTTGAGGATGGTGCCCCAGCTGGTGTTGTAATCCATCTGGTAGCGGCTGCCGTCCGCCAGCACCGCGGTGGCATAGCCCGGCCAGCCATCGCCGCGGAAGCGGAAGGATGTGACCTCGGCCCCCTGCGGCACGCCCATCGCCTTCAGCACCGCATCGGTGCCCTTGTAGCTCGGCACGCCGGCGCACATGAACGCCAGCATATAGGGCACCTTCTCGTTCACGCGCGGATCGACGCGCGCGAGGTTGCGGAGGCCGGCGACGTCGCACGGCTTTCCGACGAAGGCGAACCGCCCAGGCGCGTCGAGGCGCGCGGCGATGTCGGCCAGCGGCGAGGACGGCGCATAGCGCGATCCCGCGCTCTGGAAGATGTCGTCGCGGCCGGTGCTGATCTTCAGCGCGTTGCGGACCGGCGACTCCTCCGACATCGCGGTCTGCACCACATAATCGATCTGCCCGGTCTCGATCAGGTGCACCAGCACGCCCGAAAGGCCGCCCCCCGACGAGGCATTGCGGCGCAATTCATTGTCGGTCGACCAGCCGAGCTTGGTCTCGATGATCGGGCCCCAGACCGGATGATAATCCGCGTCGCGCACGGCATTGCCGCGGTCGATGTTGAGGCCGGGGCAGACGGTGTCGACAAGTTCAGCTACCGCCGCCGGCAGCGGCGCGACGGCGCGCGGCCGCTGATAGCCGTCCGCCGTCTCGCCCATCTCGATCAGCCCGCCGCTTACGCCCGCGCACAGGCCGCAGCCCGAACACAGCCCGGCGTCGCGGATCTGGTCGACGCGCCGTGCCATCATGCGAAGACCTTCGCGAACAGTTCGTCCAGATAGTTGCGGTAGGAATCAAGGATCGTCTGGGCGCGGGCATTCGCCGCGGTCGCCGCGGCGGTGGCGCCGGGAACATCGGCGAGCACGGCCTCAAGCTTCGCCATCACCACATCCTCGCCCTCGCTGGTCATGTCGCCCAGGTGCGGATAGCCGAGCGTGCCGAACAGGCCGGTAAACTTGCGGCTATAGCCCAACGGGAAGGTGGCGGTGTCGGATGAGATCGCCGCGATCGTCGCGTGCATGCGCGCGCCGATCAGCAGGTCGAGATTTGCGATATAGCTCTTCGCCACGCATGGCCCGGTAAAACGCGGCGCGAGCTTGAGGTGCGGATATTTCTCCCGCACCGCGATCGAGACCGCGTGGTCGTCCTCGTTCGGCAGTTCGGGCGAGAGCACGTGCGGCACCAGATAGACGTCGAACCGCGGATCCTCGGCCAGCCGGGTGATGATGCGGTCGGTAAGATTCTGATAATCGAGCTTGAGCGCGATCTTGTCGCCCACCTGCAGGTCGCGGCGATAGAGCAGCGCCGAAACGTTGAGGCCGACCTTGATCGGCCCCTGCGTCAGATCACGGCTCTTCTTGTCGGCCGCCTTCTGGAAGGGCAGCGCGAAGGCGACGTCGGTGGTGAGTCGCGAACGATCCTCGAACCCCAGCCCCTTCAGCACCTCGAAAGAGGGCACGTCGCGCGCGAACACGGTCTCGGCACGGCGCAGCGAGGCCCGCGCCGCCATCCGGCCCTTCTTGGTTAGGAACGGCCCGATCGTCTGGGGACTGAAGATCAAGGGCTTGCCCGTGCGCGCGGCGGCGAACTTAGATCCGATGATCAGCGCGAAACGCTTCAATCGATAGATGTCGGAGAAACTGTCGCCGCCGCCGATGTCGAAGAAGATGTCGCACTTCTGGATCGTGCGGTGAAGGTCCGAGCCCGGGGTCAGCAGCGATTTGTAGCCGACGTTGGTGAAATCGGATTCGAACGGGCTTTCATCGGCATAATCGATGCGGCCGAGGCCGCCGATGATGTGCAGCACCGGCTTGCGTCCATGCTTCGCCAGCGCGTTCGCGATGAGGTTGGTGTTGCCGATGGTGAGCGCGCCCATACCGAGATTCTCGGAATCGAGCGAATGCCACAACAAGCCGAGGTGATACGGCTTGAGTTCGGTCGTCATGCACTTCTCCCGATCTTGATCGCGCAACGTTGCAACACCTCGGCGCCCTTCCATCCGATCCGGGAGGACGTGGCACGCCTCCTCGAATCAAACGACGCTGTGGGTACAGGATTAGGTTTTATTTCGCACTTGCGAAACAAACTTTTTGAAAGATCGTTTGCCCTCGATTTCGCGCCAGGGATCGGCTGCTTAAGCCGCCGCAGGCGTCGGCGCCCGCCCACGCGGCGGGTGTCGACGACGGGCCGGCTGCTGTCCCTGCAGCTCTTTCTTCCGCTCTGCAGCAAAGCGCTGATACATCGGCACGGCCGCAGCGCCCATGCCAACCAGGAAATAATAGAAGGGCTGAAACTTGCCGTAGAAGGTGCCGCAGAACCCGCACAGCGCGAACGACAGCATGATGAAGGTCCAGGCGAGGCGGAAATTCTGATGGCGTGTGCTGAGCAACTGCTTGGGGACGGCAAGGAACAGCCACATCGTCACGATCAGCGTGAGCGCGGTCAGCGCCCAGCCGACATAGCCCGACAGCAGCCCGTTATAAATCCAGAAATTGTCGATCGACACCTTCATCCACGGTGCGCGCACCCAATATTCCGGCACCATGCCGAAGATCGGATGCGCCGAGATGTTGATGAGGCCATAGTCCCAGATCAGGATGCGGTTGTAACTCGATGCGCGATTGAACGCGAGATAGTTGATCACCAGGCCGATGATGCCGGATTTGGTGAAGGTGTTCACCGCCAGTGCGAAGATCGACAGGATCACCACGGTATTGATGAGGCGCTTTTTGATGCGCCGCGTCGCCGTTTCGATTCCGATCATCACGAACTGGGTCATCATCGAGATGATCGGCGTCGTCGACATCGACAGCAGCACCGCGCCGATCACCACCAGCAGCTTGCCGATACGCGCCGCCGGTCGCTTCTCCATATACCACAGAAGCGAAACCAGCGTCGCCGAGAACAGGCCGAAAAGGATCGTATTCTCGAAGAAGGCCTGCGCACGGCGCAGACCCATGCGGATGTCGGTGCCGTCCGAATAGAAGCCGGGGGCGATGCCCGTGAGCTGGCTGGTATATTCGATCAACGGCTTCTCATGGCTGATCGCCTCAGGAATCGCGATGACGAAAGCGATGAATACGATCAGGAACAGCGGGTTCAGGATCGAATAGATGTCGTCGAGTGACTTGAAGCAGGCCCGTCCCAGGAAATAGGCGCAGGTCACCTCGAGCAGAAGCTGCCCGGCGCGCTCGATAGCGCCTCCGAAAGGATAGTTCAGGAAGATGCACAGGCACGCCCAGCCTGAAAAGCCGAGCAGCAGCCAATCCGACTTGTGGAACTTCATGTCCGGCGCGATCACCTTGGTGATCAGAACCGGCAGGATGAGGATCATGAACAGGCGGTAGGAGGTGATCAGCACCGGCCCCGCATAGAATGCGAAGGTGTGGGGGATGATCATCAGGAAAAGGAAGCCGGCGACCAGGGCCGGAACCCGCGCGCGCGTTCTCAACGGCACCCGCCGACGGTTATCGACCGTTGCGCTCTGCATCACTCTGTCACTGGCCTCCCGCATGCCGGCCGGCGCCGCTGCACCGGCCTGCGCCCGCATCCGTCGAAACACTCAACGCAGGATGCGGGGCGATGTCAATCTCGGGTTAGGCCTTCTTGCCAAACGCGCGACGAAGCGCGGGCGGCGTCCAGTCCGCCATGAAGTGGCGCATCGCGACCTTCATGTCGCGCTTCTCCGTCGTGCCCGGCCGCTTGCGGAATACCGTCGTGCGGTTGGGCAGGTTGGCGATGCCCTCCTCGGTCGCGGTGTAATAATAGGTCGCGATCGAGCGCCGCGACCGCTCCGGCGGGCAAGTCAGCGGATCGGGATGGCCATGGAAGCTGTCAAGATCGGTGTTGAACACCACCGCGCGCGCCATCAGCGGCGACACCTTGACCTCGCACTTGGTCATCGCGCGATCCCACAGCTCCAGCTCGCCGCCATATTCGGGCGACCAGTCGTCATTGAGGTAGATCAGCAGGTTGAGCCGGCGGACCAGCTTCATGCGATTGTGGATGTTGAAGTCAGCATGAACGCCGAGATGGCCACCACGCTTGGTTTCGTGCAGCCCGCCGCCCAGATAATAAGGATCGGGGATCAACCCGCCGATGCCCGTCATCTCCTCGAGGAAGGTGAGGAAGGCTTCGCTGTTGAGCTCAGCGAGGAGGTTCTTGACCAGCGCGCCCTGGACCGAACCGGGATGATACTGGAACTTCAGCCGCTCTTGCTCGCGATCGAAATAATCGCGGCCGTCGCTGCCCGGGAATTCGGCAAGCAAGCGACGCAGGACGGCAGCGTCCACGAAATCGTCGATTGCGATGTGCGGGAACGGCGATGCTTCACGGTAGCGCGTCGCCAGCGACTGGCCCGCTTCCTTGCACTGATCTTCGTCGAAGGAAACGTAGCCGCCAGATTCTTGCAACGTCAGGACGCTCATGCTCGTCGACCTACCCCTTCATTTGCGTGATCTTCGTCAGGATCTTACGGCCGCGCCGCGCGCCGAATCATTGACGATGATCAAGGCATCTATATGCGCCATGAAAAATTTTTGCACGTGCGAAATGATCTAGCAGGCCGCCTGCCTACGCTCAACATCCTCTCGGCGCGGCGAATTTCAGCGCGATCGAAAGCGGCCCAAGCCGCGGATAACCGCGGTTGCGCTACGCCGCACCCAGCGACTCCCCCGCACAATTGCTGCGCCGGTCTGCAACATAGGCGGCCAGCCCGCCTGCCGCTGACGCCTCAGCTGGCCGCCACATTTTGCGGCGCGGCAACGCGCGAACGTCGCAGCAAATTGCGCGCTGCGGCCATCAGCGGCTTTTCCACCCAGCGATGGATCACCACGCCGCCGATCAGCGCGGCGACACAGAAGATCAGGAACGCCACCGACCCGGGAATGACGCTCGCCAGCTTCAGCTTGATCGCAATCTTGGTCATCGCCGTCAGCGTGAGCATGTGGGTAAGGTAGATTGAATAGGATGCTTGGCCGATCATTACCGCCATGCGCCCGGCACGGATTCCCTTGGATCGCTCCATCTCGACGAAGCCCAGCAGCGCCACCGCGCTGGCCACACCATAGGCGGGGATCTGCACCATACGCGGAACGACATGCCAGAAGGAATCATCCAGTCCGATCAGCAGGAAGCCCAGCGAACCGACGACGGCCATCGCGACCGAGGCAGGCACGCGATGTCGCTGAAGGACCAGCGCGCAACCGATACCGAAGATGAAGAGGACGTTCATCGGCGAGACGACATAGCCATAGCGCCCGACGAAGCTGAGCAGATAGCTGCCGAGCGACCAGGCGACGATCGCCACCACGCCAACCCTCCGGTTCCAGATGAACAGGCAGAAGACGGCGTAGAACAGCACTTCATGGAAAAGCGTCCACGCGACAAACACCACCGATCGGAAGGGATCGATACCGACGAGGAAGATCGAGCCCACCACGGCATCCATCGAGATGCGGGAGAGCACGCCGGGCACCACCAGCATCGAAACGATGACGATCGCCAGGCACACCCAGTAGAAGGGATAGATCCTCACGAAGCGCTTCTCGAGGAAGGGCAGAATCTTGCTCGGCTGGCTGCCGTCACCGGCGTGGATCAGCGCGATGATGAAGCCCGAGAGAACGAAGAAGAACTCCACGCCGGCATGGCCGAACGAGAACAGCCCCTCGAACAGCTTCTCCGCCCACAGCCGCGGCGTGTCGTAATAATATTTGTCGACATGGTAGAGGACTACCAGCGTCGCGGCGACACCGCGCAACGCCTCCACATTCAGCAGTTTCTGCTTCGCCATCGTCGCACCTTACCAACGGCGGCAATGAACGCGCCACCAACGCCAACCCGCTGCTCCCCGCACGCAGATCGGAGCTTTCCTCGCCCCATCAAAGCGCCTAGTTTGCCGCAATGCAGCAACTTTGACCTATGAGGCGTTGTGGATCAACTCTTGTCGGTGATCATCCCGCACTACAACGACGTCGACAACCTCGTTCGCTGCATCGCCATGCTGCAGCGGCAGAGCATCGGAACAGACAGCTTCGAGATTGTCGTCGCGGACAATAATTCACCGATCGGCATCGAGGCGGTCCGCGCCGCCGTGGGCGACACCGCGCGCGTGATCGAGGCGCCCGAACAGGGCGCGGGACCCGCGCGCAACGCGGCGGTAGCGGCATCGAGAGGCGAGATCCTCGCCTTCATCGATTCCGATTGTCGGCCGCAGCCCGACTGGCTTGAGCGCGGCGTCGCGGCGCTCGCCAATGCCGATGTCGTCGGCGGCCGCGTCGATATTGTCGCCGTTGACCCCGCGCGTCCCAATCCTATCGAGGCGTTCGAGAAGGCAACCGCCTTCCCGATCCGCGACTATGTGGAGCGCAAATCCTTCGCGGTAACTGCCAACCTGTTCGTCACCCGCGCGGTGTTCGACAAGGTCGGCACCTTCCGCTCGACCGTGGCCGAGGACATGGACTGGTGCCGCCGTGCGGTCGCGCTCGGCTATCGGCTGGTCTATGCGGACGATGTCGCGATGGCGCATCCGGCGCGCGCGACCTGGGCCGAACTTTCGCGCAAATGGCGGCGGACAACCTCGGAAACCTTCGCGCTGACGATGGAGCGGCCCGGAGGTCGCGGCCGCTGGATCGCCCAATGCGTGATGGTGCTCGCCTCGGTCCCGCCGCACGGCGCGAAGATGCTGGTCACACCCAAGCTCAAGGGGGCCGGTGCCCGCGCCGGCGCGGTCGCAACCTTGGCCCGCATACGCTGGTTCCGCTTCACCCAGGGCCTGGCGCTGCTCGCCCGCCGGCACTGAACCGGAACATCCCCGGCGAAGGCCGGGGAACAACGGCCTCAGCCGCGACAGCCCTTCAGCACGCCGCTCTCCACGATCCGCTTCACCGTCGCGCGCGCCAGCAGATCGGCGCCAAGCGGGGTCAGGTGGCGTGCGCCATTCTTGAAGAAGAGTTGCGCCGCCGGATCGCGCGCCGCCGCGCGGAACTGCGGGATCGCGTTCACCGCCGGCAGGTCTCGCTTCACGTCGGCGGGCATGAGATCGTAGGAAGAACTGAACACGCGATCGGGCGTGCGGTTGGGAATATCGACGACGATCGTCGCCGCACCATCCTTCGCCGCCTCCGCACGCGCTTCGCGCAGCAATGCTGCGGCGAGATCGACCTGCGCCTGGTTGATCACATAGGTGTTCTGCTCAACCTCATTCTCGGCCGGCCCGGCCTCGCGCTTGGCGAAGAAGGCGGTGAGCTGCTTCACCCGCCAGCCGATCTGCTCGCGCGCGAAATTGTAGAGATGGCTGTGATCCGCGAGCATGCGGTAAAGCGCGAACTTCATCAGCTTGTCCTGCGCGGCGACCGCGGGGAGGTAGGTGTCCGCCCCCTTCACCAGCCTGTCGCCCTCCAGCTTGAAGAGCCCGGCGCGGCTGTTGTCGTCGTAGTCGGTGACCTGCCACTGCATCAGCACCAGATCGGGATCGAAGCCACGCACCTTGGCCTGATAGGTGCGCAGATGCTCCGCGGTGCCGAAGCCGGACACCGCGAAGTTGAGAACCTCGGTACGATAGCCCGCCGCCTTCAGCCCGGCCTCGATCCGCGCCTGCAAGGTCTGCGGCAGATCGAGTTCGTAGCCGACGAAATAGGAATCGCCCATCATCGCGACGCGGCAGGTGCCGGCCGGCTTGCCGGTGGGAAAATTGCGGTCGTCGCGCATCCCCTCCGCATTGATGCGATATTCGACATACACGTCCGGCGTCGAATGCGCATAGACCGCACCCGGCACATTGCCGCGCACGCCATAAGGCGTGCCGGTGATGTACCGAGGCATGATCGCCTGCGGCGCAAAAATCCTGAGGAAGATCTCGCCGACGATCAGCGTCCACACGCCAAGCCCCGCAACCGTCGCGGCAAAACGGAAGAGCGTGGCGGGCTTCATGCGGGGCGCGGCCATCCGGTTCCTAGAAGTCGAAATAGATGAACTCCTGGCCCGCCGGCGCGGTCAGGACGATCACGGAGAAGACCAGCGCGACGACGCCGGTGTAGCGGACGATGAATGGCGACCGCGCATAGGCCTCACGCGGGGTCGCGAAGCGCAGCCCGCATTCGATCAGCATCAGCGGCACCGCATAGAAGGCCCAGCGCGACCACGCGCCGTCGGAGAGATTGTCGAAGCGGAAGATGCCGGCGACAATCGCATTGCCTTCAGCCATCGATTCGGCTCGAAAATAGATCCAGGTGATCACCATCATCGGAATCCATGCCGCCCACGCCACCAGGTTGGTGACAAGCGCACGCACGCCCCCCGCCTCGTTCGCCGCCTTGACGATGTCGTCAAGCCGCAGCGCGCGATACACCACCTGCACCGCGCCATGGAGGAAACCCCAGAACACGAAGGTCCAGGCCGCCCCGTGCCACAAGCCGCCGAGCAGCATCGTGACCATCATGTTGCGATAGGTCTTGAGGTTGCCGGCACGATTGCCGCCCAGGCTGATGTAGAGATAGTCGCGCAGCCACTGCGAAAGGCTGATGTGCCAGCGCGTCCAGAACTCGCTGGGCGTCCGTGAGAAATAGGGCAGGTTGAAGTTCAGCCACAGCTCGAACCCCATCAGCCGCGCAATGCCGCGCGCCATGTCGGTATAGCCCGAAAAATCGCCGTAGATCTGGAAGGTGAAGGCCAGCGCCGCTACCACCAGCGCGCCGGAACTATGCGCCGAGGGATCATCGAAGATCGGGTTGGCGATGATCGCCATATTGTCCGCGATGACGATCTTCTTGAACAGGCCCCACAGGAACAGCATCGCTCCCGATCGCAGCATGTCACCCGAGATCGGCAGCACGCTGCGGAACTGCGGCAGCATGTGGTTCGCACGCTCGATCGGGCCGGCGAGGATCTGCGGGAAATAGGAGAGGAAGGCAGCGAACTCGATCAGGCTCGTCGAAGGCTCCAGCTTGCCGCGCCAGGTGTCGACGGTGCGGCCGATCGACTGGAAAGTGTGGAACGAGATGCCCAGCGGCAGGATGATGTTGAGCGCGACGAAACCAAGCTCGATGCCGAGCGGCGCCAGCGCCTCCTGCAGGCTTTCCCCGAAGAAGTTCACATATTTGAAGAAGGCGAGGACAGCGAGGTTGACGATTACCGACAGCAGCAGCCAGGCCCAGCGCCGCTTCGCCTCGTCCGCCACGCGGTTGAGCAATGCCACCGATGCGGCGAACAGCAGAAGCGCCGTGAGCGGCGGCAACAGGAGCAATGCTGCATCTGCGAAGGCAGTCGCCGCAAACCCCTTGCCGCCGGCGGCACCGATGATGCAGTGCGCAACGAAACCTGCCAGCGACACGCCCGCGAGGAAGCCCGAACTTTTGACCAGCTGCGCGCGGGTCACGCGGTGTCCGGCAGCCCCCAGCGCGGTCAGATAATCGAGCGAGGTGGTGAAGGCGAGCAGCGCCAGGAAGCGCACGTCCCACCAGCCGTAAAAGATATAAGCAGCGAGGATGAGCAGCAGATTGCGCGCAACCACGTGGCGGCGCACCGTCAGGAACGCGGGATAGAAGATCGCGAAAAACGCGGCGAAGGTCCATGTGAAGAACAGCATGTCAGCGGGCGACCGCCTTCCTGCCGGAGCGGGCCACCGCCCGATCGTCGCGCTTGGCCGCAGCCATCTTCAACCCCGCCCGTCGTTTGCTGCAGCACCTCTTGCCCATCCCAATCCATCTTGCAATGCAAAATAATGATTGGGTATCCCGCCGCAGACCGGTTTAGCGTCGGGCCGATCGCCTGCCCCCTCATGGGGCTTTTGAGGGGGTGAAAATTGACCAAGGCTTGCGTACGCAAATGGCTCGGCTGGCTGGCGCTGCTTTCGGGCATCGCCGCACTCGTTGCATGGATCCTCGTTTTCAAGATCATCACCTTGCCGTGGGGCACGCCGGTGACGATCGGCTTCGAGCCCGGGGAGAAAAGCGCCAAGGGTGAATTGCAGCTGGTGTTCGGCGATGCCGACTATGCGCTGCAGGGTTGCTGCGTGGGATCGACCTTCGTCGTCAAGGATCCGCGCCGCGGCGGCCAGGTGCGCGGCTTCCGCACCCGCCCCACCGACGCGCATGTTAAAGGCAATTTTCGCTCGGAACTGCGACTGCGCCCCAACGCCGTCGGCGAAACCGTGTGGTACAAGTCGCACCTGCTCGTACCAGCGGACTGGAAGGCCAGCAAGGTACCGGTGATCGCGATGCAGTGGCATGGCTCGAAGGATTTCTTCCTGCTCGAGCCCGGCAAATATCCGCCGCTCGACATCAGCATCCGCGAGAATCACTGGCAGGTCAGCAAGAGCTGGGATCACCGCATCGTGACGATGAAGGACAAGGCGCTGCCCGGCAATGTCGAGGGCATCGTCGAGATCGGTACGGCGCCGCTCGTCCGCAACACCTGGATGACATGGATAATCCGCGTCCACTGGTCCTCCACCAGCGCCGGCCGCATCGAGATCTGGCTGGACGGCCAGAAGATCACCGACGATCGCGGACCCAATGCGCATCGCGACCTGATCGGGCCCTATATGAAGGCGGGTACCTATGTGCCTAACTGGGGCTACACCGGCGTCGAGAAGGACATCAAGGAACGGACCTTGCTGTTCGACGATCTCGCGGTTGGCTATGGCGACGATCCGTTCAAGATCGGCTATCGGCCGGAACGCTGAGCGAACGCCCCCCCCCCGGCAAGGCCGCCCAGCCGCGATCTGTCGCGGTCGCTCTGACGGCTACCGCGGCCTGCGCGGTCGCCGGTCGATGCCGATAGGAGACCTGCGCTACGCGTCCCGCCCCATCGCTGGCAAAATCGATATTCGGCCGAAAGCCGTCGCGCACAACCGCAGCAACTGCCACCGATTGCCGGCAGAAGGACCGGCACGAGCCGGTATGATCATGCGATTTTCGAGAAATTGGTCGGGGCGACAGGATTCGAACCTGCGACCCCCACACCCCCAGTGTGATGCGCTACCAGGCTGCGCTACGCCCCGACCGGAGCCGCGCGCTTTAAGGCGGTGTGCGGGCCATGGCAAGCATCTAAGCGCGCCAGCAACTCAACCGCGGGCTCGATCAAGCGAAATATTCGATCAGACTGGGCGAAGCTATGCGTTTCTCCTGTGCAAGGCCGTGTGGCAGAACTGCGGATGTCGCGAACCGAAGAGGAGGGACCAGCCATGGCAGACGATAAACCGCAGATGACGACGACCGCCGGCAATCCGATCGCCGACAATCAGAACTCGCTCTCCGCCGGGCCACGTGGCCCGCTGCTGCTGGAAGACTATCAGCTCATCGAAAAGCTGGCTCACCAGAACCGTGAACGGATTCCCGAGCGTGCCGTCCATGCCAAGGGCTGGGGCGCCTATGGTACGCTCAGGATCACCGGCGATATCAGCGCCTACACCAAGGCCAAGGCGCTGCAGCTTGGCGCCGAAACGCCGATGATCGCGCGCTTCTCCACTGTCGCGGGCGAACTCGGCGCCGCCGATGCCGAACGCGACGTCCGCGGATTCGCGCTGAAATTCTACACGCCCGAGGGCAATTGGGATCTGGTGGGCAACAACACCCCGGTCTTCTTCGTGCGCGATCCGCTGAAATTCCCGGATTTCATTCACACGCAGAAGCGCCATCCGCGCACCAACCTGCGCTCACCGACAGCGATGTGGGATTTCTGGTCGCTCAGCCCCGAGTCGCTGCACCAGGTGACCATCTTGATGTCAGACCGTGGGCTGCCCACCAGCGTGCGCCACATCAACGGTTATGGCAGCCACACCTTCAGCCTGATCAACGAGGCCGGCGAGCGGTTCTGGGTGAAGTTCCACTTCAAGACCCAGCAGGGCCATGAGCATTGGACCAATGACGAGGCCGCCGAGGTCGTCGGACGTACCCGCGAATCGACGCAGGAGGATCTGTTCGAAGCGATCGAGACCGGCAATTTCCCGCGCTGGACGATGCAGGTGCAGATCATGCCCGAGCTCGACGCCGAGAAGACGCCCTACAACCCGTTCGACCTCACCAAGGTCTGGCCGCATGCGGATTATCCGCCGATCGACATCGGCGTGCTGGAGCTCAACCGCAATCCGGACAATTATTTCGCCGAGATCGAGCAGCTCGCGTTCAGCCCGTCCAACATCGTGCCGGGCATCGGCTTCTCGCCGGACAAGATGCTGCAAGCGCGCATCTTCAGCTATGCCGATGCCCATCGTCACCGCATCGGCACGCATTATGAAGCGCTGCCGGTCAACGCACCGAAATGCCCCGTCCATCATTACCACAAGGACGGTGCGA
Source organism: Sphingomonas zeicaulis (assembly GCF_050433225.1). Classification (NCBI taxonomy): domain Bacteria; kingdom Pseudomonadati; phylum Pseudomonadota; class Alphaproteobacteria; order Sphingomonadales; family Sphingomonadaceae; genus Sphingomonas; species Sphingomonas zeicaulis. The sequence continues at coordinate 363,147 of NZ_JBNPXQ010000002.1, read as the reverse complement.
TGCGCTTCTTCCCCAACAATCCGCAGCCCGATGCCTATTATGAGCCCAACAGCTTCAACGGCCCGGTGGAGGACAAGCGCTTCCTCGAGCCGCCGCTGAGGATCTCAGGCGACGCCGCGCGCTACAACCATCGCGACGGCAATGACGATTATGGCCAACCGCGTGCGCTGTTCGAGCTGTTCGACGAAGGCCAGCGTCACCGGCTGTTCCACAACATCGCCGCCGCCTTCGGCGACACACCCGACTTCATCGTCGAGCGCCAGCTTGGCCACTTCACCAGGGTCCATCCCGATTACGGCGCAGGGGTGCGTGCCGCTTGGGAGAAGGCGAAGCGCACCCATCCCAACCCGTCGATCAGTGCTCCCGAGGATGAGCGGACGCCCGCAGTGGCGAAATAGCCCCCACCGCTCATCCCACCGGATGCCGCCGGCCGACAGCCCCCTCCCCCTGGCCGGCGGCATCCAACTGGGAAGAGTTAGGGGCTCAGCCTAGCCCGTAATGCCGGAGGCGGTCGCCAATCCCAGAAATGCCAGGAAGCCCATCGAATCGGTCGTCATCGTCACGAACACGGAGGATGAGACGGCCGGATCGATATCCCTGCGATCGAGCGCCAGCGGCACCAGCACGCCGGCGAGACCGGCGATGATGATGTTGGTCATCATCGCGGCCGCGATCACCATCCCCAGCGCCGGATTGCTGAACACCGCCGCCACGCCGACGCCGATCACCACCGCCACCGTCGATCCGTTGAGCAGCGCGATGCGGATTTCGCGTAATATGGTGCGCCATGTGTTGGACTGGGTAAGCTGGTTGGTGGCGAGCGCGCGCACTGTGACCGCCATCGTCTGGGTACCAGCGTTGCCGCCCACGCCCGCCACGATCGGCATCAAGGTGGCCAGCGCGACCATCTGCGCGATCGTGCCTTCGAAGATCGCGATGATCGAGGAGGCGACCAGCGCGGTGCCGAGATTGGCGATCAGCCAGCGCACGCGCGCCTTGTAGCTTTCGAGCACCGGCTCGTTGATGTCGCCATCGCCCGCGCCGGAGAGCTTGAGGATATCCTCGCCTGCCTCTTCCTGGATGATGTGGACAACGTCATCGACAGTGATCATGCCGACGAGCCGCCCCTGCGGGTCGGTCACCGCCGCGGAGATCAGCGCATATTTCTGGAAGCGCAGCGCCACCTCTTCCTGATCCATGTCGACCGGGATCAGGGTCTGCTCGCGCGCCATCGCGTCGGCGACCGCGATCTCCGCGGGCGTGCGCAGGATCCAGCTAAGCTTGCACGTGCCGATCGGCTTGTGCTGCGCGTCGACGACGAAGATCTCCCAGAAGTCGGTGGTCAGATCCTCGTTTGAACGCAGATAATCGAGGACGTTGCCGATCGTCCAATGCTCCGGCACCGCGATCAGGTCGCGCTGCATCAGGCGGCCGGCGGATTCCTCGGGGAAGGAGAGCGCTTCCTCGATCGCCGCGCGATCGTCGGGATCGAGCGCGCGCAGCACCGCGCGCTGATCCTCTTCCTCCATATCCTCGATGATCGCGACCGCGTCATCGGTATCGAGTTCAGCCGCGATCTCGGCGACCTGAGCAGGTTCCAGCGCGTCGATCAGCCCTTCGCGGACATGCTCGTTCATTTCCGCGAACACGTCGGCGTCGAGCAGGTCCGAGATTGCGGCCGCCAGCGCGCGGCGCCGCTCGACCGGCGTCAGCTCGAACAGGTCGGCGATGTCGGCGGGGTGAAGCGGCTCGACGAGCGCGCGCGCCGACTCCGTATCGCCGTCGTCGACATGGCCCAGCACCGCGCTGACGAATTCCGGCTTCATCCGGTCGTCCTCGTCAAGGCTGGGTTCGGGAAGCTCGGCGGACGAAAGACGGGTCTCGCTCATCCTGATCCTCCCTGGCTGGCCGAAGGGCCTCTTTGGCGTGCTGCGAGTGCGAAGGCAATGCCACGTACGGGGCCCCGCCGCGAACGAGGCTTCCCACCAACGCGCAAGCGCCTATATCGGCCGCTTCCAAGCACGCAGGAGAGCCAAGTGGCCGAGACTCTGACCTTCACCCTCGATAATGGCAACGAGAAGGATAATGGCGATGTCGTGATCCGCCTCCGTCCGGATCTCGCCCCGGGCCATGTCGCCCGCATCGTCGAGCTGGCCAATGAAGGCTTTTACGACGGCGTGATCTTCCATCGCGTCATCGCCGGCTTCATGGCGCAGGGCGGCGACCCGACCGGCACCGGCATGGGCGGCTCCGAGAAGCCCGACCTCAAGGCCGAATTCAACGCCGAGCCCCACGTCCGCGGTGTCTGCTCGATGGCCCGCTCGTCCAACCCGAACAGCGCCAACAGCCAGTTCTTCATCTGCCTGGCCGACGCGACCTTCCTCGATCGCCAGTACACGGTGTGGGGCGTGGTCGAGAGCGGCATGGAGTTCGTCGACGGCATCCCCAAGGGCGAACCGCCGCGCGCGCCGGGCAAGATCGTCAAGGCGACTGTCGCCTGAACCTCTCCTCCCCTCCTCCTCTCGAGGAGGGGATCAAGCGGTGGAGCACCATATGGGCGGGCTCGATGGCCGCTCATGCGCTTCATCCCAACCCTCAGCACGCCCGCCCCCAGCCATGCCCGCATGGCCGGGGCGGGCCCGCGTCGACCGGCGCCCTCACGCCCCACGGATGCGCGCCATTCGCGTCCGCCACCGTCACCGCCCGGCGCTGACCGAGATAGATCGCCACTCCGCCCGTCCGCGCTAGCAGGTTGCGATCGAGCTTCAGCCATCGCGGCGTGCACCGGCGCGGCAGCCAGCGTTCGCTGACAACGATATCCGCCGCCGCACAGGCCGCCACCATCTCCTCTACCGGCACCGCATAGGTGCTGCGCGTCGCCAGAAGCCGCCACGCGCCGCCGCCTCGCACGATGTCCACCGTACAGAGATCGGCGTTGCAGCGCGCGCCGGGCAATTCCTCCAGCGCGGTCGGTTCGCCATCATAGCCCGCGGTTTCCGACAAGGTCTGGCGCACATAATCCCCTGCCCGCGCGCGCAGCAGCGCAGGGCGGCCGTCCAAATCGATCAGCGCGAGATGGCGACCATCGCCCGTCACGAGCAGATCGGGTGTGGGAGCGAACGCCATCCAGAGCATGCCGACAGCGGCGGGCACCGCCCCCCACCATCTCCACCGACTTTTCCACAGCCCCATCCACAGCCCGCCGACAACCGCCAGCGCCAGCGCGGCCCTGGGCGCCACCGGCAGCGCGGTCACCGAACCGGGCGCATTGGCCACGGCATGCGCCAGCCACAGCAGCAGGCTTAGCGACTGTCCGGTCAGCCACCAGGCGGGCGTGCCCATCCCCTCAATTCCGATAAGCGCGCCGATGCCGTCGAGAATCAGCGCCGCCGCCTCCAGCGGCATCGTGACGAAGGTCGTCCACGGGATTGCGACGATGTTGGCGAGCGCGCCATAGAGACCCGAGCGGTGGAAATGGAACAGCGCGATCGGCGACAGCGCGATCTCCACCACCAGTCCGGTCAGCAGCAGCGATGCCAGCCCGCGCAGCAGGCGCATGCCTCGGCCCTCCTCGCGTCGCTCGAACCAGCTGCGCACGCGCGGATGCTCGTGCAGCGCCACGATCGCGGTGATCGCAGCAAAGCTGAGCTGGAAGCTGGGGCCGGCGATCGCCTCCGGCCAGAGCAGCAGCACGATCAGCGCCCCGGCAGCGACCAGCCGCAAGGTCACCGCCTCGCGTCCCAGCGCGATCGCGAGTGCGATCAGCAGCGCCGCGACCAGCGAGCGGATCGTCGGGATCTCGGCGCCCGACAGCCAAGTATAGCCGCACGCGGCCAACGCGCCTGCCGCGGTCGCGACCAGCAGCAGCGGCGCGCGAAGCGCTAACCACGGGCTCAGCGCGAGCAGCCGCAGCACGAGCAGCGAGACGCCCGCGAACATCGCGGTGATGTGCAGACCGCTGATCGACAGCAGATGCGCAAGGCCGGATCGGCGCATCGCCTCCGCATCCTCGTCCGGAATCGCACCCTGGTCGCCGGTGGCGAGCGCCGCGGCGATGCCACCCTCTGCTGCAGGCAGTTGCGCGCGGATATGCGCTGAGAGCCGATCGCGCGTGGGCAGTGTGCCGGCGCCCGGCGGCGACAATCGTGTGATATCGCCCAACACGCTACCGGTGCCCCCGATGCCGTCGAACCAGGCGACGCGCGCATAGTCATAGGCGCCCGGCACCGCGGCGGAGGGCGGCGGCACCAACCGGGCCCGTGCTGTCACCCGCTCTCCGACGCGGAACATCGGCACCGCCTGATCCTCGGGGACTGAGATGCGCACGCGTGGCGGCAAACCATCGGTTCCGCCGGTAGCCAGCGTCAGCCGCACCGCATCACGCGCGGGCAGCGGCTGCGCGCGCTCGATCGTGCCGGTGACGGTGGTGACGGTCGGCCGGCCCAGCACAGGCGCGGTGCGCCATTCGGCCCGTGCCCACACCAGCGCGCAGCCGATCGCCGCGAGCAGCCCGGCGACGAGCATCGCCCGGCCGATCCGGCCGCCGGCTCCGGCCGCGAACCCGGCGGCACCGAGTCCCCCCGCCGCCGCGATCCACGCAACCCAGGCGGGGGCACCGGGCAGCGCGAACCAGGCGGCAATGCCGCCGCCCAAGGCCACGGGCAGCCACAAAGCGAGCTGGTCCCGCTCCAGAAAAAGCTTTTGTTCCAGGGAATTGATTACGCCCCTGAACGCCGCCGCAAGGTTCACCGGAGCACGGTTTGTCGCGGCGCATATGCCATGCTAGGGGCGTCGCCGAACGATCATGTCCATATCGCCAGTTTCTGGGAGCAAGCGCGGTTGAGCGCAAGTCACGAAGCCACCGGTAGCGCCGTCATCACGCGGTTCGCGCCTTCCCCCACGGGGTTCCTGCACATCGGCGGCGCGCGCACCGCGCTGTTCAACTGGCTGTTCGCCCGCCATCACGGCGGCAAGTTCCTGCTAAGGATCGAGGACACCGATCGTGTCCGCTCCACGCAGGATGCGATCGACAAAATCCTCGATTCGATGCGCTGGCTGGAGCTGGACTGGGACGGTGAGACCGTGTTCCAGTTCGCCCGCGCCGATCGCCATGCGGAAGTTGCAAACCAGCTTCTCGCTGAAGGCAAGGCTTATAAATGCTTCGCCACCGCCGAGGAACTGGAGGCGATGCGCGCCGAGCAACGCGCTAACAAGCAGCCGATGCGCTATGATGGCCGCTGGCGTGACCGCGATCCGTCCGAAGCGCCCGAGGGCGCGCCCTATGTCGTGCGCATCAAGGCGACGGTCGAGGGCGAGACGGTGATCGAGGACCGCGTGCAGGGCAGGGTGACCGTGCGCAACGCAGAGCTCGACGATTTCGTTCTGCTCCGGTCGGATGGCACGCCCACCTACATGCTCGCGGTGGTGGTCGACGATCATGACATGGGTGTCACCCACGTCATCCGCGGCGACGACCATCTCAACAACGCCTTCCGCCAGCTCGCGGTGATCCGCGCGATGGGTTGGCCCGAGCCGGTCTACGCCCATGTGCCGCTGATCCACGGGCATGACGGCGCCAAGATGTCCAAGCGCCACGGCGCCACCGGCGTTGAATCCTACCGCGACGAGCTGGGCGTGCTGCCCGAGGCGCTGTCCAACTATCTGCTGCGGCTCGGCTGGGGCCATGGAGATGCCGAGATCATCAGCCGCGCGCAGGCGACCGAATGGTTCGACCTTGCGGGCGTCGGCCGCTCGCCCTCGCGCTTCGACCTCAAGAAGCTGGAAAACCTCAACGGCCATTACATCCGGGAGGCTGACGATGCGCGCCTGGTGCAGGCGACATTGCCGCATGTCGAGGCGCAGATCGGCCGCACGCCCGACGCTGCCGAACAGGCGCTTCTCGCCGCCGCGATGCCCGGGCTCAAACCGCGTGCCAAATCCCTGGTCGAGCTTGCGCAAGGTGCCGCTTTCCTGTTCGACAAGCGCCCGCTTTCGCTCGACGAGAAGGCATCGGCGCTGTTAATGGGTGACGCGCTAACGCTCCTGGGCAAGACCCGCGAGGCGATCGGTGCGGTTCCTGAATGGACCGTGCCGGCTCTCGAAGAGGCGGTGCGCGGGGTCGCAGAGGATGCCGGTATCGGTCTCGGCAAGGTGGCGCAGCCGCTTCGAGCGGCGCTCACCGGGCGTTCGACCTCGCCGGGGATTTTTGACGTGCTGGTGCTGCTCGGGCGCGATGAGTCGCTCGGTCGGTTGGACGACAGCCTGACCGCTGCCGACCAGCGCGCCTGACGCAACCACATAGATGGAGCAGAATATGGGTGACCAGAAAGCGCAACTGACGATTGGCGGGGCGAACAAGGACTATCCGGTCCTGTCCGGCAGCGTTGGTCCGGATGTCATCGACATCCGCAAGCTGTACGCGGAGACGGGCGCTTTCACCTACGATCCGGGCTTCACCTCGACGGCGTCGTGCGAATCGGCGCTGACCTACATCGATGGCGATGCGGGCATCCTGCTCCACCGCGGCTATCCGATTGACCAGCTCGCCGAGAAGTCGAGCTTCATGGAAGTCGCCTATCTGCTGATCAACGGTGAACTGCCGACCGGCGATGAGCTCGACAAGTTCAGCAACACCATCACCCGCCACACCATGCTGCACGAGCAGCTCGCCACCTTCTACCGTGGCTTCCGTCGCGATGCGCACCCGATGGCGATCATGTGCGGCGTGGTCGGCGCGCTTTCGGCCTTCTATCACGACTCGACCGACATCGCCGATCCGCAGCAGCGGATGATCGCGATCCACCGGCTGATCGCGAAGATGCCGACGATCGCAGCGATGGCTTACAAATATTCCGTCGGCCAGCCGTTCGTCTATCCGAACAACGATCTCAGCTACACCGCCAACTTCCTGCGGATGACCTTCAGCGTCCCCGCCGAGGAATATGTCGTCGATCCGATCATCGTCGATGCGATGGACAAGATCTTCATCCTCCACGCCGACCATGAGCAGAACGCGTCGACCTCGACCGTTCGTCTCGCCGGCTCGTCGGGCGCCAATCCGTTCGCGTGCATCGCGGCCGGCATCGCCTGCCTGTGGGGCCCGGCGCATGGCGGCGCCAACGAAGCGGCGCTCAACATGCTTCGCGAGATCGGCACCGTGGAAAAGATCCCGGAATATATCGCCCGCGCCAAGAACAAGGACGATCCGTTCCGCCTGATGGGCTTCGGCCACCGCGTGTACAAGAATTTCGACCCGCGCGCGAAGGTGATGCAGAAGACCGCGACCGACGTGCTCAACAAGCTGGGCGTGACCGATCCGATCTTCGACGTGGCCCGCGAGCTTGAACAGATCGCGCTCAAGGATGACTATTTCATCGAGAAGAAGCTCTACCCGAATGTCGATTTCTACTCGGGCGTGATCCTGTCGGCGATCGGCTTCCCGACCTCGATGTTTACCGTGCTCTTCGCGCTCGCCCGCACCGTCGGCTGGGTCGCGCAGTGGAACGAGATGATCTCGGATCCGGCGCAGAAGATCGGCCGTCCGCGCCAGCTCTATGTCGGCCCGACGCAGCGCGACTATCTGTCGGTCGGCGATCGTTGATCGCGCCTGGGCCGCGCTCCGGCGCGGCTCGACAGGCTGGGCGCGGATGCGCCACACTGGCACGGCCCGGTCGGCAAGACCGGGCCGTTGCCGCATGAAAAAGGATGATGCCGATGCGCGCGATACGGACCCTGACGTTGATTGCGGGCATCGTCGCGCTCGTCGTCGGGCTGCTGTGGGTCGGTCAGGGAACCGGGCTGGTGCGCTGGCCGGCGAGCAGCTTCATGATCGATCAGTCGCGCTGGACCTACAATGGCGCGGTGCTTCTCGTCGTCGGGCTGGTCGCGATCCTCTTTTCGCGAAGGCGCTGATCGTTCGCCGCACCGGCGCCCCCAGGCTTGATCCTTGTCAAGCTTATGATTCGGGGTGGCGGTTGCGCCGACCACGCGCTATCCTTTAAAAAATTCGAAAAACCGGGTCGTTGCAGCCGCAGACTTCATTGGCGTTCCCTCGTAGCTGTGACGAGTGGCACTGAATGGGTCGGGCGTTCATGGGAAGGGCGTCCGCGCCTGTCCCTTCGACCGGGGGTTTTCGATGCGCATGACTTCGCTGATAAATGGCCTGATGGGCGGCGTTATCGTCGCCTGCACCGCGGCCATATTGTTCGTCGAGCGGCCGGTAGTCGCCGCGGACCATAATGAACCAGGTTCGCGTGTCGGTCGCCCGACGAGCGTGCCGATCCTCGATCGCGGCGCCGATATCGCCGACATCTACGTCTGGCAGACCGACACCAAGTTCGTGATGTGCTTCACCTTCGGCGGCCCCTATGTGCCCGAAGCGCCCGGCCTGTTCGACCGCGATGTGGTCTACCAGATTCGCATCTCGAACGATGCCAACATCTCCACCATCGAGAAAATCATCGAGTTCCGCTTCGCGCCCAACGCGGCGGGCCAGTGGGGCGTGCAGGCCAAGGGCCTGCCCGGGCTCGAGAGCGAGACGGTGGTGGTGCCGCTGCAGAAGGAATTCAGCAAGAACGGCACGCGCTTCATGGCCGGCCTGTTCGAGGACCCCTTCTTCTTCGATGTGCTCGGGCTCGACAACACCCGCACCAACGGCGACCTGCGCTTCGTCAACACGCGCGATTTCTTCGCGAACGGAAATGTCTCCGGCTTCGCGATCGAGACGGACAAGCCCAATGTGCTGAACGGCAGCAATGTCCTCGGCGTCTCCGTCGCTACCAACCGCATCCGGCCGGGGCTGTGATCATGAAGAAATCCATCCTTCTCGTCTGTGCCGCGGCGTGCGCCTTCGCGGTGAGCGCCTGCAGTTCCGCCGACAGCGGCGGCGGTGGCGGTGGCGGTGGTGGCGGCACGCCGACTCCCACGCCCACGCCGACCCCCACGCCCACTCCGGGCACGCCGACGCCGACCGCGCTCAACATCGAGCCCTGCTTCCAGCAACTCATCGCGCCGGATCTGTTGCCCGGCAAGACGGTAGAGCAGTTCATCAAGGAAGACGTCGTCCACTTCGACCCGTCGAAGCCCAACGGTTATCCCAATGGCCGCCGCTTCCAGGATCCCACGCCCGACCTCGCGCTCGGCTATTTCTTCATCGATCTGACGCGCCATCCGCGCGACGTCGTCGCCAAGCTCGCGCTCAATCCGCCGGCGAACGACAAGCCGTTCCGGCCGGACTTCCCCTATCTCGGCACCGCATTCGGCCCGGTCCGGCCCGAGGGATCCGGCAGCGGCTTCAACTTCCGGACCAATCCGCTCAGCGACTATGCTTCGGTCGATTCGATGGGCAATCCGGTGACGTCGACAGTGCTGATGTCGGGCAATCGTCAGCCACTCTATAACGACAGCAAGCCGGTGGACTATGCGACTGGGATGTTCATCCCTGAGATGAAGGTCAACCTGACCGGCCTCGCCACCCTGCTCGACGACGACTTCCGCCGCGCTGGCCTGGTTCCCTGCGCCAGGCCCGCCTGATCGGGTCATGGCCAATGCTCAACCGGCAGTCAGCCCGGCTCGTCCGTCGCTGCTGCTGATGGCGGGTGCGGCGGCCTCGGTCGCCACACTCTTCGTCGTGCGCCCTTGGGAGCCGGCGGCACCGCCGGCGCAAACCATGATCAACGGCCATCGCTTCGGCGAGGCGCCTCCGTGGAAGCGCCCCGTCCAAATCGGCGTGCCCGAGACCTACGCCGCCGCACTGGCGGAGATCGACGGCAAGCGCCGCGCCCTTGGTGACGAGGGCCGGTTACCGGCCAAGACCGATCATCTCGACCGTATCCTTCGCCTGAGGATCGAGCGCGCAATGATGACCGGCCGGCTCGACGATCTCGTCGCTGCCGAACAGGCGCTTACAGCCGCGTTCGCGCGTGCCGAGAATGAGCGGCTGGGCCCGCACTGGGAACGGATTGCGTTCAACTTTCATGTCCACCGCTTGTCGGCGGTCGAGCCCGATCTGAAATCCGTCGACTCGATCGCGGTCGGCCCCAACAAGCTGGAGCGCGCCGCCATCGATGCCGACCGTGCCGACCTGGATTTCTACCGCGGCCGTTACGATGCGGCCCTTGTCACCTATCGGCGGATCGAGCGTGAGCAGGGCGGCTATGACAATCTGCTGCGTCTATCGACCTGGTTCTGGCGCACCGGCGATCATGACAAGGCGATCGCCTATCTGAACGAGGCGGAGTGGCTGGTCACCGGCCCCGCCTTCGAACAGCGCGGCTGGTTCGAGCTCCAGCGCGGGTTGATCGATTTCGATCGCGGCCGGTGGGACGATGCGGCGAAGCATTTTGCCGAAGCGAATCGGCGTTTTCCGGGCGACTGGCGGATCGAATCCCGCATCGCCAAGATGCAGGCGCTGAAGGGCGACCTGCCCGGTGCGCTCAAGCGCTTCACCGCGCTCGCCCAGCGCAGCGACCATCCAGACATGATGGACGCCGTCGCCGGCGTCTATCGCGCGATGGGGGATCGTGCCGACAGCGAGGCATGGGCAGCGCGCGCAGGCGCCGAATGGGAACGACGCCTGGCAGCGTTGCCGCAGGCGGCGTGGGGCCACGCGATCGACCATTATCTGTCGTTCGGCGATCCGGCGCGGGCACTGGAGTTGGCGAAGCTTAACGCCGCCGAGCGGCCGTTCGGCGAAGCGCTGACGCAGCTGGCCGCAGCGCAACTCGCCAATGCCCAGCCTGACGCGGCGCTGGCGACTCTGAAACCGGTGCTCGAATCAAAATGGCGCTCGTCGCTGACCTGGCTGGTCGCGGCCGACGCGCAGACGATGCTGGGCCGCAAGGAAGAAGCGGAAGCCGCGCGTCAGGAAGCGGTGAAGCTCAATCCGCGGGCCTTGGAGCGCAATGCCGCGCTGGCGCTGATCCACTGATCGTTCGGGAATGAGGGAGCATCCGGCGGGCAACACCCGCCGGATCTCTAATGCCTGCAATCCGTCAGGCCGCGGCAGCTTCCTCGACCGGCGTCAGCCGGATCATGTAATCGAATGCCGAAAGTGCTGCCTTCGAACCTTCGCCCATCGCGATCACGATCTGCTTGTAGGGCACCGTGGTCGCGTCACCGGCCGCGAAGACGCCCGGCTTGGAGGTCTCGCCGCGATGATCGATCTCGATCTCGCCGCGCGGCGAGAGCGCAATCGAGTCCCGCAGCCATTCCGTGTTCGGCACCAGACCGATCTGGACGAAGATGCCCTCCAGCTCGATCTGGTGGACGCTGTCATGGTTGCGATCCTTGTAGGTCAGGCCCACCACCTTCTCGCCATCGCCAAGCACCTCCGTCGTCAGCGCCGAGGTGATGATCTTGACGTTGGGCAGGCTGGCCAGCTTGCGCTGGAGCACCGCGTCGGCGCGCAGATCACTGTCGAACTCGATCAGCGTGACGTGTGCGACGATGCCGGCGAGGTCGATCGCCGCCTCGACGCCGCTATTGCCACCGCCGATCACCGCCACGCGCTTGCCCTTGAACAGCGGGCCGTCGCAGTGCGGGCAATAGGCCACGCCCTTGTTGCGATACTGGTCCTCGCCCGGCACGCCCATCTGGCGCCAGCGGGCACCGGTCGAGAGGATCACGGTGCGAGCCTTCAGCGATGCGCCATTCTCCAGCCGCACCTCGTGCAGGCCGCCCGGCGTGCGCGCGGTGATCAGCTTTTCGGCACGCTGCAGGTTCATGATGTCGACATCATATTCCTTCACATGCTGTTCGAGCTGCGCGGCGAGCTTGGGCCCTTCGGTGTGCTGCACCGAGATGAAGTTCTCGATGCCCATCGTATCCAGCACCTGCCCGCCGAACCGCTCGGCGGCAACGCCCGTGCGTATACCCTTGCGCGCGGCATAGATCGCCGCCGCGGCACCGGCAGGGCCGCCGCCGATTACGAGCACGTCGAACGGATCCTTCGCCTTGATCTTCTCGGCCGCGCGCGCGCTGGCGCCGCTGTCGATCTTGGCGACGATCTGCTCGAGTTCCATCCGCCCCTGGGCGAAGGGTTCGCCGTTGAGGAAGACGGTGGGCACCGCCATCACCTTGCGCTCGGTGACCTCGTCCTGGAACAGCGCGCCGTCGATCGCGACATGGCTGATCCGGGGGTTCAGCACCGCCATTAGGTTCAGCGCCTGCACGACATCCGGACAGTTCTGGCAGGACAGCGAGAAATAGGTTTCGAAGGCATAATCGCCATCGAGATCCTTCACCTGCTGGATCAGCTCCTGCGCGGCCTTGGACGGATGGCCGCCGACCTGCAGCAGGGCGAGCACGAGCGAGGTGAATTCGTGGCCCATCGGCAGACCGGCGAAACGCACGCCGATATCCGTGCCGACACGCCGGATCATGAAGCTGGGGGTGCGCTTGTCATCGTCCTGGCGGACGACCGCGACCTTTTCGGACAGGCCGGCGATGTCCTCCAGCAGGGCGAGCATTTCGCGTGATTTGTCGCCATCGTCCAGCGACGCCACCAGCTCGATCGGCTGGGTGATGTTGCCGAGATAGGCTTTCAACTGCTGCTTGAGATTCGCGTCGAGCATGTCCTGTTCCGTTTCTTGAGTTGATGCCCCTCAATTTACGCCCGGGGCCGGACGGTGATCCGGCCCCGGTGCGCGGTGCGACCCGATGAGGGCTATTGGTTTGACTTAGATCTTGCCGACAAGGTCGAGCGACGGCGCCAGGGTCTCGTTGCCTTCCTGCCACTTGGCGGGGCAGACCTCACCCGGGTGCGAAGCGACGTACTGCGCGGCCTTCACCTTGCGCAGCAGCTCCGTCGCGTCGCGGCCGATGCCGCCTGCGGTGATCTCGACGATCTGGATGTTACCTTCCGGATCGACGACGAAGGTGCCGCGGTCGGCCAGGCCGGCTTCCTCAATCATCACGTCGAAGTTGCGCGTGATCGTGCCGGTCGGATCGCCGAGCATCGTGTACTTGATCTTGCCGATCGCCGGCGAGGTGTCGTGCCACGCCTTGTGCGAGAAGTGCGTGTCGGTCGAGACGCTGTAAATTTCGACGCCAAGCGCCTGGAACGCGTCATAATTGTCGGCCAGGTCCTCCAACTCGGTCGGGCACACGAAGGTGAAGTCCGCCGGGTAGAAGAAGAACACCGACCAGCCGCCCTTCACGTCGCCGTCGGTGACGGTCGAGAACTTGCCGTCCTTGAAGGCTTCGGTCTTGAAGGGTTTGATCTGGCTTCCGATGAGGGACATGAGCATCTCCGCTTGGGTGTTGATGACGGTCCCTATATGGGCCTGCGGCGACCAAAGAAAACCGATAAGTTCGGTTCCAGACATCGATTTTTCCGATCAATCGTGGGGAACGTAAAGCCGCCTTCGCAAGCCGTGAACCGGCTTCGTTTTCGGCTGCGCAAAGCACCGGCGATGAAGGGCGACCAGCCAGCCGATCGCGCCGTTCCGCCGCATCGGGAAGGCCGCGGGTGGGCCGGGGAAAGCGTGCAGGCTGGTCGCGGCCGGCGCGCAGACGGTAGGCAGGAGCACGCTGAATCCACCCAGCCTTGGCGTGCCCTCTCGCGAGTTTTGGCCAGGTCCGGCGCCTTCCCGAGCGTCGGAATGGGCGAGCGTAGGTCGGAATGGGCTAGCGTAGGAAGGCTCTGCGCCCGCTACAAAGCCGAATCGCCTCTGCTTTGGCGATTATCGTCAAAATGGAGGCGTGAGCGGCCGGCGCGGCGGACGGGCGGCGCTTCGCCGGCGTTGCGCAGGATCTGCAGCACGCGCTGGTGCGTGATTGCATATGCCGCCGCGATTCGGCGCAGGCTCATCCCTCCGCGGCGCGCAGCGACGACCAGTTCGTCGCGCGTGACATGGTCTTCGGTGCGCCCGCGATGCGGCTGGCACAATGCGCAGCAGCCGCGACGCCCGGCGATGCAGGCGGTGGGACGCAGGCAATAGGCGCGGCGCGCGGGCGAAGCGGCGCCCGCCGCAACCGGCAGGTCGCTGCTTGCTCGGCTCACGGTCTGATCCTAAATGTTCCTTGTTTGTTCTTATTGCCCGACCGCGCTGGACAACGCAAGCCTGCGGTGGCGCGCGACGGTTGACTTGAGCGCCCGCGCTCGGCACGGCTTGGCTTCTGGGGCAAGGAGGCAGCGCTGAAGATCGCGATCGTCGACGAAAGCCCGGCGCGGGCCGCGGTGATCGAGGAAGGGCTGCGCGAGGCCGGGCTGGCCGACATCACCATATTGATCGAACGAATCGGTCTGGCCGCGCGACTCGCCGCGCTCGCGCCCGACGTGGTGCTGATCAACCTTGAGAATCCGGGGCGGGACGTGCTTGAGGAAAGCTTCGCGCTGTCGCGTGCGCTGGCGCGGCCGATCGCGATGTTCGTCGACCAGTCCGACGAGCGCTCGATCGCCGAGGCGGTGGATGCCGGCATCTCCGCCTATGTCGTCGACGGGCTGCGCAAGGAGCGGATCAAGCCGGTGCTCGAGCTCGCGGTGCGCCGCTTCAACGCCTTCGCCCATCTGCAGGCCGAGCTGGCCGAGGCGCGATCGGCGCTGGCCGACCGGCGCGCGATCGACAAGGCCAAGGCGCTGCTGATGAAACGGCGCGGCATCGACGAGCCCGCCGCCTATGCGCTGCTGCGCAAGCAGGCGATGGATAGCGGCAAGCGCATCGCCGACATCGCCGAGGCGCTGGTAACGGCGGATGCGCTGCTGGGGGGACAGGGATGAGCGGCTTTCGGATCGGCTTCCTGCCCCTGGTCGACGCGGCGCTGCCGATCGTCGCGCACGAGATGGGCCTTGCCGCGGCCGAGGGCGTGGCGATCGAACTGGTCAAGGATCCGAGCTGGGCGACGGTGCGCGACCGGCTGATCTACGGCCAGACGGATGCGGCGCACCTGCTCGCCCCGCTCGCCATCGCCACAGCACTGGGGCTGGACCGGCCGGCGGTGCCGCTCGGCGCGCCCTTCATGCTGGGGCTCAACGGCAACGCAGTGACGCTCTCGACGCGAATCGCTGCGCTGGTCGGCATCGACGCCGCGGGCGATGCAGGCGCCGCCGGCCGCGCGCTGGCCGAGGTCGCGCGGACAGAGGCGGCGCGCGGGCATCGGCTGCGGCTGGCGGTGGTCCATCGCTATTCCAGCCACAACTATATGCTGCGCTACTGGCTGGCCGCCTGCGGCTGCGACCCCGACCGCGACGTCGAGATCGTGGTGGTGCCGCCGCCCTTCGTCGCCGAGGCGCTCGAATCGGGAGAGATCGACGGTTCCTGCGTCGGCGAGCCCTGGAACAGCGTGGCGGTGGAGCGCGGCCTGGGGGTGATGGTCGCGGCGACCGCGCGGATCTGGAGCCGCGGCGTCGAGAAGCTGCTCGCCTTCCGCAAGACGACGCTCGACGCGCGCGGCGACGAGGTGGCGGCGCTGATCCGCGCGCTCCACGCCGCGGGCCGGCTCTGCGGAGACCCCGCGCGCCGCGGCGAGATCGCGGCCTTGCTGGCTCGGCCTGCATATATCGACCAACCCGCCACCCTCATCGAACGGGCGCTCGCCGACCGCCTGGTGCTCAGCGCCGG
This sequence comes from Sphingomonas zeicaulis, assembly GCF_050433225.1. Lineage (NCBI taxonomy): Bacteria > Pseudomonadati > Pseudomonadota > Alphaproteobacteria > Sphingomonadales > Sphingomonadaceae > Sphingomonas > Sphingomonas zeicaulis. Next base: position 347,587 of record NZ_JBNPXQ010000002.1, on the reverse strand, counting down.
CGCCGAGCCGGTGGCGATCCGCGACTTCCTGGTGCTCCACCGGGAGGCCGCCAACTTCCCGTGGCGCAGCCAGGCGATGTGGCTGTGGTCGCAGATGCGCCGCTGGGGCCATGCCAGCGCGCTGCCCGACGGCTTCGAGGCGGCGGCGGGCGTGTTCCGCCCGGACATCTACCGCCGCGCGCTCGCCGGCACCGGCGCGGTGCTGCCGGGCGCCAGCGCGAAGGTGGAGGGCGCGATCGCCGCGCCGATCGGCGCGGGGTCAACGCATGGCCGGCTGATCCTGGGGCCGGACCGCTTCTTCGATGGGCGGCTGTTCGACCCCGACCGCGCCGAGCAATATATTGCACAGGACGCGGGGTAGAGCGTCAGGGCACCGTCACCGTCGCCGTCGGCACATTGGCCAGCTCGGGCTGGGCCTTCAGCTGGGGCACCACCGTCTTGAGATCGCCGACGATGACGAGGGTGAGCTTGCCGAGCGGGTAGGAGGCCTTGGCCGAGACCATCATCTGCGGCGGCGACACCGCCAGCACCGCGGGGACATAGCGATCGGTCCAGTCCGCGGGCAGGCCAAGCAGGTCGCGCGTCGCCAGCGTGTTGACCACCGCGGGCGAGGTCGCGTTCTGGATCGCGAACAGCCCGGCCATGTAGGTGCGGATGCCCCTGGCTTCCTCCGCCGGCACCGCCTCGGTCTGCATGCGGCGGATCTCCTTGAACACCTCACGCAGCGAATCGCCGCTATGTTCGGTGGTCACGTCCGCCTCGAAGGTCCACAGCGCGTCGCCGGGCTGGAAGGCGATCGCGGAATAGGGCGAATAGGTATAGCCCTTGTCCTCGCGGATGTTGGTGGTGATGCGCGAGCTGAACGCGCCGCCGAGCAGCGCGTTGGTGACGCGTTGCGGAATGTCGGCAGCGCTGCCGGCGAGCGCCGCGTCGAAGGTCAGCCGCAAGGTGGTCTGCGGCGCACCCGGGCGATCAACCAGCAGCAATTGCGGGCCGGCGGTGTGCGGGCTTTCGATCTTCAGCGGCTCCGGGCCCGGCGTCCAGCCGCCGAACGCCTTCGCCACCGCCGCCTTCACCGCCGCCGCATCGAAGCGCCCGGCGACATAGAGGTGGGACCGCCGCGCACCGAACTGGCCGGCGCGAAAGGTCTTGACCTGATCGATCGTGTAGGCGGCGAGCTGCGCCTGGGTGGGAATGATCCGGCCATAGGGATGGTCGGGGCCGTAGATCCGCCGCGCCAGCGCCACATCGGCGAGCGTGCCCGGCTGCGACAGCGCCACCGAAAGCTGGCGGCCGAGATTGGCCTTCACCCGCGCGAGCTCGCCCGCCGGCAGGGTGGGCTTGATCGCGACATCTCTCACCAGCGCGATCGCATCGGGCGCATATTCGGAGAGGATGTTGGTGGTGACCTGCGTGCCCTGCTGATTGACGATGACATCGAGCTGACCGCCCATGCCGGCCGCCGCCGCCGCGACCTGAGCCGCCGTCCGCCCGCCGGCACCTTCCTTCATCATCGCGCCGGTGAGATCCGCGAGCCAGGTATCCGCCCCCTCGGTGGCGTTGCCGGCGCGGACGCGCAGCGACACCACCGCCTTGGGCGCGATGCCATAGGGGATCAGCGTGACCTGCAGCCCATTGGGCAGCGCGAAGGTTTCGGTCGCCGGCAAGGTGAAAGGCTTGGGATCGGCGATCGGCGGCGCGGGCGGAAACGCGTCCTGCGCTGTGGCCGGGACGGCGGCGAGCAATGCCGCGACGGTGAGGAGCGCGTAGCGCATCACTGGCCTCCGTTGGGGGAATCGGCCTTGGCAACGGCATCGGCCTTGGCGGCCCCGGGTTCGACGACATAGATCGAGCGATTGGTCTTGCGCAGATAGTCCTGCGCGGTCTTCTGGATCAGTTCGGGCGTCACCTTCGCGAAGCCCTCCTCGATCCGGTTGATCGCGGCCGGATCATTGTCGAACAGCGCATAGACCGCGAGTAGATCGACGAGGCCGACGCGATAGGCGCCGTCGATCGTGCCGTAGAGGTCCGACCGCATCTTGATCCGCGCGCGCTGAAGCTCCGCCGCGCTGATCGGCTTGCTGCGCAGATCCTCGACGACCTCGTCGATCGCCCTGGTGATCTGCGCGGTCGTGTGGGTGGGATCATGGGTGAAGCTGAAGCTCCACAGCATCGGCCCGCGATAGTTGAACATGTTGCCGAGATCGGCATTGATCCCGCCGCCGACCTCGCCGGCGATGCCGGTTTCCTGGACGAGCTTGCGATAGAGGCGACTATCGTCGCCCTGGACCATGATCTGGTCGATCAGCCCCATCGCATACCATTCGGGGGTGCCGCGATCGGGCGCGTGATAGCCTGCGGCATAGCCGGGCTTGGGCGCGAGCGCATCGACGCGGCTCTTGAACTTCTCCGCGGTCTGGCGCGGTTCGGAAATGTCGGGGAGCGCGACCGGTGCCGCCGCGGGGATGGGCGTGAAATATTTCTCCACCGTCGCGCGCGCGGCGGCATAGTCGATGTCCCCGGCGATCACGAGCACGGCGTTGTTGGGCCGGTAGAATTGCTTCGAGAAGCTCTGCGCGTCCGGCACGGTCGCGGCTTCCACCTCGGTCAGCTCACCGTAGAAGTTATGGCTGTTGTACCAGTTGCTGTTGGCCAGCATCGGCAGGTCGATCCACGGCCAGGTGCTGTAGGGCTGGTTGAGGACATTGACCTTGATCTCGTTGCCGACCACGCCCTGCTGGTTCTTGAGCACGGCCTCGTCGATCACCGGGCTGGCCATGCGGTCGGCCTCCAGCCAGAGCATGCGATCGAGCGCGCCCGAGGGGACGATCTCGTAATAATTGGTGAAATCGAAGCGGGTCGAGCCGTTGTTGATGCCGCCGGCATTGGTGATGGTGGTATCGAACACGCCCTTGGGCGCATGTTTCGAGCCCTGGAACATCAGATGCTCGAACAGATGCGCGAAGCCGGTGCGATCGCGCGGCTCCACGCGGAAACCGATGCCGTAATAGACCGCGACGGTGACCGTGGGCGCGATCGTGTCGCGGGTCATCACCACCTTGAGGCCGTTGGGCAGCGTGAAATAGCGCGTATCGACGTGGAGCTTGCCGGCATTCGCGGGCGCCTGGGCCTGCGCGGCGCCGGGAAGTGCGGGCACCGCCAGGGCGAGCGCCAGCGCGAGGCTCAAAACCTTCATCATGTTCGACCCCAAGGGCGTTGAGACGCGAGCCTAGCACGGCGAAGGGAGGCATTTGCAAGACGGAAGCGACGAGCGTCTTTGCGAACGGCAGCCGGCCGGCCGCGCGCCCGAAAGAGCGGCCGAAAGTGACAAAGGTGACAGTGAATTCGGCCCGCACGCGCTCAGAACCGGTTGCGCCGCCGGACGCCGGCGATCCGGTTCAACGCATCGATCAAGATCGTCGTCGGCGTCCGCCGGTCATAGCCGCCCTTATAGTTTTTCTCGATGAAATTGGCGGGACCGGCCCCGCCCTGCGCGACGAGATCGACGAAGGTATCGAACGATTCCGCGACGATCTCCCCGGCATCGCGCTCCTTCATCCCATCCCGTTCGAGGCGATCCAGCCGGGCGAGCACCGCCATCGCGAGGCGATCGTCATGGCGGTGGCGCTGGATGATCTCATCCCCGCGGCGGATCGTCTCGACGCTGCCATAGACGGCGCGGCGATAGACATCGTCGGCAAGCCGGTTGCGCGCGCAACGGCACGCCACGCCCCAGGCGAGACGGAAGGCCCGCCCGCGTTCGCTGTTGCGCAGCCGATAGGCGCTCTGGCGGCTGATCCCGACCGCGGCCGCCGCATCCTCGACCACGCCGGTTTCGGCCAAGGTGTGGAGGAAGCTGCGGATCTTCTCGGGCGTCCACCCATCCTCGCGCTCCGCATGGTGAAAGCAGGCCCGCACCTCTGCCGCCTCGACCGCGGCGGCAGCGGCGGTTTCGAACTGGGTTATGGCGGCGGCCGGCGGCTCGGCGACGGGATCGGTGGCGAAAGGCTTGGTTGCGGTGGCTTCATCCATGGATCGCGTTCTCCTTGGCGACATGCGCGCGGGCGCATGTCGCATGGAGTTGGCCCATATAGCCTTACGGATCGGGCTGAATCGCGGCAGCCGCAGCAGCTCGCGGTGCAAGGCGGATTGTGCGTCGGCAGCACGCTTGCCGAGACGGTGAATGGTCTCGCGGTGGTGCTGATCCAGCGATGTGCGGGTCAACAGCAGCATCCGCTTTCGGGCACCGCGCAAACTGCTCTCGCTGGCCGGGATTGGCGCGAAGCGGACATCCGGTGGGGCAAGTTTGTCGCCCTTTTCGCGGCGTCTGCCGTTCAGTCATCGTGGAAGTGGTCGTTCAAAGCACAGTTAGAACGGCGGCAATCTCGCGAACAGGTTTCGGGAGGATGCCTGCCGCGGATCGCAACCGCGTTTGCCGCACGCAAGCCGTCCCATTGCAGGGTCCTTGGCGGCAGGGGCGCCACTCAGGGTCGGCGGGTCAGAGGCTCAGGACGAACCAAGTGACGAACCCCGCCACGCCGACCAGGGCCAAGGCAAGCAGGGCGCGCACGAGCGGCGAATCCTTGTGCGTCACCTCCGGCGGCCAAGGCAGCGTCAATGCCCGCAACGGCGCGACGAAGGCCGCGGTGGCGCCCACGACACGAACCCAGTCCAGCGCGACCCAGCGCCGCGCCATCTCGATCGACTGCGCGTCAGTGATGATGTCCTTCGGCGAGCCGATGCCATGGTAGTAGAGTGCGGCGTTCATCGGCCAGAAGGCGACCACTGTCAGGATCAGCAGCAGCAGGATTCCGACCGATGGCAGGCAGAGCAGCCAGCGATAGTGCCATGGCGTACGCCATCCCGCGATCAGTGCGCCGAACCCCGCGACGAGCATCGCAGCAGACAGCGGGATGAAGAAAACGCCGGTATCGACCGGCCACGCCTTTCCATAGGGCATCATTGCGAGTGATCCGGGGGGGTGCGCGCTCCACGCACCGGCTAGTACGATGAGATCGAAGAGCTTGGCACCCAGCAGGGGGCCGCCGGCAAGCACGGCCAGCCAGAGGAAAGCCCGCGTGATGCTCTGTCTGCCCACAATGCTGCCCCCCCCACACTGATCGGCAACATCATCCGGCAGCGCGGATGCGATGGCAATGCATGAACTGGTGAGTCAGCAGCCTTCCCAATTTGGGAGTCGCTTCGGCAAAAGTGAACGTTGCTGGTTGCCCCGCGGGCAAAGTCCGGTTTCGGGCGGTGCATCGGGCGGCCCAGACGGCGAGGTTTGGCGCTAAGCGGACGTGAGGCGCGGGAAATATGCCACGGCAGCTCGCGCCCAATTGCGGCCTTTTGTGATTGATGCTGATACGCTGGCTATGTTGCACCGGAGCAAACTCACATGCGCCTCGTTAATGCCGCGAACACGATGGCTCCCGCCTATCTGACGATCTTGTCGAGGGGATATTCGGTGCGGTCAGAAGGCGGCATAATGTTCGCGGAGCGCGCGGGAAACTCTTTCGTAGCCGATGACCCTGTAGCTCTTCTCGGCTTGATAGTGATAGCGGAAGTTAGAGGTGAGGCATGGCAGGCTTCTGATGAAGAAATCGACAATTTTGTTCAGCTTTTCGGCTAGTTCACGAGCGTCTGCTTTCCACCACATTCCGCCGTTCCGCGTGCCGGCTACCGACTGTGCGGACGACCGAAACGGGGGCGAACCGGTTCGCCAGCTCACAGAGCCCGCCCGGGGGAGAAGTGGGCGCAGCTGGTAGCCGCCAGGCACTGTCCGGTTTCGAGCCACGGCCTTGGCGACCGCGACGACGAGATTTGGCGCAAAGCAGATGGGGTGGATGGCTCCCGCTCCCGGCATCTGAGTGCCAAAGTGTGGTTGCTGTCGAAGCGTCCACTCACGAGAGGAGCCATCCGCAATGGAGATTAGCACGATCGGCCTCGATCTGGCCAAAAGCATCTTTCAGGTTCACGCGATCAACACCGCTGGCGAGACAGTCGTCCGCAAAGCGCTCCGGCGTTCGCAAATGGTGCCGTTTTTCACGAAGCTGCCGCCGTGCCGGGTCGGGATCGAGGCATGCGGCACGTCGCATCATTGGGCGCGCGAGTTGACCAGGCTCGGTCATGACGTGCGCCTGATGCCACCGGCATATGTGAAGCCGTATGTGAAGCGCGGTAAGACTGACGCCAACGATGCGGAGGCGATCTGCGAGGCAGTGACGCGGCCGACAATGCGGTTTGTGCCGGTAAAGTCGCCTGATCAGCAGGCGGCGCTGGCGCTGCACCGGACCCGCGATCTGCTGGTCAAGCAGCGCACGCAGCTCGTCAACATGATCCGAGGTCTGCTCGCCGAATTTGGTGTCGAGATCGCGCGGGGGCTGCGCCATGCGCTCGAGCTGGCGAAGCGGCTGGTCAACGGCCGCGCGCCCGATGTGCCGGCGCTCGCCCAGCGGGTGGTCAGCAGCCTGGCGCAGCAGATCGGCAGCCTGCAGCTGCAGCTCGCGGCGCTTGAGAAGGAGCTGCTCGCCTGGCATCGATCGAATGAGGTGTCTCAGCGGCTGGCAACAATCCCCGGCGTCGGCATCATCTCGGCGACTGCGCTCGCCGCCTCCGTGACGGAGCCCGAGCGCTTCCGATCTGGCCGTCAGTTTGCAGCGTCGCTCGGGTTGACGCCGCTGCAGAATTCGAGTGGCGGCAAGGAGCGGATGGGGCGGATCTCGCGCATGGGTGATCGCTACCTGCGCCGGCTGCTGGTCGTCGGCATGACATCGCTGATCAGACGCGCGAGGACGGCTCCTGCATCAGTCGATCCTCGCATCCCTGCCATGCTGCAGCGCCGGCCGGCACGAGTGGTCACTGTCGCCGCCGCCAACCGGACCGCACGCGTGGCATGGGCGATCATGACGCGTGGCGGCACGTATCAGAAGTCAGCAGTAGCTGCTGCATGAACCGCTAGCGAGGAGACCAGTTCAACGAGGTTGTGAGGACGAAGAGATGTGATGGCGCACCGGTCAGACCGGGAGCCGGGACACGCCGCCTGATGTCCGAGGCATCATAGCCTGCAAAGCAGAGTGGCACCCAGCTCGCGGATACCATCAGGGCCAGCGGTCAAGGAGACGGCCGCACCAAAAGGCCGGACACAAGACTGCACCCGACCAGCCGCTAAACCTCGAATCGCCACTTGCAACGCGGGAGCCATCCACACAGGACATAGCGCACGGAGAATGGGACGTAGCCATCACCTGGTTGAAATCACTCACCGGACCGTGCCACCATGGCAAGATGAACAGTGCCTTGGTTTTCGAATATGAGTTCAGCCGTGACGGAGATGATTTGGGTGGCTGATGGCGAGGGTGCAGACTCCGGATTTCAGTGGACGGAGCGGCATGTGGGTTCAATGGCAGGATGTGCAGGATTTCTCGACCTCTCTTTCCGCTTATCCAATTAAAGCAGATAGCCCAGTGACCGGCGAGTGGGGCTTTGGCGAGCACGAACAATACCGGCAAATCATCAAGATCGCTATTGGTCCCAAAGGCGCGACCGGCGACCTTCTAGTAGATGCATCGCTCGCGAATTACTATGATCCCGCGCTTCGATGCAGTGCTCGCTTTCAAACAGACTATCCATCTGTGAGCAATTTTCGCAACGGAATAGAGAGTATGATGCATAATCGCTCGGGAAGAGCCGTCCTTGAGGGATCGGAGGACGTTCGCTGACTGTCATATTCTGCTCGTCGCGTTGGAGCAAAAGAAGGGCGTTTGAGGGATGCCGCAATAAGGGGAAGCCGCCGCTTTCGGGAACCAGCGTCGTTCCCCTCATCAGCTGTATGTGGCGGTTAGCTGCCGCTGCCATAAAACGCCTTCGATGCAAACATAGAGCGATCGTGAGAAGCTGCTCGTCACATTCACTGGCGAGCCGCTTTGAGGGGAGAGCAGGGTGGAAGTTGCGGGCGTTTTAACTGCCGGGGAAAGCTCTGCCGCGATGGCCTATATCAAGGCAGGCGAGGCTTGTTGCCAAGGCAGACCAAGATAATCCTTCTGATCTTTATGGTGGCCGTAGGCGTCCCGATAGGGGCATGGGCGTCGGGTTCATGGCTGAATGCCACGTTGTCAGTCGAGTTCGCCATGGTCGGTCTGATCATAGGGGCGCTGGTGGTCCAACGCATTTCGGGACCTTGATCCGCAAGGCGCTCACCGAGCGGGGTCAGGCCTACGAACAGCAACTTACCTTCCGTCTCACGCCTGAAGGCATAGTTTATGATTTGACAGACCTTACCATGGTCGCCCGCTGGTCCTGCGTCACAGATCTCTATCAGACCCGGAAATATTGGGTGTTTCTAGTCCAGAGCAGCGCGATTGTGTTGCCGCGTCGCTTATTCACTGCCCGCGAGGACGAACTGAATTTCATCGCCCGAGCCGTGTCGCAAATGCCCGCAGCCGCGCAAGAGCGGAGTCCAGACGCAACGAAATTTCTGAGGACTTAGTAAAGCCGGTCTATGTCCTCCTTGGGGCGCTAGCCGACCGGCCTTACCTTCGGAAAACACATGCTTTCCGTCAGATTCGCTCCAACCTTGCGGCGCGCTGACAACGGGATCGCAGAATGTAGGGCAAACCCTATCGCTTTGATCGGCCATAGAGAAATCTGAATCCGGCGGTTCGCCGACATCCGCCCGCATCAGCGTATATCCGGGTCGGTCCCGTGTATTGCCCCCGGGATGCACATGTCGTCAGGGGCGGCGGATGGGCCTTGCGTTGAGTGATGTCCGGGCGCCGCACTCGGCTGGCGCGTCTGGCCCGGAGGGCCGCGTTACCCCCAGACTCCCCCCGAACACCCCCTCGAGTCCCTCTAACACCCCCTTAACGCACCCCTTACGTACCCCTTACGGGGCCAAACCGCGGCGCAGGATGTCGTTTGCAACGGCTGCAACCTCGCCCGGGGCCAGATCTTCCTGCCAGACGCCGTAGCGCAGCCCGAGGAAGACGTTCATGCCCATGATCGCCCAGGCGTGGACCTCGCCGGCGTCGGCGCGGATTTCGCCGCGGGCGGCGCCGGCCGCCAAGCGGGTGCGGATGCGGTCGACGGCGCCGGCATAATGATCGCGATAGCTGGCCTGGTCGACGAATTCCGCCTCATCGATGATGCGGTAGATTTCCTTGTGGCGGCGGACGAATTCCAGGAAGGCTTGGAGGCCGATGCGTTCCGCATCGATGCCGTCCGCCGCATCGCGGACGCGCGGGGCGACATGATCGCGGACCTGACCGCTCATGTCGCGGACGAGCGCGCGGAACACCTCATCCTTGGAATCGAAATAGGTGTAGAAACTGCCCAGCGCGACGCCGGCGCGGCTGGTGATGCCGCTGATCGAGCCCTCGTGGAACCCCTTCTCGCCGAACTCCGCAGCCGCCGCATCGAGGATCGCGCGCAAGGTTCGCCGGCCGCGCTCGGTGCGCGGCGTCTTCGCCTCGCTCGTCGGCGAGGGCGGCCCTTCCGCTGTGGCATCCGCGCCACTGTTCTTCGCCATCGCTCTCCCTTTCGCATACACCGAAGTTGAAACCCGGTTCAGGTTTCAGTATAGCGTCTCTCGAACCGGCGCAACCCGACGCAATACGGGCGCCACCATGGGAGGATCCTGATGACGCGTTTCACCGTCTCGACACGTGCGCTCTGCTTCGCCGGCGCCGCGATTGCCGCCTTCGCCCAGCCCGTGCTGGCGCAGGAGGCCGCCGCACCGGAGGCCGCCGATGCCAACGCCTATGACGATGGCGAGATCGTCGTGACGGCGCGGCGCCGCGAGGAGAGCCTGATCGACGTGCCGGTGGCGATCTCCGCCTTTACGGGCGCGCAGCTGGAGGCGAAGGGCGCGATCGACATCACCGATCTTTCGAACTTCACCCCCAACACCACGCTGGAAAATTCGCGCGGCACCAATTCGACGCTGACCGCCTTCATCCGCGGCGTCGGCCAGCAGGATCCGGTGCCCGGGTTCGAGGCGGGCGTGGGCATCTATCTGGACGATGTCTATCTCAACCGCCCGCAGGCGGCGGTGCTCGACATCTATGATGTGGAGCGGATCGAGGTGCTGCGCGGGCCGCAGGGCACGCTCTATGGCCGCAACACCATCGGCGGCGCGGTGAAATATGTGACCAAGCGGCTGCCCGACCGGTTCGAGCTGAAGGTACGCGGCACCTATGGCAGCTATGACCAGGCGGACGGCGTCGTCACGGTTTCGGTGCCGGTTACCGACATGCTGCGGATCGGCGGATCGGTCGCGCGGCTCTCCCGCGGGGGGTTCGGCGACAATCTCACGCTCGACGGCGTCGAGAATTACAACAAGGACGTGTGGGCCGGGCGCGGCACGGTGGAGCTGGGATCGCCCGACGACCGCTTCCTGATCCGTATCTCCGGCGATTACACCCGCGACAAATCGGACCCGCGCAACGGCCACCGGCTGATCCCCGGGCTGCTTTCGGGCGCGCCGGTGCTGGACGATGTGTTCGACACGCGCGCGGGCCTCAACAATCCCAAGCAGGATGTGAAGGCCTATGGTCTCGCGATGAACATCAGCGCCGGGCTGACCGACACGCTGACCTTCCGTTCGATCAGCGCGTGGCGCAAGGACACCAGCTATACGCCGATCGATTTCGACGCGCTGCCCGCGGTGGATGTGGACGTGCCCGCGGTCTATCGCAACGAGCAGATCAGCCAGGAATTCCAGCTGCTCTACGAGGGCAGCAAGCTGAAGGGGCTGCTGGGCTTCTATTATCTCGACGCGCGTGCCTCGACCGCGTTCGACGTGCTGCTTTCAACCACCGTTCCCGGCTTCAATGCCTTCACCGCGGGCGACGTGAAGACCGACACCTGGTCCGTCTTCGGCGATTTCACCTATGACCTGACCGATCAGCTCGCGATCTCGGTGGGCGGGCGCTTCACCAACGACAAACGCGATTCGACGATCCTGCGCCAGAACAAGCTGGGCACCTCCGCCGAGTTCGGCGGCACCCCGATCGTCCTTGCCACCACCTCCAACTTCAACGGCAAGGCGACGTTCGAGGAATTTACGCCGCGCGCTTCGATCAGCTTCAAGCCGACGCCGGACCACACGCTCTATGCATCCTATTCGAAGGGCTTCAAGGGCGGCGGCTTCGACCCGCGCGGGCTTTCCAGCGCGGCGCCGGACACCAACCGCGACGGCGTGCGCAGCTATGAGGAGATCTACGATTTCCTCTCCTTCGATCCCGAGACGGTGAACAGCTATGAGCTCGGCTGGAAGGCTTCAATGTTCAACCGCCGCGTGCGCGTGGCGCTGACCGGCTTCTATGCCGATTACAAGGACGTGCAGATCCCGGGCTCCGCGGGCTTCGACTCGAACGGCGACGGCACGTTCGACAGCTTCATCGGCATTACCACCAACGCCGGCAAGGCGCGGATGAAGGGCGTGGAGTTCGAGCTGTATGCCGGGCTCGCGCGCGACTGGGCGGGTGCCGGATCCTCGCTGAACTTCAACGGCACGCTGGGCTACATCGACGCCGAGTATCGCCAGTTCATCAACAATCTAGGCGTGGACGTTGCCGATTATCGCGAGATCCAGAACACGCCGCAATGGACGCTCTCAGGCTCGATCGACGCCGGGGTGCCGGCCGCATCGGGGCTGGTCAACGCCTCGGTCGGCGTTTCCTATCGCAGCCGCACCAGCCAGTTCGAAACGCCCAGCCCTTTCCTCGACCAGCCGGGCTATGCGCTGCTCGACGCCAGCATCGTCTGGACATCGGACAATGGCCGCTATTCGTTCGGCGTCCACGGCAAGAACCTGGCGGACAAGCAATATATCACCTCGGGCTACCAGTTCGCGGCGATCAACTCGACAACCGGGCTGCCGATCCTCAACGCGGCGGGGAACATCACCCCGACCTTGGGCCGCGAAGGCGTGGTGACGGCGTTCTATGGCAATCCGCGGCAGGTGTTCGCGACGTTCGGGCTGAAATTCTGAGGGGACAGGCCAGGGCACGCACGCTACCCGCACCGTTCGTCCTGAGTAGCCATTGAGCCAAGTCGAAATGGCGTATCGAAGGGCTCTGGCTCCGCGCCAGTCCTTCGATACGCGTCTTCGACTGCGCTCAGCCGCTACTCAGGACGAACGGATCATGTGAGCAATCAAGGATCGGTCCCGATATGCCCCCCTCCCCGATCGTCGCGGACAACGCCCCCGCCCCCTCCCGATCGTATCGCGCGGTCGTGCTGGCGATGCTGTTGCTGGTCTATACCTTCAACTTCATCGACCGGCAGATCCTCGGCATCCTCGCCGGGCCGATCAAGGCGGAGCTGGCGCTGAGCGATACGCAACTGGGCCTGCTCGGCGGGCTGGCGTTCGCGATCCTCTATTCGACGATGGCGATTCCGCTGGCGATGCTGGCGGACAAGACCAGCCGTACCTGGGTGATCACCGGATCGCTCGCGGTGTGGAGCGGCTTCACCGCGCTGTGCGGCGCGGCCACGGGCTTCGGTTCGATGTTCCTCGCGCGGCTGGGTGTCGGCGTGGGCGAAGCGGGCGGCGTCGCCCCTTCCTATGCGCTGATCGCGGACTATTTCCCGCCGGCCGAGCGATCGCGGGCGCTGGCGGTCTATTCGCTGGGGATTCCGCTGGGGGCGGCGCTGGGCGTGCTGTTCGGCGCGCAGATCGCGGCGCGGATCGACTGGCGCACCGCCTTCATCGTCATCGGCCTTGCCGGGGTGGTGATCGCGCCGCTGTTCCGGCTGGTGGTGCGGGAGCCCAAGCGCGGCGCGACGGGCGCGCAGGCGCCGCTTTCCTCCGCCTTCGCGCTGCTCGCGGGCAAGCGCAGCTTCTGGCTGATGGCGTTCGGCGCGGCATCCTGCTCGACATTGGGTTACGGCTTCGCCTTCTGGTTTCCGCAGCTTCTCCAGCGCAGCTTCGGGCTCGATCTGGTCGGCACATCCTATTTCTATGGCGGCGTGCTGCTGCTGGGCGGCATTGCCGGGGTGCTGGGCGGCGGCGTGCTGGGCGATCGGCTGGGCAAGGGCGATCGCGGCAAATATGCGCTGATCCCGGCGGTGGCGTTCGTGATCGCGGTGCCGCTATTCGCGGCCGGCATCCTTTCCGGATCGGTCGGGCTCGCCTTCCTGCTGTTCCTGCTGCCGCAGGCGCTGGCCTATATGTGGCTGGCACCGATCATCACCGCCGTGCAGCATCTGGTGCCCGCCCCGATGCGCGCGACCGCCTCCGCGAGCTTCCTGCTGATCAACAATCTCGTGGGGCTGGGCGCCGGCACCTATGTGCTGGGCGCGCTTTCGGATGCGCTGACCGGGCGCTTCGGCACCCAGGCGCTGGCGATGTCGATGCTTGCGGGGCTGGTCTTCTATCTGCTGGCGGCGGTGCTGCTGGCATTTGCCGCGAAGCCGCTCAGGCAGGAATGGGTGGATTGAGGGCCGCCGGGCATCCGCCCGGCAGCCCCTTCCCGTCAGCGCGCGACGATCGCGGCGTTGATTTCCGCGCCGCGCGCGGCCTTGAGCTGGCCGCAGGCGCGGACGCGTTCGACCGCGCGGTCGAGGGTGAGCTGGCCGCGGCCAACGGCCTTCACCTTCGGCTGAAGCAGGGTGCGCACCGTATCCGCATCCTCGACCGAGCAGAGCCGGCCCGGGATCGACATGACCTGGCCGATGGTGGTCAGGTTGCTGTCCTTCACCAGCCGGTCGAGGTTGGTCTTCAGCCAGTCCAGCGCGATCGGCTGGGTGGTGGCGGGGCCGGCCATGGCGCCGACGATGGCGACGCGCTCGGTGGAGCGTAGCGCCGCATCATCGACCTTGCCGAGCACCCAGCGCGCGGTTTCGACATTGCCCGAGGCGGCGACCGCACTCAGCGCGGCGCTGCGGAACACCGCATCCTGCGAGCCGGTGGCCTTGGCGTAGAGCGCCTGCGCGGCGGCGAGGCCGCCTTCCTCGACATGGACGCGCAGCGCGGTGCGCAGGAAGCTCGCGTCGAGCGCCTGATCGTCACCCGCCATGAACGCCTTCGCCGCCTTTTCCAGCGCCGCTCGCGTCGCCGGATCGCGGGCATCGTCGGCGACAAGCGCGACCAGCGCGTTGCGATAGGCCTGGCGATCGGGATCGTCATTGGCCTGCGAGCCGCGGCGCGGATCGAAGCCGATCTGCTTGAGGCGCGGCCCATAGATCGAGGCCATCAGCGCCGGATAGGCCTTGAGCGCATCGCCGCTGATGAGGCCACGCGCGCGCAGGTCCGACAGGCGCTCGCCACCGTCGATCGCGACGTTGGAGTCGCTGTGCGCAGCCAGCGTCTTCGCTGCCTGCACGAGCTGGGCGGGGCTGGCGCCGCCGGCGCGGAAGCTCGCCCACAGGCTGTCGGTCGCGGCCAGCGCTTCACCGGCGGGAAGCTGCGGGCCGCGCGCGATCAGCGCGGTCCATTCCGCTGCCGGCAGATCGAAGCGGTAGTAGCCGCGGCCGCCGGCATTGGGCATCACCGGGCCGCTGCCCTTGGCCTCCGCCGACATCGCCGGCTTGTCGACCAGCGTACAGCTCTTGGTTTCGCCGCGCGTCACGCAGAACGGGATCGTCCATTGGGTGGCGCGCACGCCCTCGGCGCCGATCGCCGCATAGCGCTTCTGCGAGACCGCAGCGCTTTCGCCCGACGGCTTGACGGCCACCACGGGCACGCCCTGCTGCTCGACGAAGCCGCGCATCGCCTGCACCAGCCGGGGGTCGCCTGCGCCCTCGGACAGCGAGCGGAAGAAATCCTCGCCCGTCGCGTTGCCGCGCGCATAACGATTCATGTGGATGTGGACGCCCTTCCGGAACGCATCCTCACCCATATAGCTGGCGATCATGTCGACGACCTGGCCGCCCTTGCCATAGGTGATCGCGTCGAACGCCGAATCGATCTCGCCCGAATCGGTGATCGGCTGACGGATCGGCCGGCCGACGGCGAGCGCATCGGTGTTCATCGCCGACAGCGCTTCCTCGATCGCGCCGACCTGGATGTTGAGTTCGGGCCGCCATTTGTCGGCGATGAAATAGCCCATCCAGTTGGCGAAGCTCTCGTTCAGCCAGATATCGTCCCACCAGGCGGGGGTGACGAGATCGCCGAACCACTGGTGCGCGAGTTCGTGCGCGACGACCATGCCGAAGCCCTGCTTGCGGCGGACGGGCGCGTCCTCACCCAGCACAAGCAGCGAATCATCGTAGATCACCGCACCGGCATTCTCCATCGCGCCGCCCATCACCGGCGAGGCGATCTGATCGAGCTTGGAGAAGGGGAAGGGCGAATCGAAATATTGTTCGAGCAGCTCGACGATGCGCGGGGTTTCCTTCAGCGCATAGGCCAGCTTGGGCCCCTGCCCCTTGGTGGCGAGGATGCGCAGCGGCAGCGGCTTGGCGCGCTGCGGCGTCGGCGGCACCTGGCCGGAAACGACATCGAACTGGCCGACCGCGAAGGCGACCAGATAGGTCGGCAGCTTCTCGGTGGTGGCGTAGCGGTGCTTCACGAGCTTGCCCTGGCGGGTGGAGCCGGTTTCCTCGCCATTGCTGACCGCGACGAGGTTCGCCGGCGTGGTCAGGCTGACGGTGAAGGGCGTCTTGAAGCCGGGTTCGTCGAAGCCGGGGAAGGCCGCGCGCGCGTCGATCGACTGGAACTGCGTCCACGCATAATGGATGTCGCCGACCTTGACGCGGTAAAGCCCGGCAGGGCCCTCACCGAACGGCGCGTCATAATCGAACGCCAGCACCGCCTTGCCCGCGGGCAGCGCGCTGGCGAAGTCCAGCCGGACGACGCCGAGCGTGGTGTTCACTTCCTTGTAGGTGGCGGCGATGGTGCGGTTGCCGACGCGCGCGAAGGCGCGGGCGACCTTGAGGCCGCGGCCGTGGAGGAACAGGCCCGACGTCTCCTTGTCGAGCGTGACGTCGATCTCGGCATGGCCGGTGAACCGTTCCTGCTCGGGATCGACGTTGAGGTCGAGGCGGTAGGCGGTCGGGGTGGTGCCCGCCGGCAATTTACCGATCGGCACATCCTGCGCCGCGGCAGGCACCGCGATCAGCAAGGAGAAAAAGGCAGCGACGAATAGACGCATGGACGACTCCGGAAACATTTTGTTGCCGCTGTAACTGCTGAGGCGGAGGCGGCAAGCCGCGTACCTCCTGCGATTCGACGAACGACTTGAGGGATCAACGGCCTGCGGGGGCGGGCTTTTCGACCGCAGGCTGAGTCGGCGTTGCCGCCACCGGGCTCTGGGTGACGCCGCCGTCGAGTTGGGTCAGCGCCTGTTCCGACGCCTTGGCGGCCGGGCTGCCGGGCTGGGCGGCGATTGCGCCCTTCCAGGCGGCGCGGGCAGCACCCTCGGCCCCGGACTTGAGCGCGATCACGCCGGCCTCATAGGCGACCGAGGCATCGTCGGGCGCGCGCTTCACCGCCTCGTCGATATCCTTCTGCGCGCGCGGCAGATCGTTCATCCGCCGCGCAAGCGTGGCGGAGAGCAGCCAGGCGAGCGGATCGGCAGGCGCGAATTCCAGCGCGCGATCGATATCGTTGCGCGCGCCGGCATTGTTGCCGAGCGCCACCATCGCGCGGGCGCGATCGAGATGCGCCTCGCCGCGGTTGAGCCCCTGCAGCGCGCCGGTGCCGAGCGCGGCGCTGAACGCGGCCTGCGCCTTGTCGGCATTGCCGGCGGCCAACTGGGCATTGCCCGACTGCAGCCAGAGATTGGCCGCGGCCGCATCCCGCGCGATTTCCGCCTCATGCGCCGCCTGCTCGAACGCGGTCGCGGCCGGCACCCATCGCTCGAGCTGCGCGTAGGCGAGGCCGAGGCACTGGCGCGCGGCGAAGCTGCCGCCGGACATGCGCCATGTGCTGGCTTCGTCGATGGCGCGCTGGGGATCGTCGATCGCGAGGTCAGCGCAGCGTTCGAACCGCTCGGCATTCTCCCGCTCCGAAAGCGAGGGCAAGGGCGCATCGTCGGCGGGTGCTGCGGCCTGCGCCAACAGCAGAAGGGGAAGAAGGATCACTGACTCTCCGAAAGACGGCAGACCTCGGCCACCGCCGCGATCAGCCGTTCGATATCGGCATCGCGCGACAGCCGGTGATCGCCGTCCTTGACCAGCAGAGTCTGGACATTGGCTGAACGAAGGCGCCGCGCGAGGTGGATCGCATATTCCCAAGGCACGTCCGGATCGCGCTGGCCGTGGAGCAGCCGCACCGGGCAGTCGATCGCGATCTCGGCATGGAGGACGCGATTCGCCTCCCCCGACTGCCAGAAGGCGCGGGTGGTGACGGTGGGCTTGTCAGAATATTGAGAGACTTCCTCGAGCCGCCCGCGCGAGAGCAGTTCGAGCTTCATTTCCTGGGTGAAGCCCCAATCGGTGAAGTCGGGCGCGGCGGCGATGCCGACCATGCCGCCCACCCGCTCCGCCCGCGCCAGCGCGACGAGCAGCATCAGCCAGCCGCCCATCGACGAGCCGACCAGCACCACCGGACCGGTGACGATCCGGTCGAGCAGCAGCAGCACATCGTCACGCCAGCCGGCCAAGGTGGCGGTTTCGAAATCGCCCGCGCTGGCGCCGCAGCCCGAATAGTCGAAGCGCAGCACCGCGCGGCCTTCCGCCGCCGCCCAGGCATCGAGCGCGACCGCCTTGGATCCTTCCATGTCGGACATGTAGCCCGGCAGGAAGACGATCACCGGCCCGCGGCCGGAGCGGAAACGATAGGCGAGGCGGACGCCGTCGGCGCGGTCGAGATAGGCCGGATCGCTCATGCGCTGTCCCCTAGAACATCGCGTGGAGAAGTGGGAATGCAAATCGCCCGCAAAATGGCGCGATCAGCGTGGCTGGCGGCTGGGATCAGATCACATAGTCGACGGTGCGCATCTCCACCGCGGCGGCACGGCGGCGCGCGCGGGTTGCGACCATGCGGCGATGGAGGGTGGCGATGGTGTCGCTGCCGCGCGTCGCGAACCAGGCGGGCACGATCGCATGGATGAGGCAGGCGGTGCCGCCGCCGATCATCGCCAGGCCGAAGCGCCCCGCCGTCCGCAGATGTTCGCCATAGCTTTCGCCGACATCGGCGGGATGGGCGAGGAACAGCTTGCGGAACATGACACCTCCGGAACGAACTCTCTGCCCATCCTGCCATGTTTCGCGACGGGAATCACCCCGTACGGCGGCCGAGCGCGTCGACGATGCCCGCGGCGAACGCCGGCAGGCTGTCATCCCGCGCGCCCATTACGACGATGCGGTCGCCCGGCCGCGCGATATCGACCAGAGTCGCGGCGCAGGCATCGCGATCGGCGATATGACGCGCGTCGCGCCCCGCCGCGACGATACCGTCGACGATGTCGCCGCTGCCGACCTCGCGGTTGACGGTGCCGCCCTTGTAGACGGGATCGGGCATCAGCAGCAGGTCGTCCGCCGCCATACCTTCCGCGAAACAGTCGATCAGCGCCTCGCGCATCACCTTGAGCGGACCATAGCCATGCGGCTGGAACAGCAGCAGCAGCCGGCCGGGAAAGGCATGCAAGGTGGCGAGGGTCGCCGTGATCTTGTCAGGGTTGTGGCCGAAATCGTCGATCACCGCGACGCCGCCGGCCTCGCCGACGAGGTCGAAGCGACGGCGCAGCCCGATGAAGCCGCCCAGGGCCTGCGCGGCGTCCTCCGCGCTCAGCCCGAGCGCGGTCGCGGCGCCGATCGCGGCGAGCGCGTTGGCGACGTTGTGGCGGCCGGGCACCTGCAGGCTGACCGGGATCGCACTGCCGTTCGCGGTCAGCGTGAATTCGACCGAGAAGGGATGCTCGACGATCGCAGAGGCGGAGAGCGCCGCCGCGGGCTTGTCGATGCCATAGGTGATCACCGAGGCATGGCCATCCGCCAGCCCGGCGCTGTCGGCATTGTCGAGATTGACCACCGCGGTCTTGGCATGATGCAGGAAGTCACCGAACAGCTGGCGCAATTCCTCCAGCGGCTTGTGATCGAGCGAGACATTGCCGACCACCGCGACCTCCGGGCGATACAGCGCAATCGAGCCGTCGCTCTCGTCCACTTCGCTGACGAATACGTCGCCCTCCCCCACCAGCGCGCTGGCGAAGGGCGCATCGTTGGTGACGAAATTCTTCATCACCGCGCCGTTCATCACCGTCGGATCACGGCCGGTGGCGTGGAGTATCCAGGCGATCATGCCGGTAACGGTCGACTTGCCGCTGGTGCCGGCGACGCCGACGCCATTGGGCGAATCGTTGAACAGGCTAGCGAGCAGTTCGGCGCGGATCAGGCGCAGCGCGCCGACGTCGCGCGCGGCAACCATATCCGGCACACCATGCTCGATCGCGGCGGACGCGACGACGATCTGGTCGGCGGAGACCACCCCGCTGCCATCCTGCGGGAACAGCGCGATGCCCTGCGCGCGCAGATAATCGAACTTGGCGCCCGCCCCTTCCTGGTCGAGGCTGCGGTCCGACCCCGCGACCGTGTCTCCCCGCGCACGCAGGATGGAGGCGAGGGGCAGCATGCCGCTGCCGCCGATGCCGATGAAGAAGAAGGATTTGCCGCCGATCATCGCTGGCGGCTATCAACGCTTTTCGAAGCGCCGACAAGCGGGGGATAGAGCATGCGGATCGGAGTGGTCGCGCCCGCGCGGCGGCTCGACCCTGAAACGGCGGCGCGGGTGACCGCATTGGCGAACACCTATCTGGGCGACGACGCGCCCGAACTGCTGTTCCACCCGCAATGTTTCCTCGCCTGCGGCCATTTCGCCGGCACCGATGCCGAGCGTGCCGACGCAATCGTCGAGATGGCGAACGATCCAGCGATCGACGCGATCTGGTTCGCGCGCGGCGGCTATGGTTCGGCGCGGATCGTCGGCCGGGTGATGCCGCGGCTGGGCACCGCGGCGCGTGGCAAGACCTGGCTGGGCTATAGCGACACCGGCACCTTGCTCGGCGCGCTCTATGGCGCGGGGATAGGCGGGGTGGCGCATGGCCCGATGCCCAACGACATCCATCTGGAGGGCGGCGAGGCGGGGGTGATCCGCGCGCTCGACTGGCTGGTGGCGCGCGATCCATCCACCCTCGAAGCCTCGATCGCACCCGGCACCCTTGCGGCGGCATTCAACCTTACCATCCTGTCGCATCTGGTCGGCACGCCGTGGCTGCCCGACCTCGACGGCCATGTGCTGATGGTGGAGGAGGTCAGCGAACTGCTCTACGCGATCGACCGGGCGATGGCGCACATCGCCGCCAGCCCGGAGGTGCGCCGCGCCGCCGGGCTGCGGCTCGGCCGCTGCAGCCGGATCGAGGATAATGACATTCCGTTCGGCGAGGACGAACTGGAGATTGCCGAGCGCTGGTGCGCGGAAGCGGGCATCCCCTTCCTCGGCCGCGCCGATATCGGCCATGACGCCGGCAACAAGGTGGTGCCGTTCGGGCGCCGTTAAGCGCGAAGCACTGCGGGGCTGGCATGTGCACCCGGTATTGCGCTAGAATACACACATGGTTTCGCGAGTCGCCTTTTCCACGACGACTACCACCTCCGATGCTTCGGGGGTGTTTTCGGCTGCGCGCAGTTAACTGAGCAGCCGGAACGGCCACCCGGGATGGGTGGGCCGGCGTCTTCCTTCTCATCTCGTCGCTTACGGACGCAGAAGGGTTGGATCATGGATTGCCGTTCAAACACCGGACCTCGCACCGCTGGCCATCGCGCCGGCCATGACGCTGAAACGCTCAGCCTCGTGCCGGCCGACGATCTGTCGCCCCGCGCAGACAGCTGACCATGCCCTCAGCAACTGACTTGCTTATAAGCGCCGCGGGAACGCATAAGCCGCCCCGCGTCCATTCGCCCACTCTTGAAGGTAAGATCATTCCCATGTCGCAGATGTTCCGGATCACGCTTCCCGACGGTTCCGTCCGAGAAGTCGCTCCGGGCACTACCCCCGGGGACATCGCTGCCGCCATCGGACCCGGCCTCGCCAAGGCGGCGATCGCCGCCAAGGTCGATGGCGAGCTGCGCGACATCAACCGCCCGCTGGAGGGCGATGCCAGCCTGGCGCTAGTCACCGGCCGCGACGAGGCCGACGCGCTCGAACTCGCGCGCCACGATTTCGCGCATGTGCTGGCGGAGGCGGTGCAATCGCTGTTTCCCGGCACGCAGATCACCTTCGGTCCCTCGACCGAGGATGGCTTCTATTATGATTTCGCGCCGAAGGATCGTCCGTTCACCGACGAGGATCTGCCCGCTATCGAGGAGCGGATGCGCGAGATCATCCGCGCCAACAAGCCCTTGAAGCGCGAGGTCTGGTCGCGCGAGGATCTGATCGCGCGCTGGCAGGCCGAGGGTGAGACCTTCAAGGCCGAATGGGCCGCCGAACTGCCCGAGGGCGAGGAGCTGACGATCTATCGGTCGGGCGACGACTGGCTCGACATGTGCCGCGGCCCGCACCTCGCCTCCACCGGCAAGCTCGACCCGCAGGCCTTCAAGCTGATGCGCGTTTCCGGCGCCTATTGGCGCGGCGACCAGAAGAATGCGATGCTGAGCCGCATTTACGGCACCGGCTGGCTCAACAAGAAGCAGCTCGACCAGCATCTGTTCCGGCTGGAGGAGGCCGCCAAGCGCGACCATCGCAAGATCGGCGCGGAGATGGACCTGTTCCACCTCCAGCCAGAGGCGCAGGGCTCGGTGTTCTGGCACCCCAAGGGCTATATATTGTGGCGCCAGCTGGAGGCCTATATGCGCCGCCGGCTGGACGGCAACGGCTATGCCGAGGTGAAGACCCCGCAGCTGATGGACGCGCGCCAGTGGGAGCAGTCAGGCCACTGGGGCAAGTATCGCGAGAACATGTTCATCGTACCGGACGAGATTCCCTCGACCGACGACGATGCGCCGATCCTGTCGGGCAAGGCGGAGCTGATGGCGCTCAAGCCGATGAACTGCCCGGCGCATGTGCTGGTCTTCCGCCAGGGCATCAAGAGCTATCGCGACCTGCCGATCCGCATGGCCGAATTCGGCTGCTGCCACCGCAACGAGCCGCATGGCGCGTTGCACGGCATCATGCGCGTGCGCCAGTTCACCCAGGACGATGCCCACATCTTCTGCCGCGAAGACCAGTTGATCGACGAGATCCGCGATTTCTGCGACCTGCTCGACAGCGTCTACAAGCATCTCGGCTTCGACAGCTATGCGATCAAGCTGGCGCTGCGCCCGGAGAAGCGCTTCGGTAGCGACGAGATGTGGGACCGCGCCGAGCAGATCCTGCGCGACGCGGTGGAAGCGAGCGGCCGCGCGACCGAAGCCTATGGCTGGGAGGAACTGCCCGGCGAAGGCGCCTTCTATGCGCCCAAGCTCGAGTTCCACCTGACCGACGCGATCGGCCGCACCTGGCAGGTCGGCACGATCCAGGCGGATACGGTGCTGCCCGAACGACTCGATGCCAGCTATGTCGGCGAGGATGGCGCCAAGCATCGCCCGGTGATGCTGCACCGCGCGATCCTCGGCACGTTCGAACGCTTCATCGGCATCCTGATCGAGCATCATGCCGGCCGCTTCCCGCTGTGGCTGTCGCCGGTGCAGGCGGTGGTCGCGACGATCGTGTCCGACGCGAACGACTATGCCGAGCAGGCGGCGAAGACGCTGGCGGCGGCCGGGCTGCGCGCGGAGACCGACCTGCGCAACGAGAAGATCAACTACAAGGTGCGCGAACACAGCCTCGCCAAGGTTCCGCACCTGCTGGTGGTCGGCAAGCGCGAGGCCGAGGAAGGCACCGTCGCGGTGCGGACGCTGGGCGTGGAAGGCCAGAAGATCCTGAAGCTGGAAGACGCCGTCGCCTGGCTGAAGGGCGAGGCGGTTCCGCCCGACCTGCGGTAACTCTATTCGCTCCCCTCCCCCCTCGGGGAAGGGAGCGAAAGACGGCGCGCAGTTGCAGCGTGCGTGCCACAGACGGTTACAAATTGGCGTCCAATTCCGCGCAAACCCTTGGCGAATGGCGTCGCGACACTTATATCGCGCCGATTGAAGTCCACGATAGGAGAAAGTGTTATACGTCCGCCCATGATGAGGCGTCCAATGGGGGCGCCGCCGGTCCCGCTGAACGGTCCGCGCTACAATGAGTTCATCCAGTCGCCCCGCGTTCGGGTGATCGACGGCGATGGCGAGAATCTGGGCGTCATGTATACGCGTGAGGCAATCGAGCAGGCTCAGGAAGTCGGCCTCGACCTCGTCGAAGTTTCCCCGAACGCCGACCCGCCGGTCGCGAAGTTCCTGGACGTCGGCAAATTCAAGTATGAAGCCCAGAAGAAGGCCAACCAGGCCCGGAAGACCCAGAAGACGCAGGAGATCAAAGAGATCAAGATGCGTCCGAACATCGACGATCATGATTATGACGTGAAGATGCGGTCGATCCACAAGTTCATCGAAGAAGGTGACAAGGTGAAGGTCACGCTGCGATTCCGCGGCCGTGAGCTGAGCCATGGCCAGCTGGGCATGATCCTGCTGCAGCGCGTGCAGGCGGATACGGCGGAAACCGCGAAGGTCGAAGCCCATCCGCGCATGGAAGGCCGCCAGATGCTGATGGTGCTTTCGCCCAAGTAAGGCGTTTTTTCGGTCGCGCCGCCCTGTGGCGCGACCGAATCGCATCTCGTGCGTTGTGCCGGGGTGAAGAGCGGAACAGGGTTGCGACATCGCCGACACATGGATCGTGGCGTAGCCGTCACGGTTGGCTTCGGCATGTCTATTTTGCGCGCTAAGCGCTTGCCGATCCAGCCCGATTGCCTCAATGAGGCGACGGGATGAGTTCTGCAGCCGACTTCGTCACCGTCCATGAGGGCGATCACTGCGTGCTGCGACCGAGCGGCTCGCTTTCGCTCGCCCGGCTGGGCGACGTGCCCGACCGCCTGGAAAAGACCACGACGCCGTTCGACCGCGTCGACCTTTCGCAGGTCGAGCATATCGACACGGTCGGTGCTTGGATCATGTACCGGATCGCGCGCGACCATGGCGCGGAGATCGTGGGGGCCGATGCCGATGCGCAGCGGCTGATCGACCAGGTCGCGCAGGCCGACAAGCCCGTGCGCATGCGGCCGGACCGCACCCATCCCTTCATCCGTGTGCTGAGCGAGATCGGCGCGGCGGTGATCAGTTCGGGCCGCACGCTTGCCGGCCTGCTCGGTTTCCTCGGCGCGACGGTGATGGCCGCGTGCGCCGTCATCCGCCATCCGCGCCGCTTCCGCCTCAACGCGGTGGTTCAGCGTTTCGAGGTGGTGGGCGTCTCCGCGCTCGGCATCATCGGGCTGATGAGCTTCCTGATCGGCATCGTCATCGCGCAGCAGGGTGCGGTGCAGCTGCGCCAGTTCGGCGCGGAAGTGTTCACGATCAACCTGATCGGCCGCATCACCTTGCGCGAATTGGGCGTGCTGATGACCGCGATCATGGTCGCCGGCCGTTCCGGCAGCGCCTTCGCCGCGCAGCTCGGCACGATGAAGCTGACCGAAGAGATCGATGCGATGCGCACGATCGGCGTCAGCCCGATGGAAGCGCTGGTGCTGCCGCGCGTCATCGCCACCGTGGTGCTGATGCCGCTGCTCGGCTTCTACGCCTCACTGGTCGCGATCATCGGCGGCGGGCTGCTGTGCTGGATCTCGCTGGAGATCCCGCCGATCACCTTCATCCAGCGGGTTCGCGAAGTCGTGCCGCTGACCGACCTCTATGTCGGCCTCGTCAAGGCGCCGGTGTTCGGCGCCATCATCGCGATGACCGGCTGCTTCCAGGGCATGCAGGTGGAAGGCAATGCCGAGGAAGTTGGCCTGCGCACGACCGCCGCGGTGGTGCAGGCGATCTTCCTCGTAATCGTGCTCGACGCCTTCTTCGCGGTCTTCTTCACCTGGGTCGGCTGGATATGAGCGACGAACCCTTCGACGAGGATGAGGATCCCGCAGAGCGCATCGCCGAGGGCGAGACCGCGATCTGCGTGTCCAACCTGAAGAACGCGTTCGGCAAGCAGGTCGTCCATGAGGGGCTCGACCTGACCGTGCGCAAGGGCGAGATTTTGGGCGTCGTCGGTGGATCGGGTACCGGCAAGTCGGTGCTGATGCGCTCGATCATCGGGCTGCAGAGCCCGGTCGAGGGCCAGGTCGAGGTGTTCGGTGAGCCGATGCTCAACCGCGACGACGAGGAAACGGTCGCGATCCGCAAGCGCTGGGGCGTGCTGTTCCAGGGCGGCGCTCTGTTCTCGACCTTGACCGTTGCCGAGAATGTGCAGGTTCCGCTGCGCGAATTCTATCCGAAGCTCAGCCAGTCGATGCTCGATGAGATCGCCGCCTACAAGGTGGTGATGACCGGGCTGCCGGCGGATGCGGGCCCCAAATATCCTTCGGAACTGTCGGGCGGCATGCGCAAGCGCGCCGGGCTGGCGCGCGCGCTGGCGCTCGATCCCGAGCTGCTGTTCCTCGACGAACCCACCGCGGGCCTCGACCCGATCGGTGCCGCGGCGTTCGACACGCTCACCCGCGAGCTCAAGGAGACGCTGGGACTGACCGTGTTCCTGATCACGCACGACCTGGACACGCTCTATGCGATCTGCGACCGCGTAGCGGTGCTGGCGGACCGCAAGGTGATCGCGGTCGGAACGATCCCGGAATTGCTGGCGTTGGACCATCCGTGGATCCAGGAATATTTCAATGGGCCGCGCGGACGCGCCGCGACCGACGCGATCGATCGCGCCGCAGCCGGTGCGACCGCCAAGACCGGCAAGGGGGCATGAGGCGCTAGATGGAAACCCGCTCCAATCAGGTGCTCGTCGGCAGCGTTGTGCTGATCCTGCTCGCCGCCACCGCGATCTTCACCGTCTGGCTCGCCCGCCTGGGTGGCGGCGTGGAGAAGAATTACGACATCTTCTTCAAGCAATCGGTCGACGGGCTGGCCAAAGGTTCGGCGGTGTCCTTTTCGGGCGTGCCTTCCGGCCAGGTGACCGAAATCAAATTGTGGCAACCCGATCCGCAGTTCGTGCGCGTGCGCATCGCGGTGAAGGAGGAAGTGCCGATCCTCGACGGCACGACGGCGACGATCCAGGGCGTCGGCTTCACCGGCGTCTCGCAGATCCAGCTCGACGGCGCGATGAAGGGCGCCAAGCCGATCACCGAGATCGGGCCCGGCGGCGTGCCGGTAATCCCGACCAAACCGGGTGCACTGGGCGAACTGCTGAACAGCGCGCCGAAGCTGCTCGAGCGACTCTCGACATTGACCGAGCGGCTGACCGAAGTGCTTTCGGACGAGAACCAGAAGTCGATCGCGGGCATCCTCAAAAATGCCGATCGCCTGTCGGGCTCGCTCGCCGATCGCGGGCCGGAGATCGCCGCGACCCTCGCCGAGACGCGCATCGCGATCCGCCAGGCCGGCACCGCCGCCGAACAGATCGGCAAGCTGGCGGGCACCACCAACGACCTGCTGGACAAGGAAGGCCGTCCGCTGGTCGGCGATCTGCGCGAGGCGGTGGCGGCGGCCAAAAAGAGCATGGAGAATCTCGACGGCGCGATCACCGCGGCGCGGCCCGGCATCGACAATTTCTCGCGGCGCACCTTGCCGGAGGTCGGCCAGCTCGTGCGTGACCTGCGCGAAATGTCGGAAGCATTGACCGCGGTTGCCGGCCGCCTCGATCGCGGCGGCGCCGGATCGCTGATCGGATCGCAGAAACTGCCGGATTACGAGCCAGGAAAGGGCGACCGGAAATGACCAGATCGTTGCTCGCCCTCGCCGCCGCGCTGGCGGTTGGCGGATGCATCAGCTTCGGGGAGGATCCGCCGCCCTCGCTGCTGACGCTTTCGGCCACCTCCAGCGTCGAGCCCGGCAAGATCCTGACCGCCAAGCCCGATTCGGCGATCGCGGTGCTGGTGCCGCGGGTGCCGGCGGCGCTCGCCACCACCCGCGTGCCCGTGCAGTCGGGCGCGACGCAGGTCGCCTATCTGAAGGAAGCGGTGTGGGTGGAAGTCCCTGCCCGCCTGTTCGAACGGCTGCTGGAAGAGACGATCGGTGCGCGCACCGGCCGCGTCGTCGTCGGCCCGCGCGACTATGCCGGCGCGCCGGGGATGCGGCTGTCGGGCGAACTGCAGAATTTCGGGCTCGACGCGACCCGGATGGAAGCTGTCGTCACCTATGACGCGGTGCTTCAGCGCGAGGGCAGCGACGAGGTGGTGACGCGCCGCTTCGAGGCGCGGGTGCCGGCGGGCGAGGCCAAGCCGGTGCCGGTGGGCCGTGCGATCAACGAGGCGGCGAACAAGGTGGCGGATGATGTGACCGCGTGGCTGGCTGCCAGCGGTTCGTGATCGGCTGAAGCATTTCTTGTCCTCCTCGAGCTTTGCTCGGGGAGGACAGGTTGGTTCGGCGCTCCTCTGCCCCCCTCACAGCAGCCCATGCGCTGACGCCACGATGTCATCGAGGAAGTCGATGACGGCGCGGACGCGGGGCAGGCGTTGCTGGTCGGCGGGCATCGCCACCCAATAGCTGCGGCGGATCTCGATCGCTTGCGGCAGGATGCGGACCAGTTCGCGGTCGGCATCCGCCGCGAACAGGTGGAGTACGCCGAGCCCCAGTCCGCCCGCGACCGCGGCGTGCTGCGCGGCGATCGAGGTGGAGCCGAAGACCGGGGTCGCCTCTGCCGAGACTTCGCTGAGGAAGCGCAGTTCGGGGGCGTCGATCCGGGCGTCTATATACCAGGCGAAGGGCAGCCGGGCGAGCTGATCGAGCGTGACCGGGCCGTGCGCATCGAGCCACGCGCGCGAGGCGTAGAGGCCGAGGCGATAGTCGATGAGGTGGCGCGCTACGATCGCGCCCGCCTGCGGCCGGTTGAGCAGCACGGCGACATCGGCCTCGCGGTTGGGCAGGCTGACGAGTTGCGGTTCGGGCGCGAGTTCGAGGCGCAGTTCGGGATGCGCGGCGTGGAGCCGGCGTGCGTTGGGCGCGACCAGATAGATGCCGAACGCTTCCGGCGTGGCGAGGCGGACCGTGCCCGAGATGCGCGCATCGCCGCCTCCCAATGCCGCGGTGGCGCCGGCGATCTCCGCCTCGATCCGCTCGGCATGGTCGAGCAGGCGGCGCCCGGCCTCGGTCGGCTGCACGCCGCGGGGGCCGCGATCGAACAGCCGGCTGCCCACCGCGGTTTCGAGCGCGGTCAGCCGCCGCGCGACGGTGCTGTGATCCAGCCCCATCCGCCGGCCTGCGCCGATCAGCCGTCCCGCGCGGGCGATGCCGAGGAACAGCCGCAGGTCATCCCAGTTCAGCTGCTGCATTTTCGCACACCCATACGGCCAATCATGCTGGTTCCTGTGGCGATTTGCATGAACTAATGCCGGAGGCACGACAAGCAGCAGCAGGAGAGCAGCGATGCGCATGATCAGCCACTTCATCGACGGCGCGATCGTTTCCGAGCCGGGACGTCTGGGTGACGTCTATGCGCCGACGATCGGGCAGGTGCAGGCACAGGTCGAACTGGGCGAGGTCGCGATGCTCGAGCGCGCGGTCGCCAGCGCGAAGGTGGCGCAGGTCGAGTGGGCCGCGACCAACCCGCAGCGCCGCGCGCGCGTCATGTTCGCGTACAAGGCGCTGATCGAGGACAATATGGACGCGCTGGCGGAACTGCTCGCGTCCGAACATGGCAAGGTGGTGTCCGACGCGAAGGGCGATATCCAGCGCGGGCTTGAGGTCGTCGAGTTCGCCTGCGGCGTGCCGCATCTGATGAAAGGCGAATATACCGAGGGCGCAGGCCCTGGCATCGACGTCTATTCGATGCGCCAGCCGCTTGGCGTCGTCGCCGGCATCACCCCGTTCAACTTCCCGGCGATGATCCCGCTGTGGATGTCGTCCGTCGCGATCGCGTGCGGCAACGCCTTCATCCTGAAACCCTCCGAGCGCGATCCTTCGGTGCCGGTGCGGCTGGCCGAACTGGCGATCGAGGCGGGGCTGCCCAAGGGCGTGCTCAACGTCGTCCATGGCGACAAGCTGATTGTCGATGCGATCTGCGACCATGCGGACATCAAGGCGGTGAGCTTCGTCGGCTCCTCCGACATCGCCAACTATGTCTATCAGCGCGCCGCCGCGGCGGGGAAGCGCGCGCAGTGCATGGGCGGCGCCAAGAATCACGGCATCGTGCTGCCCGATGCCGATCTCGACCAGACCGTCGCCGACATCCTCGGCGCCGCCTATGGCTCCGCGGGCGAGCGCTGCATGGCACTGCCGGTGGTCGTGCCGGTGGGTGCCCAGACCGCCGAGGCGCTCCGCGGCAAGCTGATCGACGGCATCGAGACGCTGAAGGTCGGCATCTCGACCGATGCCGACGCGCATTATGGCCCGGTCGTTTCCGGACAGCACAAGGCGCGGATCGAGAATTATATCCAGATGGCGGTCGACGAGGGATCCGAACTGGTGATCGACGGCCGCGGCTTCGCACTGCAGGGCTATGAGGAAGGCTTCTTCCTCGCGCCGACCCTGCTCGATCATGTGACTCCCGAGATGCAGAGCTATCAGGACGAGATTTTCGGCCCGGTGCTGCAGATCGTGCGCGCCGAGACTTTCGAGGACGCGGTCGATCTTGCGACCAAGCATCAATATGGCAATGGCGTGGCGCTGTTCACCCGCAACGGCGATGCCGCGCGGCGCTTCGCCAGCACGGTCGAGGTCGGCATGGTCGGCATCAACGTGCCGATCCCGGTGCCGGTCGCCTATCACAGCTTCGGAGGCTGGAAGCGTTCGGGCTTCGGCGACATGGATCAATATGGGATGGACGGCATCCGCTTCTACACGCGGCTGAAGAAGGTGACGCAGCGCTGGCCGAGCGGCGGATCGGTGATCGACCAGAGCTTCATCATTCCGACGATGAAGTGAGGCGGACGCCGGTCAAGGCGTGAAGCTGATCGGCGCGGTGCCTGGATCGGTCGTGTCCGCCTGCCAGCGCACCGAGCCGAACGGTCGTTCCAGCCGGTGACGGATGTGCATGCCGTCGTCCGGCGCGCAAAGCGCTTTCACTTCGCCATGGAGCGCCAGGTCGGCCTCGGTGAAGCGTTATCGGTTCCTGAGATAGTCCTGCCAGGTGGGGAATTCGAAGCGCTCGGTCCACAAGGCGCGGTCCGCCAGGTCGCGCAGCACCGCCCAGCCGAAGCCGCCGTTACGTTTGCGTACGCGCCGCATCCGCAGCATCGCATCATAGACGGCGGCGGGCGCGGTGCTGGGCGCGGACGAGGCGCTGGATTTTGACGCGGCGCTCGACCTGTTCCTTGCCGACCCGCAGGCGCTGGGCTGCATCCGGCGCGTAGAAACGGGCGCGCCGGCGACCTCGTGCTGCTGGCGCAGGACCGGGAGGCGCTGGCCGGTGATCCTGCCGCCGCCGATGTCCGCGCGACGATCGTCAACGGCATCCTCATCCATGATGGCGTCGACCAGCCCCCCGTCGCGCGCGCGGTGCGCATCGATCCGCCGGCCGGAAAGCATCAGCAGCGCGGCGCGCTTGCGGCCGATGCGGCGCGGCACTGATACGGTGCCGCCGGCGCCGGGGAGGATGCCCATCGCCAGTTCGGGGAGTTGGAACCAGGCATCGATCGGGCGCGGCGCTGAGCCGGCCCGCGAACGCCGCGAGTTCGAGCCCGGCACCGACGCAGCCGCCCTGCACATGGACGTCGAGCATCGCGGCGGACGGCAGCAGCGCGCGCGGGCAAGCTGCGCATGCGGATGGCGTGCGCGGTGGCGGCATCGGGCACCATTCCGAATTCGGCGAGGTCGGCACCGATCGAGAAGCAGCGGCCAGCGGCGCGCAGGCGGATGCGATCGATGCTCTCGTCGAGCGCGGCAAGCTGGAACGCCTCGAACAGCGCATCGCGCATAGCCCGATCGATCGCGTTGCGGGCTGCGGGGCGGTCGATCAGCAGATCGAGCCCCCTGCACTCGCGGCGCCGATTCCGATCAGCGGCACCGGCGGGCGCGGGTCGACCGGCTTGTCCGGCGGCCATGCGGCAAGGTCGACCAGCAGGCACGGCCGGTCGCCGGCGCGCCAGTCGGCGCGCAGCATCCAGGGTTCAAGCAGCAGACCATCCACGCGCAAGAGCCTGCGGGGCGCGGCGCGAGGACGCAAGCCGGCGATCAGCGCGCGGCGCGGCCCCGCGCATAGGCCTGGGTGCCGCGCGTGATGACGCGGTCCTCGGGCAGGATGGTGTCGATCTCGATATCGGGCAGCGATTCCAGCGCGTCATAGACGGGCGCGAAATCGGTGCCGGCGGTGCGCGCCAACAGATCTTCGAAGCTGTTGATCACGAAATAATTCTGCTGATAATCGTCGATGCGATATTTGGTGCGCATCACCCGCTGCAGATCGAACGCGATCCGGTGCGGCGAGGGATCGTCGAGCGCGAATACCGATTCGCCATAAGAGGAGACGATGCCGGCACCGTAGAGCTTGAGCGCGTCGCCGTCGCGGATCAGCCCGAATTCGACGGTGTACCAGTAGAGCCGCGACAATTGCGGCAGCATGCCGCGCGCCAGCGCCATTTGCCCGCCGCGGCCATAGGCCTGCATATAATCGGCGAACACCGGGTTCGCGAGCAGCGGGACATGGCCGAACACGTCATGAAACACGTCCGGTTCCTGCAGATAGTCGATCTGCTCGGGCGTGCGGATGAAGCGGCCGGCGACGAAGCGGCGGTTGGCGAGATGATCGAAGAAGACGTCGTCGGGCACCAGCCCGGGCACCGCGACCACCTGCCAGCCGGTGGCGCGCATCAGCCGGTCCGACAGCTCGGCGAAATCGGGGATGCCGGGGCGCGACATGCGCAGCACATCGAGCCCATCGAGAAAGGCAGGCGCGACGCGGCCGGGCAGCATTGCCTGCTGGCGGGCGAACAGCCGGTCCCACATCGCATGCTCATCGGGCGTGTAACGCGCCCAATCCTGCGGAATGGTCCAGTCGGTCGCGGCCTCGGGCGGCCGGGAGGAAGTGGCAGCGTCCATGCGGAACAATATAAGGGATGGCGCGCGAAAATTCATTTCAGATTTCGCGACTCTGCCGCATGAATGACGCCAACCCTTCAGAAATCACGATAATGGTGAAACAAATGGTTCAGTTCGATCAGGTCGACCGCCGCATCCTCACCGAACTCCAGCGCGACGGCGCGCTCAGCCATGCCGAGCTCGCCACGCGCGTGGGCGCCTCCCCCGCATCCTGCTGGCGGCGGATCAAGGCGCTGGAGGCGGCGGGCGTGCTGCGCGGCGCGGTGCGGCTGGTCGACCCGGAAAAGGTCGGCCGCGGCGTCAACGTGTTCTGCAACATCCGCATGCGTACCCACTCGCGCGACGATGTTTCGCTGTTCGAGGCGTTCGTGCAGGATCGCGCCGAGGTGCTCGAATGCTATTCGATGTCGGGTGACTGGGATTATCTGCTGCGCATCGTGGCGGCAGATGTGGCGGACCTCGAACGCTTCCTGATGCGGACCTTGCGCGAGCATCCGTCGGTGGGCGGCACCTCTTCCCACTTCGCACTGGCGCAGACCAAGTACAGCACAGCCTATCCGGTGTGATCGCGCCGGGCCGCGGCCTGTGCAGCGCGCCGACATGCTTCTAGAAGCCGGCGCCTGTTCTTCGAGGGAGATTGATCGATGTCCATCATCGGATGCCGCGGCCTGGCGACTGCCGCTCTCGTCACACTGGCCGCAGCACCCGCGGTGCAGGCGCAGGCCCAGCCGGCCGCGCCCTCGCTGGGCGGCCCGGTGATTCCGGGACTGTGCCTGCTGTCGATCGACACGATGATCGCGACCTCCAAGGTGGGCGTCGCCACCGAGGCGCGGCTGAAGGAGCTGGCGACCCAGGCGCAGACCGAGGTCGACACCCAGCGCCGGCCGGTCGAAGCCGAGATCAAGGCGTTCCAGGCAGCGGCCGCCGGGCTGAAGCCGGAGGATCGCGCCGCGCGCCAGCGGGCGCTGGCCACCAAGCTGCAGCCGATCGAGGCGGTCGCGCAGCAGCGCACGCGCGAATTGCAGGCGACGCGCGCCAAGGCGCTGCAGCGGATCAGCACAGACGCGCAGCCGGTGATCGCGCAGGTCTACAAGCAGAAGAATTGCGGGCTGCTGATCAACCGCGGCACCGTACTGGGCGGCAACACCACCAACGACCTGACCGCCGCGGTGGTGCAGGGGCTGGACGCCAAGGTGAGCACGGTGAGCTTCAACCGCGAGGTGCTGCCGGCGGCTGCAGCGGCGCCGCAGCGATAGGGCTGCCCCCTACCCCCTTGGGCGCACCAGCACCGGCCGGACCGCTCGATGCGCGGAGCCTTACTGCCAGCCGCCGCCTAGCGCCGTAAAGAGTGCCATCTGGTCGGCGACGAGGCGCGACCGGGCAGCGGCGTTCTGCGCCTCCGCCGCGGCGAGGCTGCGCTGCGCATCAAGCAGCGACAGGAAATCGCCGCGGCCGAAGCGGAACAGCCGGTCCGCCTGCGTGGCCGAGAGCGCGGCGCTGTCACGCGCCTCGGCCAGCCGCGCGGCGATCTGGCGATCCTGCCGATAGGTTTCGAGCGCGCTTTCGGTTTCGCGCAGCGCCTGCAGCACGGTACCGTCGAACGCGGCGATATCGGCGTCGACCTGCGCGCCGGCCTGCGCGATCCGCGCGCGGACGACCGGCCGGTTGGGAAAGGACCAGTTGATCAGCGGCCCGAGGCTGAACCCGAACGACGCGGCGGAGCCAGTGCCCGAGACCGGCCCGGCGAGCCCGATCGAGCCGCCGAGGCTGACCTGCGGATAGAGATCGGCGGTGGCGACGCCAATGCGCGCGGTGTCCGCGGCGATCATGCGCTCGGCGGCGCGGATATCCGGCCGGCGGCGGATCAGCGCCGCGCCATCACCCACCGGGATCGGGCGGGCGACATCGGGAAGGCGCGCGCAATCGGCGACCGCGGCAGGATAATCCGCGGGCGGCCGGCCGAGCAAGGTCGCGAGGCGATAGAGCGCGGTCTGGCGGCGAGTGGCGAAGGCGGGCAAGGTCGCCTCGCTGCCGTCGAGCGCGGCGGCGGCACGCGATACGTCGAACGCGGTGCCGCGGCCGCCCTTCTGCAGCCGCTGCGTCGCGGCCAGCGTATCGCGCTGGAGGGCGACGACGCGCTGGTTGACCGCGAGCTCGAAATTGGCGGCGCAGACATCGGCATAGGCGGTCGCGGTGGCCGCGACCACCGCGACGCGGGCGGCATCGCGCGCCGCCTCCACCGCTTCGCGATCGGCCGTGCCCGCCTCGATCGCGCGCCGGATCTTGCCGGCAAGATCGAGCGGGTAGGACAATGAGAGCGAGGCATCGTCACCCAATGTGCCGGGCAGCCCCTGACCGGTGCCGGAGGGCCGCGCCAAGGTGGTGCCGCCATTGACGGTGGTGGCGAGGCGGCGGCCGGCCTCGGTCTCGCGCAGGATCGCGTCGGCGCGGCGGAGGTTGGCGTCGGCGACGCGCAGGTCAGTATTGGCAGCGAGCGCTTCGGCGATCAGCGCGTCGAGCGCGGGATCGTCATAGAGGCGCCACCAGCGATCAGGCAGCGGCGCCTGGGCGAAGGCGGGATCGTCGGCCGAGTGGAAGGCGCCGGTCGCGGCGGGCTGCTGCGAGACGGCGTTGACCGGCGGGCGATAGTCCGGCCCCGCGGTGCAGGCGGCAAGCGTGGCGGCGAGCAGCAATGCGGGCAATGCGCGGCGCATGGATCAGCCCCTCGCGGTGCCGGCCGGCCTGGCAGGCTGGGCTGGCTGGGCCTTGGCGGCCGCGGGTGGCTGGATCGTCACCGTCGCGGTGCGGCCGGCGATCAGCCGCACGGCATCCGGCGCCTTGTCCAGCCGGACGCGCACCGGGATGCGCTGCGCCAGCCGCACCCAGGAAAAGGTCGGCTCGACGGTGGGCAGCAGATTGTCGGAATCGCTGCGGCTGGCATCGTTGATGCCATAGGCGATGCTTTCGACATGACCGGAAAGCAGCGCCTGTTCGCCCATCAGCTTCACCGTCACCGGCGCGCCGACGCGGATATTGGCGAGCTTGGTCTCCTCGAAATAGCCCTCGACGCGCAGACTGTCGCCGTCGATCAGCGCCATGGCCTGCTTGCCGGCGCCGACATAGTCGCCCGGATGAAGATCGAGGTTGGTGACCGAGCCGTTGACCGAGGCGGTGACGCGGGTGCGGCGCAGATCGAGACGGGCGCCGTCGAGCGCGGTGATGGCCTCCGCCAGTGCGGCGCGCGCGGTGGCGACGCGGGCGACATTCTGTTCATGGCTTTCGGTGGCGACGAGATCGCCCAGCGCCATATCGCGCTGTGCCTCGCGCTGCGCCTGCCCCAAGGTGGCGCGGGCGCTGGCGACGCGCGCCTCGGCCTGCGCGACGGCCAGCGCATAACGCGGGCGATCGATCACGAACAGCAGGTCGCCTGCGTGGACCATCTGATTGTCCTTCACCGCCACCTCGGTCACCAGCCCGCCGATATCGGGGGTGACGCGCACCACATCGGCGCGGACACGGCCGTCGCGCGTCCATGGGCTGCGCTCATAATGGTTCCACATCCAGATCGCGGCGGCGAGCGCTGCGGCGACGATGAGGATCGTGGCCGCGCTGCGGCCGATGGGGGCGAGATACTGCTTCATAGGGTTATGCCGGTAAGAGGGATGAGGACGGACAAGGCGCCGAGGATGAGGACGAACAGGCAGAGATCGACCAGCGCGCGATAGGCGACGAAGCGATAGAGCCCGAATGCCCCGACGAGGCGGGTGGCGAGCGCGGTGAGGATCAGCGCCGCGCCGCTGAGCAGCACGAGCGTGGGCAGGAAGACGCCGCCAAGCGCGATCTCACCGGTCATGCCGGAATGCCTTTCGAATATACGGAGATGTCCGGAAACAGCGCGCGGCGCAGGCTGACGAGGCCCAATGTCGCGCGGCGGCGGATGCCGGCATCGGCATCCTCGGTGAGCGTGGCGATGGCGGCGTCGATATCGGCCAGCAGCCGTGCGGGCGCGGGTTGCGGCGCATCGGGATCGAGCGTGCGGTAATAGGCCGAGACATCCTGCAGCACCGGCGTCAGCGCGTCAGGGCCGGCGCGCGGCCGATCGAAGCGGAGCTGTCGCAATTCGCTGACGGCGATGCCGGTGCGCAGATCGCGCAGCGCCGCGTAGAGCAGCGCCCCGCCCGCCTCGCCCCGCGCCGCGAGGCGGGGTGCGAGCAGCCCCATGCGATCGAGCATGCGGTTGATCCACGCGCGCGTGTCCGGCGCGGTGGTAGCAAGGCAACGATTGGCAAGATCGATCCATCCCGCACGGAGCGTGCGCCGCACCGCCGCCTCGGCACCGGCCGACTGGAGCAGTCGCGCCATCACGATCGCGAACCAGATGCCGACGAGCTGTGCGAGCGCGCCGTTGGCGAATTCGGTGAAATCGCTGACATAGCGTTCGCCCAGCAACGCCGGGCTGCCCAGCCCGAGCAGCATCGACAGAGCGACGATGCCATAGCGCGGGGAGGCGAGCAGCGCGCCGCCCGCCAGCAAGGTGGGTGCCAGAACCGCGATCAGCAGCGGGAAGCCGTCGACGCGCGGCAGGATGGCGAAGCCGTAGATCGCGCCGATGATCGTCGCCAGGGCAGTGCCGATCAGGAAGCCGCGCAGCGGCACCGACGCATCGTCACTGGCGGAAAACAGCGCGAGGAAGACGCCCGCCAGCATCACCGCGGTGCCACCATCGTGCCAGCCGCTGCCGATCCACAGGCAGCAGCCGATCAGGATGGTGAGGAAGGCAGACATCGCCCCGCGCGCCGCGCCACCCACATCGCGGTGCAGTTCGCGTGCGCGGCGGCCATCGAGCAACGCAGCGACCCGCGCACTGACAGGTTCCCGGCTGTGGGTGCGGAGCTGATCGTCAAGGTCGCGGCAGTCGCGGTGAGCGGCGATCAGGTCAGACAGGCGCGCGAGCAGGCTCAGCCGCAACATGCCCGCCCAATCGAGGTCGAGGCTGGCGGCGGGCTCCAGCGCGGCGCAGCGCGCGCGCAGCGCCTCGGCACCGGCGTGGCGCAGCGCGCGATCGCTGTCGGGCGCGGCGAGCCAGGCGCGGCTGTCATCGAGCAGCGTGGCGAGCTCGGGCGACAAGCTGCCGGATTGCTGCAGCTGCGCGACGCGATCTTCCACCGCCGCGCCCAGCGGCATCAGCAGTGAGAGCTGATCCTGCAGCGCGCGCACGGTGCGGACGCGCGGCGAGAGGCGCGCGGTTTCGAACGGAAGATGGCCCGAAAGCTGGTGCAGTTCGGCGATGTCGCGCGCGAGGCGGCGGCGCTCCGCATCGAGGGCAGGGACGGGCTCGGTCGCGATCGCGTCGCGCGACCATCGCTCGGCATCCTGCAGGATCGCCGCGACCCGCGCCAGCAGCAGGTTGGCGACCGAGCCGGGGAAGACCAGCCCGTGGACCAGCGATCCGCAGAGGATGCCGATCAATATTTCCTGCACGCGCAGGCTGGCGACGGTGAAGATCTGGTCGGGGATGCCGACGCTGGGGAAGGCGATCAGGCAGCAGGTATAGCCCGACAGCACAAACATATAAGCGCGCGGCGTGCGATCGAGCAGCGAGACGAACACGCACAACCCGACCCAGCCGGCGAGCGCGATCGAGAGCAGCTCGGGCGCGTTGACCAAGGGCGGCACCATCAGCACCGTCACGGTCGCGCCGATCAGGGTGCCGAGGATACGGAACAGCGCCTTGGACAGCACTGCGCCCGCCAGCGGCTGCGCGACGATGAAGGTGGTGAGGAACGCCCAATAGGGCCGTTCCAGCCCGATGCTGAACGCCACGAACAGCGCGAGCGCCGCCGCCGCGAGGCACTTCAGGGAGAAGAGCGCCGCCGCACCACCGAAGCGTTCGATCATGGCTGGAGGCGCCTTGCGGCGATTTCCCGGCTGAGCACCTCGCAGACCCGCAAGGTCGCCTCGATATCCTCGGTCGGCAGATCGGCAAGTAATTCGATGCGCAGCACCTGCAGCCGTTGTTCGATCTTGGCGGCGAGCGTCGCACCGGTTTCGGTCAGGCTGACATGGTTGATGCGCCGATCCTCGGCATCGTTGCGCCGCGCAACCAGCCCCTGCGCCTCGAGCTGCTGCAAGGTGCGCACCAGCGACGGCTGGGTGACGCCGATCTGGCGCGCGAGATCGCCCTGCTTCACCGCGGGGCCGAGGCGATCGAGATAGATCAGGCACCAGCCTGACGAGTTGGACACGCGCAGTTCCGCCAGCACCTCGTCCGCAAGCTGTTGCCAGGCGCGGGAGACGGGGCTGAGGCGGGTGGCGAGATCACGTTCGAGCTTGCGACGCATGGATATTAGTTAGCCAACTAACAGTCTTCTTTCAAGAGGCGATGGTGCGGTGCAGCGAGAAAGAGTCTGGAAGCGCCGGGAGGGAGGGCCTGCCCCTCCTCCTCAGGGCATCGGATCGTCCGGTCCCCCCGGACTGGACTTGGACTGCCCGGGGGCAGTCCAACCCGATGCCGGGTTGGGGTGGAGGCGAGCGCAGCGAGCTTCCGGCGGAGCCGGAAAAGATCGCCAACGGGGGCATTGAGCCCCGCCGTCGCTTCTCCACCACCGTCCCCTCCTCTGAAGAAGAGGGGTGATACGGCCCACCGCCCCTCCCCCCGAAGGCCCGTCAGCCGAACAGATCCCGATGCCGTGCCTCGATCGACGGCCACATCGCCGCGACCTCCGGCACATCCAATCCGAACCGCTCGCCGAGTACCTCAACGATCTCCTGCCCGCTCATGAGCAGGCGTTTCTCGCGCGCCCACGGGGTCGATTCGGTGAGGACGCGGCCACGCAGCGCCAGGTGCACCGAGCCAATGCGGCGCTGCGCGACGAGGTTCTGGACGAAGACCGAGGCGGGATCGGTCTGCAGTGCGATGAGATGCGCGGCGAGGCGGCTGTCGTCGGCGGGTTCGGGGCGGAAATCCCAGCTGAACGGCATGCCGCCGATCCATTCCTCGAAGCGCCACCAGCCCTCGCCGATCGGCTTGAGCGCGATGTCGAACGGCGCATGCTCATGCCGCCCTTCCGCGAAGGGGATGGGCTCGGCGAGGCTGCCGCCGAAACCGACGTCAACCAGCCAGGGCCGGTCAAGCATGACGATCAGAGCAAGATGATTGCCGAGCGCGGCGTCGCCGCGCTCCACGCGCATCACGCCGCCGCCAATCCGCATCACTGGAAAGCCGAGCGCGGTCAGCGCCCAGCCGAGCAGGCCGTTCTGTTCGAAGCACCAGCCGCCGCGCCGCCGCACGACCAGCTTGTCATAGATTGCCGGCAAGGCGCTCGACACGCGGCGCTGGAGCAGCACGTCGACATTCTCGAACGGGATCGCGGCGATATGCGCGCGGACGATGCCCGCCAATGTCGTATGATCGACCGCGCAGGGGCCCGCATAGCCGATCCGCCGCAGATAGGCGTCGAGCGCGGTGAAGGCCGACACCTCGGCCCGCGGGGGAGGAAGGCGTGAAATCATCGGTAGCTCACCACCTCATATTCGATTCCGTCGGGATCGAGGAAGTAAAAGCGGCGGCCGGGCGCATAGTCGCCATGGTTGAACGGGCCGAGCCCGGCGGCGATCACGCGCCGTTCGGCATCGTCGAGATCGTCGACCTCGATGCCGATATGGTTGAGCGGCCGCCCCTTGGGGCTGGCATCGCGCGCGGTGCGCGCTTCGGAAAGCGCGACATAGGATCCGGCCCCGCCGACATGGACGGTGCGGCCGCCGCTGATGTTGGTGCCCTGCCAGCGGACCTGCCAGTCGAACAGCGCCTGCATCATGCCGGCTGTCCGGCCGGGATCGGCGACGGTGATGTTGATATGTTCGATTCGCGGATGTGCCATTGCGGTCTCCTGATGGTTCCTGCGCGGCGCCCGGGCACCGCCGATTTGCCCCTCGTGCAACCTCAAGCTAAGTTGAGGTCAAGCTTGAAATGACGGACGGGATGATGGCGCAATCGAGCCTGCTGACGATCGGCGAACTGGCGCGGCGCACCGGCCTCAGCGTCTCGGCGATCCGTTTCTACGAGGCGCGCGGGCTGGTGAGCGCGATCCGCACAAGCGGCAACCAGCGCCGCTTCCTGCGCGCCGACATCCGCCGGCTTTCCTTCGCGCTGATCGCGCAGCAGCTTGGATTGTCATTGGGAGAGATCGAGGCGGAACTGGCGACGCTGCCGCATGGCCGCGCGCCGACGCAGGCTGACTGGGCGGCGATCAGCGCGCGCATCCGCGGCGCGATCGACAGGCGCATCGCGATGCTGCAGCGGACACGCGACCGGCTGGACGGCTGCATCGGCTGCGGCTGCCTGTCACTCAGCAATTGCGCGCTCTACAACCCGGAGGATCGCGCCGCGCGCTCCGGCGCGGGGCCTCGCTTCGTGTTGCAGGAGGGCGATCCGCCCGCGGGACGATGACGGTCGCGCCGGAGCGTGCGGCCTAACCGCACTTCCGGTAGCCGAAGCTCGTGCCGCCGCGGTTGAAGCTCAACCGCCGCCCGTCTGCGGAAAGATCGATCGACTGTTCCGCGCGCTCGGTCGTGCCCTCGGCATGGTGGACGATGTCGACCAGCAGCCGGCTGCCGGTGCGCGTCGCCGACTTCACCTCGGACCGGCCCTCATAATAGCCGATCTCGGCGGGGGTCACGACGATGCGCGTCAGCCCCGGCTGCGCGCTGCAATCGCCCGGCTCGATCGCCCAGGTGCCGCGATAGGCCGCCGGAATCGGCCCGGGCGCGGCATCCGCCGGTGTCGGCGCCTTCTCAGGCGCGCCGATCTCGTCGGGCTCGGGCGTGCGGGAGGGCAGCACCTCCGGCGCGGACGGCCGCATCGCCGCGGCATTGTCCTCTCCGGCGACATTGTCGGCGCCCTCCTGCCCCTCCGGCGCGGGCTGGCAGGCGGTCAGCAGGATCAATCCGGCGCTTGAGGGCAGGATCAGGCTTCGCATGGTCAAGGAACGCGTGCCCCGGCGGAAGGCTCCGCCTTGCAGATCGACGCCCTGGTCACCTTCACTCGGGCGCGGCTCTCCTTGCACGCCGGCCGGCTTCTTCTTGATCATCCCTATCCTCTCCTTTTCCGGAGGACATAGCATGGCAGGGAATGTTTGCGCGCCGACGATGAACATTGTCGCATCATTTCGGCAGTGATAATCGTAGCTGCGGCAGGCGATGGTGGGAGAGGGGCTCCATGATGCGTGCAATCACGATGGTCCGTTCGGCTTTGGCGCTGGGTCTTGCGGCGCTTGCCGGCATGGGTGGCAGCGCGCTCGTCGCTCAGAACCGTGATCTGCCCGCCTGCCCATCCAAAATGAGTTCAGGCACTGCGCTCACCTGTACCTGCGCGGCGCGCGATTCCGCTTATGGCCCGGTGTGGGGCACGGACATCTACACCGATGATTCGTCGGTCTGCCACGCAGCCGTCCATGCCGGAATCATCGGCTTCGACGGCGGCGTGGTGACGGTGGTCGCGCAGCCCGGCCGCCAATCCTACGTCGCCAGCGAGCGCAACGGCGTGGTCAGCGATCGGTGGGGGGCCTGGGGCCGCAGCATCGCCTTTCGCGCCGCCAACATCGCAGGCGGTTCGGGCAGCGGTACGCTGCCGCCGCGGCAAAGCGCCGCTGCCTCCTGCCCCGCCGATGCGCGCGGGGTCGGCGGCGCCGGCCTCACCTGCCGCTGCGGCGCCGGCTCTCGCGGTGCCGGGCCGGTCTGGGGCAGCGGGCCCTACACCGCCGATTCCTCGATCTGCAACGCGGCCGTCCATGCCGGCCTGATTTCCGACGATGGCGGCGTCGTGACGCTGCGCAGCGCCCCGGGGCGCGCGAGCTATGCGGGCATGCAGCGCAACGGCGTGAGCACCAGCAATTGGGGCAGCTACGAAAAGAGCTTCCTGTTCGTGCGCTGAGCCGCGCTCAATCGGGAAGTATCAGCGCGCGCGGGGCGCCATATTCCTCGTCCCACGCCGCCCACGCGACGTCGGTCGGCGCGAGGACGAAGTCCTTCACCACCCACCGCCCCTGCTCCCTGGCGAGCAGCGCGTGGATCATGTCGCCGTCCAGCAAACCATCGCGCTGCTGCTGCGCATAGTGGGTTTGCCGGAAGTCGATCGGCTTGCCCGACGGCGTCTGCGGCGTGACCTGTGCGAAGGCATGGCGATCGGTCGCGCGCAAGGTGGTGACGACGAACTTCACCGGCTGGCCGAGATCCTTCGCGATCACCGGGCGCAG
Organism: Sphingomonas zeicaulis; assembly: GCF_050433225.1. Lineage (NCBI taxonomy): Bacteria > Pseudomonadati > Pseudomonadota > Alphaproteobacteria > Sphingomonadales > Sphingomonadaceae > Sphingomonas > Sphingomonas zeicaulis. Next base: position 305,354 of record NZ_JBNPXQ010000002.1, on the reverse strand, counting down.
CGCGTCGAGCAGGGTCTTGCGCAGGGGATCTGCGGCCGCGACCTCATGGACCTGCGGGGTCGGCGGAGCGGCGATGGCGGGCGTGGCGAGGGCGAGCGCGAGCAGCGCGAGGGATCGGATGAGCATGAAGCGGTGATATCGCGATATGGTCTTGAGGGTCAGCACTTTACGCCCTCGCGCGTGCCCAAGCCGGGAATCTTCACCCAAAGCTTGTCCCGCGCCGCCCCGCACCCCAAGTGGGTCGGAATGCAAGCCCGGCACTTGCCCATTGCGAACAAATCTGGAACAAACTGGCCCCCATGCTGACCCACATTTCGGTGCGCGGTGCGCGCGAGCACAATCTCAAAGGCGTCGACGTGGAGATTCCGCGCGATACGCTGACCGTGATCACCGGGCTTTCGGGCAGCGGCAAGTCCAGCCTCGCCTTCGACACCATCTATGCCGAGGGCCAGCGGCGCTACGTCGAGTCGCTCTCCGCCTATGCCCGCCAGTTCCTCGAACTGATGCAGAAGCCGGATGTCGAGCATATCGACGGGCTCAGCCCCGCCATTTCGATCGAGCAGAAGACGACGAGCCGCAACCCGCGCTCGACCGTCGCCACCGTGACCGAGATCTACGATTATATGCGCCTGTTGTGGGCGCGCGTCGGCATTCCCTATTCGCCTGCCACGGGCCTGCCGATCGCCGCGCAGACCGTCAGCCAGATGGTCGACCGGGTGATGGCGCTGCCGGAAGGCACGCGCTTCTATCTGCTCGCCCCGGTCGTGCGTGGTCGCAAGGGCGAGTATCGCAAGGAACTGGCGGAGTGGCAGAAGGCGGGCTTCACCCGCGTCCGCATCGATGGCGAGTTCCACGACATCGAAGCCGCCCCGGCGCTCGACAAGAAGTTCAAGCATGACATCGAGGTGGTCGTCGACCGCATCGTCGTGCGCGAGGGCATCGAGACGCGGCTGGCGGACAGCTTCGAAACCGCACTGAAGCTGGCCGAGGGGCTGGCCTATGCGGATATGGCGGATGGCACGGTGCCGTCCGGCGATGGCGCCACGGCCACCGGCACGACCAGCGCCGCGCCGAAGAAGATGAAGGGCGCCGGGGTTCCCGACAACCGCATCGTGTTTTCGGAAAAATTCGCTTGCCCGGTTTCCGGCTTCACCATTCCGGAGATCGAGCCACGGCTGTTCAGCTTCAACGCGCCGCAGGGCGCCTGCCCGGCGTGCGACGGCCTGGGCGAGAAATTGCTGTTCGACGAGGATCTCGTCGTCCCCAACCACGCGCTTTCGCTGAAAAAGGGCGCGATCGTGCCTTGGGCGAAGTCCAATCCGCCCAGCCCCTATTATATGCAGGTGCTCGCCAGCCTCGCGCGTGAGTTCGGCTTCAGCCTGGATACGCCGTGGAGCGACCTGCCGGGCGAGGTGCGGCTGATCATCCTGCACGGCACCGGCGGCAAGCCGGTAACCCTGACCTTCGTGGACGGCAAGAAGAGCTACGACGTCCGCAAGCCGTTCGAAGGCGTGATCGGCAACCTCAACCGCCGCATGATCCAGACCGAATCGGCGTGGATGCGCGAGGAGCTGAGCAAGTACCAGGCCTCGCACCCGTGCGAGACCTGCCATGGCGCGCGCCTCAAGCCCGAGGCGCTGGCGGTGAAGGTGGCGATGTCGACGATCGCCGACGTCGTCCGCCTCTCGGTGGTCGATGCGCTCGATTTCTTCTCGACCTTGCTGCCCAAGCTGGGCGAGCAGGCGCAGCAGATCGCCGAGCGCATCCTCAAGGAAATCGTCGAGCGGCTCGGCTTCCTCAACAATGTCGGCCTCGACTATCTCAACCTCGATCGCACCTCGGGCACCTTGTCCGGCGGCGAAAGCCAGCGCATCCGGCTGGCCTCGCAGATCGGCTCCGGCCTGTCGGGCGTGCTCTATGTGCTCGACGAGCCGTCGATCGGCCTGCACCAGCGCGATAACGACATGCTGCTGGCGACGCTGCGCCGGCTGCGCGACCTCGGCAACACCGTGCTCGTCGTCGAGCATGACGAGGATGCGATCCGCACCGCCGATCATGTCATCGACATGGGGCCGGGCGCCGGCGTGCATGGCGGCCAGATCGTGGCGCAGGGCAAGCTGGAGGATATCCTCGCGACCGAGGGCAGCCTCACCGGCGACTATCTTTCCGGTCGCCGCGCGATCGACGTGCCGGAAAAGCGCCGCAAGGGCACCGGCAAGAAGCTGACGGTGCATAACGCCACCGCCAACAACCTCACCGGCGTCACCGCCTCGATCCCGCTCGGCACCTTCACCTGCATCACCGGCGTGTCGGGATCGGGCAAGTCGAGCTTCACCATCGACACGCTCTACGCCGCCTCGGCGCGCGCGCTGAACGGGGCGCGCATCCTCGCCGGCAAGCATGACAAGATCACCGGGCTCGAACATCTCGACAAGGTGATCGACATCGACCAGTCGCCGATCGGCCGCACCCCGCGATCGAACCCGGCGACCTATACCGGCGCCTTCACCAACATCCGCGACTGGTTCGCGGGGCTGCCCGAGGCGCAGGCGCGCGGCTATAAGCCGGGCCGCTTCAGCTTCAACGTCAAGGGCGGCCGCTGCGAGGCGTGCCAGGGCGATGGCGTGCTCAAGATCGAGATGCACTTCCTGCCGGACGTCTATGTGACGTGCGACGTCTGCCACGGCGCGCGCTACAACCGCGAAACTCTGGAAGTGAAGTTCAAGGGGATGAGCATCGCCGACGTGCTCGACATGACCGTCGAGGATGCGGTGGAGTTCTTCAAGGCCGTGCCGCCGATCCGCGAGCGCATGGCGATGCTGGCGGAAGTCGGCCTCGGCTACGTCAAGGTCGGCCAGCAGGCGACGACATTGTCGGGCGGCGAGGCGCAGCGCGTGAAGCTCTCCAAGGAACTGAGCCGAAGGGCCACCGGCAACACCCTCTACATCCTCGACGAGCCGACCACCGGCCTTCACTTCGAGGACGTCCGCAAGCTGCTCGAAGTGCTCCACGCACTGGTCGAGCAGGGCAACACCGTGGTGGTGATCGAGCATAATCTCGACGTCATCAAGACCGCCGACTGGATCCTCGACCTCGGCCCCGAAGGCGGCGTGAAGGGCGGCGAGATCGTCGCCGAAGGCACGCCCGAGGATGTGGTGAAGGTGCCGGCGAGCTTCACCGGGCGCTATCTGGCGCCGCTGCTGGAAAAGCGTGCGGCGGCTCCGGTTGCCACTGCGCCGAAGAAGGGGCGGAAGAAGAAGGCGGTGCAACTGGCGCTGGAGGATGAAGCGGCGGAGTGACATTGCACATGAAATAGACGAACCTCCTGCCGAGCCGGGAGAGACGTCATGCTGTTGATGCATATTCTACGAGTGAGATGCGAGAAGAACCCCCAAGGCACCTTCTTTGAAGAGAGTCGAGATCCGGCAGAAATTATAGTTGATGCCATAAAGGCAATGCCAATGACTAATGTGGGCAGAGGATCGCAATGGCATATCGCTAAGCCGGAAGATGTATCCGGGTCTGTTGGCTTTAAGATCGGCCGAACCGGCGCTATAACAATGCCAAAATTTGACACAGAATCTCGCGACTTTGTTGATCATGAGGTTGAGAAAGCGCCATATACATTTGGCTTATTTGATCCAGAACTTCAAGCTTGCGGGATTATAAAGAAGGACGGCGTATCGATCCGGGTGAATGAACTTGCTGGAAAGTTAGAGAGACTGCTGAACTCCACCCCATATCCGAATGCAGCAGGCGTTCGCATCGTCGTAGATCCTATTCACGATCCTAGCGACTTTATCTCTTTATTAAGATCCTCTCATCAAATTATTAAGTTTAGCTTCACCGCATCATTTCCAAACCCTTTTGATGTAGAGAGCCTCATACAAGGGCCTGCTGAAAAGTTTACGGAAGCCGCTGGTGGAAAGAGCACCAAAATCGAGGTCGAGGGAGAGGATCTAAACGTCGAGTTACTAGAGGAGGTGACTCGGGGAGTAGCATCGACAGGCGACGAGGCGTCCGCAACGGTCAAGCCAAAAGCGGGCGAGCCAAGCAAGCGTATTCACTTGGACGGGAACCCGCTTCTGGAGCGGCTCCCGAATGAGGCGATGAGCAATTTATACGACACAATGCGGGAACGCGTCCAAGACGCGTACCTAAAAATCAGACGATTTGTTCCATGATTACACCATTTTGGACATGGTTCCGAAAAGGACATGGGCAAAGCCGAGCCGGCTTTCGCAACTTGCTAAACAAAAAACTCGCGATCCACGCGATGATCGCGATACTAATGTTGAATTTGATAAAGATTACCCCATTTGAAGCTGCTGGCAAAGTTCTTTTCCCTGCAGCCTCTATTCTTGTATCCATGGCCGTTGCGTGGACATCCAGAGCCGCAACAATTTTGCAAGACAAATCATTTAGAGACACAGTAATCGGCAACGAAAATCCTCTCGAAGCGTATGTATATAGCTATCAGCTATCTCTATTGATAATCATAACCATGGTCAGCGTTGTTTTCATAATGGCAGTAGGAGGGTTTGATTTCTATATATATTCTCGAGAATGGTCAGTCCGTTCTTCAGGTTTTACTCTATATTTTCTGTTAAGTCTTTCGGTCTCGGAGTGCTGGGCAGTTATTGACTTCTCAAATCTCCTCACGCTGTTGAATGACAAGGCCTCGAAATCAAGAAATAATTCGAACAACTTATAATAAAAATTTTCCGCAAATGATGTTCTTATCTGATCCGAAATCACGGAAACAAGATATCAAACAAAGATATCGCTTTATAATAACTAAGCCGAGACTTTAACTTTCATCGACGTAAGATAGGATCGCAGCGCCACCTTCAGTCCACCCGTCTAACCAGAACGAGCTACCTCACCCCCGCCGCTCTCCGCATCCCCACCCCGCTCCGGCACCAGCCGCTCCAGCAGCCACGCCGCGCTCCGCACGAACGGCAGCGCCACCAGCGCCCCCGCCACATTGAACAGCACATGCGCATTGGCGATCTGCTGCCCCACATCTCCCGCGGTCGCCGTCGCGAAGCGGGCGAGCAGGCCGATCAGCGCGACGCCGATCGCCACCGTCACGATGTTGAACAGCAGATGGAAGATCCCTGCCTTCACCGCCGCGCGCGAGCGGCCGATGGTGGCCACCAGGGTGTCGGCACAGGTGCCGATTTCGGCGCCCAGCATGATCGCCAGTCCCGCGGGCAGGCTGATGATGCCGCCGCCCGCCAAGGTGATGACGATGCCCATCATCGCCGAGGAGGACTGGATCGCCACCGTGACCAGCGCGCCCGCCAGCACGCCGAGCAGCGGGTTCTCAAACTCGCGCAACAGGGCGAGCACCTCCTCATGCTTTTCCAGCGGCTCGGCGGCGTCGCCAATCACGTGCAGGCCGAACAGCACGAGGCCCAGCCCCATCAGGATCGAGGCGCCCTGCCGCGCCTTGTCCGATCGGGCGAAGGCGCGCCACAGCAGGGCGGCGAGCAGCAGCAGCGGTGAGAACTGGTCGACGTTCCACGCGAACACCTGGCTGGAAACGGTCGTGCCGATATTGGCGCCGAGGATCGCCGGCAGCGCGTTGGTGAAGGAGATCAGCCCGGCGTCGACGATCGCGATCATCATGATGATCACCACCGACGAGGAATCGAGCACCACCGTCGCCGCGGTGCCGCCGGCAAGCGCGCCGAAGCGGTTCAACGAGACCCGTTCGAGCAGCGTCTGGAAACGCCCGCCCTGCGTCGTCTTCAGCCCGCGCGCAAGCAGGTCTACGCCATAGAGAAACAGCGCGAGCCCGCCGAGCATGCCGAGGCCGAGTTCGAGCCAGTCGACCTCGGCCGGCGTGTCGGGCGCCTGCGCGAATGCCGGCACGGCAATCCAGGCGAGTAGGGCATAACAGGCGAATCGCAGGGCAAGCGGCATGAGCGCGTTCCTCGACCGCCCCGCCCGAAGCCCCTCAGATCATGCCGGGATGACGCCTTGATGTCAGCGCGCGGCCGCGTGCCCGGCGGCGGCGATCCGGCTCCGCTCGCCCTGCGCCTCGCCCGCCCCCGCCACCGCCTGCCCGATCAGCAGCAGCGCCGGCGCCTCGTCCGCGATCGTCTCCACCGCGAAGGGCAGCAGGTCCAGTCGGGTGCGCAGCATCAGTTCGTCGGGGAGGCTGGCGTTGATCACCACCAGCGCTGGCGTGTCCGCCGCCATGCCGTGGGCGATCAGGGCGCGGGCGATTTCGGGGGCGGCGGCGCGGCCCATATAGACGGCGAGGGTCGCGCCGGGGTCGGCGAGGGCGTGCCAGTCCAGATCCAGCGCTTCGCCGGCGCGGGCGTGGGCGGTGACGAACTGCAGGCGGCGGGCGAAGCCGCGCAAGGTGAGCGACACGCCGGCGGCGGCCGCGGCGGCGCTCGCCGCGGTGATGCCGGGGCAGATGCGCACGCGCACGCCATGGTCGGTCAGCGCAGCCATTTCCTCCATCGAGCGGCCGAAGATCGAGGGGTCGCCGCCCTTCAGCCGCACCACCCGCTCGCCCGCTAGCGCGGCTGCGACGAGCAGATCGTTGATGCTGGTCTGATCCTTCGAGTGGCGGCCGGAGCGCTTGCCGACCGGCACCAGCCGGACATGGCCGGGCACCAGATCGAGCACGCCGGAACCGACCAGCGCATCATAGAACACCACGCTCGCCGCGCGGATCAGCTTCTCGGCCTTGCGGGTGAGCAGGTCGGGGTCACCGGGGCCGGCACCGACCAGCCAGACCTCACCGGGGGCAATCAGGGGATCAACCATTCACGGCCTCCTGGGCATCACCGATCAGCTTGCTGATCGCGGGGCGGCATGAGCCGCAATTGGTGCCGGCGGAGAGCGCGGCGCCGACCGCCTCGACGCTCGCCAGCCTTTGTTCGGTGATTGCCGCGATCAGGGTCTTGAGCCCGACATCGAAGCAGACGCAGACGATCGGGCCGCGATCGGCCTGCGGCGTCGCCGGGCGGCCGGCGAGCAGCGCGATCGGCGAGTCCGGCTCGGCGGCGGCAAGCTGCGCGACCAGCCAGTCGCGGGTCGGCAGGCGGGTGCCGGCGGGGGCGACCATGATCGCCGCCTTCAGCCGATCCCCCTCCAGCACCGCGACGCGATAGCGGCCGCGCTTGGCGTCGCTCGCCTCGATCCGGCTGCCGGCGGGCAGCATCGCGGCGAGGAAGGCCTGCGGATCGCCCTCCCCCGCGAACTCGACCAGCCAGCCGGCGCCGGCGCGGATGCGCGTTGCATAAAGTGCGTCGGCACGCGCCGGTTCCTCGGCGGATACCATGAAGCCGTGCCACGCCGGCGCCACCGCCTCGACCCGCGCGGGCGTCGCCTTGAAGCCGGGCTGGCCGGAATGCGGATCGACCAGCGGGCGCGGCAGCAGCCCGGTGCGGCCGCCGGTGGATTGCCGATCAGTCCAGTGGATCGGCGCGAACGCCTCGCCGCGGCGCTGGCCGGGCTCGATATGGACGCGGTAGACGCTGGCACCCTGCGGCGTCGCGACGCGGGCGAGCGCGCCTTCGCCCAGCCCCAGCGCCAGCGCATCCTCCGGGTGCAGCTCGACCAAAGGCTCCTGCCGGTGGACGCTGAGTCGCGCCGACAGGCCGGTGCGCGTCATCGTGTGCCACTGGTCGCGATAGCGGCCGGTGTTGAGGGTCATCGGCCAGTCGGCGAGCACCGGCTGGAGCGGCGCCTGCGCCACCGGCAGCAGCCGCGCGCGACCGTCCGGCGTGGAATAGCGGCCATCGGCGAAGGGCCGGCCGCCCCAGCGGAACGGCGCCATCGCATCATAATCGGCGTTGGAGAGCGCAACCTGCGCGCGCAGGTCGAACAGCCGCGTGCCACCATTCTGATAGGTGGAAAGGCGGGCATGTTCGCGCCACACATCGGCGGGCCGCTCGAACGCGAAGGCGTTGCGCCAGCCCATCGCACGGGCGACCTGGGTGATGATCCACCAGTCCGCGCGCGCCTCGCCGGGCGCGGCGAAGATCGGGCGCTGGCGGCTGATCACGCGTTCGGAATTGGTGACGGTGCCGTCCTTCTCGCCCCAGCCGGCGGCGGGCAGCTTCACATGGGCGAAAGCGGTGGTGTCGGTGTCGGCGATGCAGTCGGACACGACGACGAAGGGGCAGGCTGCCAGCGCCTCGCGGACGCGGCCGGCGTCGGGCATCGACACCGCCGGGTTGGTCGCCATCACCCACAGCGCCTTTACCTTGCCCTCGCCGATGCGGCGGAACAGGTCGACCGCCTTCAGCCCCGGCTTTTCCGCCATCCGCGGCGCCGACCAGAAGCGCTGGACGCGCGCGACATTCTCGGGCGCGAAATCCATGTGCGCGGCAAGCGTGGAGGCGAGCCCCCCGACCTCACGCCCGCCCATCGCATTGGGCTGGCCGGTGATCGAGAAGGGCGCCGCGCCCGGCTTGCCGATGCGGCCGGTGGCGAGGTGGACATTGATGATCGCGTTGACCTGATCGGTGCCGCGCAGCGACTGGTTGATGCCCTGGCTGAACAAGGTGACGGTGCGCGGCGTGCGCGCGAACAATTCGTAGAAGCGGCGCAGGTCAGCCGGCGGCACATCGCAGGTGCGCGCGGTGGACCAGAGATCGCAGGCGTCGATGCCGTCCCAGAAGCCGTCGGGCACGTTCAGGTGCTGTGCAATATACTGCTCATCGCAAATGCCCTCGGCGCGGCAATGGGCGAGCAGCCCGTTCATCAGCGCGACGTCGGTGCCGGGGCGCAGCGGCAGATGGAGATCGGCGCCCTCGCAGGTCTCGGTGCGGCGCGGGTCGATCACCACCAGCTTGCTGCCGCGCGCGGCGCGGGCGGCCTGGATGCGCTGGTGGACGATCGGGTGGCACCAGGCGCTGTTGGAGCCGATGAGGATGATCAGGTCGGCGTCGTCGAGATCGTTATAGCTGGCCGGCACGACATCCTCGCCGAACGCGCGCAGATGGCCGGCGACCGCGCTCGACATGCACAGCCGCGAATTGGTGTCGATGTTCGCCGATCCGATGAAGCCCTTCATCAGCTTGTTGGCGACATAATAATCCTCGGTCAGCAACTGGCCGGAAACGTAGAAGGCGACGCTGTCGGGCCCGTGCTTCGCGATCGCGTCCGCGAAGCGGCGCGCGACATGGGTGATGGCGCGATCCCAGCTTGTGCGGCGGCCGGCGATCTCGGGGTGGAGCAGCCGGCCCTCGAGGCTGACGGTGTCGCCGAGATGGGTGCCCTTGGAGCAGAGTTTGCCGGTGTTGGCGGGGTGGTCGGGGTCTCCCGCGATGGTGACGCTGCGATCGCCGGTGGGGGTGGCGAGGATGCCGCAGCCGACGCCGCAATAGGCGCAGGTGGTTTTGATCACTTGCCCTCTCCCCTATGGGGAGAGGGGTATCGGATAGGCTCCAATGGCCGAGATGGACGCCTTACTGCCCTCTCCCGCACTTGGCGGGAGAGGGTTGGGTGAGGGGCCGAGCGCAGCGAGGCTTCTTCTTGTTCTTCGGGCACCGAGCGTGGGGATAGATCGGCGCCGAAGAACGCTCGCTTCGCTCGCGACCTCACCCAACCCTCTCCCGCGAAGTGCGGGAGAGGGCTTTTTGTGCGGCTCCCGTGCCTGCTCACGCCGCCAGTCCCAGCGTGGATTGCCGGCAGATCAGCACCCGGCCGCTCGCCACCCTCAGCGGGATGGTCGGGGTGCAGCCCTTGTCTTCGCCCTGCGCCTCGCCGGTCGCGAGGCTGATCACCCAGTTGTGCAGCGGGCAGGTCACGCTGTCGCCATGGACGATGCCCTGGCTGAGCGGCCCGCCCTTGTGCGGGCATTTGTTGACCAGCGCGTAGATCGCGCCCGCGCCGGTGCGGAACAAGGCGATCTCCTCGCCGCCGGCGACCTTCACGGTGCGGGCGCCGCGCAGCGGAATATCGGTTTCGGCACCGACGTCGAGCCATTCGGGCATCATCGGATCAGGCTCCTTCGAAAGCGGGAAGCGGGCGGACTTCGGCCAGCGGCCGGTGCAGGTTGCGGTCGACGCCGGCGGCGCGCTGCTCCCACGGATCGTCCTGCGAGAATTGCTGGCTGTACCAGAAGCGCGAGGCGAGGCTGTCGCGCCCCTCCTCATCCTCCACCACCCGCGCCTTGATGTAGGCGAGGCCGATGCGCTCGATCCACGGCGCGGTGCGTTCCAGATAGCGCGCCTCTTCGCGGTAGAGCTGCACGAAGGCGGCGGCATAATGCATCGCCTCCTCCTCGCTGCCGACCTTGACCAGCAGGTCGGTGGCGCGGACGTGGATGCCGCCATTGCCGCCGACATGGAGTTCATAGCCGCTGTCGACGCAGACCACGCCGAAATCCTTGATCGTCGCCTCGGCGCAGTTCCGGGGGCAGCCGCTGACCGCCATCTTGAACTTGTGCGGCATCCAGCTTCCCCAGAAGCCGCGTTCCAGCTTCACGCCGAGGCCAGTCGAATCCTGCGTGCCGAAGCGGCACCATTCGGAACCGACGCAGGTCTTCACCGTGCGCAGCGCCTTGCCATAGGCGTGGCCGGAAACCATGCCGGCGGCGTTGAGATCGGCCCACACCGCGGGCAGATCCTCCTTCTTGATGCCGAAGATATCGAGGCGCTGGCCGCCCGTCACCTTCACCATCGGCGCATCATACTTCTCGACGACATCGGCGATGGCGCGCAGTTCCTGCGGGGTGGTGAGCCCGCCCCACATCCGCGGCACGACCGAATAGGTGCCGTCCTTCTGGATGTTGGCGTGCATCCGCTCGTTGACGAAGCGGCTCTGCTGGTCGTCGACATAGTCGGCGGGGTTGGCGCAGAGCAGGTAGTAGTTGAGCGCGGGGCGGCACGAGGCGCAGCCGTCGGGCGTCGACCAGTGCAGCTTCTGCATCACCTCGGGGATCGAGACCATGTTCTGCAGCACAATCTCGCGGCGGACATCGTCGTGGCCGAAGCTGGTGCATTTGCACATCGTCTTGACCGCGCGCTCGCCGGCATAATCGCCACCCAAGGTCAGCGCGAGCAGGCTTTCGACGAGGCCGGTGCAGGATCCGCAGGAGGCGGAGGCCTTGCAGCTGCCGCGCACCGCATCGAGCGTGCAGGCGCCGCCCTGGATGGTCGCGACGACCTTGCCCTTGGTCACGCCGTTGCAGCCGCAGATCTCGGCATCGTCCGAGAGCGCCGCAACGGCCGCCTTAGGGTCCGCCGCGCCGCCTCCGGCGGCGAAGGCCTGTCCGAAGATCAGCGCGTCGCGGACGTCGGAGATATCCTCGCCCTTCTTGAGCAGGTCGAAATACCAGCTGCCGTCCGCGGTATCGCCATAGAGCACCGCGCCGACGACGCGGTCATCCTTCACCACGACGCGCTTGTAGACCCCGCGCGCGGCGTCACGCAGGACGATGTCCTCTGCGCCGTCGCCCCCGGAGAAGTCACCGGCGGAGAAGACGTCGATGCCGGAGACCTTGAGCTTGGTGGAGGTGACCGAGCCCTCATAGCCGGTGCAGCCGGTGGTGCAGCCGTCCGCCAGCGCGCGGCACATCTCCCACAGCGGCGCGACGAGGCCATAGACCTGGCCGCGATGCTCGACGCATTCGCCGACCGCGAGGATCGCGGGATCGGAGGTGACCATATCGTCATCGACCTGGATGCCGCGGCCGACCGCAAGGCCGGCGTCGCGGGCGAGCGCGGTGTTGGGGCGGATGCCCACCGCCATCACCACCAGGCTCGCAGGGATCTCGCGCCCGTCCTTCAGCCGTACGCCTTCCACCTTGCCGTCACCGACAATCTCGGCGGTATCGGCGCCGGTGATGATCGTCTGGCCGCGGCCTTCGAGCGCGGTCTTGAGCAGCCAGCCTGCCGCCTCGTCGAGCTGCCGTTCCATCAAGGTCGGCATCAGGTGCAGCACGGTGACCTTCATGCCGCGCAGCGAGAGGCCATGCGCCGCCTCCAGCCCGAGCAGGCCACCACCGATCACAACCGCATCGCCGCCCGCCGCCGCCGCGGCGAGCATCGCATCGACATCGGCCATGTCGCGGAAGCTGATGACGCCCGGCAGATCCTTGCCGGGCACCGGGATGATGAAGGGGTCGGAACCGGTGGCGATCAACAGGCGATCGTAGGACAGCGTCCGGCCCGCCTTCGACGTCACCGTCTTCGCGGCGCGGTCGATCGCGGTCACCGGGTCGCCGGCGATCAGCTCGATGCCATGATCGATGTACCAGCTGCGGTCGTTGATCACGATCTCTTCGAAGCTCTTCTCGCCTGCGAGCACCGGCGAAAGCATGATGCGATTGTAGTTCACATGCGGTTCGGCGCCGAAGATCGTCACCTTGTAGCGGTGCGGATCGCGCGCGAGGATTTCCTCGACCGCGCGGCAGCCGGCCATGCCGTTGCCGATCACGACGAGATGTTCGCGTTGCTGAATGTGGGTCATGGCTGGATCCTCACAGGACATAATCGAGTTCGAGCCACAGCTTCGTCGTATCGGTCGCGAAGCGGTCGGCGTCATAGGCGGCGAATTTGGCGAGGAGGCTGATCCGCTTGGTCGGCTTCACGCCGATCTGCGCGTTCCACTCCGTGCCGTAATCGATCGAGAGGCGGTCGCTGTCGAAGCGGTGCCAGGCGACGAGCAGGCTGACGGGGCCTGCGGGCGTCTTCGGCAGCGCGTAACCGGCGCTGGCGTAGAGATCGCGGATGCCGTTGGCGGGGGTCGTCAGGAACTTGTCCGCCCAACCCTGGAATTTGTGGGCGGTGGCGAGCGGCGTCTGGAAGGCGGTGCCGGCGCTCCCCTTGCCGGCGCCCAGCACCTCATAGCCGCCGGTCACGGTGACGCCGGCGGCGGTCAGCGCCGCCTCCCCCAGCCAGTAATCGGCGCGATAATCGTTGGGGTTGCTCTGCCAGTCGGACTGGCGGGCGAAGCTGGCGATCAGGCCGAGCTTGACCTTGTCGCCGAGCGGGAAGGCGCCGACCGCGCGTGCGCCATAGGTCTGGCTGGAGAATATCCGCTTCCCCGGCTCGTCCTGATCGATGAGGAAGGTGAGGCCCTTCACCGTCACCGGCCCCAGCTTCACGCCCGCGGTGGCGAGCAGATTATCGCCGGAGATCGCTTGGATTGCGCTGTCGACGCCGAAGATGGTGCGATCGGACCAGGCATAGGTGACGTCGAGCATCACCGGGCCAAGCGCCTGGCTTTCGAGGCGGACGGCATCGAAGGTCTGCTCGTTCTGCCGCCACGCCACCGAGCCGACGAAGCGCTGATCGTCGAGGTTGATGCGCTGACGGCCGACCGTCAGCACCGTCTTGGGCAGCCCGCGATACTGGAGCTGGAGGCGGTTGAGCTCGACCGTCTCGGGGTCGGCGACGGTCGGAAACAGCGTCTTGCCGTTGGTGGTGCTGTTGTAGCGGCCGGAGATCGCCAAGGTCGCCTCGGCCTCGGCGAGCACCGCGAAGGCGCCGCGCTTGTATTCGAAGCCGCTGCGCACCCGCGCGGTGACGGCATCGGCATCGCGCGGCAGGCCATCCTGGTCGACGCCCTCATAGCGCAGGCGGGCATCGACAATTGGGGTGAAGCCCTCGGCCACGCTCTGGGCAGTGGCCGCGGCTGGGGCGAGCGCCGCCCCGGCCACAAGGAGGGCATACAGCCCGCGCATCAGATCCGCGCGCCGGCGAGCGCCGCACCCCAGGTCCGCTGCCAGCGGCGGCGCACCAATGTGAGGCTGCCGAGCGCGACCACCGCCAGCGCGGCGAACACGAGGAAGCCGAGCTGCGGGCTGCCGGTGATCTGCTTGGCGAGGCCGAGCGAGGAGGCGAGGTAGAAGCCGCCGAGTCCGCCGGCGAAGCCGACCAGCCCGGTCATCACGCCGATTTCCTTGCCGAAGCGCTGCGGCACGAGCTGGAACACCGCGCCATTGCCGGCACCCAGCGCCAGCATCGCGACCACGAACAGGCCGAGCGCGATCGGCAGGTTGGCGGGGCCGGTGCTGATCGCGGCGAGTGTGACCGCCGCCAATGTGTAGACCAGCATCAATGTGCGGGTGCCGCCGATCCGGTCCGCCAGCGCGCCACCCATCGGCCGCACCATCGATCCGGCGAACACGCAGGCGGCGGTGCAATAGCCCGCGACGATCGTGGTCAGCCCGAACTGATCGGTGAAATAGATGCTGAGCGAGGCGGAAAGGCCGACGAAGCCGCCGAAGGTGACGCCGTAGAACAGCATGAACCACCAGGCATCCGCAGCCTTCAGCGGCTCGAGATAGGCGGTGAAGGGCTTGGGCGCGGGCTGGTTGGGCGCATCCTTGGCGAGCGCCAGATAGATGACCAAGACGATCGCGAGCGGGATCGCGGCGAGGCCGAGCACCGCGTTCCAGCCGAACGCCTTGGCGAGCGCGGGCGCGAACAGGGCGGCGAGCACGGTGCCCGAATTGCCCATGCCGGCGATGCCGAGCGCGGTGCCCTGATGCTCGGCCGGATACCAGCGGCTGGCGAGCGGCAGCGCGACCGCGAAGCTAGCGCCGGCAAAGCCCAGGATCACGCCGACCGCGATCGTGCCGATGAAGCTGTGGACGCCGAGCGCCCAGGCGGTGACGAGCCCGACGATGACGATCACCTGATTGATCGCGCCGGTGCGCTTGGGGCCGATCTTGTCGACCAGCAGCCCGTTGACGATGCGCAGGATCGCGCCGGCGAGCGTCGGCACCGCGACCATGAAGCCCTTTTCGGCGGGGCTCAGCCCGAGATCTTTGGCGATGTCCGGCCCGAGCGGGCCGAGCAGCACCCACACCATGAAGGCGAGGTCGAAATAGAGGAAAGCAGCGAACAATGTCGGGCGATGGCCCGCATTCCAGAATCCCTTGTTCATCGAACGGCTCCGCGCTGCTCTTCGGACCCCGGATGGCGACCCCCACGCCAAATCCGATCCGTTGAGGGCATGAAAAAAACCGCCTCGAATCACGGCCATTGGGGGACCGGTTCGGGCGGCGTCTTTGCCTTGCGCGCTCCCCTGGGAGCGGCGCGCCGGCCATGCCCCTCGTTGGACGTGGCCGGTTATGAATCTTCCGAACGTCTGTGTCCGGACGTTATGAAGCTGTCATGGATATACATATCGCGCAAGCCTATTCTTTTGCGATGCAGCAATTGCACGCAAAATAGGCAAACACCCGGCTAGCGGTCGGTGTGGCGAGGTCAGCCCCGCTTGCGCGCCTGCGGATAGGTGCCGAGCACACGCACCCATTTGGTGTGGAACTTCAGTTCCTCCAGAGCGCGGCTGAGCGTGGGATCGTCGGGATGCCCCTCGATATCGCAATAGAATTCGGTCGCCGCGAAGCTGGCGCCGCGCTGGTAGCTTTCCAGCTTGGTCATGTTCAAGCCGTTGGTCGCGAAGCCGCCCAGCGCCTTGTAGAGCGCGGCGGGGACATTCTTCACCTCGAAGATGAAGGTCGTCATGAACGGCCCCGGTCCGGTCACGGTGCCCGATCCACGCGCAAGGACGACGAAGCGCGTCATGTTGTGCGCGGCATCTTCCAGTCCGGTGGCGAGGATCGGCAGACCATAGGTCTTGGCCGCGAGCGGCGGCACGATCGCGCCGATCTTCGGATTGCCCATCTCCGCAACGAGCGCCGCCGCGCCCGCGGTGTCGGGATAGGGCACCGGCTGGATGCCGTGCTTGCGCAGCCAATGGCGGCATTGGCCCAGCGCCTGCGGATGGCTCATCGCCTCGGTCACCTGCGCGTCGGGCGTCAGGCCGACGAGGCAGTAATGAATGCCGAGAAAATGTTCGCCGGTGATCACCAGCCCCGATTCGGGCAGCAGGAAATGCATGTCCGCCACGCGGCCGTGCAGCGAATTTTCGATCGGGATGATCGCGCAGTCGGCGCGCCCCTCGCGCACCGCATCGATCGCATCCTCGAAGCTGAAGCAGGGCAGCGGCAAGGCGTTGGGAAAAGCCTGCGCCACCGCGATATGCGAATTGGCGCCCGGGGCGCCCTGGAAGGCGACGGCGCGGTGCGGCTCGCGCGCGGCGGCCTCGATCATGCCGGCAACGATCGGCCGGGCGGGGGCGGGAAAGCTTTCCATTGTGGCGTGCGCGCTTAGCCAGCCCCACGCGCGTCCGCAAGCGCGCGCATGCGCGATCTGCACGCCGTCTGGCGCTTGCGCGCCCGCACGCCCGATTCTATGGGAAGGTCATAGGCCTGCAGGGATGGGCTGGTATCGAGAGAGGTTCGGGGGCGCATGGACAATCGCTTCAACACGATCGCTGGCTGGGTTCTCGCTGGTGGTATCGCAGCGCTGGGCCTCTCGATCCTGACGGGCGAATATTTCCACCCCGAGCGGCCCGAGAAGATGGGCTATCCAATCGAGGGCGTCGAACTGGAAGGCGAAGGCGGCGGCGCGGATGCCGGCCCGCCGATCGAGACGCTGCTTGCCAGCGCCGACGCCGGCAAGGGTGCCGAGGTGTTCAAGAAATGCGCGGCCTGCCACACAGTGAACCAGGGCGGCGCCAACGGCATCGGCCCCAATCTGTTCGGCACGATGGGTGAGCCGATCGGCCAGGGCAAGGGCGGCTTCGCCTTCTCCGATCCGCTGAAGGCGGTGGGCGGCAATTGGGACTTCGCGAAGATGAACGCGTGGCTGACCTCGCCGCGCAAGTTCGCACCGGGCACGAAGATGACCTTCGCCGGCCTTTCCAAGCCCGAGGATCGCGCCAATCTGATGATCTACCTCAACCAGCAGGGCTCGAACCTGCCGTTGCCGGCAGCACCCGCGGCGGCAGCAGCGGCGCCCGATGGCGATGCGGCCGCTGCCGAGGCCAATGGCGGCGGCAACAATGAGGCGGCGGCAGCTCCCGAGGGCAATGCGGCAGACGCGGTAAGCAACGCGCTGGCCCCGGCTGCCAAGTAAGATCTGCCCGCTTGCAGGTGAAGCTGTTGCTATGACGATCTTCTCACTGCGTTTGCGCTGATCACCGGCCGCCGGCCCTTCATCCGGGCCGCCCCAGTGCATCGCCCCGCCGGTACCACCGGGTCGGGGGCAAGCGACATGAGATATAGACGTCATGCCTTTCGAAAGCGACGCGGGGCGCGCCTTGCGCCCGAACGCCATCGAGCAGTTCATCACATGCGGCTTCGTCCGCATCGATCAGGCCTTTCCGGCCGACATCGCCAGCACGGCGCGCGACATTCTGTGGCGTGACCTGCCTGGCACGCCCCGACGACCCGGCGAGCTGGCACCAGCCCGTCGTCCGCCTGGGCCATTATGCCCAGCCGCCGTTTCGCGCGGCGGCACAGAGCCCGCTGCTGGAGGGCGCCTTCGACCAGCTTGTCGGCCCCGGCCGCTGGCAACGGCTGGGTGCGATCGGCACTTTCCCGGTGCGCTTCCCCAGCCCGGCGGATCCCGGCGACACCGGCTGGCATATCGATGTCAGCTTCGGCACCGAGGCGCCCGACTTTCTCGACTGGCGCGCCAACATCTTCAGCCGCGGCCGCGCGCTGTTGCTGCTATTCCTGTTCTCCGACGTCGGCATCGACGACGCGCCGACGCGCATCCGCGTCGGATCGCATGTCGACGTCGCCCGCGCGCTGGCGCCGGCGGGGAACGCGGGGCTGACGCTCAGGGAGTTGGCGGCGGGCGGGTTCGGCGGGTCGGACACACGGCCGGAGGTTCCGGCGGTGGGCCGGGCGGGCAGCGTCTACCTGTGCCACCCGTTCCTCGTCCATTCCGCGCGGCCGCACCGCGGCAGCGCGCCGCGCTTCCTGGCGCAGCCGCCGCTGCTGCCCGCAGACCCGGCGGCGCGGGTGCTGCGCGCGGACGGCGACACGCCGATCGAACGCGCGATTCGCTGACACAGAAAAAGGCGCCAGCGGGAGATCCCACCGGCGCCTTCTTTCCTCATGGGGTCGGCGCGGACGACCGCGCCGGCCTCAGCCTTCAGGCAGCGACGCGCGCGCCTTCGGGAAGAGCGGCCTTCGCCTGCGCAATGATCGCGCTGAACGCCTCACCCTCATGCATCGCGATATCGGCCAGGACCTTGCGGTCGAGGTCGATGCCAGCGAGCTTGAGGCCGTGCATGAACACGCCGTAGGTCAGGCCCTCGGCGCGCACGGCGGCGTTGATGCGCTGGATCCACAGCGCGCGGAAGTTCCGCTTCTTAACCTTGCGGTCGCGATAGGCGTACTGACCGGCCTTCTCCACCGCCTGGCGGGCGATGCGGATGGTGTTCTTGCGACGGCCATAATAGCCCTTCGCCTGGTCGAGGATGCGGTTATGCTTCGCCCGCGTCGTCGTACCGCGCTTTACACGTGCCATTCGTCAGTGCTCCTCTTAGCGCAGGCCGTAGGGGGCCCAGGCCTTGACCGTCGCCGTATCGGCTTCGGACAGGACGGAGGTGCCGCGGTTCTGGCGGATATACTTGCCGTTGTGGCTGATCAGGCGGTGGCGCTTGCCGGCCACGCCGTGCTTGATCTTGCCGGTCGCGGTGATCTTGAAGCGCTTCTTCACACCGCTCTTGGTCTTGAGCTTGGGCATTTTCGTCTCCTCATGATCGACGATCGCGGACGGCCTCGGCAGCCCATTACAGCCGGACAGTCCCTTGAATCGCGGAAAGTGGGCCCCTTAAGGGAAGCCGGCCGCCAATGCAACGGTGCGAATCGGAAGGCCGCCCGAGCGTTCGGCGCGATATGGTGGATAGTCTGGACATCGCCGGAGGGCGCCGCCAGAAAACCCCGGTCGCCCAATCGCTTCCCGAAGGCCCGCATCCATGCCCGACGCGCTCCCGACCTCGACGACCGACAGCGCGGGGGACCTGACCCGGCATGGCGACAACTGGCTGCAGCGCATCTCGGTGCGCTGGAAGCTGATCGCGGCATTCGGCCTGTTGCTGCTGATGATCGTCGCGACCCGCGGCATCAACATCGTCGTCCAGAGCAACCTGGCCGAGGCCAGCGACTGGGCCACCCACACCCAGGGCGTGCTGCGCGCGTTCGACCGACTGCGCCTCGCGGCAGCCGACAGCGAGGCCGGGCTCGAGGATGCGATGGTGCTTCGGGGCGCCGCCGCCCGGCGACAGATGGGTGCCGGACAGAACGAGTTCGACACCGTGTTGGAGGAACTCGACCGGCTGACCACGGACAATCCCGCGCAGCAGGTGCGGCTGCAGCGGATCGGCACATTAGTCGACGAATGGCGCGCCAACGCGGTGATCCCGATGCAAGCGGCCATCCGGCGTGGCGATTCGGCAGAGACGATCGAACAATTGCTGCTGCGCGGCCGAGATATCCGTGACCGCCTGCTCAGCGAGATCACCCGCGGGCAGCGCGAAGAACAAAAATTGCTCGAGGTGCGCAACGCACGGATGAACCGGTTGCTGTCGCTGGTCCAGACCGTCGGCTGGATCACGCTTGGAATCGGCATCGCCATCGTGCTGCTGTCACTGCGATTTACCCAGCGGCAGGTGGTGGCGCCGCTGACGCGCGCCGCCGAACTGATGACAAGGCTCGTCCGCGGCGACCGCGATTTTACGGTCGACGGCGTCCATCGCGGGGACGAACTGGGCGAACTCGCACGCGGGCTCACGCGCTTCCAGTTCCATCTTGAGGAACTGGATCGGGTCGCGACCGTCAAAGCCAGTGTCGCGGCGACGATGGCGGCCGTGCAATCCACCGACGGCATCGAGGATTTCGCGCAGCGGCTGCTGCAGGCGCTGGCCGGCTGCGTCGATGCGCAGATCGCGATCTTCTACATCCCGGACAGCGATGGCGAGACGCTGCGGCTTGCCGGGGCGATTGGCCTCGACGGTGCTGATAGCGCCGCGCTTCGCTTTCGCCCGGGCGAGGGGCTGATCGGCCAGGCCGCGGTCAGCCGCCAGCCGCTGCGGCTTTCCGACCTGCCGCCGGACTATTTCCGCGTCCGGTCGGGCAGCGGCGATATCGCCCCTTCTGCGCTCTGGATCGTGCCGATCATCGTGCGGGATCGGCTGATGGCGATGCTCGAACTCGCCGCGATCGCGCCCTTCGATGCCGATGACGATATTTTCATGGCCGAACTGCTGCCGGTGCTCGGTCTTTCGATCGAAAACCTCATGCGCGCGCGGCGCACGCAGGAGCTGCTGTCCGAAACCCAGGCGCAGGCGATCGAGCTCAAGGCATCCGAGGAAAGCCTGCGCACGCAGGAAGAGGAATTGCGCGCAACCAACGAGACGTTGCAGACCAACGCCCAGCGGCTGCGCGCGTCCGAAGAGGAGCTGCGCGCGCAAACGGAGGAATTGCAGGCCTCCAACGAGGAGCTGCGCCAGCGCACCGACCAGCTCGCCGAGGAAAAGCGCCGCGTGGAGCTTGCCCAGGCCGAGATCGAGGACAAGGCGCGCGCGGTGGAGAAGGCCAGCCGCTACAAGTCCGAATTCCTCGCCAACATGAGCCATGAGCTGCGGACGCCGCTCAACAGCCTGCTGATCCTCTCACGCGAGCTGGCGCAGAACCGCAGCGGCAATCTGGGTCCGGACGATGTCGAATCGGCGCAATATGTTCATGAGGCGGGCGCCAGCCTGCTGCGGCTGATCAACGACATCCTCGATCTTTCGAAGATCGAATCGGGTCGGATGGAGCTGGCCGCGCACGACCTGCGGCTGGGCGACCTCGCCGGCGAACTGCTGCGTCATTTCCGCCATGTCGCCGCCGAGAAGGCGGTGACGTTCGACGTGACGGTGGAGGATGGCGCGCCGGAGGCGATCCGCACAGATACCGCCAAGCTCAGCCAGATCACCAACAACCTGCTGAGCAACGCTTTCAAGTTCACCAGCGCCGGCGGGGTGGCGGTGACGATCGGCCGCGGTGCCGCCGAAGGGATGATCCGGATCGCGGTACAGGACAGCGGCATCGGCATTCCGGAAGACAAGCTCGGCAAGGTGTTCGAGGCGTTCGAGCAGGTCGATGCCAGCACCAGCCGGAAATATGGCGGCACCGGGCTGGGCCTCGCGATCGCCCGCAATTTGGCGCGCGCGCTGGGTGGCGACCTGACATTGGAGAGCAAGCTGGGCGAAGGCAGCCGCTTCACGCTCACCTTGCCGGAGCGGATCGAGGCGACGTCGCAAGTGGCGCTGCCGGTGCCGGCGCTGCCCCCCTCCGCCCCCGTTCCGGTACAGCCCGCCGAACGCGCCGACCCGCCCGCGATCGTGTCTCCGGGCAGCGAGGTGATCCCCACCGACGTCGTCGGCGACGACCGCCGGCTGATCCAGCCGGGCGCGGCCTCGATCCTGATCGTCGAGGACGATCTGCGCTTCGCCAAGATCATGCTCGATGTCGTGCGCTCCAAAAATTATGCCGGGCTGGTCGCGGGCGACGGCGAAAGCGGCATCGCGCTTGCCCGTCGCTACAAGCCGCGCGGCATCCTGCTCGACGTTATGCTGCCCGGCATGGACGGCTGGACGGTGATCGAGCGGCTGAAGGAGGATGACGGGACGCGTCACATCCCGGTGCATTTCATCTCCGCGACCGACGAGGCGCCGCGTGCCCGCGCGCTGGGAGCGATCGGATTCCTCACCAAGCCGGTGACGCGCGAGGACATTTCGGACGTGTTCGGCCGCTTCGAACATTATGCCGGCGAACGCATGCGCCGCGTGCTGGTGGTGGAGGACGATGACGGCGTGCGCCTGTCCGTCCGCAAGCTGATCGCGGCGCCAGGGCTCGAGATCGTTGAGGCGGAGACCGGTGCTGCCGGCCTTGCGCAGCTGGCGGAATCGGGGTTCGACTGCATCGTGCTCGACCTGGGCCTGCCGGACATGGACGGCTTCACATTCCTCGCCGAGGCGCGCGGCCATGGCGAGATTCCGCCGGTGGTGGTCTATTCGGGTCGCGACCTGACGCCGGAAGAGAATCTGCGGCTCCACGAATATACCGACAGCGTCGTCATCAAGGGCGCGCGCTCTTTCGACCGGCTGGTCGACGAGGTCAGCCTGTTCCTCCACTCGATGCGCGCGCCCTCCCCCGACCAGGGGCAGACCGGATCGCTGGAGGGGCGCAACGTGCTGATCGTCGACGACGATGTGCGCAACCTCTATGCTCTGGCCAAGGCGTTGCGCGCGCAGGGGCTCGTCGTGAAAGTGGTGCAGGGCGGCCAGCAGGCGCTGGACCTGCTCGACGGCGAGAACGACATCGAACTCGTGCTGATGGATATCATGATGCCGGGAATGGACGGGTATGAGGCGATGCGGCAGCTGCGCCAGCGGCCGCGCTACCGCGACATCCCGATCATCGCGCTGACGGCCAAGGCGATGATGGACGATCGCCAGAAATGCCTCGACGCCGGTGCCAGCGACTATCTGCCCAAGCCGATCGACCTCGACCGGCTGCTATCGCAGATGCAGGTCTGGCTTGGCGGCCGCTGACGCGATGATCGCCGCCGACGATCTGGACGAGGAGGCGATCGAGGTCGAGCTGTTCCTGCTCGCCCTCCAGCGACGCCACGGCTACGATCTGCATCATTACGCCCAGGCATCACTGCGCCGGCGGGTCAAGCAGGCCGCCGAGACGCTGTCAGGCGGCAGCATCCTCGATCTTACCACACGGATGATGCGCGAACCGGCGCTGCTGACCGAAATCATCGCCAGCATTTCCGTGCCGGTATCCGAGATGTTCCGCGACCCGTTCGTGTTCCGGACGTTGCGGGAAGAGGTGCTGCCGGTGCTCGCATCCTGGCCGCGAATCGTGATCTGGCAGGCGGGGTGCGCGCATGGCGAGGAGACCTATTCGCTCGCCATCCTGCTGGAGGAAGCCGGGCTCTACGACCGGACGACGATCCACGCGACCGACTTCAATACAGTGGCGATCGAGCGCGCGAAGGAAGGCATCTACCCGCTGCGCTATGCGCGCGATTATGCGCGATCCTATCTGGAGGCGGGCGGCACCCGCACCTTCACCGATTATTGTCACGCCGGCTACGAGCACATCAAGATGGACGACCGGCTGCGCCGGAACATCCATTTCCACAATCACAACCTGACGGTGGATGGCCCGTTCTGCGAGGCGCAGCTTATCCTCTGCCGCAACGTACTGATCTATTTTGACAATGTTCTTCAGGACCAGGTGGTGGGCCTGTTCGCCCGCAGCCTGGCGCGCGGCGGTTTCCTGTGCCTCGGCACCAAGGAAAGCCTGCAGTTCACGACGACCGCGCCGCAACTGGCGCCCGTCGACAAGCGCGCGCGGATCTTCCGCAACACCGGGGTCCGGCGTGACTGACCCGTCGGCGGGGGCGATCGTGATCGGCTGCTCCAGCGGCGGCATCCGCGCACTCTCGACAGTGTTCGCGCAATTCTCGCCGCTGATCACGCGGCCGGTGCTGGTGGTGTGCCATTTCCGGTCGGACGACGTCTCCGGGCTGTGCGACCTGCTGGGGCATCATTCGACACTGCCCGTGACCGAGGCGTGCGAACGCCAGTATCCGGAAGCCGGCACGATCTATGTGACGCCCGGAAACTATCATCTCCACATCGAATCCGACGGCCGCTTCGCGCTCTCGGTCGATGCCCGGGAGTGCTACAGCCGCCCCTCGATCAACATACTTTTCGAGTCTGCATCATGGACTTATCGGGAAAAATTGATCGGAATCATATTGACGGGGGCCAACGATGATGGTGCACGGGGGCTGAGCTCGGTACGCCAGAGACGGGGAATCTCCATCGTGCAATTGCCTGAGGAAGCGGAAGCTCCGGAAATGCCTTCGGCTGCGCTTGCGGTCGCGGGGGCCGATTTCCTGTTGCCGCTGGCCGAGATCGGCGGCGTGGTCAGCGACATCTGCCTCAACGCATGACTTCCCCGCAAGACCGACCCAAGATCCTCATGGTGGATGATCAGCCGGCGAACCTGCACGCGCTGCGCAAGCTGCTCGCGCATTCGGGGGCGGACCTCATCGAGGCGCATAATGGCGAGGAGGCGCTGCTTGCCTGCCTGGAGCATGAGTTCGCGCTGATCCTGCTCGACGTCCACATGCCCGGCATCGACGGATATGAGGTCGCGACCTCGATCCTCGACGGGGACGAGCAGCACAACACCCCGATCATCTTCCTGACCGCCGCCTATGATACCGACCTCCACCGCATGCGCGGCTATCAGGCGGGCGCGGTCGATTATATCGCCAAGCCGATCGACGATTATATCCTGACCGCGAAGGTGCGGATCTTCCTCGACCTGTGGATCGCGCGGCGCCGCGAGCAGGAACTGGCCAACCAGCTCGCCGAGCGCAACGTGCAGCTCCACCGCGAGATCGCCGAGCGCGAGAAGGCGGAGGCCGCGGCGCGCCACCAGGCGATCCACGATCCGCTGACCGGGCTGCCCAACCGCCTGTTCTTCGTCGACAAGTTCGAGAAGGCGCTGGAGGCCGGCAGCGCGCGCAACGTGCTGATCGCAGTGTTCTATATCGACATCGACGGGTTCAAGCCGGTCAACGACACGCATGGCCATGCCGCGGGCGACGAACTGCTCAAGCAGATCGCCGATCGCCTGCGGACGACGGTGCGCCGGGCCGATGCGGTGGCACGGCTGGGCGGCGACGAATTCGCGATGATCGTCGAGGGGCTGACCGACGTCGAGCCGATCGCGCGGATCGGCAACGCGGTGTGCGAGGCGCTGAGCGAGCCGTTCCTGCTGCCCAACGTCGCCACGGTGAAGATCGGCGCGAGCGTGGGCGTGGCGATCTATCCGATGCATGGCGCCTCGCGCGACCTGCTGCTGCGCGCCGCCGACGATGCGATGTATCGCGCCAAGCGCGCCGGCCGGAACCGGGTGGAGTTCGCGCCGGTGCCGCTGGCGGTACCGTCACCGCAGATGCCGCACTAGGCAAAGGCGCCGCGCCGGCCAGAGAATCCGGGCCGCGGAACCTGGGCGCCTCCCCATTGGTTTCAGGCGGATGGCCGAGGCCGATCCCCAGTTGCGCGTTTCCGACGACGCTCTGGACGCTGCCGCAAGAAAAGCGGGCGCGAAGGGCCACCGTATGCCGGCCGCCATTCGACGCATGCCGCCGGCGCCCGTGGCCGCCATCCTCTCGATCTTGGCCACGATCATTGGGCTGATCGTGCTGGCCTGGGCGATCCTCTACATCACCAAGGGCCGCTTCCTGAAGCATCCCTTCGAACGGGTGGCGACCAGCCTTTCCGAGCGGCAGGTGCGCGTCGCCGGCGATTTCCAGCTCTATTTCAACCCGATCAACATCAAATTCTATGCCGAGGGACTGACCGTATCCAACCCGCAATGGGCGAGACGGCGCAACTTCTTCGCCGCCGACCGGATCGACACCAACATCTCCACCTTCACATTGATCTTCGGCACCAAGCGGGTGAACTGGCTGGACCTGACCAATGGTGACGTCGCGCTCGAATGGGATGCCGCCGGCCGCCGCAACAGCTGGACGTTCGGTGATCCCAACGCAAAGGGCGCGCCGCTGGAGATTCCGCTGATCCGACGTGCTACGATCGCGGGCACGCAGATCCATTATCGCGACCCGAAGATGCAGGTGCAGGCCGACATCAAGGTCGACACCGTCAAGGCGACCAACACCCGCTTCGACAATGATATCCGCTTCACCGGCGGCGGCGTGGCGCGCGGCAAGTCCTTCAACCTTTCTGGCAGCCTGATGTCCCCCAACGAAACGCTGGCGGGCGGCCGCAACCAGTTCGCGCTGGCGGCGAATACCGGCCCGACGCGGATGACCGTTTCGGGCACCTTGCCCGGCGCGACCGAGATCCAGGGGGCGGACCTCAAGGTCGGCGTACGCGGCCCCAACCTCAGCCTGCTGTTCGACCTGATCGGCATCGCCGTGCCCGATACGCGCGCCTATCGCTTCGGTTCGCACCTGACCAAGGATGGCGGCGCGTGGAAGTTCACGCGCATCAACGGCCTGTTCGGTGCGAGCGACCTGGCGGGCCGCATGACGATCACCATGCCCAACGACCGGCTGAACCTGGACGCCGACTTGTCGACGCGGACGATCGACATCGTCGATATCGGCCCGTTCATCGGCTACGAGCCCAGCGCCGCGGCGAAGGGAGAGGCCGGCATCGTCGAGACGGTGGGCGGCACGCCGCGGCTGCTGCCCGACGCCCCCTTGCGCATCGAGGCGATCCGCGGCTTCGACGCGCACGTGGTGTACAAGGTGCGCCGGGTCCGCGCCCCAAGCTTCCCGGTCTCCGACATCGCGCTGACGCTCGACCTCGATCGCAGCCTGCTTACCCTGTCACCGCTGACCTTCACGATGGCGCGCGGTCGGGTTGCGTCGGACATCGTGATCAATGCCCGGCGCAATCCGGTGTTCACCGATTATGACATCCGCCTCTCCCCCACCCCGATGGGCGTGCTGCTGGCGGGCTTCGGGGTCGAGCAATCGGGCACGACGGGCACGCTCAGCGCGCGGGTGAAGATGTCCGGCACCGGAAACAGCGTGCGCGATTCGCTGGCCAGCTCGAACGGCCGTATCGCGGTGATCCTCCCGCGCGGCACCTTCTGGACGCGCAACATCCAGCTCAGCGAGCTCGATATCGGCACCTTCGTGTGGAAGATGTTCCAGGACAAGCTGAAGAAGCCGGTGCAGATCAATTGTGGTCTGGTCGCCTTCACCGTGCGCGACGGCATTGCGGCGGCCGATCCGATCCTGATCGACACCGACAAGAATGTGATGCTCGGCCGCGGCGGCTTCAGCTTCAAGAACGAGTCGCTGGACCTCGCCTTCCGCGCCGATTCGAAGAAGTTCAGCCTGTTTGCCGGCCAATCGCCGGTGGGCATCAACGGTTATTTCGCACGACCCGGGTTCAGCCCCCTCAGCCCCGAACTGATGGGCCGCGCGGGCGCCGGTCTTGGCCTAGCCGCAGTGGTGACGCCGCCGGCGGCGGTGCTCGCCTTCATCGATGTCGGCGATGCCAAGTCCGCGGCGTGTGGCCCGGTGCTGGCGGGCGCGACCGCCGCCGCGCAACGCACGACCAAGGGCGAGAAGCGCGACGATGTCGGCCGCGGCACGACGGCGAAGAGCGAGGACGGCAAGCACAAGGGCGGCGAGCGCAAGTCGCAGGAAAAGAAGTTTCTGGGGATTTTCTGATGGGTGACCTCGGCGTGATTGCCGTGTCGTAGGTCGCGCCGCGTTTCACCCCGCCCTGTGGCCCCGGCCTTGAGCCGGGGTCCCGCTGCCTTCTTCCTCTTTCGCCTACTCCATTGGAAAGAAAGAAGAAGCGGGATCCCGGCTTAAGGTCGGGATGACGGAGGTTGCGGTGTTTGGTCTGATGATCGGTGGAACGGAGCCTCCCCTCAGATCGTCGCCGCGTCCGGTTCCGCCGCCGCGCCGCCTTCGCGCGGCATGTCGATGCCGACAAGTTTCCAGCCGAGCCCGTCGCGGCGGAAGATCAGTTCGCCCTTGCGGTTGCGCGGGGAGACGCGGAATTCGGAGAGGGAGCGGCGGTCGATCAGCGGGCTTTTCCCCAGCTTCATCCGCAGCGGTTCCGGTTCGGAGCCATCGTCGACGATCATCTCGCTGGCGAACACGCGGCGCAGCGCGTCGGGCGTGATCAGCGCATCGACGGCGCGATCGACCAGCGGGCCGCCAAAGGCAGCCGCCAGCGCGCCCAGCCCGCTGTCGCGGCCGCCGGCACGGTCGGCCAGGTCGTCGGTCAACTCGGCAGCGATTGCCGAACGGAAGGCGGGGAAATCGACATAGGCGGAAAGCGCGGCGGCGTTGCGATCATCGGCGGCGCGCTGCATCTGGCGGAGCGTCCAGATCGGTGAGCCATAATACCAGCCGACGGCGCCAAGCAGCAGCAACGCGGCAACGCCGATGAGGATGAGCCGAGTCCGTTTCATCACTGTCCTTTTTCCGGCACCGCGGCCGCCTCTTGCCCCGCGAACTCTTAGCAGAAGCTGACCGGCCGGCGTCCACTGTCATCGTCATGTCATCGCCGCTATGCAGGGGGCGACATGGCTTTTCCCGACCTTGAGCAGGCGAGCGCGGCGATCGTCGCCGTCGGCCGCGCGTTCGACGCGCGCAACTGGGCGCCCGCGACCAGCGGCAATTATTCGATCCGGCTGGGTAACGGCCGCGTCGCGATCACCGTATCCGGCCGCCACAAGGGTCGGCTGACCACCGACGACGTGATGACCGTCGACCTCGACGGCCGCTCGCTCGACGGTAGGAAGCCATCCGCCGAAACCGCGCTCCACACCATGCTCTACCGCCGCTTTCCCGACGTCGGCGCGGTGCTGCACAGCCACAGCCCGGCAAGCGTGGGGATGACGCGTGCGCTGGCCGGCGCGACCGGCTGGACGGTTGCCGGGCACGAACTGATGAAGGCCTGGCCGGGCGTCGCCACGCACGAGCACCAGGTGACGCTGCCGATCGTCGACAACAGCCAGGACATGGCGGTGATCGAGGCGGCGATCGACCCGCTGCTGGTTGCCGCGGGTGATCCGCCTGCCTATTTCATCCGCGGCCACGGCCTTTATGGCTGGGGGCGTGACATCGCCGAGGCCGAGCGCGTCGTCGAGGCGACCGAATGGCTGATCGAGGCGGAGCGCGCCGAGCGCGCTTTCAGGAGCATGGCATGAGCCGTCTGGAAATCTTTGCCGAGGGCAATCCGAACACGCCGATCGCGGTGCATGAGGACGGCGCTGCGATCGCCGCGGCGCTGGCCGGGATCGGCGTGCATTTCGAGCGCTGGCGCGCCAATGCGGCGCTGGCCGAGGATGCCGACGATGCGGCGGTGATGGCCGCCTATGCCGGCGCAATCGAGCGGCTGAAGGCGGAGGGCGGCTATCAGGCGGTCGACGTCGTCCGGATGAAGCCAGACCATCCTGATCGCGCGATGCTGCGCCGCAAGTTCCTGTCCGAACATGTTCATGGCGAGGATGAGGTGCGCTTCTTCGTCGAGGGCGAGGGGCTGTTCACGCTGCGCGCCGACGGCCACGTGTTCAACATGCTGTGCGTGCGCGACGACCTGATCTCGGTGCCTGCCGGCACCCGCCACTGGTTCGACATGGGCCCGGCGCCGCGCTTCACCGCGATCCGGCTGTTCACCAACCCCGAAGGCTGGGTGGCGAGCTTCACCGGGGACGACATCGCCGACCGCTTCCCCCGCCACGAACCGGTGGCCGCCTGAATGACGACGCCTGCGCGTGCCGTACTGACCGATATCGAGGGGACGACGAGCAGCATCGCCTTCGTCACCGAGACCCTCTTCCCTTATGCGCGCGAGCGCATGGCTGGCTATGTCGCGGCGAACGAAGCGGCGGTGGCGCCGATCCTCGTCGAGGTGCCGGGCGAGAACATCCCCGCCAAGCTGGCGACGCTCGCCGCCTGGATGGATATCGACGCCAAGGAGACGCCGCTGAAGGCGCTGCAGGGCATGATCTGGGCGGATGGCTATGCCGATGGCGCGCTCAAGGGCCATGTCTATGCCGATGCGGCGGAAGGGCTGCGGCGCTGGAAGGCGGCGGGGATCGACCTCTATGTCTACAGCTCCGGCTCGATCACGGCGCAAAAGCTGATCTTCGGCCACAGCGTCGAGGGTGACCTTAGGCCCCTGTTCTCAGGCTATTTCGACACGACCACGGGGCCCAAGCGGGAGGCGAAATCCTATGCGCTGATCGCCGAAGCGATCGGGCTGCCCACAGCCGACATCCTGTTCCTGTCCGACATGCCCGCCGAGATCGACGCGGCGCGCGCCGCTGGCATGGCCGCGATCCAGGTCGATCGCGCGGGTGGCGGCAACGGCGTTTCATCCTTCGCGGAGATCGAACCATGAAGCTCGATGGCGCCGAGATCCGCTCGATCGTCCGCACCGCCGATGGGTGCGGCGTCCGCATTCTCGACCAGCGCAAACTGCCCTGGGAAGTGTTGTGGGTCGAACTGCGCAGCGCAGGCGACGCCGCCCGCGCGATCCGCGAGATGTGGACGCGCGGCGCGCCGCTGATCGGCGTCACCGGCGCCTATGGGCTGGCAATGGCGCTAAACCAGGATCCGTCAGACGACGGGCTGGCGGCGGCGCATGCGATGCTCGTCGAGACGCGGCCCACCGCGGTCAACCTGCGTTGGGCGCTCGACGAGGTGCTGGCCGCGGTCCAGCCGCTGGCGCCGGCGGCGCGTGCCGGGGCCGCCTTCGCGCGCGCCGAGGCGATCGCAGACGAAGATGTCGCGCTCAACCATGCGATCGGCCTGCATGGCCTCGATCTGCTGCGCAAGCTCAGCGCCTCCAATCCCGGCCGGCCGCTCAACATCCTCACCCACTGCAACCCCGGCTGGCTCGCGACGGTCGCCTATGGCACCGCCACCGCGCCGATCTACCTCGCGCATGACGAGGGAATCGACCTGCATGTGTGGGTGGATGAGACCCGGCCGCGCAACCAGGGCGCGCTGCTCACCGCGTTCGAGCTTGCCAATCATGGCGTGCCGCACACGGTGATCGCCGACAATACCGGCGGGCTGCTGATGGCACGGGGCCAGGTGGATGCGGTGATCGTCGGCACCGATCGCGTCACCGCCAATGGCGATGTCTGCAACAAGATCGGCACTTATCTGAAGGCGCTGGCGGCGCAGGATTGCGGCGTGCCCTTCTATGTCGCGATGTCCTACACCACGATCGACCGCGCGACGCCGAGCGGCGATGTCGTGCCGATCGAGGATCGCGATGGCGATGAACTGGCGCTGCTCGCCGGCCCGGCGGGCGATGGCGCGATCGGCACGGTGCGTGTTACCGCTTCCCCCGCCTATAACCCTGCGTTCGACGTGACGCCGGCACGGCTCGTCACGGGCTACCTTACCGAACAGGGGCTTCTGACGGAGATTTGACGCCACCTGCCTGCCTTCGGAACCGCATGATCCCCAAACGACTGCCGATCCTTGCCGCCGTGGTGTCGGCGCTGTTGCTTGCCGGCTGTGGCGGTGGCGGCGGGCGCGATCGCCGTGAGCCCAGCCGCCAGAGTGCTCCGGCGCGCGCCGCGCAATCTGCGCTGCCCGGCATCGAATCTTCCGAGATCAGGCAGTGCATGGCGCGGATGAGCGCGGCCGGTTTCCAGTTCACGCCGTTGCCGGACAGGCAGTTTGGTGGCGCCTGCGAAGCCCGCGGATCGATCCAGCTCCAGAACGTCGGCGTACCGATCAGCAATCTGGGCGCGATGCGCTGTCCGTTGGCGGAAACCTTCGCCGCCTGGTCCCGCTTCGCGGTGCTGCCGGCGGCGCGTGCCTATCTCGGCACCGAGGTGGTCAAGATCGAGAGCTTCGGCACCTATAGCTGCCGCAACGTCAACGGCGCGTCGAGCGGGCGGCTGTCGCAGCACGCCTATGCCAATGCCGTCGATGTATCCGGCTTCGTGCTCGCCGATGGCCGGCGGATCACCGTGCTTGAAGGGTGGAACGGCAGGGACGAATCGGTCCGCCGCTTCCTGCGCCGCATCCATGAATCGGGCTGCAAGCGCTTCAAGACGACGTTGGGCCCCGAATATAATGCCCTCCACGCCAATCACTTCCACTTCGACATGGGGCGCGGGCCGTTCTGCAAGTGACGAAGGCTTTCGGGGCGAGCCGCTTTCAACTAACGGGACGGGCATGACCGAGAGAAAGATTCCGAACCGCACCTTTCCCCGCGCCGCGCAGGACGCGGAGGCGGCGAAGCATGTCGTCAGCACGCCGCAGACGGAGCATCCCGCCTATCGCCTCGCCTTCCAGGACATGGATTTCCTGCTGCGCGAGGATCTGCGGCCGGTGCGCTTCCAGCTTGAGCTGCTGAAGCCCGAACTGATGCTCGACGAGGCGAACATCGCCTCGATGTTCGTGTTCTACGGTTCGGCGCGCATCCCCGAACCGGCGAAGGCGCAGGCGCTGCTCGATCTCGCCACCGACGAGGCCGGCCGCAAGGTGGCCGAACGGCTGATCGAGAAGTCCAAATATTATGACGTCGCGCGCGAACTGGCGCAGCTGGCAAGCCAGACGCCGCCCGACGAGAGCGGCAAGCGCCACTTCGTCGTCTGCTCCGGCGGCGGCCCCTCGATCATGGAAGCCGCCAATCGCGGTGCGGTCGACATGGGGCAGGAGACCGTCGGCCTCAACATCACGCTCGAGCATGAGCAGGCGCCGAACCCCTACGTGACGCCGTCGCTGTCCGTGCAGTTCCACTATTTCGCGCTGCGCAAGATGCACTTCCTGCTGCGCGCCCGCGCGCTGGCGGTGTTCCCGGGCGGCTTCGGCACGTTCGACGAACTGTTCGAGGCGCTGACGCTGGTACAGACCGGCAAGGTCCGCCCGATCCCGATCCTGCTGTTCGGCAAGGAATTCTGGGATCGCGTCGTCAATTTCGAGGCGCTGGCCGAGGAAGGCGTGATCTCCGCGCGCGACCTCCACCTGTTCCGCTTCGTCGAGACGGCAGAAGAAGCCTGGGCGATCGTGCAGGATTTCTACGCCTGAGACGATGACCCTCCCCCTCCCCTTCAGGAGGGGCCTACACCTCAAAAGAAGCGGTAGCATGAGCGACCTCGACACTTTGAAATCCGATCTGCTCGCCGAGATCGACGCCGCGGCCACGCCCGACGCAATCGAAGCGATCCGCGTGAAGGCGCTGGGCAAGGCCAGCCCGATCGCCGCGCTGATGAAGACGCTGGGCGGCATGTCCCCCGAGGAACGCCAGCAGCAGGCGCCGCGCATCCAGGGCGTGCGCGCCGCGGTGAGCGACGCGATCGCCGCCCGCAAGGACGCGCTGGAGAGCGCCGCGCTCGATGCGCGCCTTGCCGCCGAGAAGATCGACCTGACCTTGCCGGCGCCCGAGGCGGCGCAGGGCTCGGTTCACCCGGTCAGCCAGGTGATGGACGAACTGGCGGAGATCTTCGCCGATCTAGGCTTCGCTGTCGCCACCGGCCCCGAGATCGAGGATGACTGGCACAATTTCACCGCGCTCAACATTCCGGAAAGCCATCCGGCGCGCGCGATGCACGACACCTTCTATTTCCCGGAGACCGAGGAAGGCGCGCGCAAGATGCTGCTGCGCACCCACACCTCGCCGGTGCAGATCCGCACGATGACGAAGACGCCGCCGCCGATCCGGATCATCGCGCCGGGGCGCACCTATCGTTCGGATTCGGATGCGACGCACACGCCGATGTTCCACCAGGTCGAAGGGCTGGTGATCGATCGCGGCATCCATATGGGCCATTTGAAATGGACATTGGAAACCTTCGTCCGCGCCTATTTCGAGCGTGACGATATCGTGTTGCGGATGCGGCCGAGCTATTTTCCCTTCACCGAGCCTTCGGCGGAAGTCGATGTCGGCTACACGCTGGAGAAAGGCCGCCGCGTGATCGGCGGCGCCAAGCCCGATGGCTGGATGGAGATCCTGGGATCCGGCATGGTCCACCCCAAGGTAATCGCCGCCTGCGGCCTCGATCCCGACGAATGGCAGGGTTTTGCCTTCGGCTGCGGCATCGACCGGCTGGCGATGCTCAAATATGGCATGGACGATCTGCGCGCCTTCTTCGACGGCGACCTGCGCTGGCTGAAGCATTATGGCTTCGCCGCGCTCGACGTGCCCACGCTGTCCGGAGGAGTCGGCGCATGAAGTTCACGCTGAGCTGGTTGAAGGACCATCTGGATACGGACGCCGGCGCCGAAGCCGTCGCCGAGGCGCTGACCCGCGTCGGCCTCGAGGTCGAAAGCGTCGAGAACCCGGCGAAGGTGCTCGCCCCCTTCCGCATCGCCCGCGTGCTTACCGCCGAGCGCCATCCGCAGGCGGACAAGCTGCAGGTGCTCTCGGTCGACGCCGGTGACGGCCCGTTGCAGGTCGTCTGCGGCGCGCCCAACGCACGCGCCGGCCTGGTCGGCGTGTTCGGCGCGCCGGGCGCCTATGTCCCGGGCAGCGGCATCACATTGAAAGTGGCGGCGATCCGCGGCGTCGAATCGAACGGCATGATGTGTTCGGTGCGCGAACTGGAACTCGGTGACGAGCATGACGGGATCATCGAACTGCCGGCGGATGCGCCGGTGGGCACCGCCTATGCCGAATGGGCCGGGCTCGACGATCCCGTGTTCGACGTGGCGATCACCCCCAACCGGCAGGATTGCATGGGCGTGCGCGGCATCGCCCGCGATCTGGCGGCGGCGGGCTTCGGCACGCTGAAGCCGCTGACCGTGCCGACGGTCGCGGGCGAAGGCCCCGGGCCCGAGATCCGCATCGAGGATGCGGAGGGCGTGCCCACTTATTTCGGCCAGACCGTCTCCGGCGTCACCAACGGTGCCGCGCCGGACTGGATGGCGAAGCGGCTGAAGGCGATCGGCCAGCGGCCGATCAGCGCGCTCGTGGACATCACCAATTATGTGATGTTCGATCTCGGCCGGCCGCTGCACGTCTACGACCGTGCCAAGCTGACGGGCGCGCTCGTCGCCCGCCGCGCGGTCGACGGCGAGAGCGCGCTGGCGCTCAATGGCAAGACCTATGCGCTCGATCCGTCGATCGTGGTCATCGCCGACGACGCGCATGTCCACGACATTGGCGGCATCATGGGCGGCGAGGATTCAGGCGTTTCCGAAACCACCACCGACGTGGTGATCGAATGCGCCTTCTTCGATCCCGAGCGGATCGCCCGCGCCGGCCAGAAGCTGGCGCTGACCAGCGATGCGCGCACCCGCTTCGAGCGCGGCGTCGACCCCGCCTTCCTGGAGGATGGCATCGCGATCGCGGCGCAGCTCGTGCTCGACATTTGCGGCGGCAAAGCGAGCACCGTCACCCGCGCCGGCACCCCGCCGGTCGAGACGAAGACTGTTGCCTATGATCCGGGCCATGCCGCGCGGCTCGGCGGCGTCGATGTCGATCCGTCCGAGCAGAAGGCGATCCTCGAGCGGCTGGGCTTCGGCGTGGTCGAGGGTTCGCCGTGGCAGATCAGCGTTCCGAGCTGGCGCCGCGACGTCGATGGCGCCGCCGACATCGTCGAGGAAGTCGTCCGCATCACCGGGCTCGACGCCGTGCCCTCGACGCCGCTGCCGCGCACGCCCGGCGTCGCGCGGCCGACCGCGACCCCCGACCAACTCATCGAGCGCCGCGTGCGTCGCTCGGCGGCGGCGCGCGGGCTGAACGAGGCCGTGACGTGGAGCTTCCTGTCGGAAACCGAGGCTGCCGCTTTCGGTGGCGGCGCATGGACGCTCGCCAACCCGATCAGCGAGGATCTGAAGGTGATGCGGCCGTCGCTGCTGCCGGGGCTGCTCGCCGCAGCCGCGCGCAACGCCAATCGCGGCCAGACCGGCATCCGCCTGTTCGAGGTCGGCCGCCGCTATCTGGCGGATGCTGAGCGGCCGACGGTGGCACTGCTGCTCGCCGGCGAACGAAGCCCGCGTGGCTGGCAGGCCGGCAAGGCGCAGCGCTTCGATGCATTCGATGCCAAGGCGGAGGCGCTGGCCTTGCTCGCGGCCGCCGGCGCGCCGGTCGAGAACCTGCAGGTGATGGGCGAGGCCGGCGGGGTCTATCATCCCGGCCAGTCGGGCACCTTGCGGCTCGGGCCGAAGACGGTGCTCGCCGCGTTCGGCACCCTGCATCCGAAGACCTTGAAGGCATTCGACCTCGATGGGCCGGTCGCGGCAGCGGAGATCTATCTCGACGCTATTCCCGCCAAGCGCGGCGGCTCGGCAAGGATGCGCCCGGCCTATGCGCCGCCGGCACTGCAGCCGGTGACGCGCGATTTCGCTTTCCTGCTGCCGCGCGAGACGCCCGCGGAAACGCTGGTCCGCGCGGTGCGTGGTGCGGACAAGGCGGTGATCGTCTCCGCCCGACTGTTCGACCTGTTCGAAGGGCAGGGCGTGCCGGAAGGCGATAAGTCGATCGCGGTCGAGGTCGTGCTGCAACCCGGTGAGAAGAGCTTCACCGACGAGCAGTTGAAGGCGGTGTCCGACAAGATCGTCGCAGCGGCGACCAAGGCGGGCGCGAAGCTGCGGGCATGATCGGCGACGAGGTCCGCATCGCCTCCGCGGCGCTATCGGCGACGATCGCGCCGCTGGGAGCGGAATTGCAGACCCTGGGGGACGCCGACGGGCGTGACCTGCTGTGGAACGGTGATCCCGCCTATTGGACGGGAAGGGCGCCCTTGCTCTTCCCGTTCATCGGACGGCTGAACGGCGACGCCTATCGGCTGGACGGGGAGAGCCACCCGCTCGGCCAGCACGGCTTCGCGCGGCGGCGCAATTTCGCGCTGGTCGAACAGGCGCCGGCGCGTGCGCTGTTCCGGCTGACCGACGACGAGGAAACCCGCCTCCTCTATCCGTTCGCGTTCGAACTCGACGCCGATTACCGCATCGACGGCGCGACGCTGACGATGACGATCACCGCGCGCAACACCGGTGACCGGCCGCTGCCCGCGAGCTTCGGCTTTCATCCGGCGTTCCGCTGGCCGCTGCCCTATGGCGCCGCGCGCGACCATCATCGCATCCTGTTCGAGAAGGACGAGCCGGCGCCGTTGCGCGTGCTTGCCGGCGGCCTCGTATCGCCCGAGCTGGTGCCGACCCCGGTCGAGGGCCGCAGCCTGAAGCTGAACGACGCGCTGTTCGCGCGCGACGCAATGATCTGGGACCGGCTGGAGAGCCGCCAGCTTCTGTACGGCGCCGAGGATGGTCCGCAGCTCGACATCCGCTTTCCCGACACGCCCTGGCTGGGGATCTGGACCAAGCCGGGCGCGGGCTATGTCTGCATCGAGCCTTGGGCGGGCATGGCCGACCCGGAAGGCTTCGAGGGCGAGATCTGGGAGAAGCCCGGTATTATTGCGATCGAACCGGGCGGCGCGCGCAGCTTCCGGATGATTGTGACGCTGACGGGACTCTGATCCTTCAGAACGCGCGTCGCAGCGTGATCAGCACGCGGTTGCTGACGATGCCCGGCGCGATCACATGCCCCTGCAGCTCCGCGCCGAGGGTGGTGTTCTCGTCGAACCCGAAGGTGGCGCGGGGAAGTTGCGGTTCGGGCAGCGCCCGCAGCGGCCGGTAGCGGTGGCGCGCCTGCCGGTCGCGCGCGCCGCACACGACGATCTCGTCCCCCTCCCCCCGATCGCACTGCACCGTGACGCGCGTGCTGACCGGCTCCTCCGCCTCGGCCATGTCGCGAAGGTCGAAATCGATCGGTTCGGGTGGTGGCGGAGGCGGCACTTCGGTGGCCTGAAGCAGGAAGGCGGCAAGCAACGGCATCGGCGACTCCCCGTGATCGGGCAGGGGCACCATCGTTACCGATGAAGGCGGCATTGTGGCCACGCGCCCCCTCGAAAACGTCATGGCCGCCAGCTACATTGCGGCCATGAAATATCTCCACACGATGATCCGCGTCACCGATCCCGACGCCACCGTTCGCTTCTTCGAGCTGCTGGGCCTCAAGGAGGTGCGCCGCTTCGACAATGAGAAGGGCCGATTCACGCTGATCTTCCTCGCCGCGCCGGGCAATGAGGATGCGCAGGTGGAACTGACCCACAATTGGGATCCGGAAGCCTATGGTGGCGGCCGCAATTTCGGCCACCTCGCCTATCAGGTCGACAATATCTACGAGACCTGCCAGCGGCTGATGGATGCTGGCGTGACGATCAACCGCCCGCCGCGCGACGGCCACATGGCGTTCGTGCGCACTCCCGACAATATCTCGATCGAATTGCTGCAGGACGGGCATCTGGAACCCGCCGAACCGTGGTCGTCGATGCCGAACACGGGCGTCTGGTAAGCATGGCCGCCGGCCACGCCTTCGCGGCGGTCGGCGCCGAAGCGCCCGTCATCCAGGCACCGATGGCGGGGGCCGGCGGCGTCGAACTGGCGGTCGCCGCGATCCGGGGCGGCGCGGTGGGGTCATTGCCCTGCGCGCTGCTCGGCGCGGAGGCGGTGATCGAGCAGGTCGCCGCGGTGCGGGCGGCGGCGGCGGGGCCGATCAACCTCAACTTCTTCTGCCACACGCTTGTCGAAACCGTGGACGACAGCGCGTGGCGGCAGCGGCTGGCGCCCTATTATGCCGAATATGGCGTCGGCCCGCCTGAGACGGCACCGGCGCTGCGCCGGCCGTTCGATGCGGCGATGGCCGAGGTCGTCGAGACCGTCCGGCCCGAGATCGTCAGCTTCCATTTCGGGCTGCCCGAGCCGGCGCTGCTCGATCGGGTGAAGGCGAGCGGCGCGCTGGTCCTTTCCTCGGCGACGAGCGTGGCCGAGGCGCGCTGGCTGGCGGCGCGCGGCGTCGACATGGTGATCGCGCAAGGCTTCGAGGCGGGCGGGCACAGCGCGCGCTTCCTGCCCGCGCCGCCGGGCACCGAGGTCGGCCTGTTCGCGCTGCTGCCGCAGATCGTCGACGCGGTGGACGTGCCGGTGATCGCCGCGGGTGGCATCGCCGATGCGCGCGGCATCGCCGCCGCCTTCGCGCTGGGCGCGAGCGCCGTGCAGATGGGCACCGCCTATCTCCATACCCCCGAAGCGACGATCGGCGCGGCGCATCGCGCGCTGCTGCAGGGCGAGGCGGCGGCGGTCACGCGCTTCACCAACCTGATCACCGGTCGCCTCGCGCGTGGCTTGCCCAACCGGCTGATCGAGGAGGTCGGTCCGGTCAGTGCCGACGCACCGCCCTTCCCCCATGCCTCGACCGCGCTCGCCGAACTGAAGAAGGCGGCGGAGGCGCAGGGCCGCACCGATTTCTCGACGATGTGGAGCGGCCAGGCCGCCCGCCTCGGCACCCCCGAACCCGCCGAAGCGCTGACGCGCCGGCTCGTCGCCGAAACGCTTGCCGTTCTCGCGCGCCTGAAGGATTGACCCGCCATGATCGAGATCGCCCGCATCCCAGTGCTCTCCGACAACTATGTGTGGCTGGTGCATGAGCCCGAAAGCGGCGAAACGACCGTGATCGATCCGTCGGTGGCCGAACCGGTGCTGGCCGAAGCGGCGCGGCGCGGCTGGCGGATCAGCCAGATCTGGAACACGCACTGGCACCCCGATCACACCGGCGGCAATGCCGAGATCAAGGCCGCGACCGGTTGCACGATCACCGGCCCCGCGGGTGAAACCGCCAAGATCCCGACGCTCGACGTCACTGTTGCCGAGGGCGATCGCGCGCTGCTGGGCGCGATCGAGGCGCAGGTGATCGACGTGCCCGCGCACACCGCCGGCCACATCGCCTATTACCTGCCCAGCGAAGGCGCGGTGTTCGTCGGCGACACCTTGTTCGCGATGGGCTGCGGCCGGCTGTTCGAGGGCACGCCCGAGCAGATGTTCGCCAATATGCGCAAGCTGGGCGCGCTGCCCGGCGACACCAACGTCTATTGCGCGCACGAATATACCCAGTCCAACGGCCGCTATGCGCTGGTCGCCGAGCCCGACAATGCCGACATCGCCAGCCGGATGCGTGCCGTGGATGCGGCGCGCGCCGCGGGCGAGGCCACCGTGCCGACAACGATCGCGCTCGAACGCGCGACCAACCCGTTCATGCGCGCGCGTGATGCCGCCGAACTCGCCGAGCGCCGCGCCGCGAAGGACAATTTCCGCGGCTGACCATTGCCTGCCGATCCGCTATCTTGCGCGGCGGGGGTAGAAGGAGAATCCTATGCGCCGCCCGTTCCTGATCCTGTTGCCGGCCTTGGCCGTCATCGCCGCCGCCCCCGCGGAACCGCCGCGCACCGAGCGCGCTGCGAAGGAACTGGCCAGTGCGCTCAAGGATCGCGTGCCCGGCAAGCCACAGCGCTGCATACAGACGCTGCAGACCCGCGCGACGATCATCGATGGCCGCACGCTCATCTATTATGAGGGCCCCAACCGCGTGTGGCGCAACGAACTGCCCGAGGCCTGCCCCTCGCTGCGCTGGAGCAGCACCCTGGTGAGCGAGGTCTATGGCGGGCAGATCTGCGACGGCGATCGGGTGCGGGCGATCGATCCCGGGATGAGCATTCCAGGGCCGTTCTGCCGGCTGGGCTCGTTCGTTCCTTATGAGAAGGTGAAGAAATAGGGCTGGGATCGGACGCGATTTTCGGGGCCACCCATCCCTCGACTTCACTCGGGGTGAACGGAGGGGGAGGTCGACTGCGGCCGCTCGCGTGAGCGGCCAGCCCACTACCCCCGATACAGCGCGTCCAGCCGCGCGCCATAGACCTGCTTCACGATATGCCGCCGGATCTTGAGCGACGGGGTGAGCTGCTCATTCTCGATCGCGAACGCGGCATCGGCGATCGCAATCCTCCGCACCTTCTCGATCACCGACAGATCCTGGTTCACCCGGTCCACCGCCGCCATCAGCGCGGCGCGGAACGGGGGGTGTTCGCGCAGCAGCGCCGGGTCCGCGGGCAGGCCGTTGGCCTGTGCGAATTCCTTCGACCATTCGGGATCGGGCACCAGCAGCGCCACGACATAGGGCTTGCGATCGCCATAGATCATCGCCTGGAAGATTTCGGGCTGGAGGGTCAACATGCCCTCCACCTTCTGCGGGGCGACGTTGTCGCCCTTGTCGTTGACGATCAGATCCTTCTTGCGATCGGTGATGACGATACGGCCCTTCGCGTCGAGATGGCCGATGTCGCCGGTCAGCAGCCAGCCATTCTGCAGCACGCGCTGCGTTTCCGCCTCGTTGCGCCAATAGCCGTGCATCACCAGTTCGCCGCGCACCATGATCTCGCCATCGTCGGCGATCTTCACTTCGACCTTGTCGAGCGGCGGGCCCACCGTGTCCATCTTGATGCCCGCCTTGGGGCGGTTGCACGAGATCACCGGCGCCGCCTCGGTCTGGCCATAGCCTTGCAGCAAGGTGAGCCCCAGGCTGTGGAAGAAGGTGCCGATATCGGGGTTGAGCGGCGCGCCACCGGCGACCAGCGCCTTCATCCGCCCGCCGAACCGCGCGCGGATCTTGGGGCGCAAGGTGCGCTCGATCAGCAGGTCCATCGGCTTGTCCCAAAAGGGGATCTTGCCCGTGGCCAGTTCCTTGGCGCCGAGGCTGAGTGCGCGCTTGAGCAGGCGCGGAGCGAGCCCGCCCTGCTTCTCGATCGCCTTGACCACGCGCTGGCGGAGCACCTCGAACAGCCGCGGCACCACCACCATGATCGTCGGGCCGACCTCCTCGATATTGGCCGCGAGCTTTTCCAGCCCTTCGGAATAATAGATCTGGGCGCCCAGGCCGATCGGCAGGTGCTGGCCGCCGCTATGCTCATAAGCGTGGCTGAGTGGCAGGAAGGAGAGGAACACCTCGTCATCCCAGCCGAAATCCTCCTCGATGATGACGACGCAGCCGGCGACATTGTGGAGGATCGCGCCATGATGCTGGCGCACGCCGCGCGGCGCGCCGCCGGTGCCGCTGGTGTAGATGATGCAGGCGAGATCCTCGCGCTGGAAATTCGCCGCCGCCGCCACTGCGTCGACATCGCCCTCGCCGGATACCAGCCGGTCGAACCGATGGAAGGCGACCGAACTCGACTGGCCGACGCGCAGATCCTCGAAGCCGATCACGATCGACGCCTGCGAGCGCAGCACCGCTGGCATCAAGGTGCGCGCGAGCTTGTCGGTGGAAACGATCACCGCGCGCGCCTCGCTGTTGTCGAGGATGTGCTGGTGATCGCGCGCGGTGTTGGTGGTGTAGGTTGGCACCGTCACGCAGCCCGCGGCCATGATCGCCAGATCGGCGATGCACCATTCGGGCCTGTTCTCGGAGACGAGCACCACGCGGTCGCCCGGATTCAGTCCCATCGCTTTAAGCGCAGTGGCCAGCGACGCGACCTTCTGCGCCGCCTCGGCCCAGCTGATCGACGTCCATGCGCCGTCGCGCTTCGCCCACAGGAAGGGTGCATCGCCCTTTTCCCGCGCGCGGGTGAAGAACATCGTCACCAGATTCGGGAAATGCTCCAGCGTGCGCATCATCTCTCCTGCCGGCGGGTCCGACCGCCCTTTTCTATTCTTTGAGGGCAACGCCCTCGCTGCGCGGATCCGCCGCGCCGGTCCAGCCGCTGCCGGTCCACTGCACGGCATTGACCTTCGAGCCGAGATCGACCGGCTCCACCTTTCCACCAAGCTTCGCCATCGCCGGCGCCATCGCGGCGAGCGGCGTGCCTTCTTCCACCAGCACCGCATCGCGGCTGAAATAGATGTTGGGCAGCGCGATCGCGTCCTCGGCGCTCAGCCCGAAATCGAGCACGCCGACCAAGGTCTTGGCGACATGCATGATAATCCGCCGCCCGCCCGCCGAACCCAGCGCGAGGATCGGACGATCCTTTTCATCATAGACGATCGTCGGCGACATCGAGGAGAGCGGCCGCTTGCCCGCCTCCACCCGGTTGGCGACGGGGGCACCATTCTTCTCGGGTGCAAAGGTGAAATCGGTCAGCTCGTTGTTGAGCACCATGCCATTGGCGATGAGCTGGCTGCCGAACGGCCCCTCCACCGTCGAGGTCATGGTGACGACGTCGCCGTCGCCATCGACCGCGACGAAATTGGTCGTCGACGGCACCTCGCTGGAAACCGCCGCGGTGCGCGGTGCCGAACCCGGCGGCGTGCCTGGCTCATAGCTGGCGAGCGAGCGCGTGGTGGAGATCAGCTTCGACCGCCGCGCAACATAGGCCGGGTCGATCAGCCCGGCGATCGGCACCGCCACGAAGTCGGTATCGCCGAGATAGGTATCGCGATCGGCATAGGCGAGCTGCATCGATTCGGCGATCAGGTGCCAGGCGACGGGCGAATCCTTGCCGAGCTTCGCCATGTCGAACCGTTCGAGCTGTCCCAATATCTGGATCACCGTCGTCGCCCCCGACGAAGGCGGCCCCATGCCGCAAATTTTGTAGCGGCGATAACGTCCACACACCGGCGGGCGTTCCTTGGCGCGATAGGCGGCGAGGTCCGCTGCGGTGAGCTGGGTGGGGTTGCGCGAGGCGCCCGCGACGGCATCGACGATCGCCTGCGCTGCCTCCCCCTTGTAGAATGCGTCGGGGCCCTCGGCGGCGATGCGCTTGAGCAAGGCGGCAAGCGCCGGATTTTTGAGCATCGCGCCCTGCGGCAGCGGCTTGCCATCCGCCTGATAGATCGCCCGCGCCTCGGGAAAGTCGTTCCACAGCGGCGCGAGGCGAACGAGCGTCGCGGCGAGCGTGCGGCTGACCGGCGCGCCCTCCTCCGCCAGCCGGATTGCCGGCTGGAAAAGGTCCGCCCAGGGCAGCTTGCCCCATTTCTGATGGGTCAGCGCCATCAGCCGGATATTGCCTGGCACGCCGACCGACTTGCCGCCGGGGAAGGCCTGACCGTAAGGCATCGGCTTGCCGTCCGCGCCGAGAAACAGCGCCGGCGAGGCGGAGGCGGGCGCCGTCTCGCGCCCATCGATCGTCTCGATCATCCCCGACTTGCCGTCATGATGGACGAGGAAACCGCCGCCACCAATGCCCGAGGATTGCGGCTCGACCACGGTCAGCGCGAGCATCATCGCCATCGCGGCATCGGCGGCGCTGCCCCCCTTGCGCAGGATTTCCTGCCCCGCCGCCGCGGCCCGCGGATCGGCGGCGGACGCCACGCCACCCTCGGCGAAGGCGGATTGCGGAAGGAGGAGAAGGGCGAGAAGGATCAGGGCACGACGGATCATGCGGAGACAGTAGGCGGCATGGTGGGAAACCGGAACCGGGATTTTGTCGGTGCCGCCTCTCCCTCTGAAGGGTAGGGCCTAGGCGTCGGTCCCCACCGCAGCGGCCAGCGTTGCATAGCCCGCCGCGCGCAGCCGTTCCGCCAGCCCCGTCGCGATCCGTTGCGCCAGCCCGGGGCCGTCGTAGACCAGCGCGCTATACACCTGGACTAGGCTCGCGCCGGCACGAATGCGGGCCCAGGCGGCGTCCGCGGAATCGATGCCGCCGGCCGCGATCAGCGGCACCGCGCCGTTCGTCGCCGTACGAAAATCGCGCAGGCGCTGGAGCGCGAGGTCGCGCAGCGGCGCGCCCGAGAGGCCGCCGGTCTCGCCGGCGTGGCGCGATTTGAGTGCCGGGCGGCCGATCGTTGTATTGGCGACGATGATCGCGTCGATGCCGCGTTCCACCACCACCGCGGCGATATCCTCGATGTCGGCGGGCTCCAGATCCGGCGCCACCTTGAGGAAGATCGGGGTCGTCCCGGTCCGCGCCTCGATCACCCGTGCGAGCAGGTCGTCGAGCGATTCACGCGATTGCAGCGCGCGCAGCCCCGGAGTGTTGGGGGAGGAGATGTTGACAGTCAGATAATCCGCCACGGGCTCCATCGCGCGAACGCCGGCGACATAGTCGGCGATGCGATCCTCGCTGTCCTTGTTGGCGCCGATATTGACGCCGACGATCCCGCCGCGCCCCCGCCGTGCCGACAGTCGTTCGAGCGCCGCGACTTGCCCGCCATTGTTGAAGCCCATGCGGTTGATCACCGCGCGATCCTCGACCAGCCGGAACAGCCGCGGCTGCGGATTGCCCGCCTGCGGCCGTGGCGTCAGCGTGCCGACCTCGGCAAAGCCGAAACCGAGCCCGAGAATGCCGTCCGGGCAGGCCGCATCCTTATCGAACCCGGCCGCGAGGCCGACCGGGCTGGGAAAATCGAG
The DNA here is from genome assembly GCF_050433225.1 of Sphingomonas zeicaulis. NCBI lineage: Bacteria > Pseudomonadati > Pseudomonadota > Alphaproteobacteria > Sphingomonadales > Sphingomonadaceae > Sphingomonas > Sphingomonas zeicaulis. The sequence goes on along the minus strand of NZ_JBNPXQ010000002.1, from coordinate 260,843 downwards.
CCCGGCGACGCGGCTGGCGAGGATCGGATCCTGCTGCGGTGCGGGCTTGCCGTTGCGCAACGCGAGCGCGCGCACGGTCAGGCGATGCGCGCGTTCGGCATCGAGGCGGAAGATCAGCGGACGGAGCAGCGAGTAGGCGGACATGGGCCCTCCTATGCCGCCAATGATGCGGCGTCGAGGCCGTGCCGCACCAGAATCAGTCTACTCTTGCAACCTTTTGCCTGCCTTCATTTTTATCCTTTCGAGAGTGCCCGATGTCGAATTTATACAATACGGAATCACTCGATTTGCATTACAGCCGCCCTGCGACCCGAAGGGCTCCTTGGTTTCGAGGGGTTCTTTTACTCGGCCCGGCCGGCTTAGCCGGCTGGGCCGCTTTTCTTTTGCTGGCCTGCGGAGTAAAACGCGCCACAGAACCACATACGGGCGCAACGGTGGGAAACATTTCGCTGGACTATGCGGCTCCCGCCGAGGAGTTGCGGGACTATCTGTCCGTCTTCTACGAATTTCGTGCGGATGTGCCCGAGTTCGAGGATCTCGAACGCGCCGATTTGGCGCAAATCCGCTTCATGCTGTCCGGCGACGGCGAGATGACCTTCGCCGACGGCAATGTGCAGCAGCCCTATGCCGTCACCATAGTCGGCCCCACCACAGGCATGACCAAGGTCACCGCGCAGGGGCCGGTGCGCATCTTCGGCGTCGGGCTGTTGCCCGCGGGCTGGGGCGTGCTGATGGGGATCGAGGCATCCTCGATGGTCAACCGGCTGGTGGACGCCACCGAGATCTTCGGCAAGGGGCTGCTCGACGTTGCCGATCGGATGCGCGGCGCCAATTCCCTCGATTCGCTCGTGGAGATCGGCAACGCGCTGATCCGCGAACTCGCGTGCCACGCGAAGGACAAGCCGTTCCAGTTTACCCGCATCGTCGACAATTGGCTGGCGAGCGACTTCTCCCCCGATGTGGAGGATCTGGTGATCGCGACCGGCCTTTCGCGCCGGCAGGTGGAACGCAACTGCAAGCGCCTGTACGGCGCGCCGCCCAAAGTGCTGGCGCGCAAATATCGCGCGTTGAAGGCCGCGATCCACCTCGCCAAGGGCGAGGCGGACCTGCACGACCTTGTCGTCGAAGGCTTTTACGATCAGTCGCACTTCATCCGCGAGATCAAGCATTTCACCGGCGTGACCCCCAAGCGCATCCGCGATGACCTGCCGACCCTTGCGAAGCTGACCTTGAAGCGGAGCGAACTGGCTGGCGAGGTGGCGCCGATCATCTACGAGACGTGATGCATTTAGCCCGCTCCCCTTGGGAGAGAGGGTTAACCGTCCCCCAGCCACACCCCTGCAATCAAGCCTTGACCCAAGGCCCCTTCACGCCCACATGGCCAATCGGAACGATTCACTCCGATTTGGGAACCTGATGCGCCTTTCGAGCCTCGCCGACTATGCGGTCGTCATGCTCTCCGCCGCGGCCCGCCACCCCGGCGAGGCTCGGCTGAGCGCGACACTGCTGGCCGACGAAACCGGCGTGCCGTTGCCCACGGCGCAGAAGCTGATGGGGCGGCTCGCCGCCTCGGGCCTGCTGCGTTCGGCGCGCGGCACCGGCGGCGGCTTCTCATTGGCGCGCAACCCCGACGAGATCACGCTCGCCGACATCATCGAAGCCGTGGAAGGGCCGATCGCATTGACTAGCTGTGTGGACGAAGCCCGCCACGATTGCGGTTTGGAAACGGCCTGCAAGGTGCGGCCCCACTGGAATGCCGTGAACGGCGCGATCCGCGCCTCGCTGTCGGGCGTGAGCTTGGCCGCGCTCGCGGCGGAGACGAACTGATATGGCCACCAAGAACGCCGAGGCGCTTGCCGCCGCCGAGAAGCTCGCCACCTATGAGTGGGGCTTCACCTCCGACATCGAACAGGATTTCGCGCCCAAGGGGCTGAGCGAAGACACGGTTCGCTTCATATCGGCCAAGAAGAACGAGCCGGAATGGATGCTCGAATGGCGCCTGAAGGCGTATCGCCACTGGCTCACGATGACGCCGCCGGACTGGGCGAAGCTCAACGTGCCGCCGATCGACTATCAGGACGCCTATTATTACGCCGCCCCCAAGGCGAAGGAAAAGCTCGGCAGCCTCGATGAGGTCGATCCCGAGATCCTGCGCGTCTACGAAAAGCTCGGCATCCCGATCGAGGAGCAGAAGGTGCTCGCCGGCGTCGAGGGCAGCCGCAAGGTTGCGGTCGACGCGGTGTTCGACAGCGTCTCCGTCGCCACCACCTTCCGCAAGGAGCTTGAGCAGGCGGGCGTCATCTTCCGCTCGATCAGCGAGGCGATCCGCGAATATCCGGATCTGGTGAAGAAGTGGCTCGGCAAGGTCGTGCCGATGCACGACAATTATTTCGCCACCTTGAACTGCGCGGTCTTCTCTGACGGCACCTTCGTCTATGTGCCCAAGGGCGTGCGCTGCCCGATGGAGCTGAGCACCTATTTCCGCATTAATGCGGAAAATACCGGCCAGTTCGAGCGGACGTTGATCGTGGCGGACGAGGGCAGCTACGTCTCCTACCTCGAAGGCTGCACCGCGCCGATGCGCGACGAGAACCAGCTTCACGCCGCGGTGGTGGAACTGGTCGCGCTCGACGATGCCGAGATCAAATACTCGACCGTCCAGAACTGGTACCCGGGCGACGCCCAGGGCAAGGGTGGCATCTACAACTTCGTCACCAAGCGCGCGCTGTGCCAGGGCCGGAACAGCAAGGTGAGCTGGACGCAGGTGGAAACCGGCTCAGCGATCACCTGGAAATATCCGAGCTGCGTGCTGGCGGGCGAGAACAGCGTGGGCGAGTTCTATTCGGTCGCGGTCACCAACAATTTCCAGCAGGCCGATACCGGCACCAAGATGATCCATCTCGGCAAGGGATCGCGCTCGACGATCGTGTCGAAGGGCATTTCGGCGGGGAAGAGCAACAACACCTATCGCGGCCTCGTCCGCGTCGGCCCCACCGCCGAGGGCGTGCGCAACTTCACCCAGTGCGACAGCCTGCTGCTGGGCGACCAGTGCGGCGCGCATACCGTGCCCTATATCGAGGTGCGCAATCCCAGCGCGCAGATCGAGCATGAGGCGACGACCAGCAAGATCAGCGACGACCAGCTCTTCTACGCGATGAGCCGCGGGCTCGACCAGGAAGCCGCGGTGGCGCTGATCGTCAACGGCTTCGCGCGAGAGGTGCTGCAGCAGCTCCCGATGGAGTTCGCGGTCGAGGCGCAGAAGCTGCTGGGGATCTCGCTGGAAGGAAGCGTGGGGTAACGGACGGCGGACCCCGCCTCCTTCCCTGCCAGGACAAGTCGAAAGTTCGAGAAGAATGCTGAAGATCGAAAACCTCCACGCCGAAGTCGACGGCAAGCCGATCCTCAAGGGGCTGACGCTCAGCCTCAATGCGGGCGAGATCCATGCGATCATGGGCCCCAATGGCGCGGGCAAGTCGACGCTCGCCTACACGCTCGGCGGCCGCCCCGGCTATGAGGTGACCGGCGGTTCGGTCGACTTCAATGGTGCCGACCTGCTGGAGATGGAGCCACATGAGCGCGCCGCCGCCGGCCTGTTCCTCGGCTTTCAATATCCGGTCGAGATTCCCGGCGTTTCCAACGTCCAGTTCCTGCGCGAGGCGCTCAACGCGCAGCGCAAGGGCCGCGGCGAACCCGCGCTGTCGGGCGCCGAATTCCTCCGGCTCGCGCGCACCCAGGCCGATGCGCTCGGGCTGGCGCAGGACATGCTCAAGCGGCCGGTGAATGTCGGCTTCTCGGGCGGCGAGAAGAAGCGCGCCGAGATGGTGCAGATGGGGATCATCGACCCGAAGCTGGCGATCCTCGACGAGACCGACTCCGGCCTCGACATCGACGCGCTGCGCGTGGTGGGCGACGGCATCAACCGGATCATGCGCAAGCCCGACAAGGCGGTGCTGCTGATTACCCATTATCAGCGCCTGCTCGATTATGTGAAGCCGGACTTCGTCCATGTGCTGAGCGCCGGCCGCATCGTCCGTTCGGGCGGCGCCGAGCTCGCGCTGGAGCTGGAGCGTGGGGGCTATCGGGACATCGCGGCGTGATCGACACCGCCCTTCCCACCCGCAAGGCCGAGGCGTGGCGCTACAGCGACGTCGAGGCGCTCGCCGGGATCTGGCCGACACCGGGTGCCGAGATCATCTCGGTGCCGGCGGGCGAATCCGTGTCGCGCCTGATCATCCAGGATGCGCCGGCCGATGCCGCGATCGTGCAGGATTATGAGGTCGTCCTCGGCGCCGGTGCGCGCGCGACCTTCCACATCCTCAACGCCGGCGGGCGGCTGGGCCGCATCGCCATCGACGTGACCCTGCACGAAGGCGCGCATTTCGAGCTGGCCGGCGCGATGCTGGGCAGCGGCCAGCAGACCGTGGAGATCGTCACCACCCTCACCCATGCCGAGCCCAATGCGACCAGCAACCAGGTGGTCCGCTCGATCCTCGGCGGGCAGGCGACGGGCAATTATCTCGGCAAGGTCGCGGTCGCGCGCGATGCGCAGAAGACCGATGCCAGCCAGTCGGTGAAGGCGATGCTGCTCGATCGCACCGCCACCGCCAACGCGAAGCCGGAGCTGGAAATCTTCGCCGACGACGTGAAGTGCGCGCACGGCGCGACGGTCGGCGAACTGGACGCGCAAGCCTTGTTCTACCTCGCCAGCCGCGGCCTGCCGCCGGCCGAGGCCAAGCGGCTGCTGCTGGAGGCGTTCGTCGCCGCGGTGTTCGAAGATATCGAAGACGAGACCGACAAGGCGCGCGTCGATGCGGCACTCGCCCAAGCGCTGGAGGGGCTTCTTGCTCCCAGCCCGCTTGCGGGAGGGGTTGGGGGAGGGCCTGTCGAATGACGAGCACTCTTTCAGAACAGGCCCTCGCCCGTCCCCTCCCGCACGCGGGAGCGGGGAAGGCTGCGGCGCTGGACTATTTGAGCGACTTCCCCGCCATTCCGGCTGATTGGGCCTATCTCGACACCGCCGCCACCGCGCAGAAGCCGCGTCCGGTGATCGCCGCAATCGACGCGGCCTATGCGCAGACCTATGCGACGGTCCATCGCGGCGTTTACGCGCGCTCGGCGGACATGACGCTTGCCTATGAGGCTGCGCGCCGCCGCGTCGCCGGCTTCATCGGCGCGGCGTCCGAAAACGAGATCGTCTTCGTTCGCGGCGCGACCGAAGGCATCAATCTCGTCGTGCAGAGCTGGGGGCTTTCGCACCTCAAGCCCGGTGACCGCGTGCTGCTGTCGATGCTCGAGCATCACAGCAACATCGTGCCGTGGCAGCTCATCCAGGATCGCACCGGCATCGTCATCGATGTCTGCCCGCTGACCGAGGATGGCCGCATCGATCTCGACGCGGCGGAAGCGATGCTGACGCCGGCGCACAAGCTGGTCGCGCTCGCGCATGTCTCCAACGTGCTCGGCTCGATCCTCGACGTGAAGCGCGCCGCGAAGCTGGCGCACGCCGTCGGCGCGAAGCTGCTGCTCGACGGCTGCCAGGCGGTGCCGCGGCTGCCGGTGAATGTCGGCGAGATCGGCTGCGACTTCTACGTCTTCTCCGGCCACAAGCTCTACGGTCCGACCGGCATCGGCGTGCTGTGGGCGCGGGGCGAGATCCTCGATGCGATGCCGCCCTGGCAGGGCGGTGGCGCGATGATCGACCGGGTGAGCTTCAGCGGCACGACCTATGCGCCGCCGCCGGCGCGGTTCGAGGCGGGCACGCCGCATATCGTCGGCACGCTCGGGCTTCACGCGGCGATCGACTATGTCGAGGCGATCGGCCTGCCGGCGATCCATGCGCATGAGACCGCACTGGTGACGGCGGCGCGCGAGATGCTGGGTGCGCAGAACAGCGTTCGCCTGTTCGGACCCGACGATTCCGCCGGGATCGTCAGCTTTGCGATCGAAGGGGTGCATCCGCACGACATCGGCACCATATTGGACGAGAACCAGGTGGCGATCCGCGCCGGGCATCATTGCGCCCAGCCGCTGATGGAGCATCTGGGCGTGCCGGCGACCGCGCGAGCGAGCTTCGGCGTGTACAACAATCTCAAGGATGTCGAGCGGCTTGCCGCCGGCATCGAGCGGGTGGCGAGAATATTCGGATGAGCGAAGGCAACGGCATCAGGATCGACGAGGTCGAGCATGTGGCCCCCCCGCCCAAGGCGCGGGTGGACGAGGAGGGCGCGCGCAAGCGCGACTATCTCGACGGCTTCCTCTCCACCAAGCCCGAGGAGATCGGCGCGGGCGAGCCCGGCGGCGACATCTATGACGGCGTGATCGACGCGCTGAAGGAGATTTTCGACCCCGAGATCCCGGTCAACATATATGATCTCGGCCTGATCTACGGTGTCGACGTCAGCGGCGGCCATGTCGTGGTGACGATGACCCTCACCACCCCGCACTGCCCGGTGGCGGAATCGATGCCGGGCGAGGTCGAACTGCGCGTCGGCGCGGTGCCGGGCGTCGGCAGCGCCGAGGTCAATCTCGTCTGGGATCCGCCCTGGGATCCACAGAAGATGTCCGACGAGGCCAAGCTGGAGCTCGGAATGCTATGAGCGACGTGAAGACCCGCACCCGCCCGGCCGCGATCCTGCTGACCCCGTCCGCCGAGGCGCGCATCGCCGATCTGATGGCGAGCGCCCCGGAAGGCGCGATCGGCGTCAAGCTCTCGACGCCGCGCCGTGGCTGCTCCGGCCTCGCTTACTCGGTCGATTATGTGACCGAAGCCAATGGCTTCGACGAGCGGATCGAGACGCCCGGCGGCACCTTCTTCGTCGATGGTGCGTCGATCCTCTACCTGATCGGCAGCACGATGGACTGGGTGGAGGATGATTTCACCGCCGGCTTCGTGTTTAACAACCCGAACGCCAAGGGAAGCTGCGGCTGCGGCGAGAGCTTCACGGTCTGACCGCTCCCGGCGAGGATAAGAGCGGACGATAAAAAGCGGAAATCGCCCCCTCTCCGTTCGCCCGAGCGAAGTCGAGGGGATTTGCGAGCGAAGCCGAGAACGGAGACCCGCTCGGAGCGAAGGGGGAGTTCACGCCCCATATTCCCGGAACGCCGCCACGAGATGGTCGAACAATGCCGCCACGCGCGGCAGCGCGCGCAGATTCTCGTGGGTGACGATCCAGGTATCGAGCGTCGCCACGACGAGGTCGGGCAGCACCGCGCGGAGTGACGGATCGGCGAGCGCAACGGGCCGTTGCGCCACGCCGATTCCCAGCCCGGCGCGGATCGCGGCGAACTGGGCGGGGTGGCTGTCGGTTCGGATCGCAAAGCGGCTGCGGTCGAGATCGGGAAAGACCTGCGCGACGATCGCGAGGTCGGCTGGCACGCAATCCGGCCCGATCATGTCGTGCACGCCGAGATCGGCCAGGCTCTCCGGCACGCCGCGACGCGCGAGATAGTCGCGATGCGCGAACAGACCGAGCGGAATAGACGGTACCTTCGCCGCGACCAGCGCTTCCTGCCGGGGGGGGTGCATGCGCACTGCGACGTCGACCTCCTGCTCAAGCAGGTCGGCGGCGCTGTTGCTCAGCACCAGTTCAATGCGCAGGTCGGGATGGCTGCGCCGCAAGTGCGCGAGCATCGCCGGAAGCACCGCAACCCCGACGAACTCGGACACGCCGAGTCGCACAACCCCCGCCGGCACGTCCGCCGCCGCGGAGGCGAGGCGCGCGAAAGCGTCCGATGCATGCGCCATCGCCCGGGCCGCCGCGCCCAGCGTGCGGGCCTGCGCGGTGGGGGTCAGCCCGCGTACCGACCGGGTGAAAAGCGTGGTGCCGAGCGCCCGTTCCAGCGCCTCGATCCGCGCGCGGACGGTGGGCTGCGCGACGCCGAGCTGCCGCGCCGCCGCCGACAGGCTGCCGCCATCGAGCACCGCCAGGAAGGCGCGCTGATCCTCCCAGTCGATCCGTTGATTCATCGATTATCTACCAGCCACTGAAGTCATTTCGACAATATCCTTCGAACCGGTCCGCCGCCATCCTTCGCGTGAAGGAGACGAACGATGAATGCGAAACCGACGGCATTGGTGCTGGGCGTGACGGGTGGCATCGGCAGCGCGACCGCCTGCGCGCTGCTGCGCCATGGCTGGAATGTGGTGGCGATGGCGCGCGATGCAGGCAAGAGGGCGCTGCTGCCGCCCGACGATCCCCGCGCGGGCATGAGCTGGGTGAAGGGAGACGCGGCCGACCCGGACGCGGTGCGCCGCGCGGCGGAGGGCGCGCAGGCGATCATCCATGCGGTCAACCCTCCCGGCTATCGCGACTGGGACAGGCTGGTGCTGCCGATGATCGACAGCAGCATCACCGCCGCCCGCACCACCGGCGCGCGCATCGTGCTGCCCGGCACCATCTACAATTACGGTCCCGATGCCTTCCCCGATCTGGTCGAGGATGCCCCACAGAACCCGCTGACCGCGAAGGGCAGGATCCGCGTCGAACTCGAACGCCGGCTGGAGGCGGCAGGCGTACCGGTGCTGATCGTGCGTTTTGGGGACTTCTTCGGGGGAAAAGAGGGCAACAACTGGTTCCGGCAGGGGCTGGTGACGCCTGGCACGCGCCTGGCTGCGATCACCGATCCGGGCCGCAAGGGCGTCGGCCATGCGTGGGCCTATCTGCCCGATGCAGCCGAGACGATCGGGCAACTGCTTGGCCGGGCCGACACGCTCGATCGCTTCGCGCGCTTCCACTTCGCCGGGCATTGGGACGCAGACGGCGGCACGATGATCCGCGCGATCGCCGCAGCGCTTGGCCGGCCGGACATGCCGGTGAAGCGTCTGCCCTGGCCGCTGCTCGGCCTCGCCGGGCTGGTCCAGCAGATGCCGCGCGAGCTCCATCGCATGCGCTATATCTGGCGCACGCCGATCCGGCTCGACAACCGGCGGCTGGTGTCCGTCCTCGGCAGCGAGCCGCACACGCCGCTGGCTGAGGCGGTGAAGACCACGCTCGACGCGCTGGAGGTGCGCTGACCTCAGGCCTTGGCGGAGAGAGCGCTCAGTTCTTCCAGGTCCAGGTCGCGCTCCAGATCGTGCAGTACGTCGTCGTCGATCTCACGCGCGCGGTGGAGGCGGATCAGCTCGGCACGGCCCGCCGCGATCGCCACCAGCACGAGATCAAAATGGGCATGCAGCCCATCGTGATAATGATCCTCGCGGCCGACATAGTTGGCAGAGATGCGCGCGCGCGCCTGATAGCGGTCGAGCAGTTGCGGGTGGATCAGCTTGCCGTCCTCATCATAGGCATTCTGCTCGACGGCACGGAGCTGTGCCGCCGCCATTGCCGCCTCCGCCTCGGCCACCGTCTTGCGCGGCGCCTCCTCATCGGCGTCGCCGAGGCGCATCAGGCGAATCAATGTGCCCAAGGTCGTGCCCTGCACCAGCACCGTCACGAGGATGACCGCGAAGGCCGCAACCAGCATGAAATCGCGGCCCGGCATGTTCTGCGGCAGGGTCAGCGCGATGGCGAGCGTCATCACCCCGCGCATCCCCGCCCAGCTGAGCACGGTGCCGGCCTTCACGCCGAGCGGCCGCCGCCGGGTGAGGCCGAGCCGCCTGAGCAGCGCCAGCGCCGCATCTGAGAGAAACACCCAGCCGAAGCGCGCCACCGTCATCGCTGCGACGATCGCCAGCACCGGCAGCGCCATCTGCTCGATCACCACCTCGAACCCGCCGACGCGATCGATCACGCCGCGCAACGACGATCCGATCAGCAAGAACACCGACGCTTCGAGCAGGAAGATCATCACCTGCCAGAACGACGTGCCGCGAAGTCTGACGTTCGCTGAAAACAGCACATGCTGGTACCAGCCGCAGATCAGCCCGGTCACGACGGTGGCGATGATGCCGGAGACATGAAGGGTTTCCGCCGCGATATACGCCGTCCAGCAGGTCAGCGCGGATCCGGCGATCATCAGATAATCATTACCCAGCCGCGGGATGATCAGAACCCAGAGCGCACCGATCGCCATGCCCACCACTGCGCCGCCGATCGCGAGCAGCGTGAAACTACCCAGCGCATCCGCCATGCTGAACGTGCCCGAGACCGCGGCGGCGACCGCGAAGCGGAACAGCACAAGACCGGTGGCGTCGTTGAACAGGCTTTCCCCCTCCAGCAGGGTAGAAACACGGCTGGGCAGTTTTACCCGCTGCAGCACCGCGCGCGCCGACACCGCGTCCGGCGGCGAGACGATCGCGCCAATCACCGTGCAGGCGGCCCAGGGCAATTCCGGCAGGATCAGATGGGCGACGAGCGCGACTGCCGCCGTTGTGAACACCACCGCGCCCACCGCGAGCGAGAAGATGCCGGCGATATGCTGCCGAAGATGTGCAAGCGACAGGAACCAGGCGCCATCCATCAGCAGAGGCGGCAGAAACAGCACCAGCACCAGTTCGGGATCGAGCGCGATCGCCGGCAGCCCGGGCAGGAAGGCGAGCGCGCTGCCGCCGGTCAGCAGCGCAACCGCGGGCGGCAGCCGGAGCCGTTGTGCAATATATTGCAACCCGATGATCGCGAGCAGCATCGCGATGACGAGTTCAAAAATCTCCAGCGGATGCATTCCTACTTCCCCGTCGTCGCACGACCCTATCGAATCGGATCGCGCGGTATAACCATCCGATCGGATGGGTGGCGAGGCACCAACCGCGATGTCATCATCATGACACCGGACGGCGCGCAGATAGCGTTTGCCGGCCTGCCCGCAACGCAGCGGCATCACACCAAGGAGACTGTCTCATGAAGATCGTACGCAAGGCTTCGGCGCATTGGGAAGGCGGGCTCAAGGATGGCCGTGGCGCGATTTCGACCGCCAGCGGGGCGCTCGATGCCTATCCTTATGGCTTTGCCAGCCGGTTCGAGGGTGTCGCCGGTTCCAACCCCGAGGAATTGCTGGGCGCGGCGCACGCCGCCTGCTTCACGATGGCGCTGACGCTCGTCCTCAGCGAATCCGGCCTTACTGCAACCACGCTCGACACCACCGCGCAGGTGACGCTGGAGCAGGCCGATGGCGGCTTCCACATCCCGTCGGTTGCGCTGACCCTGCGCGCCTCGATCCCCGGCGCCGATGACGAGACCTTCCAGGCAGCGGCCGCGAAGGCGAAGGCGAACTGCCCGCTTTCGAAGGTGATCAACGCCGAGATCAGCCTCGACGCCGCGCTGGTGTGATCCCGACGAGGGCGGTGCTTGCGCGCCGCCCTCGCTCACTCGACCACGTCGATGATCACCCGCTTGTAGCGCGTCAGCCTTGGTGAGCCGTGGTCGGTCACCGCCAGGATGATGTGCATCGTGCCCGTGCCGGGCGGGGCGACGCGGTTGGTCTTTACCGTCAGCCACGCCTTGGGCTGATCGGCATTGTTGATGTCGAGCCGCACGCCGCTGACCGAATTCATCATGCCGCGCGTGCCGGCTTCCTCATAGGCGAACCATTGATAGGACAGCGCGTCGCCGTCCGGATCGGTCGAGGCGGTGGCGCCGAGGTCGATGCGCGCGCCCGGTTTGGCGGTGATGAAGGCGGGATGATCGAGTTTCGGCACCGGTGGGTGGTTCGCCTCGTCATAGGGCTTTACCGTCCAGTCCATCCGCGCCGCGAAATCGTTCTGGAACGCGGGCCGCCAACGCCACACCGTCGCGTGGTTGGACGTGTGCCATTCGCCGTCGCGGCCCAACACCTCATCCTGCACATTGGTCCAGATCGGCCGCGTCTCGGGCGCGAGAAACCATTTCTCCTTCTTGGGCGTGTAAAGCTCGTAGCGGCCGCCCCAGCCGCCCCATTCGGGATGCGCGGGATCACTCAGGCCATTGTCGATCAGGTTGAGGAAGGAGGGGGTGTCCCCCTCCATCTGATAGATCCAGTTAGGATATTCCGCGCCCAGCACGCCCTTGTTGCGGATGTTCTGGTTGATCCACTCATTGCTCACCAGCGCGAAATCGGCGCCGTCGAAGCGGCCGTGGAATTTGTCGCCGCTGATGCCGATCCACGTCGAATCATGGAAGCTCACGCCGGGGCTGACGATGTAGAACAGGCCCGGGAATTCGCGGCGGATCCACGGCCCGCTATCGTCCTGATCCGAGATCGCATAGACGCGCAGCTTCGCGACGAACGCCGCCAGCGCCGCCTTCGAGCGCGTCTTACGGACCTTCCACAGCGCCTGGCCGAGCACACCGGGTCCACCCCACACGCTCACCCACAGCGGCCGCGCATCGGCGCGGTCGACGGCGCGGATGAGCGCCTCCGACCCCAGCGAATCCTTGCCCTCGCCAATCCCCGCCATGCCGTCGATCACCGGCCCACGCGAGATACCGGTGCGCAACGTATCGGCGGCGGGAAAGCCGGGTTCGTGCCGCTCCAGATTGTCGCGCACCTGGCCATACGCCGCGACCACCTTCTCGATCAGTTCGGGATGGACTCCGTCGCGGTGCCGCGTCGCGACCAGCCCCTCGATGTCGATCTGGTTGGCATAGGTCATCAGCCGGACCATCGACTGCTTGTCGTCGGGGTCACCGCCAATGTCGGAGAGGACGAAGAGGCGCGGCTTGGCGCGGGGCTGCGTCTGGGATTGGCCGGTGGCCGCGACGGGAGCGATCGCCAGCGATGCGAGCGCGACCACCGCTGCCGTGCGGAGCCATTGGGTGTGCGGGCGCATGGAAGATATCCCCTCTTCACCGCATCGGCGCGGCTCGGTTTCGTTTACCTTCGCTTATGCTTCGAATGGCTGGGATATCAAGGGGTATAGCCCCTCCTCTGAGGAGGAGGGGCTCAAGGCACTACCGCAACTTCCCTGTCAGCGAGACGCCGATGACGCGCGGTTCGTTGAGCACCGCGGCCATGTAGTTTTCGATCACGCCCTTGAGGTTCTTCTCGTTGGTGATGTTGCGCGCGAACAAGGCGACCTCATATGCGCCGTCGCCGCCGACATAGCCGAGCTTCAATCCGCCTTCGAAATTGCCCTTCGAGGTGAATTCCGGCGTCTCGTAGAGGACGAAGTTGGTGTAACCCTGTACGTTCCAGTCGGTCGCGATGAAGACCTTGCCGTCATCGGTGATCGGCAGGTCGTAACGCGCGGTGAAGCTGAGATTATATTTCGGCGCGTTGGGCAACGGGTTGCCGTCGATCTGGGCGAAGGTGTTGGCGCCGACACGGATCGTGGGATCCTCGACGGTGCAGACGATCACGCCGTTCAGCGCGCAGACCTGCGCATAGACCTGGTCGTCCTTGATCTCGGTGTGCAGCAAACTGAGGCCTGCGGTCAGCGAGAGGTTGGGGACGGGGCGCCATTCGGCATCGGCCTCGAAGCCATAGGCGTCCGCCTTGTCGGCGTTGAACAGCACGCCATTGCCGTTCGAATCATTGCCGTTGAGCTGGATATCGTTGACGCGCCAGGTGAAGGCGGTGGCGTTGAGGCGCAACGTGTTGTCGAACAGGCTGGTCTTGATGCCGGCTTCCCACGACAGGATGGTTTCCGAATCCGCGGTAGTGAAGTCGGCGTTGAACACTGCCGAGCGGCCCTGGATGGTGGGGCCGCGGAAGCCGCGCGCGACGCGGGCGTACAGGCTGACGTCCGGGCTTGCCTCATAGAGCGCGCTGATGTCCCAGCTCAGCTTGGTGTCGGACAGGCGGACGTCGGTGCGGCCGCGATAGGTGACGACGCCCGCCACCGTGTCGGCGGTCTTCAGCAGCCGCGTCTTCTTGGTATCCTCGGTCTCGCGCGCGCCGGCGGTGATGGTGAAGTTCGGCGCGACGCGATAGCTCGCCTGCCCGAACAGCGCCCAGGAGGTGTTGACGTTGCGCAGCCGCACCCAGTTGTTGGGGTTGCGCGCGGCGGTCGTCAGGAAGAAGGCGCGCTGATAGAAATCGGTGGTGTCGCGGCTGTCGAAATACATGCCGCCGACCTGCCATTTGAAGTCGCTGTCCCCGGTGCTGGCGAGGCGCACTTCCTGGGTGATCTGGTCGAGATCGCGGATCTGGCCCTGCGACTGGCCGAAGCCGATGCCACCGAAATCGGCCGCGGCACCGCCATCGGTGTCGCCGCGGCTGTAACCCGAAGTGGTCTCATAAGCGGTGATCGAGGTCAGCGCGACCGAACCGAATTCATAGGTCGCGTTGATCGAGCCGCCGTAGGTGTCATAGCCCTGCGGATTGTTGTCTGCCTCGTCATAGGACACGCGCTTGCGCGAAACCTCGGAAACGTCGTTCGAGCCCTTCCTGATCGCGTCGCGCAGGAAGAGCGTCGAGGTGCCGTCATACCAACGGGCGTGCACCGATCCCAGGATCGAGAAGCTCTCGGTGGGGGTGAACAGCAGTTGCGCGCGGATGTTGCGATCGTCGAAGCCGCCCATCGCATTCTTCTTCGGTGCGACGGTGCCATCGGCGCTTGTCCCCGCGAAGACATTGTCGACATAATCGTCGCGGTGCTGGATCAGGGTCGAGACGCGGAAGGCCACCTTGTCGGGGATGATCGCGCCGCCGATGCCGGCATCGACCGTGGCCGTGTTGAAGCTGCCATAGCTTGCCGAGGCGCGGCCCTGCAGATCCTGGGTCGGGCGGATCGTATCGAACTTGATGATGCCGGCGGTGGTGTTGCGGCCGAACAGCGATCCCTGCGGGCCCCGCAGCACTTCGACCTGGGCGACGTCGTAGACCGGGTTGGACTTGAGCACGACATGCTCGAGCACGACATCGTCCTGGATGATCGACACCGGCTGCGATGCGCCGAGGTAGAAGTCGATATTGCCCAGACCACGGATGTAGAAGCGGGGGAAGATGCGGCCCGTGGTGGTTTCCGCATACAGGCTGGGAATGCGGCCCGACAGCGCGAGCAACGTGTCGTCACCACCCGACTGGAAAGTGCGCAGATCGTCGCCGCCGGCCACGCCGACCGACACAGGCACCTTCTGCAGATTTTCCGAGCGGCGTTCGGCGGTGACGACGATGTCGGTCAACCCACCGGCGTCCTCGGGCGCGGGCGCTTCCTGCGCTAGCAGCGCCGTGGCGGGAAAGGCGGCGCCGGCAAGGATGGCGCATTTAAGCAAGGCGAGTCTGGACACGGAATACCCCCGAAACAATATGTTACAAACATGAGACAGGCAGGCGCGGACGACCGGCGGCGCGATCGCAAAAAAGATCGCCGCTGCCGGACGTTATGCGCCCGTCTCATGTGACTGCGCGGGCGGTTAGGCGCGGCCAAAGTCAGTTTGATGACAGCGACAAACGGTTCGCCGCATCGCAACATGCGGATTGCGAAGCGGGGCGATCCCCTGCTAGCGACCGCGACAGTCGCCGGCCTGTTGGGGGGCCATCGGTTCAGACCTGTGTGCCGGATGTGCAATGACCATCATCGAAACGATCCTGGCCGCGGTGGCGGCGTTCATCATCGCGATCATCCGGTTCAGCGGCTATTGGGGCATCATGCTGCTGATGGCGATCGAATCGGCATGCATCCCGCTGCCGTCCGAGATCATCATGCCGTTTGGCGGCTATATGGTTTCGACCGGCGAATTGAACCTGTTCCTGGTGGCGACCGCCGGTGCGATCGGCTGCAACCTGGGTTCGATCCCCGCCTATGAGATCGGCAAGCGTGGTGGCCGCGTCGCGATCGAGCGCTGGGGCCGCTTTCTGCTGCTCGATGTCAAGGATCTGGACTGGGCCGAGCGCTTCTTCGCGAAAATGGGCGGCCCGGCGGTGCTGATCGCGCGCATGCTGCCGATCGTGCGATCGTTCATCGCCTTCCCCGCAGGCATCGCCCGCATGCCGTTGGTACCGTTCCATATCTACACGTTCGTCGGATCCTGGCCGTGGTGCTTCGGACTTGCCTGGGTGGGCATGGTGCTGGGCGACAAGTGGAACACCGATCCGCGCATGCACCAGTTCTTCCATGACTTTCACCTGGCGTTCGCTGCGGTGTTCGTGGCGGCCGGCGCCTGGTACATCTGGCACCGCCTGAAGACGCGC
This sequence comes from Sphingomonas zeicaulis, assembly GCF_050433225.1. Lineage (NCBI taxonomy): Bacteria > Pseudomonadati > Pseudomonadota > Alphaproteobacteria > Sphingomonadales > Sphingomonadaceae > Sphingomonas > Sphingomonas zeicaulis. The sequence continues at coordinate 244,856 of NZ_JBNPXQ010000002.1, read as the reverse complement.
GTCGGCCGGTGACGGTGCGTTCGGGCGGCTGGCGCACGGGCGCGGCCGCCGCCTATGTGATGCTCGGCATCGTGATGCTGCTGTGGGCGGGCAACTCGATCATCGGTCGCGCGGTGCGCAATGACATTCCGCCCTTCACATTGACCTTCGTGCGCTGGACCGGGGCGGTGCTGGTGCTGCTGCCCTTCGCCGCCCGCCACCTGATCGCCGAGCGGCGCGCGATCCTTGCCGCATGGCGGCCGATCCTGCTGCTGGCGGCAACCGGCGTTATCGCGTTCAACGCGCTGCTCTACACCGCGCTCCACCACACCACCGCCACCAACGGCCTGCTCATCCAGGCGGCGATTCCCGCCTTCGTGTTGCTGTTCGACCGGATCGCGTTCGGCACGCGCCCGGCAGCCGCCGCAGTGGCCGGGGTGGCAATCTCGATGGTCGGTGTCGCCACCATCGTCTTCCGGGGTGACCTGCACGCGATCGGCAGCTTCCGCTTCGCAACCGGCGACCTGCTGGTGCTCGCCGCGGTGGTCGCCTGGGCGGTCTACACCATCGCTCTGCGGCTGCGGCCGGCGATCCATCCGCTGAGCCTGCTCGCCACCACCTTCATGATCGGCGCGGTGGCGATGCTGCCGCTGGCGCTGACCGAATGGCAGCGCATCATCGCGATCGAGGCGCGGCCAGGCGTCATTGCCGCCTTCGCCTATGTCGCCGTGCTCCCCTCTGTGGTTGCCTTCTTCCTCTACAACGCCGCGGTCGATGCGCTGGGGCCGGCACGACCGGGGCAGGCGATCACGTTGATGCCCCTGTTCGGAGCGCTGCTCGCCGCCCCCCTGCTGGGTGAGGACCTGCATGGCTATCACCTCGCGGGCATGGCCCTTATCCTTTCCGGCATCCTCGTTACCGCGATACTCGGCCAGCGACCCGGGTCTGGCTGACCGCCGACCGCTGGGATAGAAAGGCCGCTCGCGAGGGACCGCCCATGGCCGATGACGACCTGCCTGAGGACAGCAAGCTTACTCGCTCCAAGCGGCGCTGGGCGGAGGACGGCAAGTTCCTGACCGGCCACCACGCTCACCCGGCAACCGACCGTCTGCCGCCGGGCCAGCATCTCGTGCGCGACTGGCCGGTGCTCGATCTCGGGGCCCAGCCGGACGTATCCACGGATCGCTGGCGGCTGAAGGTGGGCGGGCTGGTGGCCCGGCCGGTGACGCTAGACTGGGCGGCGCTGATGGCGCTGCCACAGACCGCGCTGCGATCCGACATCCACTGCGTGACGACCTGGTCGCGCTACGACAATGACTGGACGGGGGTGCTGACCCGCGACCTGCTCGATCTGGTCGAGCCGCGCGACGAGGCAGCCTTCGTCATGCTGCACGGCTATGACGGCTATACCACCAATGTGCCGCTCGCCGACTTCGCCACGCCTCAGGCGATGCTGGCGCACAGCTGGCAGGGCAAGCCGCTGGAGCGCGCGCATGGCGGGCCGGTGCGGCTGGTGATCCCGCATCTCTATTTCTGGAAGAGCGCCAAATGGTTGCGCGGGATCGACGTCCTCGGCGCCGACAAGCCGGGATTCTGGGAGCAGAACGGTTATCATATGCGCGGCGACCCGTGGGGCGAGGAGCGCTACGGCTGATCCGGCGCGCGGCGGGACGCGGACACAACCGCGCCCGCGCACGTTGACGGTCAGCAAGGAGGAGGCCGATGCTTGAACATGTGCCGGGGTGGCTCGGCGGATTGCTGCGCAACATTCGCGCAGGCCACGCGAAGCTGGTGATCGTCGATCCGGACCTGCAACTGGGCAACGCCGTGATCGACCTTTCCAGCCCCGCCTTCGCCAACCAGGCGCGGTTGCCGGTGCGCTTCACCGCCGATGGCGAAGGCGTGTCGCCGCCCCTGGTCTGGGGTCCGCTGCCTGAAGGCACGATGAGCCTTGCGCTGATCGTCGAGGATCCCGACGCGCCCGCCCCCAGCCCGCTCGTCCACGGCATCGTCTGGGGCCTGCCCGCCGACGAGCACCGGCTGGCCGAAGGCGCGATCGCCCCCGATGGCGACGGTGAGCAGGATGGCCGCGACGTCGGCCGAAATTCCTATTTCGGCGAAGGCTGGCTGCCGCCCGATCCTCCGACCGGCCATGGCAATCACGACTATGTGTTCCAGCTCTTCGCGCTGGCGACAGCCCCGGACATCGGCAGCAATCCCGGTCGCAGCGGGCTGGTGAAGGCGATGCGCGGCAACATATTGGCCGCCGGCATGCTGGTGGGCACTTATTCCCGCGGCGAGGATGCGGAACTGAGGCGGAGCGAGACGGCCGGCGCGCGCATCGCGCCGGCCTGAGACGCGCGATGATCCATCACGTCTCACTCGGCACCAACGATATCGTTGCAGCGCGGGCATTTTACGACCCGATCATGGCGCTGCTCGGCTTTCGCATGTTGAAGCATGACGCAGGCGCCGCGCATTACGGGATCGGCGAAATCCAGTTCAGCATCGCCAGGCCGGATGACGGTGCAGCAGCCGGTTCCAGCAACGGGGTGCATATCGCATTTCAGGCGGTGGATCGCCCGATGGTGCAGGCGTTCCACAAACTGGCACTCGCGCATGGCGGCAGCAATGCTGGCGCGCCGGCCGTGCGTGAACGCTATGATCCGCATTATTATGCGGCTTTCGTGACCGACCCCGATGGCAACAAGATCGAGGCGCTGACCTTCTCGTCGAACTGATCCCGCCGCCAACGAACCGGTCGCGAGAACCGCGCCCAACGGCTAGAATGGCGGCATGATCGCGCAACCAGCAAAGGACGATGCCCTGCCGGGCACCTTGGCGATGGGCCCGGCGCTTCGCCGCTGGCGGGCGTTGCATCGGGTGAAGCAGGCGCATGCGGCGGAACTGTTCGGCGTCGCGCAATCGACGATCTCGCGCTGGGAAGCAGGTGCGCAGGCGATGGAGCCGGCGGAGCATGCCAAGGTTGCGGCGGTGGTCGCGGCGCGGCTCGATGCCGCGGCGGATCGCGTGCTGGCACAGCTCGTCAGCGAAAGCCCGCGGCCGGTGCACCTGGTCTGCGACCTCACCCACAAGCTTCTCGCGCTGTCGCCATCGCGCGCCGCGGGGTTCGGCTGTCCGCCCGAAACGCTGATCGGGCGATCGCTGTGGCCTTTCGCCACAGATGCGCTGCGCGCGATGGAGGCGCGGCTGGCCGATCTCGGCTGGCATGACGGCCCCGGCCCCGCACCCGTTGAGTTCCAGACCGGCGCCAACCGATCGACGCTGGTGCCGGTGCGGCACAGCCTGTGCCGCTGGACGCGCATCCTGCTGTCCGACGGCACCGCCGCGCGGATCGTCGAGACGCTCGCCTGATCAGGCCGGCATCCGGACCCCGGTTTCGGATCAACGCGAAGCGGGCGCAGCGTTACCGAGGATCGCCAAATGGGTCACCGTCACGCCGCCTTCGGCCAGATCCGGCAGCTTCGCGAACCAGGCCTGCACATGCGGCGTGGCGTTGTGCGCCTTGAAATCGGCCTCGCTCACGAAAACCTCGTAGAAGAGGAAATGGCCAGGGGCGGCGCGGTCCTCGTGCAGGAAATAGAGCAGGTTGTTGGGCTCGGCGCGGACCGCAGAGACCAGCGGCAGGGTTGCCGCGCGCAACGCCGCCTCCTTCCCCGGCTTCGCGCGCACCTCCGCGACGACGGCATAGGCGCCGGCCGGGATATCCGCGTAACGCACGCCGTCATGCTCACGCGCGACGGCGGGGGCCATACCGGCAGCGGCGAGCGACACCGCCATCGCCAGGCGGATGACGTGCCGGCGGATCATCGCGGCAGCGCCGCGAGCATGCGGCGCCGCGCCTCCAGCGCGGCCGCGAAAGTGCGCTTGACCGGGCCGAGCGCCTGCACGAATTCGAGCTGCTCTCCCTCGCAGCCCTTGCAGTAGATCAGCCGCCATCCTTCCGACTTGCCCTCGGTGATCGGGTTCGAGTTCGCTTCCAGCGGCGCCGCGCGCCGTTCCGCTTCGGTGCGGACGGTCAGCACGCGGTTGGCGCGAACCTGCGGCATGCCACGCCGGGCCGATTCCGTTTCGAGATCGCGGATGAAGGCGTTGAAATCGACATCGTCGCGAATGTGGAAGCAGATGTGCATCATCCGCGGAAAGGCAGGACTCATATGGTCGAGCGGCTCGGCGAAGCTGTTCGGGCCGCCCAGCGGCTGATCCGCATCGCGATATTGCAGCAGTTCGATCACGACATTGTCGAACTGGACGAAGCGGACATCGAGCCGCTGCGCGCCACCGCGCAGATCGGGCACGCCGATCGTGCGCGGATTGACGTGACGCTCGCCGGCCAGGATCTCCTGATCGGTCAGCAGCGTGTTGTGGATGCGCTCGCCCTGGAAATCGCCGTCGCGCATCACCTCGTTGCCGCCGAGCACCTCGGTATAGAATTCGAAGGCGCGTTCCATGTTCTGCACGGTGAGCCCGAAATGCTGGACGCCCTGCAGCCGCGCACCGACCGAGCCGCGCACCAGCCCGCCGGAGCCTGTGGCCGGTGCCCCTTGCGCCGCGGCGGGCGCGGCCGTCGCCGCTGCCATGCCGGTCAGCACCGCCGATCCAGCGGCGGCGCGCAGCAGATCGCGCCGCTCCAGATCGACGGCATCGGGTGTCCTGGGCTCGCTCATCCTCGCTCTCCATACTGCTGGGGGGTGCCCCGACCCGCGGGGAAGGGGGCGGACGCGGGCCGGGGCTGTCGGCGACCGATAGGCGGGTCGGTGCGCGACATCGGGACTGGCAAGGATTCGGCACGCCGGGTGACGGCGTGCAGTCTGCTTTCACGTCGCATCGCTTCCGCCTCCCTGCCCGTATCACCTTCCCGCCGAATCCGGTTCCCGCCTTCCGATCGCCTTTCGCGCGCAGATTCGCTCCGCCCCTGTCTCCGCCATGCTCCCTCGCAGGCAGGCCGCCAGCCAGTTAGAAGTGGTAAAAGATGGGGAACCGGCGGCGCATAGCTTATGCGTTGCGCGGGCCCGCCGCGCGGCTAAGCAACGCCATGGCCATCGCCTTGCCCCGTCATGCCGGCAGCGTACTGCTGATCGTTTCGGCGACCGTGCTCGGTCTCGCCGGAACCGACCTCGTGCTGCCCGCCGTGCCTGCTCTGCCGACGATGCTGGGCGGCGATGCGGCAAGCGCCCAGCTCGTGCTGGCCAGCTACACCACAGGAACCGCGGGCGGGCTGATGCTGTTCGGGGAGCTTGGCGCGCGGTTCGACCAGCGCCGGCTGCTCGCCGGATCGTTGCTGGCGTTCGCGCTGGTTTCGCTGCTGTGCCGGTGGGTCGAGGCGATCGAGGCGCTGATCGCGCTGCGCGTATTGCAAGGCGCGACGGGCGCCGCGGCGGCGGTGTTCGCGCCGGGGCTGCTGCGGCGGCTGTTCGACGATGGCGGCGCGGTGCGCGCGCTCGGCCTGCTGGGCAGCGTGGAAGCGATGGCGCCCGCGCTGGCGCCGGTGGCTGGGCTGTGGCTGCTGCGGCTCGGCGGCTGGCAGGCCTCGTTCGACCTGCTCGCGCTGCTCGGCCTGCTGCTCGCCGCCATCGTGTGGCAACTGCGCCGGCGGCTGCCGCTGCCGCCACCGGTCGCGCGCGGCACCGGCGGCTATCACCGGCTGATCGTCGATCGGGTGTTCCTGCGCTATGCGCTGAGCCATGCCTGCACATTGGGCGGGCTGCTGATTTTCGTGTTCGGCGCGCCGACGGTGTTCGTCACCACGCTCGGCGGCAGCATCACCGACTTCATCATCATGCAGATCGGCGGCGTCGCCGGATTCGCGATCATCTCCAACCTCGCCGGCCATATCGCGCAGCGCTTCGGCGCCGAGCGGACGATCATGGCGGGAACGGCGCTGTCGGCAGCGGGAACCGCAGCGATGCTCACCTATGCGCTGGCGGGCGGCGCGACGCCGCTGGCGGTCGCAGCGATCTTCCTCTCGGTCAATGTCGGGCTCGGCCTGCGCGGACCGCCGGGGTTCCACCGCGCGATCGTGGCGGCGCACGGCGACGATGCCCGTGGCGCGGCGCTGGCGGTGGTGGCGATCCTGCTGACCACATCGCTCGGCACCGCCGCAGTCGCGCCGTTCATCACCGGCGGGCTGGTGCCGCTGGCGCTCGGCGCCTTCCTCGTCGCGGGATCGGGCGTACTGCTGCTCGCCTTGTTGCCGCCATTGGTGGACCGGCCGGACTGATCAGCCGCGGCGCTGCTCCACCTCCCGCGCGCGGGTCGCCAGCGCCAGCCAGCTCTGCGCGGCCTGCCGATACTTGTCCTTGAGATGCGGCAGCCGCGTGGCCGCGGCCAATACTTCCTGCTCACGCGCACGCGCTTCGTAGATCCCGCTGGGCTCGAGCGACAAGGGCGGTCGACGCTTCGGCACGAACTGTCCCCTCTGCGATGCTGCATCCATAAATTTATGGATGTCAGGGGCGGATGGGCAGCGGGTCTTTGGTCCAAAATGGGCGTTTCCCAGCATCCGCCCTGCGGATCGCCCGCCTGTGATGCGGTTGTGCTGCGGGTCACAGATCGTTGCGTATCCGTCCCTATGCTGATCGCGCCGTGTCCTGCTCGATATGGCAGACCCGGCGGGTGCGTATCATCCCGCCGGGTCCTTCCGGCGCCACCGCGCGCCTGAAATCCGGCAGCAACAGAGCAGCCGCACACCCGCCGCATCCCAAGTCCGCATCGAAAGGAACCGGATGATGCAGCGCGATCGCAGACCGAAATGCCATCTGGGCGGGCACCGCCCCGCCCCTGAGCGCAACCTTGCCGACGACGTGCTGCGATCGACCTGCGCGGATTGCGGGTGCGACATCTTCCGCACGTACAAGGATCGCCGCTGGGTGTTCTCCGGCATGCTGGGCGCCACGCCGCCCGCCGCGCGCGGGACATCTGCGGGCAATATCGCCCGTGCATGAAACGGCCTGCAGCGGATGACGGCAAACAATGCCCACCCGCCGCGGGATGAAGCCAAAAGGGGAACGAAATGATGAAGAAGATCGTGGCGGCTTGCCTTGCGCTGACCGCCAGCATCGGTGTCGCGCAACCGCCGCAATCGCCACCGTCGCCGGGTGGCCCGCCGCAGCGCGATGCCGCACACGACGCGACGATGAAGGCGCGCGCCGCCGACGATATCGCGCTGCTGCTCGACCTGAAACCGGCACAGCGCCCGGCGCTGAACACCTATCTGGCCACCGGCCCGGGCTTCGGCCCGCCGATGCCCGCGAAACCACCCGTCGACCGGCTGGTGCGTCCCGGTGAGCCAGGGTTCATCGAACGGCTCGACGCGATGGAAAAGCAGATCGCGGCCGAGGACAGCCGCCGCCGCGCCGGCATCGTCGCGGCGCGCAGCTTCTACGGCCAGCTCGACGCGCGGCAGAAGCAGTTGTTCGAGGCTCTGGAGCGCGTGCGCCACGCGCCACCGCCGCGCCCGCAGATGATCATGCGCCTGCATCATGGCGGCCCCGGCGGTCCGGATATGCCGCCTCCCCCACCGCCGATGCCGGACGGCGCCAGCGAATAAGCCCGGAACGGGTCGCGGGAGCGGGGGTGCGCATTTCAGTGCGTGCCCCCCTTTCCTTTGCGATGTGCCCCCGGACCGACCGGTTCAGCGCGGCAAGGCCAGCCGCGCGACCAGACCGCCGCCGCCGCGGTTGGAAAGGATGACATCGCCGCCATGCGCGCGCGCCACCGCACGTGCGCTGGCGAGGCCGAGGCCGGCCCCGCCGGTCGCGCGGTTGCGGGATTGCTCCATGCGAAAGAAAGGCTGGAAGACGCGCTCGAGCATGTCGGGCGGCAAGCCGGGACCGCGATCACTGACCAGCACCCACGCCTCCGCCGGATCCGCCCCCAGTTCGACCTCGGCGCCACCCGCATAGGCCACGGCGTTGCCGACGAGGTTGCCGACCACCGATTTCAGGCCTGGCCGATCGCCATCGATCACCAGTGCGTCGCCGGGCATCAGCGTCACCGCATCGCCCCGGTCCGCGAAACCATCGGTGACGCTTTCGACCAGCGAGCGCAGGTCGAGCCGCTGGCGGCTGATCGGCGCGGAGAGATCGCGCATGAAGCCGAGAACCGCCGCGATCATCGCCTCCATGTCGCGAATGTCGTTCTCGGTGGCGGCGCGCAGCGGTTCGGGCGCGGCTTCGAGGCGCAGCGAAAGGCGCATCAGCGGCGTGCGCAGATCATGCGCGATCGCCGCGGTCAGCATCGAGCGATCGTCGACATAGCGCTGCAGCCGCGCCTGCATCTCGTTGAAGGCGGCCGCAGCACCGGCGATCTCGGGCGGACCTTCCACCTCCAGCGGCGGCGCACGCGGATCGCGCCCCAGCCGGTCGGCGGCGCGCGCGAATAGCGCGATCGGCCGCGCCAGCCGGCGCGAGAGGATCCAGGCGATCGGCGCCATCGCGAGGGTAGCGGCGACGAGCCACATCAGGGCGCGCCAGCGCCAGAAATCGACGCTGCCGGATCGCGCCGGGCGCGCCGAGCGCCAATTGCCATCCGGCAAGCGCAGCGAAGCGGTGAAATCGCCGAACAGCAGCTCGGCACGTGCATCATGCGGGCCGATGCGCGCGTGCAGCACATCGCCGCCGAGGCCGCCGCCCGGCGGACCTTCGAACACCATCGGCATCGGGCCGGGCGGGCCATTCTGGATCAGCCGAATGCGCGGCCGATCGCGGCGCAGCACGATGCGCTCCTCCGACACACCCAGCCGGCGCGCGAGATGCGCCTGCATATCGGCAAGGCGCGGCGTCAGCCCTTCGGGCGGCACCGGTTCCGGCGCCTTGATCGACACGACCATCGCGCCGCTTGCATCGCGGCCGCTGCGCAGCACCGCCGCCACCTGATCGAGCGTGAAGATGCGCGGTTCGGGCGGCGGCAGCAGGAAGACGAGGAGGATGCTGAGCAACTGAACGGCGGCGACGCCGCCCAGCATCCAGGCGAAGATGCGCAGGAACAGCGGGGCGTCGCGGCGCCACGGCCGCAAGGTCATGCCGAGCGCACCTGCGGGCAGAACAGATATCCCTCGTTACGGACGGTGCGGATGATCTCGTCGCTCTGCGCCTTGAGCTTGCGGCGCAGCCGGCTGACCTGGACGTCGATCGCGCGATCGAATGCGTCGCTGTCAGGCCCGCGCGCGGCTTCGAGCAGCGCCTCGCGGGTCAGCACGCGGCGCGGCCGTTCGACGAAGGCGCGGAGCACCGCGAACTCGCCGTCGGTCAGGTCGACGAGGACGCCGTCGGGGTCGGTCAGTTCATGGCTGGCGAGATCGATGCGCCAGCCGGCGAAGCCCAGCACGCGATGCTGTTCCTGCGTGACCGCGCTGCGTCGCTGGCGGAGCGCCGCGCGGACATGCGCCAGAATCTCGCGCGGGCTGCACGGCTTGCTGAGATAATGGCCGGCGCCCAGTTCGAGGCCGAGGATCCGGTCCGGCTCATCCCCCAGCGCGCTCAGCATGATCACCGCCGGCCCCTGCTCCTGCGTCAACCGACGGCAGATCGAGAGCCCGTCCTCACCGGGCATCATGACGTCGAGCAGCACGAGATCGATGCCCGCCTGCGCGAGGATGCGATCCATTTCGCGCGCGCCAGCGGCGGTGTGGACGCGATAGCCCTGATTGTTGAGGCTGTTCGCCAGCAGCACGCGGATTTCGGGATCGTCATCGACGATCAGGATATCCGCCACCGCGTCGTTCACTGCCTCGCTCATCCTGGGGCCTCTCATCCGCGCGTCACCCTGTAGCATGGCGGACGGCCATGGTATCCACCGCGGTTTCGACATGCTGGAGGATGCGATCGAGCCGGTCGGCGGCGCGGTGATCGCCGACGCGAACGGCCGCGACCATCGCTTCGTGGACGATCGCGATCGCATCCACGCCATGCGCCGCAAGCAGCGCGTCTGCCTCTCGCAGGGCGGCGAAGGGGCGCAAGGAAGTCAGCATCATGGGCGCTCCAAGGGGAAGACATCCCCCTCTTGCCGCCGCTGATGCCGGTGATTCGTTTCTGGGGGATGTCCGGCGCCGCGGCTCACCCGCAGAAGCGACTGCCGCCCCTGCCGAGCGCTACCTGCCGGACAACAGCATGCGCGCGGCAGCGGACGATTAGAACCAGGCCCTGATGCCCGCCACGAAGGCGAAACCGCCGGTCCCTTCCCCGGCGGCGCGGGCGAGGCGGGCGGTGTCGCCCAGCTTGCGTTCCCACGACACACCGATATAGGGCGCGAACTCGCGGACGATCTCATAGCGCAGGCGCAGGCCGAGCTCGGCATCGGTCACGCCTGAACCCAGCCCATTCTCCGGTACGTCCTGCGCCGAGACATTCACCTCGGCGCGCGGCTGAACGATCAGGCGCTGGGTGACGCGCTGGTCATAATAGCCCTCAAGCCGGGCGAGCAGATCGCCCTTGTTCGAGAGGAACAGCGCGCCTTCCAGTTCGAACCAGTAAGGCGCCAGCCCCTCGAACCCAAAAGTCGCATAGGTGCGCGCGGGGGTGGGGCGGATATCCTGGCGGACGCCGGCCTGCAGGTTGAAATAGGGGCCGATCGCGCGGCTGTAGAGGACCTGGACCTCGGCGGCGCCCACACCCTCACCGAAGCCGCCCTCGCCTTCGGTCTTCACCGTCAGCCGGTTGATGTCGCCACCGAACCAGGCCTCACCCTCCCACCGATAGCCATCCCGCCCGTTGCGCACCTGCAGTTCGGCAAGATCGAGCATGACCATCGAGAAACTGCCGCCGCCATGTTCGCGCATCAGCAGATCGCGCGACGGCGTCATCGCCGCCTGCCCCCAGATGCGATCGGCATAGTTCACCACGGGCGCCTCGGGCGCCGGCGCATTGCCCGCGGGCAGCGCGGTGCCGGTGCCCGCATCGGGCGCGGCCGGCTTCGGCGTGCAATGCCCCATCGCGGCGTGTTCCGGCGGACAGGCGGGGTCCGTCTCCGCCGGCTTCAGCGGCGGTGCGGCGGCGGGCTTCGGGGTGCAATGCCCCATCTCGGCATGTTCGGGCGGGCAGGACGGATCGATCGCCGCCGGTGGCGGTGGCGGTGGCGGTGGCGGTGGCGCCGGTTCGGCGGACTTGGGCGTGCAATGGCCCATCGCGGCATGTTCCGGCGGGCAGGACGGATCGGTCGCCGGTGCAGGTGCGGAAGGCGTCTGGGCATGCGCCGGGGCAGCGAAGGCGATCATCGCGCCGGCGGCGAGCAGGAGGCGCTTCATGCCGCGTCTCCCTCGCGCGGCCGGACGGTCACGACCTGCATCATCCCGGCATGCATGTGGTAGAGCAGGTGGCAGTGGAACGCCCAATCGCCCACCGCATCGGTGGTCACGTCGAAGGTCACCGTGCCGCCGGGCTGGACCTGCACGGTGTGCTTGCGCGGCGCATGATCGCCATGGCCGGTGACCAGTTCGAAGAAATGCCCGTGGAGATGGATGGGGTGGCCCATCATCGTGTCGTTGACCAGCGTCACGCGCACCCGTTCATCCTTGAGGAACGGGATCGGCTTCTTCACCTCGGACAGTTTCTGCCCGTCGAACGCCCACATATAGCGTTCCATGTTGCCGGTAAGGTGGATGCGCATCTCGCGATCGGGCGCGCGCGGATCAGGGTTGCGATCGACCGCGACCAGATCGCTGTAGACCAGCACCTTGTGGCCGACACCGTCGAGCCCCTGCCCCGGTTCGCCGGTGCGATCGACCGGCATCGGCGATACGGTCTGGACCGTCGGCGTCTTCTTCACCTCCGGCGCATTGGAGAAATCGCGCATCGAATGCGACATCGCGCCGCCGCCGGGCGTGCAATGCCCCATCGCGGCATGTTCGGGTGCGCAGGCGCCATCGCCGCCGTGGCCGCCGCCGTGGCCCATCGCCCCCATGCCCATATCCTTCATGTCGGCGATCGGGCGGCGACGCAGCGGCGGAACCGCTGCCGCCATCCCGGCGCGCGGCGCCAAGGTGGCGCGCGCCATGCCGGAGCGGTCGACGGTTTCGGCGACCAGCGTATAGGCACGGTCGTCCGCAGGCTCGACGATGATGTCATAGGTCTCGGCAACCGCGATTTGCAGCTCGTCGACCGTCACCGGCCGCACGGCCAGCCCGTCCGACTGAACGATGGTGAGCTTCAGACCGGGGATGCGCAGGTTGAAGGTCGTCATCGCCGACGCATTGATCATCCGCAGCCGCACGCGTTCGCCGGGCGTGAACAGGGCCGTCCAATTGTCCTGCGGGCCGTGGCCGTTGACGAGGTAGGTGTAGGTGCTGCCGGTCACGTCCGACACGTCGGTGGGGTCCATGCGCATCGCGCCCCACTCCATCCGCTCCTTCTGCGACTGGTCCCTGCCCGCCAGCAGGCCGGACAGCGTCTGCTTCTGATAGTTGAAATAGCCGCCCATCTGCTTGAGCTTGCGGAAGATGGTGTGCGGGTGGAGCGGGCTGTGATCGGACAGCACGATCACATGTTCGCGATCCGACCGGATCGGATCCTCACCCGCGGGGTCGATCACGATCGGGCCGTAATGACCCATCTGCTCCTGCAGCCCCGAATGGCTGTGATACCAGTAGGTGCCGGACTGGACGATCGGGAATTCGTAGGTGAAGCTGGAGCGCGGCTTGATGCCGGGGAAGCTGAGGCCGGGCACGCCATCCATGTGGAACGGCAGCAGCAGGCCGTGCCAGTGGATCGAGCTGTCCTCGTCGAGCGCGTTTTCCACATGCAGCCGCACCGTCTGCCCTTCGCGCAGGCGGATCAGCGGCGCGGGGATCGTGCCGTTTACGGCAATGCCATGGCTCTCGCGCCCGTCGATCCGACGCATCATGTGCGCGATGCGCAATGTGATCTCCGTGCCGGACACGACCGGCAGCGGGCGGACGATGCCCGCAGACACGGGCTGCGCCCAGGCGGGAAACCAGGGCGCGAGCGCGGCGGTGCCGCCGAGCGCAACGGTGCCGCGCAACAGCGCGCGGCGATCGATCGGATTGGTCATCATGTCCCTGGGAAAGAGAGGGGTCGATCGTGATACGCGGCGGTGGGGATCATCCCTTGGCCCCGCGTGCCGGAAAATCGACGCGGTCGAGATCCGCCTTCAGCCGCTGGCGCGCGCGATAGAGCCGCGTCTCGACGGTCTTCTCGCTGACGCCGAGTGCCTCTGCCGCTTCGGCCTGCGAGAGCCCTTCGATCGCGCGCAGCACGAGGGTTTCGCGCAGATTGCCGGGCAGGCGGCCGATCGCGGTGTTGACCCGCGCCAGTTCCGCGCGATCGCCAACCGCATTGTCGATCGCGGGCACATCGTCCGGAATCTCGATCGCGTCATCGGGCAGCACCGCCGAAATCAGGCGGCGCACGATCCGCCGCCGCCGCCAGTCGCGCGCCTTGTTCACTGCGATGCGGGCGAGCCAGGCGCGCATCGGCCGCGCCGGATCGAAGCGCGGCAGAGCAGCGTGGGCGGCGATGAAGGCTTCCTGGACGATATCCACCGCTTCATCCTCATCGTCGATCAGGCGGGCGACCAGCCGGTGCAGCGCCTGCTTATGGCGCATCACCAAAGCGCCGAACGCGGCCTTCTGCCCGCCACAGGCGAGCACGGCCAGTTCCCCGTCCGACCGATCGGCGAGGCCGCAGTTCACCGCGCGTCTTCGGTAAGCGCCTTGGTGACCTCGGCGTCGAAACGCGCGGTCTGGTCGGGGTGGAGAAGCCGGCGCATCGCGAAGACGTGCGCGAGGGTTTCCTTCTGGAGATCGCCCATCGTGCGGTGCGAGGCATCGACCGCTGCGGAGACCTGTGGGCCGATGCGATGTTCCGCGGCGATCGCCTGCGCGAGACGCACATTCTCCGCGCGCATCGCCGCTTCCAACGCCCGGCGCCGATCGGCGAAACCCGCTTCCAGCGCGTGGATCTTGCGATCCTGTTCGGGGTCGAGCGCGAGCTGCTCATGCAGCACGTCGTGCAGCTCATAGGTCTTGGCGGGCGTAGCCGGGATGAAATGCCGGCCGATCAGCACGCCGGCAAACGCCGCCACGAACACGATCAGCGCGGTGAGCGCCAACTGACGCGCGTTCATTGGGATCCGAGCAGCAGGCTGGACGGTGCGAGCGGGCTCGGCGCGCCGAATGGCGCCAAGGTCGCCGCGCGCGCTTCCCCGGTCGGCACCGTATTGCTCATCACCCCAAGCGCCAGCGCGAACATCGCCGCGCCCAATGTGGTGCCCAGCGCCAGCGCCGGCTTCGGCCGCGCGCCGATCCGCGCCAGCACGCGATCCTCCAGCCCGTTCAGGTCCGGATGCGTATCCTGCGCGCCGATGCGCGCCAGCGCCTGGTCGATATCCGTGTCCATCGTCCGTCTTTCCGTCCATCCCATCTCATACGCGGGCACGGGCGCCACCCCTCAGCGAATATCGGCGAGGGGCGCCACCATTCGATGCGTATAGCCGATACAGCTTTCGCAGGAGACCCCAATGACGTTACGCGCCCCGATCACTGCCGCCCTGCTCGCGGCCGCTACGCTGGCGCCCGCCGCCGCCATCGCCCAGCCCCGGCTGGTCGCGGCGACGCCCGCGGCGAACGCGGCGGTGGCGCGCACCGCATCGGTAACGCTCAATTTCAGCGAGCGCCTGACCCCGGGCCAGTCGACCGCGACGCTGGTGATGACGGGCATGCCCGGCATGGCCAATCATCCCGACATGAAGATGCCGGGCGTCACCGCCAGCGTTTCCAAGGACGGCAAGGCGCTGTTGCTGACCAGCGCGAAGCCGATCCCCGTCGGCACCTATCGGGTGGATTATATCGTGGTCGGCGCAGACAAGCAGCGCATCGCGGGCAAGCATATTTTCTCGATCAAATAAGGTCTTAGCGGGCTGCCGGCGGGTGCTGGCAGTCCGCACCCGATTGTCTATACAGCCGGGCATGGCCGATGCTGAACCCGCCCCGCCCCGCTATCTGGAAATCAAGCGCTCGATTGTCGACGGGCTGAAGTCCGGCCGGCTGAAGGCGGGTGATCGCGTGGCTTCGGAATCCGAGATCGTGGCGCAGTTCGGCGTCTCCCGGATGACCGCGAACCGGGCGCTGCGCGAGCTGCGCGATGCCGGCATCCTCGTACGCCGCGCCGGATCCGGATCCTATGTCGCCGATCCCAAGCCGATCGGCCATATGATCGAGATCCGCAACATCGCCGACGAGGTCCGTTCGCGCGGCCGCACCTATCGGCCACGCGTGTTGAGCAACATGCCGCTGCGCGCCGACGCCACCAGTGCCGCATTGTTGGGCACGCGGGCCGGCACACCGATCTTCCGCAGCGTCATCGTCCATCACGAGGCCGAATTTCCGTTGCAGCTGGAAGAACGGCTGGTGCTGGCCGCCGCCGCGCCAGACTATGTCGATGCCGATTTCACCGTGACGACACCCAACGAATATCTCAGCCGCATCGCCCCGCTGGAACGGGTGGAGCACCGCGTTGCCGCGCGCATGCCAGCGGAAGAGGTCCGCACCTTGCTGGGCATGACCCTGGGCGATCCGGTGCTGGTGATGACGCGGCGGACATGGAGCGGGGGCCGGGTGGTCTCCTACGCGGTGCTGACGCATCCGGCGGACCGATATGAACTGAGCGCGACGTTCGAGGTGGGGGTGTGAAACACCCCATGTCCTCCCCAAGCGAAGCTCGGGGAGGACATCGCCGCCTGTTCAGACCCTCTTCTTCCGTCCCAGCACCCAGCGGAAGTCGGCCTTCCGGAAGCTCTTGAACAGCAGGTAGAAGCCGGTTCCCGACAACCACAGCACGCCGAACGCCACGAAGATGATCAGCGGGTGGTTGAAGCTGCTGCGGCTTACATAATCCATGTTGTGCAGCATCCAGAAGAAGTCCCAGGTCCGCCACGTGTCGCCGCGCGTCACCAGGTGCCGGCCGGTGGTGGCGGAGACATAGGCGCTGGAATGGGCGGCATCGCCGAAGTCAACGCGCCACATCGGCCCGTCATGGTCGCGCGCTTCCAGATTGGCGCGGTCGAGCAAGGTGGCGCCGACCACCGGATCCGAGACGCCGTGCGCGGCGACCGCTTCCGCCAGCGCGCGGTCTATGCGCACCGGTTGGCCAGTGGTCGCATCCACCAGCCGCGTGCCGGCGGCGTCGCTGATCTCGTAGGTCGGCTGACCGGCAAGGTCGCGCAGCGCCAGTGCCTGTACCGGGTGGCCGCCGGTAAGCTTCGCAGGATCGACGAGGCCATCCGTGGCGATGGGCATCACGTGCATCGCGCCGCCGCCATGGCCGCCCACCGCATCGGCGTCGAGCAAGGCCATCATCGATCCGCTGAGCGTCCACAGCACGAACTGCAGCCCAAGCACCAGCCCCACCCATTTGTGGATGCGGCGAAACAGCAGGGGCGAGAACCGGATCGCCATCAGCGCACCACCTTCTTTTTCTTGCGGCGCGGGAAGGACCAGATGAGCAGCCATGCGCCGCTCAGCGCCATTGCGAACGCGCTCCATGTCGCGACGCGCAGCAGCGGGTTGTTGACGTCGGTCCGCGCCTCATAATCCATGATGTGCAGCATCCAGGCGAAGTCGAACACGCGCCACCCCAGGTGCCGCTTGGCGAGCAGATCACCGGTGACCGGCGAGATATAGAGCGTCGGACGGGTCCATCCTTCGAACTCCACCTGCCAGTAGGGCGGCTTGCGCCTGCCCATTTCCTGCACCGGTTCGGTGAGGCGCGTGGCAGCGACGATCGGCGCATCACCCGCATAGAGCCGACGCGCGATCCGCTTCACCTCGGGCTCGGTCAGTTCGGGCAGCCGTCCGCCGGTCACCGCGTCGAACGCGACGACGCCGGAGGGCGCGTGCACATGCCAGATCGTCCGATCGAGGCGCTGCTGCAGCCACACCTCGGTCGCCCCTTCCACATTCGCCGCCACCGTCGCCGGCGGGGTGAGCCCTGCGGTCGCCATGGTAGCGGGGGGCGCCGCCTTCACCAGATGGTCGCCGTGGATCGTGTCGATATGGATGACCACCATGTAGAAACCGGTGATCGTCCACAGCACGACCTGCACGCCGACGAACAGCGCCAGCCACTTGTGGATGCGTCGCACCACCAGCGGCCAGCGGATCGCCGCCCGTGCCACCTCAGAACGCCGTGCGGAAGCCGACATAGAAGCGCCGGCGCAGGAGATCATAGGTCATGGTGTCGGTGTTGCCGTCGGTGAAGCTTGGGATGTAGGGCGCCTTCCTATCGAACAGATTATCGACGCCAAGCTGGAAGCGCGTCTGTTCGGTCACCTCGAACGCCACCTGGGCGTTGTGATAGAAGATATTCGGCGTGCGATAGCCGATCGCGGTGGGCGCGGCGTTGAAATCCTGCGCCTTGCCGATCCACTGGGTGGACCAGGTGACGGCGACGCCATCCTGGCTCGCGGTCATCACGCCATAGCCGCGCCATTTGGGATAGCCACCATTGCCGCCGCCGATGCGCCCGTCGAAGATGATCGGCGCGCCGCCCGGGAAGGGATCGACGACATACTCGTTCAGATAGGTGGCGTTGAGATCGACCTGAAGCTGCAGGCGGCCCAGGCTGTGGGCGTAGACCAGCCCGAGATCGAGGCCGTTCATCCGTTCCCGGCCGGTGTTGATCGGCTGGGCGGAGAGATAGGTGACCTCCCCGGTCAGCGGGCTGCGGGTGAAATCGCCGCAGAACGGGTGCGAGAGATTGGCGCTGGCATAGCAGACCGACAGCTTGGTCGAGCCCGGAATGGCTCGGATCGCGCCCGAGATGTCGATGTCGAACCAGTCGGCGGTCAGCGACAGGCCCGGCACGATCCGGCTCGGCTGGATGACGGTGCCGATCGTCCAGCTCTTCGAGGTTTCAGGCCGCAGGTTCTGGTTGCCGCCCACCGTCGTCAGGATGGTGGTGCCGAGCTGGGTGTAGTTGGCGGGCACGCCCGAGGCGCGGCAATTAGCGACCAATGTCGGGTTGGTGCTGGTGCCGTAGCGGCTGCACGGATCGGTGGTGGTGAGGTTGCCTTCCGATACGCCGCCGAACAGCTCGGGCACGTTGGGCACGCGGAAGCCGGTGCCATAGGTACCGCGCATGCGCAGCCCCTCCACGACCATCCAGTCCGCGCTGAACTTGTAGTTCCAGTCGCTGCCGAACAGGTTGTAGTCCGAATAGCGCACCGCGCCGTCGACGGTGAGCGCGCGGATCAGCGGCAGATCCTTCAGCACCGGCACCGAGATTTCGAGATAGGCTTCCTTGGTCTTCACCTTGCCCGAGATCGGCGACTGCTGGTTGGTGTTGGCGATGCCCGCCACGGTCAGCGGATCGGGATTCCGCCAGCCCTTTTCCTCGCGATAGGTGATGCCGCCGGCGAAGGAGACCGCGCCGGCGGGCAGCCGGAACAGATCGCCGTTGAGGTCCGCGGTCAGCGACAGCAGCGAATTGCCGCCGGTATCGCGCGAGGTGAACAGGATATAGTCCAGCGCCTGCGGCGTCAGATCCCCGAAGCCGAGATAATCGGCGCACGGAATGGCGCTGGTGCCGCATTTGGACAAGTCCAGCGAATTGGCGACATTCTGGAGGTTGGCGACATTGGTCGAGCCGTCGACGCCTGTGTTGCGGCCATAGGCGCCGGCCACTTCCCACGCCCAGTCGTTGGCGAGCTTGCCGCGCAGCCCGGCGGTGCCCTGCCAAGTATCGGTGCGCTGGTAGAATTCGCGCGGACCCGGCTCGGCCAGACGACGCTGGACGAGCACGATGTTCTGCCCGGTCGGGTTGGTCGGGTTCGCCGCCGAGATCGCGAGGTTGCGCAGCGTGCCGGGCGTCGCGATCTGATTGGTCTTGCGGTGGGTGTAGAGGAACTCTCCGAACGCCTGGATGCCGTCGGTCAGTTCATAGTCGGCGAACGCCGCGGTGGTGATCCGCTCGATCGGGCTGACCGCATAGAGATAGGGGTTGGAATTGAAGTTATGCCTGGCGGCGCTGTAGGGCTCGAAGAAATCGCCGTCGCCACCGGGCACCTGGTTGAAATTGATCTGCTGGCCGTTGGGCAACACAGCACGGCCGCCGATCGTCGAGGCGCTGTTGACGCAGCTCAGCGCGCCCGGCGTGGTTTCCGCCAGCGAACAGGGTGCGCGCGAGGCCATGTTGACGCCATCGGTCTTCTGCCAAGTCGCCGCGACGAGAATGCCGCCGCGGCTGCCACGCTTGCCGAGCAGCAGATCCACGACATAGTCCGCGCCATCGCCGCGCTCGGTGACGCCGGTGCGGCCGCTGATGCCGATGCCGTCGAAATCGGTGCGGGTGATCAGGTTGACCACGCCCGCCATCGCATCGGCGCCATAGACCGCCGAGGCGCCATCCTTCAGCACATCGGTCCGCGCCAGCGCGACCACCGGGATCATGTTGAGATCGGGCGAGGAGTTCGCCCCCGTGCCGCCTGCGACCAGCCGGCGGTTGTTGAGCAGCACCAATGTGCGCTTGATGCCGAGGCCGCGCAGATTGACCTGCGCAGTGCCATAGCCGTTCCCCGTCCAATAGGCGGAGGTCTGGTTGCCGGCGAAACCGGCGTTGGCCGGCAGGCGCTGCAGCAGCGTCTCGATATTGACGATGCCGGTGCTCTCGATCTGCTCGGCCGAAACGACCGTCGCGGGGCCGACGCCGGCAATGTCCTGCCGGCGGATGCGGCTGCCGGTCACCAGAATGTCGCTGCCGGCCTCGGCGGCGCCGCCGGCTGCATCCTGCGCGGGCTCGGGCGCGGGCGCGCTGGTCTGGGCATAGGCTGGCGCAGCGCCGGCAAACGCGGTGGCGGTGAGCAGAAGGCGTGCGAGCTTCATCATTTTCCCCCGAAACCCTGGTCTGAATGACGCGAAAAAGCATCAAATGTATATACAGGTCAATTCATTATTTTGTTTTAAATCAACGATTTAATCGCAGACTTGCGTGTGCATCCCCGCATCAAATACGCGGCTGGCGCGATCACCCCTCAGAAAATCGCGTGACGCACGCACAGATGCGCCGCCCGCGCGATTGCGGGCGAGGGCCATGGCTTTCCCGCCGAAAATCAGGCCGTCAGCGGCAGCCCTTGCCGATCAGCCCGCGCATCGCCTGCGCGAGCCGGGCCCCCACGACGCGCTGCGCCGCGGTGGTCAGATGGAGATCGTCGGGCAGGAGCGGCTGGCCGCTGGCCTCGATCGTGGCGAGGCATTTGACCGTGCCCGGCAGCGCCGCCTGCGCTTGCTGGACGACGCTCCAGCCGGGGAACTTGTCCTTGCCGTCTTCGATCCGCGGCTTGTCCGCAAGCTGCACCGCGACCACCGGCAGGCGCGGCTGCGCCAGATCGGCGCGCAGCCGCGCGACGACCGCTGTGAAGCTGGGCGACCAGCGCTGCGCGGTATCGACCGCGTGCGCATCCGTTTCGCCCTGATACCAGAGCACGCCGCGCAATTTGCCGCCGACTTCGCGGATGCGCGCGAGGCAGGAGCCGTAGAGCGTGTCCCGCCCGCCGCCGGGGATCCATTGCTTGATCGAGGAGCCGCCCTTGGCGCAGGGGATCAGCAGGATGGGGCGGCCATTGGCCTGCCGCATCGTGCGGGCGAAGAACAGGCCGGGGCCGATCCCCGCCGCACGGTCGGCGGAGATCGGATCGACCTGGCCGGTGGCGTCGTCGACGGGATCGGCCGCAACGCGATGCCGGCCATCATTGCCGTAGAGCCGGATCGCGGGATCGGGGCGGCGCTCGGTCTCGGTCAGTTCCGCCATCGATCCGCGGCCGGACATGTTGGACTGGCCGGCGAGCAGATAGATATCGGGCCCATCCGTCGCCGCCACGCCGAACAGGGCTGCGCCGATCAGCAGCGGCAGGCGGATCCGGATCATGCGCTGTTCCTTACTGTTGCGGCGCGGGTCCGTGGAAATCGGCCTCGACGATGCCCAGCCGCCAGCCGGGCGGGATCTCGTCGGCACCGGTATCGCCCGCCGCCTTGGCATTGTTGAGCTCTACGACCTTGCCGAACCCGTCGCGATCGGCGGTCGGCGCGGTCTGCTGGATGCGCAGCACCCGGCCCTGCGCCGGCGCGAACGCCTGCTCGACATAGCCCAGGCTGCGCGCCGTTTCGCCTTCCCACACCGTCCTCCCGTCGAGCGTGATCCGCAACGGATAGGCGCGCGACCGCCAGCCGACCAGCTTCAATTCGACGCCGCTGAGCGTGACCGGTTCGGCGAAGCGATATTCGACCCAGGCGGTGTCCGGCTTGCCGTCGCTCGTCCAGCGCGACAGTTCATTGTCGTCGATCGAGGCGCCGGCTTCGGCCGGGTTGGAACCGGCGACGACTTGCGCCGGCTGCAGCGTCGAACGGGTGATGCG
Source organism: Sphingomonas zeicaulis (assembly GCF_050433225.1). Taxonomy (NCBI): domain Bacteria; kingdom Pseudomonadati; phylum Pseudomonadota; class Alphaproteobacteria; order Sphingomonadales; family Sphingomonadaceae; genus Sphingomonas; species Sphingomonas zeicaulis. Next base: position 223,496 of record NZ_JBNPXQ010000002.1, on the reverse strand, counting down.
ATAGGAGGCGCCCGCCGGTGTCGGGCCGCGGGTCAGCAGGCCGGGTTGGGCACGCGCCGGGAAGTCGCGCGAAAGGCCCCCGGCCAATGCCGGCGGCGCGACCGTATCGAGCACCAGTTCGGCGGGCGCGAGGCCGGGTGCGGACGCCTTGAGGTGGACCTTGCCGGCGCGGGTGCCGGCGCGCAGCAGCACGCGGTTGACGCCGGCCTCCACCGGCAGGTCGGGCGAGAGGATATGATTGCCCTCCCCCTGTGCGATGCCGCCGCGCCATTCGGCGGGGCCTTCGAGGGTGAAGCGGATGCGGTCCTGCGCGGCCGGCACGCGGCGGCCGCGATCGTCGACCACCTCGACATCGACCAGCGCGATATCGGCGCCATCCATTACGAAGCCGCGCGGGGAAGTGTGCGGCTTCAGGCGCAGCGCGACGGGCTTGCCGACGGTCTCAACCTGGTGTTCCGATTTTCGCCCGTCGGCGGACGTCGAAACCGCGCGTAACGTGCCGGGATGCCACGCCACATCCGGCCAGCGGAACAGGAAGCCGAGACTCTTATCCCCCTTCCCCAGCGAGCGGCCGTTGAGGAACAGTTCGACCGCATCGCCGTTCGAGACCACCGCGATCGGCTTGCGCGTGCCGGCCGGGTAGTTCCAGTGGCCGATGATGTGCGTGGCCGGCGTCTCGGGATCGACCCAGCCGTTCCACATCACCTGATGCGCGTAGAAGCCCTGCTTGGGCAGCCGCACCGCATCCACCTCACCCGAGCGGCGGTAATTATTGTCGCCGCGATAATGGGTGTTGCTGTCGGAGAAAATGATGTTGACCCCGCCCGAACTCACCCGCCGGCCGGTGCCGGGGCGGATGCGGTAATAATCCCACCAGCGCTCGACATCCTCGATCGCGTGGCTGTCCTGGTTGCGGTTGTAGCTGGGTGAATCCTTGTGGAAGGGCGGCGTCCAGTCGTCCTGAAAGGCGCGCGCGCCCTCGTCGCGGCTATATTCGGTCGCCCATAGCGGCTTGCCGCCGCTCTTGTTGATGTAGAGCATCTCGCCGCCATATTCGGCGATCTTGCTGTCGAGCATCTCGCGCGATCCGATCGCGCGGCCGCCGTGCGGGTCATAGCGATCGCGGATGGCCTTCATCTCGGCCATGTGCGCTTCGCTGATGCTCTCATTGCCGCTCTCGTAGAACAGGATCGAGGGGTTGTTGCGGTGGTAGACGATCGACGCCGCCATCACCTCCTTGCGCTGGTCCCAGCGGCGGCCGGTGACGTCACGCTCCGAATCGCCCGCCGGCATCGCCTGCGGCAGGCCGACGCGATCGGCGGACTCCACATCCTGCTTCGAGGGCGCGAGGTGCATCCAGCGCACCATGTTGCCGCCGCTTTCCACCATCAGCGCGTTGGAGAAGTCGCTGATCCAGGGCGGGATCGAGACGCCGACCGCGGGCCATTCGTTGGAGGTGCGCTGGGCATAGCCATGGACCTGCATGACCCGGCCGTTGAGCCGGATCATGCCATTGGTGAAGGCGGTCTGGCGGAAGCCGGTGACGGTATCGACGCTGTCGATCGCCTTGCCGCCGTCGATCAGGCTGGTGGTGACGGTGTAAAGCGCGCCATAGCCCCAGCTCCAGAAATCGAGCCCCGCCGCCCGCGTTTCGGCGGCGAGCATCCGCGTCTCGCCCGCGGCGATCGTCACCGCGCCGCCATCGACGCGACCGACGCGCTTGCCGGTGCGATCGAAGATCTCCACGCGCAGCCCCAGCCTGCGCGGCCGATCGCCGGCGTTGCGGACCTGGGTTTCGCCATGGATCGTCGCCGCATGGCGGGTAAGGTCGAACGCGTCCGCCCAGACATATTGGCCAGTGGTGCCGAGACCGTTGAGCAGGGGCAAGGTCTGATAGGCGGACCCGGTCAGGTGCAGCTTCACGTTGCGGGTGATGCCGCCATAATTGACGTTGAAGTTGCGATCGTTCCACTGGAAGCCGCTGCCGGTCGCGCGTTCCTTGTAGCGCCAGTCATTGTCGACCCGGACAGCGATGACATTGTCGCCGGCAACCAGCGCGTCGCCGATGTCGGCCCCGAAAGCGGTCACGCCATTTTCGGAAAGTGCGACGGCGCGGCCATTGACCCACACCTCCGCCGCCTGTCGCACGCCTTCGAACTCGAGGAAGACGCGGCCGCCCGCAGCGCGTTTCGGCAGCGTGACGTGCTTGCGATACCAGGTGATGCCGGTGGAGAGTTCCTTGATGTCGCGCGCGAACGCCTGCTTCTCGTTGAAAGCATTGGGCAAGGTGACACCGGTCCAGCCCTTGTCGTCCAACTCCGCCTGCTCGGCACCGGCGGCGTCGCCTGTAAACTGCAGCCAGCCGGCGTTAAGGTTGAAGGTCTCGCGTTCGGACGGGCGGCGGGTGGAGGCGTCATGCGCCTGAGCCGGCATGACTGGCAATGCCAGAGCGGCGAGCGTCGTCACGAGCCGGAAACCGCATATGTACCTGTGCCTTACCGTCACCCCCCGCTCTCCCTGATCCGATCTTCGACGCTCCGGACCACATTCGGCCTGTCCAATTGGCCTTACTTTTACCTCAGCTTTTGTTCGGCGCAACTATTGGGATCACTCTCCACGACGTGGACCAAGTTGCGCCTTGACAGCGCAGGCCGGCAGCTGTCAGTGCTTTCATCAGATAAATATTGTTGTGACTGGTGAAAATCACGGTCGCATCGGAGGGGGGGGCCGGATGGCATCTGACGCACTGCCTTCCGTTTCGCGTCGAGAGACCTTGACCGGCATGCTGGCGCTCAGCCTGTTGCCGACGCTCGCCGCGCGTAGCGCCCATGCCGCGACCCGCGCCGGCACTGCGGGGGCAACCAAATCGCTGTTGTTCGACGCGCCCGCCACGAAATGGCTCGAGGCGCTGCCGGTCGGCAATGGCCGGCTCGGCGCAATGGTATTCGGCGGCATTGGCACCGAGCGGATCCAGTTGAACCATATCGAACTGTGGGCCGGGCGCACGGTGGAGGACAATCCGGCCACGACGCGCGCCGCCTTGCCCGAAGTTCGCCGCCTGCTGTTCGAAGGCGACCGCGCCGCTGCCGATGCGCTGGCGCAGGCGCAGATGATGGCACCGCTCAAGAAGGAGGATTACGGCAGCTACCAGATGCTGGGCGACCTGACCCTGCGCTTCGCGCATGGCGATCAGGCGACCGACTATCGGCGCGAGCTGGACATGGCGACGGCGCAGACGCGCACCAGCTATGCGATCGGCGGCGCCCGCTACACGCGCACCGTGCTCGCCTCCTTCCCGGACAAGGCGCTGCTGATCCGGCTGGAGACGACCGCGAAGGACGGGCTGTCGCTGGAGATCGAGCTGTCGCGCGGTCAGGACGCTACCGTTTCGCGCGATGGCGACATCATCACGCTCGCGGGCAAGCCGGTGCCTTATGGCGCCGCCTTCTGCGCGCGGCTGGCCTGCGCGATCGAAGGCGGGCGGGCCGAGCCGTCCGGAACCGGGTTCAAGGTGAGCAATGCCAAGGTGGTGATCCTGCGGCTGACCGCGGCGACCGACCTCATCCAAGCAGATCCCGCCGGGCAGAGCCTTGCCGCGCTGAACGCCGTCCGCGCTCGATCATGGCAGCAACTGCTGGACACGCAGCAGCGCGATCATCGCGCGCTGTTCGATGCGATCGAACTGGAGCTGGCGACCGAACCCGCGCCGGCGCTCGTCGCACAGCGCCTCGCCGCCACCAAGGGTCCGGCGCAGGCGGCATTGATCGAGACGCATTTCAACTTCGGCCGCTATCTGCTGATCTCGTCGGCACGGCCCGGATCGCTGCCGCCCAACCTGCAGGGGCTGTGGGCGGACGGCTTCTCGCCGCCGTGGAGCGCCGACTATCATATCAACATCAACATCCAGATGAACTTCTGGCCCGCCGAGCCCTGCGGTCTGGGTGCGTTGCATGCCAGCCTGTTCGACTATGCCGAGCGGCTGAAACCATTCGGCGAAAAAACCGCGCGGATCGCCTATGGCGCGCGCGGTGCGGTGGCGCATTACACGACCAACCCGTGGGGCCACACCGCACTCGACGGGCGCATCCAATATGGTCTGTGGCCCGAGGGGCTGGCGTGGCTCTCTCTGCATTATTGGGAGCATTATCTCTTCTCCGGCGACAAGGCGTTTCTGCGCGACCGCGCCCTGCCCTTCCTCAAATCCTGCGCGGAATTCACGCTCGATTATCTCGTCGAGCATCCGCGCACGGGCAAGCTCGTCTCCGGCCCGGCCGGATCGCCCGAGAACAGCTATGTGCTGCCCGAAGGCGAGACCGGCTTCCTCGATATGGGCTGCACGATGGCGCAATCGATGGCGTTCACCGTGCTGCGCTATACCGCCGATGCCGCGCGCATCCTCGGCACGGAACGGGATTTGGCGCAGCGCTGCGAGGCGGCGATCGCTCGCCTCCAGCGGATGCAGATCGGGGCCGACGGTCGCATCCTCGAATGGAGCGAGCCGTTGGTCGAGGCAGAGCCCGGCCATCGGCACATCTCGCACCTGTTCGGGCTGCACCCCGGCATCGAGATCGACCCACTGGAGACCCCCGATCTCGCCGCGGCGGCGCGCAAGGTGATCGCCGGGCGGCTTGCCAATGGTGGTGGCCATACCGGCTGGAGCGCGGCGTGGCTGACAATCTTTCACGCGCGGCTGGCTGATGGCGATGGTGCGCTGGCAATGTTCACCAAGCTGCTCCAGCATTCGACCGCGGAAAATCTGTTCGACACGCACCCGGCGGGTAAGAGCGCGATCTTCCAGATCGACGGCAATCTCGGCGCCACCGCAGCGACCATCGAGATGCTGATGCAGAGCCATGGCGGCCGCCTGCGATTGCTGCCGGCGCTGCCCGCGGCGTGGGCGAAGGGATCGCTGAAGGGCGTGCGGGCGCGTGGCGGGCTGGTCGTGGATCTTGGCTGGGATGCGGGCAGGCTGAGCGCGCTGACGCTGCGGCCGGAGCGGGATGTAGACTATCGCATCGTGTTGCCGGCGGGATCGGCAGTGACTGGGTTGAAGAGCGGTGGAAAGCGCGTGCCGATCGATGGCGTCATTCGGCTCGAGGCAGGAAAAACCTATACGCTCTAACCGCATTTTCCTCGCCGACGCTGCGCGCAGGGGAGGAAAATTGGCCTTATTCCTTCGTCGTCCCGAACGCCTGCGCCATTTCTTCCGATGACAGCCGCCGCACATCGTTCACCAGACAACGCCGATAGTCCCGTCCACTCGCTTCCGGGACCAGCATGTCGACCGGGCGGCCGGGGCAGACGCGCTCGCCGCCGCGCGGGCGCAGGATGATGCTGGTGGCCCAGTCGACGCTGGGACAGCCGGGTGACAGGCTGAGTTCCCACGCTTGCCGGAAACCCACGCGAACGATCGCGCGATCATCCCCCGCCGGCTGGAACCCGCCGATCTGAGAGGGATAGAAGCATTGCTGGCCGCTGCGGGCGGTGGCGACGGGCGCCTGCGCGGTGCCGCAGGCGGATATAGCGGCCGCTGTCGCCATCAGGATCCAGCCGAGCCGCATATCCACTTTCAATTTTCTGGGGGCGGCGGGAAGGGAGCCGCCGCCCCGGTCCAACATGGAGGCTTAACGCATCAGTTGCCGAACTGGACGCGTACACCCGCCATTACGCGGCGGCCGCCATAGGAGAGACGCATGATACGCGGCGATCCATCACCGAAGGGCACATATTCGCCGGTGGAGACCGTCTGCGATTCCCGGTTCACGTTGCGGCCTTCCAAATAGACCTGGAAGTTGCGGGTGACGTTGTAGGAGATCTTCGCATCGATGAAGGTCGTGCTGTCGGTGAAGCGCGGCACGCCGGGGTTGTAGCCCGGCGCGACCAGGCGGACGTTGGTCCACTGCTCACCCGGATAGTTGATATCGATGTTGTTGCCGCCGCAGGGCGTGATGCAATTGAAGGTCGAGCTGCGCTTCTGATAGGCGACGCGCATGTTGAGCTTGCCGTCGTCATACCAGAGCGACGCGTTCAGATAATGCTTCGACTCGTTGGGCGGCAGCATCACGTCGCCCGTCAGCGGATCACGCTGGCCAGTGGTGGTGGCCGACTGCAGGATCGAGAAGTTTGCGTCCGCGCCGGTATATTTCAGGAACCAGGGCAGGAAGGTGAACGCGGTCTTCGCGCTGAATTCCCAGATGTCGCGCTTGTAGCCCGGGCCATTTTCCCAGGTGGGATAGCTGAACTCATATTCGGACAGCGGCTGGCCGGTCCCCGGATCGATCTGGTCGCTGCCCTCGAACGGCCGCGCCGTTACGGTGGCGGCGATCGGGTTGCCGATCTTCACGTCGAGCTTGCCATAGGCGACCGAGAACAAGGTATCCGCGTTGGGATACCATTCCAGCGCCGCGTTGTAGCTCCACGCGGTGAAGGGCTTGAGCCCTGGATTGCCGACGCGGCCGGTGCAGCCGAAGATGTCGTCGCCCGATGTATCGAGCAATGTGCGCTCGTCGATCGTGCAGGTGCCGCCGGCGATCAGGCGGTCCATGCCAGGACGCGCCACCGTCTTGCCGCCATAGCCGCGCAGCACCAGGGTTTCGTTGAACGCCCAAAGGTTGACGTTGAAGCTCGGCAGCCAATCCGACGTGGTCGAGTTGAGCGTGGTGTTCTGCGCGAAGGTCTGGACGATGATGCCGCCGGGATTGTCGGGATCCGCCGGGTTGTAGTTGGGCGTCGCGCGGATCGAACTCAGCGTCAGCAGCGCCGAGCCGCTGACCTTGGCGAACACGCCGCGCACGCCGGCGTTGCCGTTGAGCAGCAGGCCGAGCGGCAGCGGCTGCTCGAAATCGGCCATCGCATAGACGTTCTTGATCTCCTCGCGGACGCGGGTGACCGGCTGGTCATAGGTCTGGCCGTCGCTGCCGACGCAGCTCTTGAGGCAGTCGAAATTCATGAAATCCGACGCGCCGAGCGCGGCGAAGAGCTGGTCGGTGCGGATGCCCTGCCACGCATCGGGCAGGTTGCCGCGGTTGGGCAAGCCGTTGAAATATTGCGAGTCGCTGTCCTCCAGCGTCTTTTCGAACAGCGCGCGCAGTTCCTCGGGCGTCAGCGTGTCGACGCCGGAGCGAACGTTGAGCGGGTTGGTGCTGGGCACGAAGCCATAGTTGCACGAGAGGCCGCCGGGTGCGGACGAGCCCGCGGTCGGCTGGCAGGCGCGCAACGTGCCGCGAACATTGGCGGTGGGCACGATGACCGCGGGGATATAGCCCGGCTGGCCGAAGGTGCCGACCGCCGAGCTGACGGTGTAGCCACCGCCGCCCCAGCGATCGAGCTTGTTGCGGCGATACATGCCGCCCACCTTCACCCGGCTGATGAACGGGATGATCTCGTCGGTGCGATAGGACAGATCGAGCTTGGCGATCCGTTCGGACGATTCACCCAGCGCCGGCGAGTAGGAGACACCGAAGCTCGGCGTCGTCAGCGGCATCTGCCCGACGGTATAGAGCGGCGTCGCCGGGCCATTGGGCCCTGCCACGACCGCAGTCTGCCCGGTGCAGGTGGGCGCGGTGCCGCCGCCGATGCAGGCCGGGGCATTCAACTGGACGAAGTTCGCCGGGTTGGTTTCGTCATAGCCGGCGGGCACGACGATATCCCACAGCCCGTTGGGCTGCAGCACCATATCGGCATTGCCATAGGCATAGGAGCGCGCGGTGCGCATGTCGCCGCGGCTCGACCGCGCCTCGGTGATGCCCGCCATCGCATCGATTTCGAGCCGCTCGCCGCGATATTCGGCGCCGAACTGGCCATATTTGGTCTTGGTGTCGATCGTGTTCTCGATCTGGTCGATATTCACCGAATTGTTGGTGAGCGTCATTGCGGTGACGTTGTGCGCGTCGTCGACGACGACGCTGCCCGGCACGACGTTCAGCACGTTGCCGAAGGTCGCATTGCCGCCGACGTTATTGAGACCGTCATAGAGATAGTAACCGGCCGGTGCATTGGGAGAAACGGTGCGCTGGCGCGGGTAGCCGGTGGTGGTATCGACGAAGGTGCCATTGATGTTCTGGCCGAACAGGGTCACCGGCGTACGGCTGCGGTTCTGATCGTGGACCTTACGGTTTGCCATCGTGCCCTTCACGAACACGGTGAGATCATCGGTCAGCTTGTAATCGAGCCGCGCGTCAAGAGCGTAACGCTCGTCGGTCTGCGTGTTCATGAAGTTGCGGATCAGCGACGGCGTATAGTCGTTCCACTGGTTCAAACAGCTCTGCTGTTCGAGGATCCGCTGGCCGCGCTGCGCTGCATTGCCGGTCGGGTTGTTCGGGAAGAGGTTGAAGCAATCCGCCTTGGTCTGCGCGCCGGCCGCCTTGGTGATCAGGCTCCGGGGCGTTTCGAGGCTGTTGGCGAAGACGACATCGGCATCGGGCGTGCCCAGCGTGTCGGGATTATATTGGAACGTCTTCTCCGGCGACTGGTCGAAATCGAACAGGCGGGCGTAGCCGCGATTGTTGCTGGTCGTGGTTTCATAGCCATGACCATTGTTCTGCAGCTTCGAATAGGTGCCGCTGACGATGACGCCGAGACGATCGTCGAAGAATTTGCGCGACGCGACCGCGTTGAAATCGGGCGTGATATCCTTGCCCAGGCTGTTCTGGCTGCCACCGGCGCGGAACGAGAAATAGGGCTTCTTGAAGTCGAGGCCGGTGCGGGTCTTGATCTGGACGGTGCCGCCCAGCGACCCTTCCGTCATGTCCGCGGTCGAGCCCTTCACGACGTCGACGCTCTTGACCAGTTCGGCGGGAAGTTCGCGCAGATCGGCGCTGCGGCCGCTGCCGGCGGACAGTGCGAGGCCGGTGGTGCTCTGAACGCCGATGCCGTCGAGTTCGACGCGGGTCAGGTCCGGGCCGTTGCCGCGCACCGCGACGCTGTCACCCTCACCGAACTCGTTGCGGCCCAGTGCAACGCCGGGAATGCGCGAGATCGCTTCGTTGACGTTGCGATCGGGGAATGACCCGATGTCATCCGCAACGATCGAGTCAGTCGCTGTCTTGGCCGTCTTCTTGCGGTTGTTGGCGGATTGCTGGCTGGCGCGCGAGCCGACGACAACGATTTCCTGTTCCGAAGAACTCACGCTGCCGGATGATGTCGAGGATTCGCTGTCTGAAGATTGTGCGAAAGCGCCGTTGCAGGCGATGGCCGATATACCAAGAACGGTCCAGGATGCAGTGACCCTCAACAGCCTACGTGACACAGCTCGACTGTGCATCAGCCTTCCTCTCCCTATTCGTCGTCCGTGATACCGCGGACTGATCTTATGCTGCCCCCGCATTCCGCCTTTCCATCCAATGGCTGCGCCGACCTGCGGCACGATCCATTATGTGGAACTGAGGAACGCCATGTAAAACTAACTGCGAGTCGGACACTGTTCAAGCTGTTTGATCATATAAATGTCTTAATCGTAGCTGACTGTTGAACAGCGGCTACAAACCGCCCTGACATCTGATAGACATAGCTGCACTGGTAGCGCTACAACCGGCGCAATACCGGCAAAGTGGACGATGTCGCGAGGATAGGGTTGAGAGCGCGCGCCCAAGCTCAGGGCGTGCCTGTGAAGTGGCAAGGCCAGATACGAGCCAGGTGATACAGGTTCGACCGAACTTAGGACGCAACGGGAGCAGAGCCGATCAATGCATCGGCAACAGGATCAACGGCCGGGTGATTCGCGGCCGGAAAAGCGTGCGAGGGGTGCCGCACGGCACCCCTGCGTTGATCAGATCAGGATAGTCGAAACGCTTAGGGTTCGGCGCGACGCTGTGCTGCTGCTGCCTTCTTTTCCTCACGCGCCTTGCGCATCAGATCGGCATAGCAGCCCGTCCAGCCACCGGCGCCGGAAGGCGAGCAGCTATCCGTGCCGCTGCGTCCGACATATTCAATGCTGGTCGCCCGCGACGCCCAGCTTGCCGATGCGGGGCTGGGGCTGGGCGAACGCAATTCTTCGGGAATGCGATAGCGCTCGGTCTCGGGCTTGCGCGCGCAGACGACGATTTCCTCGCCGGTACCACTGGTCGGGCAGGCATCGTCGCCATAGACGATGATCACCCGCTCTCCGCTCTGCGCGAGCGCCGGCGGCGCCTGGACCAGCGGGATCGCGACCGCCACGGCCAGCAGGGAAACAAACCGCTTCATGCCCGTCATCGCGCCATCCTTCCGTCGCTACGCTCAGCCTGCCTTAGAACAGATAAAAGCCCGGCGCACGATTCCTATCCCAAGGCGATCAGATTCGTCGCGAAAGCCCGATCGCGACGCGGCATCCCAGCCGGATCGCGGCGCTCATCAGCGGATAGGCGGGCGCACGTTCAGCCCCTTCCGCGATCGCGGTTTCGCGATGCTCGACCTCTTCGGCCTGGAACTCCGAGATCCGATCGGCAAGCTCCGGATCGCTGTCGCCGAGTTGCTTGAGTTGCTCGCCATAATGATGATCGATCTCGGTCTCGATCGCGGCGGTGCAGGCCATCGCCGCTTCGGGCCCGATCGCCGCGGTCACCGCGCCGAGCGCAAAGCCGGCGACGTTCCACAGCGGCTGCAGCAGGGTCGGCCGCACGCCGCGTTCGGCGATCATCCGGTCGAACACGGCGCGATGCCGTTCTTCCTGGGCCGCCATCCGCGCGATTACCCGGCCCGCCGGCGCACGATCGCCCATCATCGCAAGCTGGCCGGCATAGATCCGGGTCGCGCCATATTCGCCCGCCTGATCGACGCGCAGCATCGCCGCCGCACTGTCTCCGCCATCACCCGGACGCTTCATGCGAATCCTCCCTGCTTGCGGCCGAGCAGCCACAGCACCAGCCCGCCCCCGAGAATCGAGAAGATCGCGTTGAACCCGGCCAGCGAGATGCCCGCCAGCGTCCACTGCGCCTGATCGCAGCGGATCAAGGGGGCATCCATTATGGCCTGCAGCCCACCGCCGGTCGACACAGTGGAGCAGGTCGTGAGACCTTCCCACCAATGATATTCGACCCCGGCGTGGAACACGCCAATCGCGCCGCTGGACAGGATCGCGATCGCCGCCACCACCGCCAGCGCGGTGCCTGCCGAACGCCGGCCGAGCAGCAACCCCAGGATCGCCGCACCGATCGCCACCTCATGCGGCCAGCGCTGCCAATAGCACATCTCGCATGGATGAAGGCCGAAGCCATATTGCGAGATCAGCGCGCCGCCGAGCAGCGCCGCCGGGATGATGAGGGCCAGAACACGGCCCGTCTGTCGCGCGCTCACCGGCTGCGCGGCTTCGGGGTGGCAGCGGCCGTGCGGGGGGCGGCCGGCTTCAGCCGCGCGATCGTCTGCAACGCATAATGCAACTGGAAATCCTTGATACCCTGCTTTTCGAGCTGTTCCGATGTCAGGATAAACCGCGGATCATCCTTGGTGTCGGTTTCGAACGCGCTATTGTCGACCTTGGCATCGTTGACGAGGTGGCGGCGCAAATCCGCCTCGCGGAAGCGCGGCCGGGTCTTGTAGTCCGGGTCCGAAAGCTGCGGCACAAGGACGTCGGGCTCGATGCCACCTTCCTGCACCGAGCGCCCCGAGGGAGTGTAATAGCGCGCGGTGGTGAGCCTGAGGGCCGTCGTCTCGGACAGCGGGAGCAGCGTTTGCACCGATCCCTTGCCGAAGCTGCGTTCGCCCATCACCAGCCCGCGATGATGATCCTGCAGTGCGCCGGCGACGATCTCGGCGGCGGAAGCCGATCCCGAATCGACCAGCACAATGATCGGCAGCCCGTGCGTGGCATCGCCTGGTGTCGCATCATAGCGATCGAAATCGCTGCGGCGGCGGCCACGCTGCTCGACGATCTCGCCGCGTTCGAGGAACACGTCCGACACGTCGACCGCCTCGTCGAGCAACCCGCCCGGGTTCGAGCGCAGATCGACGACATAGCCGGTGGGCGCATGGCCCAACGATTTTTCGATGCCGACGATCGCGGCGCGCACCGCCTGGCCGGTGTTCTGCGAGAAGGCGTTGATGTTGATGACGCCGATGCCGTCCTTCACTTCCCACTTCACCGGCTTCAGCTCGATGATCTCGCGGGTCAGCGTCACGTCGAACGGCTGGTCGCGGCCGGGGCGGACGACGGTCAAACGAATGCTGGTTCCGGGGCGGCCGCGCATCTGATCGACCGCATCGTCGAGCGTGCCGCCATAGATCAGCTTGCCGTCGAGATGGGTGATGTAGTCGCCGGCCTTGATGCCGGCGCGGTCGGCGGGCGTATCTTCGGTGGGCGTCACCACCTTGACCGCGCCATCCTCCGCCTGGACGGTGAGGCCGAGGCCGCCATAGCTGCCCTCGGTCTGCGTGCGCATCGTCTGGAAGGCGCGCGCGTCGAGATAGGAGCTGTGCGGATCGAGGCTGGCGAGCATGCCGTCGATCGCGCCCTTCATCAGCTTCTCGTCGTCGACCTTCTCGACATAGGTGCTGCGCACACGCTCGAACACCTCGGTGAACAATTCCAGCTCATGCGCGGACTTGCTTTCAACCGGGGCAATCGCAGCGGTGGTCAGCGGCACCAGCGCAAGCGCGGAAACCAGCGCGACGGCGCGCAGCATCGGCTTGCCGCGCAGCGCGGGACGGCGATCGGACATGGGGTTCGCCTCGTTCATCTCAGCGCCTCCGGCTCGCGGCCGGCGCGGCGCCTGCGGGCGCGCCCAGCCGCTCGAGCGTGCGCAGCGCGTAGCTCATCTGAAAATCGGTGATGCCCTGCTTCTTCAACTCTTCGGGCGTCGCCTTGAAGCGGGGATCGGGATCGGCATCGGATTCGAGAATGTCCTGGTCGACCTTGGCTTCGCGGACGATCTGGCGCCGCAGATCGGCGAAGCGCCCGCCATCCGCCTTTGGCCGATCCGGGTCGGAAAGCTGCGGCACTTCAAGGTCGGGCTCGATCCCTTTCTCGTCCACCGAACGGCCTGAAGGCGTATAGTAGCGCGCGGTGGTGATCCGGATCGATCCGCCCGCATTGAGCGGCACCACGGTCTGGACGCTGCCGAGGCCATAGCTCTGATCGCCCATCACCAGCGCGCGGCCATTATCCTGCAGCGCGCCAGCGACGATCTCCGCCGCGGCGGCGCTGCCCTTATCGATCAGCACGACCAGCGGCAGCCCGTCGGCGACGTCGCCCTTCTTCGCGGCGGAACGGATGACGTCAGTCGGCTCGCGTCCGCGGCGTTCAACGATCTCGCCCTTGTCGAGGAAGGCATCCGCCACCTGCATCGCGACATTCACGTCGCCGCCCGCGGTCGACCGCAGATCGACGACATAGCCGAGCGGCTTGCCGCCCGACTGGCGCTCGATCGCCGCGACCGCGCCCTTCAATTCCGCAGCGGTGCCGGCCGCGAAACCGTTGAGGTCGATCACGCCGACGCCATGTTCGATGCGCCACGCCACCGTGGTGCCGCTGGGCAGCGCCCGCGTCATCGTCACGTCGAAGGGCTTGGTGCGGCCGCGCCGGGCGATGGTGAGCGACACCGAAGACCCTTCGATGCCGCGCAACTTGTCGATCGATTCGGCCAGCGACAGGCCGAAGGCGAGCTCGCCATTGATATGGCTGATGAAATCGCCGGGCTTGAGCCCGGCGCGCTCCGCCGGCGACCCCGAACCGGGCGCGACGACGCGCAGCGCGCCATCCTCCATCGTCACCGTCAGGCCGATGCCGGCAGGGCCGGCGGCGGAACGCGAACCGCTGTCTGCCGCGGTATAGCCGCTCTCCGCATCGAGGCTGGACAGCATGCCGTCGATCGCGCCCTTGATCAGCTGCCTGTCATCGACGGGCACGACATAATCGCCCTTCACCCGTTCGAACACGCTGATGAACCGGTCGATGTCGCGATAGGTATCGGCCCCGACGCTTGCGAGCGCGGCCGCGGCAGGCACCAGCACCGCGGCGCCGATCAGCGCCATTGTACGCGTGGAGGGTTTCTTCATCGCAATCGGGAATCCTGTCGACATGCACGTTGACCTTAGCCCCGCGCGCCACCCTACCACAAGGACGCGCGCGGCTTAACCTCCGCTGACCAACGGCGCGATGTCCACCGGTGCGCCGTCGCGCCGCAATTCCACCGTCACCAGCGCCTGGCCGCCGCCCCCGCGGCCGACCGGCGCGCCGGCCACGAGGTTGTCGCCCACACGCGCGCGCAGCGTTGCGAGATTGGCGAGCAATGTCATCCAGCCGCCGCCATGATCGATGATCAGAATGCCATCGAAGCCGCGATAACGGCCGGCATAGACGACATGGCCCGCCGCCGGCGCCACCACTTGCGCCCCCGGCCGGGTGGCGAAGCTGAGCCCGCGTGACCGCACGCCACCCGCCGACAGATCCCCCAGCCCGGTGACAAGCCGGCCGACCACCGGCAAACGGTAAGCCAGCCGGCCCTGTGCGACGGACGCCGCGGGCGCCGCTGCCGGCAAGGGGACTGCGCCGGGTCGAGCCGGACAGGGCATTGGAGCCGGCAACGCTTCCAGACGTCGCCGTACGAGCGCGTCTTCCTCGATTCGCCGCATGAGATCGACGAGGTCGCGCGCCTTCTCTCCCAGCGCCATCGCACGATCCTGCTCGAGCATCGCGCCGGTTGCGAGCATGCGCGAGCGCAGGCGATGCTGATCGGCGAGCCTGGCAAGCGTGCGCTGCTCTTCTGCGATCCGGGCATGCCCTGCGCGGCGATCGACGGCGGCGCGATCGGCGGCGAGACGGAGGCGCCGCCCGGCGGCGACCTCGGCGCGCAGTCCGCCGGTGCGCTGGCGGACGACCGGCAGCAACGACCCGAGCAGCATCCGGACATGGACGAGATCCGCGGCGGCGCCGGGCTGCGCGAGGGCAAGCGCGGGCGGACGGCGCGCCATCGTCTGCAGCGCCGCGGTCAGTCGCGCGATCGGCGCCTCACGCGCAGCAAGGCGTGTGCGCTGGCGCGCCTGGAGCGTGGCGACGATCGCGATGCGGGCATCGGCCGCGGCGACATCGGCCTCTGCCGCCTGCGCACGCGCAGCCGCGGCGGCTGCCTCCGCATCCGCCTTTGTGGCGGCATCGCTCTCGCCTGCCGCCTGCTGCTGCAGCGATCGTGCGCGCGCAGTCGCCAGCGCCGACTGGCGCTTGGCCTCGGCGACCGCACGCCGCTGTTCGGCGAGATCGGGATTGGCGGCGGCCAGCGCGAAGCCGCAGCCGAGCAGAGCGAACACCACGAACAATGGGACGTGGCGGCGGCCCATGCTCAGCCTTCGCGGTGATAGGGGTGGTTGGCCAATATGCTGGTGGCGCGCCACAACTGCTCGGCGAGCATCGCGCGCGCCATCATGTGCGGCCAGGTCATCCGCCCGAAGGCGATGCTGAATGTCGCCAACCCGCGCTCGGCCTCGGTCAGCCCATCGGCGGCGCCGATCAGGAAGCGCGCCTCGCGCCGGCCGGCATCGCGCCAGCCGCCCAGCTTGTCGGCAAAGGCGCGCGAGCCGAGTTGGTCGCCGGTCTCGTCGAGCGTGACGATCACGCTGTCGCTGTCGATCGGCGGCGCCTTGCCGCCGGTGTCGGGCAGTTCAGTGACGCGCGTCGGCCAGGCGATCCGCTTGAGGTAGCGATCGACGAGCTCGGCCTCGGCCGTGCGGCCGATGCGGCCGCGCGCCACGATGTGGAGCAGCAAGGTGCGCCGGTGCCGGTCGTCAGGCGGCAGGCGTGGGCGGCGTCGGCGCCTCGCCGAAAGCCCACATCCGTTCCAGATTGTAGAAGCTGCGCACTTCCGGGCGGAACAGGTGGACGATCACGTCCCCGGCGTCGATCAGCACCCAGTCGGCGGTCGGCAAGCCTTCGATGCGCGGGTTGCGGCCGAAATCGCTCTTGATCCGATCGGCCAGCTTCTGCGCCATCGAGGCCACCTGACGCGTCGAGCGGCCGCTGGCTATGACCATATGGTCAGCGATGCTGCTCTTGCCGTGAAGCGGGATCGACACCGTATCGAGCGCCTGATCGTCGTCGAGCGACTGGAGGACCAGGCTGTGAAGGGCGGCCACCCGGTCGTCGGCGGCAGTGGCGTCGTCCCTGGTTGCGGTGGTGGAAGAGGGCAATGGGGTTCCTTGAAAAGGGCGTCAGCCGACAGGTCTGCGCGTCACCGCATCATGCGGTGCCGCTCGACCCGAAAAACGGCGATACCAGTGGGGGTCTGCTTCACGCAGACGGGTTGCTGACCTTGGATCGGGGCGAAAGCGCAGCAGCACGAGCGCCGGCGGTCTCCATTTCGTCCACTGTTCTGCGCGGGTCGCGGGGCGGACGAAACGCCGCAACCATCCCATCGCGGTCACCGCGCGAGACGGGTCATCATAACCCGGACGGACGATTACGGCAATCGGCACAAGTCTCGCGATCTTCCGCCAGTCGCGCCAGCGGGGGAACTGGGCGAGATTATCCTGCCCCATCAGCCATACGAAGCGCCGATTGGGGTAGCGCCGGACGAGCTCGGTAAGCGTATCGATGGTGTAGCGCGTGCCCAGTCGCGCCTCGATCGCGGTCGGCCGGATCGGCCCCGGCCGCGCCATTTTCTGCGCCGACCTCAGCCGCGCAGCAAGCGGCGCCATATCGTCCGCGGACTTCAGCGGATTGCCCGGCGACACCAGCCACCACACCTCGTCCAGCCCCAGTGCATCGCGCGCGAACAGGCTGATCGCGCGATGGCCGCCATGCGCAGGATTGAACGAACCGCCGAGAAGACCGGTGAGAATCAAAAACCGCCGTCCCATTCAATGCCGGCACCGCACAAACTGGTCATTCAGCATTGGTCCTACGTCGCACGGGGGTCACGGCCTACTCATTTCAAAACGGTAACGTTGCCCCCGGCAGCCCTCGAAGCCACCCGATCAAGGCCGCGTCTGCCCCGTACCGCGGACCAGCCATTTGTAGGTGGTGAGCCCCTCCAGCGCCACCGGCCCGCGCGCATGGAGCCGGCCGGTCGAGATGCCGATCTCGGCACCCAGCCCGAACTCGCCGCCATCTGCGAACTGGGTGGAGGCATTGTGCATCACAATCGCGCTGTCGACCTCTCCCAGGAACCGGTCGGCCACCGCTGCGTCCTCCGTGACGATCGCGTCGGTGTGGTGCGATCCATGCGCGTCGATATGCGCCAACGCGCCGTCGAGATTGTCGACCAGCGCCATCGAGACGATCGCCTCGAGATATTCGGTGTCCCAATCCTCGTCGCTGGCGGCCAACACCCGCGCATCGAGCGCGCGAACATCGGCATCGCCACGCACCTCGCAGCCGCCCGCGATCAGCGCATCGACCAGTCCCGCCGCCCCGTCATAAGCACGGTCGACCAGCAGCGTCTCCATCGCGCCGCACACGCCGGTGCGGCGCAGCTTGGCGTTGACGACGATCGCGCGCGCTTTCTCAGGATCGGCGCCGGCATGGACGAAGATATGGTTGATGCCGTCGAGATGGGCGAGCACCGGCACCCGCGCCTCATCCTGCACGCGCGCGACCAGCGACTTGCCGCCGCGTGGCACGACCATGTCGATCAGCCCCTGCGCGCGAAGCATCGCGCCGACCGCGGCACGATCGGTGGAGGGGACGAGTTGCATCGCCTCGGCCGGCACGCCGTGCGCCGCCAGCGCCTCGCTCATCGCCGCGTGGATCGCGCGGTTGCTCTCCACCGCTTCCGATCCGCCGCGCAGAATCACCGCATTGCCCGACTTGAGGCAGAGCGCGCCGGCATCCGCGGTCACGTTCGGACGGCTTTCATAGATGATCGCGATCACGCCGAGCGGTACGCGGACACGCTGCAGCAGCATGCCGTTGGGCCGGCTGCTCTCATCGACGACGTGGCCGACGACATCATCGAGCCCTGCGATCGTCTCCACCGCATCGGCGGTCGAGGCCAACCGCCCCTCATCCAGCCGCAAGCGATCGAGCATCGCCGAGGACAGGCCGCCGGCGGTCGCGCGTTCCATGTCGCGGGCGTTGGCGGCGAGGATGTCCGGTGCGCGGTCGCGAATCGCCTGTGCGGCGGCACGCAGCGCCGCTGCCTTGTCGGCGGCGCTGATCCGCGCCATTGCCGCCGCGGCACGCCGCGCCGCCTTCGCCATCCGCGCGATCAGCTCTTCCGCGGTCTCGATTGCAGTCATTTCACCCATCGCCGCCGCCTAGCAAAGCGTGGGCCATCTCGCATCCGCAAAGTGCTGCTGATAGACTGCCGCGATGACGGGGGAAATCGAAGCAGTCGGCGATCTCGCCACCGGCTCGCTGGCCGCGCGCGCGGTCGAGCCGGCGCATGGTCATGCCGAAGCGGGCCATGCCGCGCACGGCCTTTGCCTCAACTGCGGCACGACCTTGCTTGGCCCCCACTGTCACAATTGTGGCCAGGCGGCGCATATCCATCGTTCGCTCGGCGCAATCGGGCATGAACTGGCGCACGGCGTGTTCCACTTCGAAGGCAAGATCTTCCGTACCCTGCCGCTGCTGACCTGGCGGCCGGGCGAACTGACGCGGCGCTACATCGCCGGCGAGCGGGCGCGCTTCGTCTCCCCACTGGCGCTGTTCCTGTTCTCGGTGTTCCTGATGTTTGCGGTGATCAGCGCACTGGGCGCCGGGTTGCACATGCCGGAGGTCAACGCCGAGACGAAGGCGCGCACCGACACCGAGTTCGCCCGCCAGATCGCGAAGGCGGATGCCGAGATCTTCGCCAACCGGGCGGCACGCGCCGAGGCGGATCGCACCGGCAAGCCCGTTGCACCCATCGATGCGCAAGCAAAGGAATTGCGGGACGTCCGCGCTGCCCTCATCACCTCGCGCGACCGGATGACCGAGGGCGACGACGCCTTGTCGCTCAATATCAGGACGGGGTGGAAGAAGCTCGACAAGGGCATCGCCAAGGCATCGGCCAACCCCAACCTGACGCTCTACAAGATCCAGTCGAGTGCCTATAAATTCTCGTGGGCGCTGATCCCGATCTCGGTGCCGTTCCTGGCGTTGCTCTTTCTGTGGCGGCGCGGCCACCACATCTATGATCATGCGATCTTCGTCACCTATTCGCTGTCGTTCATGACCCTGATGGCGATCACGCTGACGCTTGTGGGATCGGTCGCGACCCGCATCGGCCTGGACACCGATCTGATCGAACTCGCCGCCATGCTGATTCCCCCTATCCACATCTATCGCCAGCTCCGCGGCGCCTATCTCCTCCGCCGCTTCAGCGCGATCTGGCGGACGATGGCGTTGACCATCTTCTGCCTGTTCGCCGCGCTTATCTTCGTGCTGCTGTTGCTCGGAATGGGGCTGCTCGGCTGAGCCCCATCCCTCTTTTCATTGACATTTGACCGGTTTCGCTGCTAGCGGGCCCACTTTCCATCCATTTACGAGTCTGGAGCCGCTGATGGCGCGCGTCACCGTCGAAGATTGCGTCGACAAAGTCCCTAACCGGTTCGACCTCGTTCTGTTCGCAGCGCAGCGCGCGCGGCAGATCTCGGGCGGTGCCGATCTGACCCTGGATCGCGATCGTGACAAAAACCCGGTCGTGGCGCTTCGCGAGATCGCGGAAGAAACCGTTCGTCCCGCCGAACTCTCCGACTCGGTGATCAGCTCGCTACAGCGCGTTCAGGTCGACGATGACGATACGCCGGATGAAGTCGGCTCGCTCTCGGCCTCGGCCGAAGCGCTGCGCCTCACCGCCGCCGCGCCGCCGCGCAACCAGAATCTGGGTGCCGATTACGACGGCTGAGTGCCGGCGCCGGCGCAAGCCGGTCTGACATTTTGACCTATTGCGAAGCCCCCGCACCGCTGCCAGGCACGGCAGCATGCGGGGGCTTTCGCTTTTTCGGGGCAGGCGAAGCGGCGCTTCGGCGCTGCTGCTGGTCGCGTGTGCGCTGTTGCTGCGTATCGCGATTCCCGCCGGCTGGATGCCCGCTACGGGCGTGGACGGCCTCGTTCGCATCACCCTGTGCACCGGCCAGGGGCAGATGGAGGCGTGGGTTGACGGCGATGGCCGGATCCACGATCGCAAGCCCGGCAAATCCGAACCCAAGACCGACCATCCCTGCGCCTTTGCCGGGCTGATCGCTCCGGCGCTCGACGCAGCGCCGATCGAACCGCAGCTGCGTTTCGCCCACGCCAACGACACACCGCCCGCCTTCGCCCGCGACATCGTGACGATCGGCCGCGGCCTCGCAGCACCGCCGCCACCACCAACCGGGCCACCCGCCAACCTCTGATCCGCCTGCTTGCGGGGCTGGACGCCCTGCGTCCGACAATCACGAGGTTCCCATCATGAAATTTTCCTGCCGCGCCCTCACGGGCGCTTCGCTAGGCGCATGCGCGCTCGCCGCCCTGCCCGCGCACGCCGAGGACGGCGCCGACCAGCAACCCATCATCGTTACGGCCCAGCAGACGCTCGACAGCGCGGAGGCGGAGATTCGCCGTCGCCCCGGCGGCGTCGATCTGGTGCCCGCCGAGGATTTCGCCAACCGCAGCGCGGTGTCGCTGCGCGACGCGCTCGCATTCTCCCCCGGCGTCTATGCGCAACCCCGCTTCGGCCAAGAGGTGCGGCTGTCGGTGCGCGGATCCGGCATCAGCCGCGGTTTCCACATGCGTGGGCTGACGCTGTTGCAGGATGGCGTGCCGATCAACCTCGCCGACAATAATGGCGACTTCCAGGAGCTAGACCCCGCCGCCTTCCAGCACATCGAGGTCTATCGCGGCGCCAATGCGCTGCAGTTCGGCGGAGCCACATTGGGCGGCGCGATCAACGCGGTGACGCCGACCGGGCGAACCGCGCCGGGCTATGAGCTCCGCATCGACGGTGGCAGTTTCGACACGATCCGCACCAAGGCCGCCGCCGGCTTCGGCAACGCGCGTGGCGACGCCTGGTTCGCGCTGACCACGGATCGCGGCGATGGCGACCGCATGCATGCCCGCCGCGACGCGCTGCGCTTCAACGGCAATGTCGGGCTGCGGCTGACCGACGACGTCGAGACGCGTTTCTACGCGACGCTCAGCCATATCGACCAGGATCTGCCGGGCGCGCTCACCCGCGCGCAGGCGCTAAGCACGCCACGGCTCACGCTCCCCGGCAACATCGCGATGGATCAGGAACGCGATATCGACTCGATCCGGCTGCAGAACCGGACGACGATCGACCTCGGCGCGACGCGGATCGAAGGCGGTCTGTTCGCCAACGCCAAGCAGCTCTTTCATCCGATCTTCCAGGTCATCGACCAGAAGTCGTTCGACTATGGTGGCTATGCCCGCATCAGCCATGACGGACGGGTCGGCGGCCTACCGGTGGCGCTGACCCTGGGCAGCACCATGCGTTTCGGCCATGTCGACGCGCGCCAGTTCGTCAATGTCGGTGGCGAGCGGGGTGCACCGACGCAGCGCGCGCGGCAGGAAGCGCAGACGATCGACAGCTATGGCGAGCTGCGGGTCACGCCACTTGCCGGGCTGAGCCTGATCGCCGGTGGCATCCATACTCATGGCCAGCGCAGCATCGCCAACCGGACGAACCCTGCCCTGTCCGGATCAGTCAGCTTCGATCGCTTCGCGCCGAAGCTGGGGCTGATCTGGTCGCCGGCCGGCCACGACGTGCAGGTCTTCGCCAATTACAGCCGCTCGATCGAGTTGCCCGGCTATTCGGAACTGGCGCAAACCCAGGTCGGCGGGCTCACCGGCTTCGTCGATCTCGATCCGCAGCGCGCCTGGACGGCGGAGATCGGCACGCGCGGCCGCATCGGCATCGCCGCATGGGACGTTGCACTCTATCGCGCCGACATTCGTGGCGAGATGCTGCAATATACGCCCGATGCGACGATGGTACCGCCAATCCCGGCCGCGACCTTCAACGCCGGCCGCACCCGCCATCAGGGGATCGAGGCCGGACTGACACTCGATCTCGCCCGCTTCGCGCGGCTGCGGCAGGTCTATCAGTTCAACGACTTCCGGTTCCGCAACGATCCCGTCTATGGCGACAACCGCCTGCCGGTGATCCCCCGCCACCTCTACCGCGCAGAGCTCCGCCTCGGCACCGAGCGGATCGCATTGACCCCGAATGTGGAATGGCTGCCGCAGGGCGCGTGGGCGGACTATGTCAATTCCAGCCATACGCCGAGCTATGCGCTGATCGGGCTGGGCGCCGAGGCGGCGATCCGCGACGGCATCCGCCTGTTCGTCGATGCCCGCAACCTCACGGGCAAAAAGGCGATCGGCGATATCTCGGCGGTGGTCGCCGCCACCGACGCCGCGGCGATCTATTATCCGGTCGAACGTCGGGCGATCTACGGGGGTGTCAGCGCGCGGTTCTGATCATCGGCGCCGCAGGATTCAGCCGTTCGCCGCCTTGGGGTGGCGGACGGCGGCATCGCCCTGATCGAGTTCGTCGCGGCCGATCCACATCAGATCGTCGAGTACGAGCGGGCGGCCATCCTCCGCGAACACGCGCACCGGCTGGATCGGCCGGCGGTCGCGCTGGTCGACCAGCACCGCGTGCGGTCGAGTGCCGGCGCTGTAGGTTTCACCCCATTGGCGCAACGCGACCAGCGCCGGCAGCAGCGCGGCACCCTTGTCGGTCAGCCGATATTCCACCTTGCGGCGATCCTGCTCCATCGGCACACGGACGAGGATGCCGTGATCGACGAGGCGCCCGAGCCGGTTGGCGAGGATGTTGCGGGCAATGCCCAGCGTCTGCTGGAACTCCTCGAAATGTTTGAGGCCGTTGAACGAGGCCCGCAGGATCATGAACGACCAGCGTTCGCCCATCGCCTCCAACGCCAGAGGAAGGCTGCAATTCTTGAGGAGCGCCGCGAGCGGCTCGTTCAGCTTGCCCATGCCTCCGGCCTTATCGCCCCCCGCCAGTTGCGACAAAGCGAATCGGCGCATGCGGTGTCGATCCCGGGCGAGGTGTGGCCCGATTGCCGCTTTTGCATCCAAATCGGTTTCGTTTCGCCGCCTTCTGCAAGCGTGTGGGGCGCCTTGCGGCTCAGCGCTGCGCCCAATCCTCCATCGCCCACGCCGCGGTCAGCGCGCGCGCGGCATCGAGGTCGGCAGGATAGTCAACCTCCTGCCAGCGATGCCCATGGATGTCGGTGGTGCCGATGACCGTGCTGGCGGCGAGTGCATCGATGACGCTCAGATACCAGACGCGTACCCCATCGGGCGACGCCATTACCCGCTCGACCGCCTCGACGAAGGCGGCACGGCCCGCCCCACGAAACGCGAGCAGGCCGATCGATTCCGCGTTGCATTCGAGCAGCGCCTTGCCGATGCGCAGCAGTCGCCCATCCTCGCGCAGTACCTTCATGTCGTCCGCGTCATAGGCGTCTTTCCGATCGACGGTGACGGCGATCGGCACTTCATTGGCCAGTACCGCAGCGATCAGTTCGGGCGAAACCAGCGTGTCGCCGTTGAGCAACAGCGTATCGCGATCCCAGCGGCCGCGTGCGAGCCATACCGAACCGGTGTTGTCAGCGACCTGGTAGAAGGGATTGAAGATCAGTTCGACCTCGCCCTTCGCCGTGCCGCGCCGGGCGATCACATCGGCGACATGATCATGGCCGAAGCCGGTGACCACCGCCACATCGCGCACGCCGTTTTCCGCCAGCGCATCGAGCTGCCATTCGAGCAAGGTTCGCCCGGACAGTTCGAGTAGACATTTCGGCCGCTCTTCCGTGTGCGGATAGAGGCGCGAGCCCTTGCCGGCACTGAGGATGACGGCGCGTTCGATGGTCATGATGTGCCCATTCCAGTCTGAGACATGCCTGCCCTAGCCCCGTTCAGGTGGCGAAATGATGGCAACCGCAGGATGGCAGCAATATGTTGGCAACCGCGCCTCAGCCCAGCCAGGATCGCACCGGCACGCCGCGCGCGCTGTCTGCAGCGGCCTGGACGAGACGGACGAGGTGGAACAGGCAGGACAGCCCCGTCCACCATGCCACAAGCACCAGGCCGGTATCGGGTCGGCCCACGAGGGTCGCGAAGAACAGGATGATCATGTTCGGGTTGCGGCGTGCGGTGATCAGGCGGAAGTCGCTGTCGATCTTCTTCCACACATGGATGTGGATGCCGTCATACCATTTGATGAAAGCCCCCTCGATCAGGCGCTGGACGACATAGCCGCCCATGATCACGATCATCACCCAGGCGAAGGTCGCATCGGTCAGCGGCCGGCCATAGGCGGCGAGGCCGACGCCCCATGCATACCACCAGAAGGGCGGATGGATGAGGTCCACGCCATGATCGAGGATGTGGCCCCAGGGCGAGGCGGTGATCGTGCAGCGGGCGAGTTTGCCGTCCACGGTGTCGAGCACCATGAACACCAGTCCGGCAGCCATGCCCGCCCAATAATGCCCATACCAGAACAGCATCGTCGCGACGACACACAGCGTCATTCCGGTGATGGTCACCATGTTGGGGGTGATGCCGACCCGCGCGCAGATCCGCGTCAGCACCAGCGCCCATTCCGGCCACAGATATTTGGTCAGCAGATCGGTGACGCCCTTATAGGCGCCGAAATAGCTCGCCCGCTCGGCCTCGCGTAGCGTCGTCTGCGTCAACCGGAGCGCAAAGGGCTGTTCGCGCTTGCGCAGTTCCTCATTGACCATGCCCGCCGCATCCTCATGCGCGGTGATAGCGAAGCCGGCTTCGGGCACCAGCGGCACCTCGGCCTGCATCGCCGAAGCCGCCAGAGCACATTGCGCGGCATCGCGGCAATGGGCGATCACCGGCACGCCGCCTAGTGTCAGCGCCTCACCCGGCCGCTTCGCCATGATCTTCAGCCACGCCGGATCGAACACATGCGCGGCGTTGACGAGCAACGCCGCGCCGCTGGCCGGCGGCTCGTCCGCGAACGACAATTTGTGCATCGCAGCAATGCGCCGCGTGCGCTCGGGCACGGTCATCCCCCAGATCGGGGTCTGATTGCTACCGACAGGGACCACCGTCGGCGATTCGCTCGTCATGCGGGCAAGCCCCCGCGGCTGTTGATGTAACAATGGTTCCGCGTCATCGCCGCGTCATATTCATGGCCTGCATTGACGGCAATCGTCTAGCGACAGATGGAGCACCGGGTTGAACTTGCAACGCGCGAGGCCACATGCCTGCCGCAATGCGGCAATAGCCGCCTGCGGCATGAGAAATGGCGACAGCGCGGTGAGACTATGCCGATGAAGTGGACGGCGATCCTGCTTGCGGGGCAACGCCCTGGCGTTGATCCGCTGGCGCGCGCCTTTGGCGGCGTCGCGAAGGCCGAAGTGCCGGTGCTCGGCCGGCCGATGATCGCCTATGTCGTCGAGACCTTGCTCGCCAGCCCGTCGATCGGCGACGTGGTCGTGCTGACGCAGGATCCCGAGGGGCTGCGATCGGCGGAGTTCCTGGCGCTGCGGGCGAATCCGCGCGTGCGGATGGCGGAGGGCGGCACCGGCATCTCCGCGAGCATCGATGCGGTTGCGGGCGGCGACGCGGCCCCCTTCCCCATCCTCGTCACCACAGCCGATCATCCGTTGCTGACCCCAGACATCGTCGAGGGCTTCATCGCCGGCGTGACGGGCGCAGATCTTGCCGTCGGCATGGTCGAAAGCCGCACGCTGCTCGCCGCCTATCCCGATTCGAAGCGCACCTGGCTGCGCTTCAACGACGGTGCCTGGTCCGGCGCCAACCTGTTCGCGCTGGGCAGCGACCGCGTCCGCCCTGCGCTGGCGCTGTGGCGCCGGGCGGAGGCCGATCGCAAGCAGGCGGTGAGGCTGTTTCTTCATTTCGGCCCGATGCTGGCGCTGCGGGCGATCACGCGTACGATCGGGCTGGCCGATGCGATTGCACGGGTGGGGCGAAAGATGGGGATGACGGCGCGGCTGGTGCCGCTGCCTCAGCCCGAGGCGGCGATCGATGTCGACAAGCTCAGCGACCATCGTCAGGTGGAAGGCATATTGGCGGCGCGCCAAGGTGGAGATGCGGCTGCTTCAGTCGCTGCGGCGCAGGCGAGGCTGGCGGGCATCTCGGTGTTCGACCTCGACAAGACGCTGACCCGCCACCCCACCTATACGCCGCTGCTGATCCATTTCGCACTGGGGCTGGCGCCGTGGCGGCTGCTCGCCGCGCCGGTGGTGGCGGCGGTGATGATCGGCCATGTGCTGAAACTGGTCTCGCGCCGGCGGACCAAGGAATTCCAGCACCGCATGCTGGTGGGCGGTGCGGTCGCCCGCGCCGACGTTACTCGGCTGGCGGAGAGCTTCGCCGCAAAACTCGACGGTCACGGACTGCTCCCCGCCGGACGCGCACGCATCGCCGAGGAACGCGCCGCCGGGCGCCGCATCGTGCTCGCAACCGCGGCCAACCGTTATTACGCCGAGGCGCTCGGCGCATTGCTGGGCGTCGACGATATCATCGCCACCGGCTCGACCTGGGAAGACGACCGGCTGCTGCCCGGGATCACTGGCGAGAATTGCTACGGCCCCGCCAAACGCGAGATGCTGCAGGCCTATGTCGAGACGCTGGGCCTGCGCCGCGCCGACCTGCACGTGCGCTTCTTCTCCGATCATGCGTCGGACCGGCCGGCCTTCGAATGGGCGGACGAGCAGTTCGCGGTGAATCCGTCGCGCAAGTTGCGGAAGCTGGCGGCGCAGAAGGGCTGGCCGGTTCTGGAGTGGCGGTGAGGTCTTAAGCCGCCCCCCTCGGGGGGAGGGTAAACAATCAATGGAAATCCCGGGATTTTGGCAACAGCCGCACGTCGCGTGGATGCCGGTGCATCGGTCCGCGAGGATATTGCGGATGAAGCACCTCGTCCGCGCGGAGCAGTTGCGGGCGCGGATCCTCGGTCTCCGAAAGCCGGTCCAGTTCGGTGGTGCGATCGACGATGCGGGTCGCCATCAAGTGGACTACCCCTTCGGCGCTACGCTGGACCTGCCCCTCGATCAGCATCAGGCGTGACGCCATGATCGGGCGGCGATAGCGCTCGAACAGCCGCGCCCAGATCAGCGCGTTGGTGATGCCGGTCTCATCCTCCAAGGTCACGAAGATCGCATTGCCCTCCCCCGGCCGCTGGCGGACGAGGACGATGCCGGCGGTGCGCACGCGGCGGCCATCCTTCGTGTCCGACGTCTGCTGGCAGGACAGCACACCCTCGCCGCGGAACAGGTCACGCAGGAAGTGCATCGGATGCTGCTTCAGCGACAGGCGGGTCATCTGATAATCGGCGGCGACCTGCTCACTGAGGGGCATTTCCGGCAGGTGCGCATCGGGTTCCTCGCCCAGTTCATGCGCGTCGGCCGCACCGAACAGGGGAAGCTGGGTGGAGGGGGTGCGCCGCACCTCCCACAATGCCGTGCGCCGATCCGCCCCCAGCGAACGGCAGGCGTCGGCGTCGGCGATCAACCGCAATCCGCGCTCGGGCAGTCCGGCGCGGCGCGCCACATCCTCGATCGACACGAACGGGCCAGCTGCGCGCGCATCCGCGATGCTCGTCGCCCACTCCTCCCGAAAGCCGTCGACCTGGCGAAAGCCGATACGCAGTGCGAGGCGGCCATCGTCGCATCGTTCGAGACTATTGTCCCAGAGGCTGTACGACACGTCGATCGGCCTCACCTCGACATCATGCTCGCGTGCATCGCGAACGAGCTGCGCCGGCGCATAGAAGCCCATCGGCTGCGAGTTGAGCAGCGCGCAGGTGAATACCGCCGGATGGTAATGCTTGATCCATGAGGAGACATAGACGAGCCGCGCGAAGGACAAGGCGTGGCTTTCGGGAAAACCATAGCTGCCGAACCCTTCGATCTGGCGATAGCAGCGCTCGGCGAAGTCACGCTCATACCCGCGGCGGACCATGCCGCCGACCAGCTTCTCGCGGAAATCGTCCATGTTGCCGACATTGCGGAAGGTCGCCATCGCACGGCGGAGCTGGTTGGCCTCGGCCGGAGTGAACTCCGCGGCGGTGATCGCGAGGTTCATCGCCTGTTCCTGAAACAGCGGCACGCCCAGCGTCTTGCCGAGGATCTCCTTCAATTCGTTCTGGTTGTAGCCGGGCCCCGGTGAAGGCAGATCAGCTTCCTCCTGCTTGTTCCGCCGCCGCAGATAGGGATGCACCATATCACCCTGGATGGGCCCTGGCCGGACGATGGCAACCTGGATGACAAGATCGTAGAATTCCTTCGGCCGCAGCCGTGGCAGCATGTTGATCTGCGCGCGACTCTCCACCTGGAACACGCCGATGCTGTCGCCCTTCCGGAGCATGGCATAGACATTGTCGTCCTCGGACATCAGGTCGACCTCAAGCGTGTGATCGCCAAGGCCATTGTCCCTCATCAGGTCGAACGCCTTGCGGATGCAGGTGAGCATGCCGAGTGCGAGCACATCGACCTTCATCAGCTTGAGATCGTCGATATCGTCCTTGTCCCACTCGATGAAGCTGCGGTCGTCCATCGCGGCATTGTGGAGCGGCACCGTCTCGTCGAGCCTGTCCTGCGTCAGCACGAAGCCGCCGACATGCTGCGACAAATGGCGCGGAAACGGTGTGGCGAGGAGCTGGCCGACGATCGCCTGCACCCGCGCAATCTCGGGATTGTGGAGGTCGAAGCCGGCCTCGGTGACGCGCTTTTCTTCGAGCTCGCTCGAGAAACTGCCCCACACCGTGCTCGAAATCCGGGTGATCACATCTTCCGACAGGCCCAGCGCCTTGCCGACATCGCGGACAGCGCTGCGCGGGCGATAATGGATGACGGTGGAGGCGATCGCGGCACGGTGGCGGCCATAGCGCCGATAGATATACTGCATCACCTCTTCACGCCGCTCATGCTCGAAATCGACGTCGATGTCGGGCGGCTCGCCGCGATCGGCGGAAATGAAGCGCGAAAAGAGCAGGTCGTTGTGCAGCGGATCGACCGATGTGACGCCGAGCAGGAAACAGACGGTGGAATTGGCCGCAGAGCCGCGCCCCTGGCACAGGATCGGCGGTTCCTGCGCGCGTGCAAAGGCGACGATGTCGTGCACGGTGAGGAAATAGAAGGCGAACTTGTGCTCATGGATGAAGGCCAATTCATCCAGCAGGTTGCGCCGCACTTTCTCAGGGATGGTACGGCTGCCATAACGCTTGCGTGCCTCCCTCACCGTCAGCCGAGCAAGCCAGCCGATCGGCGTGTAACGCGGCGGCACCGGCTCGTGGGGATATTCATAAGCGAGCTGATCGAGACTGAATTCGATCCGGTCGAGAAAATCGATCGTTTCGGTCACCGCCTGCCGGCAATCGGCGAACAGTCGCAGCATCTCGTCCGGCGGCTTGAGATGCCGTTCGGCATTGGCCTCGAGCCGGCGGCCCGCGTCGACGATCGTCGTGCCCACACGCACGCAGCTCAGCACATCGTGCAGCGGGCGCTGGTCGGGGCCCGCATAGAAGGCCTCGTTGAGCGCGATCAGCGGAACGCCCGCGGCAGCCCCGATCCGCATCAGCCGTGCAAGCCGGCGACGATCGCTGCCCTGCCGCAGCATCGTAGCGCCCAGCCAGACCCGCCCCGGCGCCTCGCGCACCAGCCGGCGCAATATGCCTTCCCATGAGGGCGGCACGGTGGGCGGCACCAGCACCAGCCGCTTTTCCGCCTCTGCTGCGGGCGGCGCGATGCCATCATAATCCACCGTCTTGCGGCGCGGGCGCTGCGGCTCTGCAGTGGAGGCGGGCAGCACGATCAGCAGCAGATCCTGCAGATAGGCGAGCAGGTCGGCGAACTCGAGGATGCAGTCGCCCTTCTCCGCGCGAAGATTGCCGGTGGTGAGCAAGCGGGTGAGCCGCCCCCAGCCATGGCGGTTGCGCGGATAGGCGATGATATCCGGCGTGCCGTCGACAAAGACCAGCCGGGCGCCAACCACCAGCCGGAACATGCCGTCGCATTCGAGGCGCTCCGCCTCGGTGAGTATCGGATCACGCCCCTCGGCCTTCTTCATCGCGCTCATGGCGTCGCGGGCCTGCTGGCGCGGCCGTTCGAGCGAGACGTGCGCGCGGACGACGCCCGCTACGGAGTTGCGATCGGCGATGCCGATGCCCGCCAGTCCCAGTGCCATCGCCTGCGCGACCATCTCTGACGGATGGGATGCACCGCGCAGGAAGGAGAAGTGGGAGGCCGCCGCCAGTTCGGCGTAGGCGGCGGCGGTCATGCGAACAGGCCGTGGACGTACCAGTCCGGATTTTCCCGCTCGCTGCCGGCCAGCCCGTGGCGGAACACCCATAGCCGCCGGCCCCGGGCATCCTCGACGCGGTAATAGTCACGGGTCAGCCCGCCCTTGCCGGGCTCATGCCCATCCTTGCGGCGCCACCATTCGGAAGCGATCCGTTCCGGCCCCTCGAAACGGCGGATCTCATGCAGCGCGCGGCGCCAGCGGAAGCGCATCGGCGGACCATCGGGCACTTCGGACAGCACCGCATCGATCCGCTGCGGAGGATCGAACAGATGGATCGGGCGCAACGGCGGCTCATCCGCCTCACCCTGCGGCCATGAAGCCGACATGTCGGCCTCGGCGGCGGGCAGCGGCAGTTGTGCCTGTTCGGGGATGTGGGTGTCGGACGGCACCAGGCGGACGAGGCGGGTGCGACCATGGCGCACGGTCAACCGGTCGACCAGTGCATCGACCTCCGCCGACGCGGTCTCTCCGCCTTCCAGCTTGAGCTGGCCAGAGGCGAGCGGCTCCACCTCGGGAACCGCGAAAGCGATCATGTCGAAGCCGAAGCCCGGATCGATCGGATCGCTCAGCGAATCGACCCGCTCGTTGAACAGCCGCATGATCGCCGCCGGATCGCGCGTCGGCAGCCCGCTCTGCACGAACAATGAGCGGGTCAGCCCGTCGGAGCGGAAAAAGGTGGCGACGAAGCCGCGGCCGCCCTCGCGTCGTTCCTCCAGTGCCTGCGCCGCTTCTCCGGCAAGCGCGCGCAGCACCGCCAGCGCATGCGCGGTGCTGCCCAGCGGTTCGGCGAAGCGTTTCTCGAAACCGAGCGCCGGCATCGCCCGGCGGGGCTTGAGTGGGTTGGCGGATTCGCCGCTCAACCGACGCAGCGCATCGACCGCATCCGCGCCGAAACGCGCCGCGATCGTCGCCATCGGCCGGCGCAGCACCTCGCCCACCGTCTTGAGGCCGGCGCGCTTGAGCGCGGTGATACTGTCCTCATCGATGCGCAGCGCGGCGACCGGCAGCGCGCGCACAGCTTCCGCCTCGTCGGGCGCGGCGCGGGTCTGCCAGCGCGCCAGCGCCTGCGCGGCATCGGGCGAAGCGGCGTAGCCATGGCGCACGACGATGCCGCTGCGATCGAGCCGACGGACGATATCCCCGGCCAGCGCCGCCTCACCGCCGAACAGATGCGCGCAACCGGTGACGTCGAGCGTCAGCCCGTCATGCTCGTCGAGCGCGACCAGCGGCGTATAGCGCAGGCAGCCATCCGCCAGCCGTTCCAGCCAGTCCTGGTCGGCATGCGGATCATGATCGAAGGCGGCCAGTTCGGGAACGCGCGCGCGCGCATCCGCCAAGGTCATGCCCGGCCCGAGCCCCAGCGACAGCGCCTGCGTGTCGAGCGCGGCCAGCCGCAGGCCACCCTTCACCTTCTCGACGAAAGCGAAGGGCAGCCCAAGCGTACCCGCGCGCTGCTCAGGCCGACACAGGCTGAGCCGGTCGGCGCTCAGAAAGGGAAACCACAGCGCCAGGCAGCGCCTCGGTTCGGGCCGCTTCGCGGAAGACACAGGCATTACGATCCCACTCCATGCACCACCGGATGCCAGCCGGCCCGGACCGGCGACGCAACAATTCGACCTCGAAGCGCGGTGCCCCCGGCGCCTGTGCCTCCAATGCAACGGAGGCCGCGGCAGAGACCGACCAGCGCGTTTCCGCCGCACTCGGCACCGGGTCCGCGTCGCTGCGCACCAACAGCGCCGTCACCCCACTCGCCCGCGCCGCCAGCGCCAGCCTCCGGCTCGCGGTGAGATCCAGCGTGCGCATCTTGCCCGGGCATTCGATCACCACCGCCCCCAGAGCCGCGCAGCGCAACGCGTCGGTCGCCGCGCGCAACAGCGCCACCTCGTCGGGCATGCGGCCGAGAATCAGCCGCGCGGGATCGAGCCCGAGTTCCGCCAGCCCCGGTGCATAGACCTGCCCGGTGCGGCGTTCGGCGGCATCGCTGCGCAGCCATATCAGCCGCCGTTCGCGATGCGCCTGCCAAGCCAGCGCCAGCGCGAAGCCGGCGGCGCTGCCGGCATCCTCTGCGCTGCCCGCGAACAGCTCATGCACCGCCCCTTGCGCGAGGCCGCCACCCAGGCTTTGATCAAGCACCGCATGACCGGTCGCGAAGAGGCCGGCCGTCCCCCGTGGTTGCGCGGGCGCGGCGATACGGGCGATTCGGGCCTCAAGGCTGGAAAGGTGCGAAAGACGACTCACTCACTTTATGTTCCTATTACGTTCTTAAAATCATCCCCGCACGTTCCACTGTCAACCCGATTCACCATCGCCGCTTGCAATCCGCCGCCCCGCACGCGAGCTTCCGATGACATCAGTGGAGAATTGGATGGCAACGCGCGGATGGCCTAAACCCGACGAGCCGGTCGCGCGCATCGAGCTGCGCTTCGGCGACCAGCATCATGATATTTTGACCAACGTCTCCGCCGGCACCCGCGTCGGCGACACGATGTTCGTTGCGTCGGACGAGGATGCAATCCTCAACCGTTTCCTCCTGCGCGACGGTATCTGGCAGGAAGACGGCTCCTGCCATCTCGATACCTTGCTGCCGCTCGAATGGAAGGAGGAGGAAGCCGATCTCGAAGGACTCGCGGTCGATGACGGCTGGCTGTGGCTGGTCGGCAGCCATGCCCGCACGCGGCGCAAGCCCGAGAAAGAGGCGGACGATTGCATCGACCTCGACCGGCTTGCCGACCTCAAGGATACCCGGCCGCGCTGCCTGCTCGCACGCGTGCCGATGGTGGAGCGCGCGGACGGCCATGTCCCGGTGGCACGCGACGGTGGTCGCCGCGCGGGCATGCTGCGCCAATCCAAGCATGGCAATGCGTTGGCCAAGGCGCTGCGCAAGGATCCGCTGATCGCGCCCTTCACCAATGTGCCGGCCAAGGAAGGCGGGGTCGATGTAGAGGGCATCGCGGTGTGCGGCGATCGCATCGCCATCGGCATGCGTGGGCCGGTGATTGCGACCCATGCGCTGCTCGTCGAGTTCCGGTTCACCGTGAAGCCTTCGGGACGGTTGGTGATCGAGGGCGCGCCGTTCAACCGGCTGCTGGCAATGGAGGGGCTGGGCATTCGGGATCTCAAGCGCTGCGACGATGATCTGCTGATCCTCGCCGGGCCCACCACCGGGCTCAGCGGCCCCTGCGCGCTCTATCGCTGGAAGGGCTGGGCGAAGGATCCGCCGCGCGACACACACAAGGTGCGGCTGCACCGGCCTGAGCGCATCGTCGAACTTCCGTTCGGCCGTGGCACCGACCATCCCGAGGGCCTGGCACTTTGGGATGCCGATGCGAACGGCCTGCGCCACATTCTCGTGCTCAACGACAGCCCCGGGCCGGAACGCGTCGATCCCGAGCAACGCAGGATCGTCGCCGACCTGTTCGAACTGCCGCGCTGAACAATGGCCTGCGACGATTGGCGTATCGACCATAGCGGCATCGGCGTGGCCGACATTGGCCAGTCGATCGCGTTCTACGATGCCGCCTTGGCCACACTGGGCATGCGGCCATTGATGCGAATCACACCCCAGCGGATGCCCGCAATCGAGGACGGCGCAGCGATCGGCGGCGTCGGCTACGGCAACACCTATCCTATCTTCTGGATCGACATCTTCCATCCGCACGCCACACGTCAGCACACCGCCTTCCGTGCGGTCAGCCGGAGCGAGGTAGATGATTTCCACGCCGCCGCGATCGCTGCGGGCGGCACAGACAACGGCCCGCCGGGTCTGCGTGAAGGTGGCTATCCGCCAGGATATTATGCCGCATTCGTCCTCGATCCCGACGGCAACAATATCGAGGCTGTGTTCCGCGAAGGTTGAGCAGGCGGTGGCCCTACACCCGCTCCGCCGAGCTGATCACATCCGCCGCGCGCAGTGCCGCGATGATGCGCATCAGATGCTGCACGTCATGCACCTCGATATCCACCTGGTTGGTGTGGAACGCGGTGTCGCGGTGGGTGAGCTGGATGTTGAGGATGTTCGCCTTGTGCGCGCCGAGGATGCCCGCCATCACCGCGAGCGAGCCGGGCTCGTTCTTTACGATCACCGAAAGGCGGGCGGTGCCGCCTTCGGTCTTGCTGCCCCAGGCCAGATCCACCCAGTCCGCGTCGGTGCCGTCCGACAGCCGCGGGCAATCGATCGCATGGACGAGCACCGGCTCATTGGGCCGGCGCAGTCCGACGATGCGGTCGCCCGGCACCGGATGGCAGCATTCGGCCAATGCGAAGGCCACGCCCGGGGTCAGCCCCCTGATCGAGATCGCCTCGCGCTGCGGCGGCGGTGAGGGATTGTCGATGTCGCTGCCGGTGGAACCCGGCATCAGCGCCTCCATCACCTGCGCATCGTTGAGCGACTGGCGCCCGATCGCCTCCATCATCGCCGCCTCGTCGGGCAGCTTGAGGCGCTTCAGCGCCTGCGTCATCCCATCCTGGCTGAGCTGCGCGGGCAATCGTTTGATGAGTTCGTCATAAAATTTGCGGCCGAGAGCGATGGTCTCGCCGCGCTCCTTTTGACGAACATAGCGGCGGATCGCCGCGCGCGCCTTGCCGGTGATGACAAAGTTCAGCCAGCCGGGCTCCGGCTCCTGCGCCTTGGACTTCAGGATTTCAACCTGATCGCCATTCTCGATTACGGTGCGCAACGGCACCACCCGGCCATTGACCTTGGCGCCCACCGCCTGATTGCCGAGATTCGTGTGCACGGCATAGGCGAAGTCGACCGTCGTCGCGCCCTTGGGGAGCTGGTAGAGTTCCCCCTTGGGCGTGAAGGCGAAGATCCGATCCTGATACATCGCCATCCGGGTATGCTCGAGCAGCTCTTCCGGCGTGTCGGCATTGTCGAGAATTTCGACGAGGTCGCGGATCCAGCCGGCCTGCGTGTCCGGCGTCGCCGTGGCGGCGCCCTGCTTGTAGGCCCAGTGCGCGGCAAGACCATATTCGGCCTGCGCGTGCATCTCCTGCGTGCGGATCTGGATCTCGATCCGCATATTCTCATTGTGGATCACGCTGGTGTGCAGCGACTTGTAGCCGTTGCGCTTGGGCGTCGAGATATAATCCTTGAAGCGGCCGGGCACCATCGGCCACCGTCGGTGGATCACGCCGAGCGCGCGGTAGCAATCCTCCACCGTCGGCACGATCGCGCGAAACGCCATCACGTCCGAAAGCTGTTCGAAGCTGATGTGGCGTTCCGCCATCTTCTTCCAGATCGAATAGGGATGCTTTTCGCGGCCGGTGACGTCGACATCGAGCCCGGCGCGTGAGAGCAGCAGCTTCAGCCCCGATCCGATCCGCGCGATGCGATCGCCGCCGCCGGCCTGGAGCTGTTCCAGCCGCTTCGAGATCGATTCATAGGCTTCGGGTTCGAGATGCTGGAAGGAGAGCGTCTGCATCTCCTTCATGAACTCGTACATGCCGATCCGCTCAGCGAGCGGCGCGTAGATGTCCATCGTCTCCTTGGCGATGCGCCGGCGCTTCGCCTCGTTGGAGATGAAATGGAGCGTGCGCATGTTGTGCAGCCGGTCCGCCAGCTTCACCAGCAGCACGCGGATGTCGCCCGACATCGCCAGCAGGAACTTGCGCAGATTCTCCGCGGCGCGCTCGCTCTCGGTCTGCGCTTCGATCTTGGACAGCTTGGTGACGCCATCCACCATCCGCGCAACGTTCGCGCCGAACTTCGCCTCGATCTCCTCCTGCGTGGTCAGCGTATCCTCGATCGTGTCGTGGAGGATCGCGGTCGCGATCGTCTCGTCGTCGAGGTGGAGATCGGTGAGGATGCCCGCCACCTCGATCGGGTGGCTGTAATAGGGATCGCCCGAGGCGCGCTTCTGCGTGCCATGTTTCTGCATCGAGAACACATAGGCGCGATTGATCAACGCCTCGTCGGCGTCGGGGTCATAGGCCTTGACCCGTTCCACAAGTTCATACTGTCTCAGCACGCCCCCAATCTGGGGCTTGGTACCAAGTGTTTGCAACCAATGATTGCAGCCGCAAAAGCCGACAGGCGGCAATTGCCGTTACGACTGTGGTGCGCTTGCATCAGGAAGGGCGCTGAAAGGCGCCCCTGGCGGGGTCAGCCCGCGGCCGGCCAGTGCGGCTTGAGCAGCCCGACCAGCGCAGCGATGCCGGCGGCATCGAGCGACACCGCCTCCCCCAGCGCCGGCGCCTTCGGCCAGCCCCGGTCGGGCACCGCGATCCCCGCCGCGGTACGTTCGCCCTCGTACCGCGGGATCACATGATAATGGACGTGGCGATCGACCATCATCAGCATCAGATAGTTGATCTTCGCATAGCCCACCGCCGCGCCAAGCATGGCTTCGATCCCCCGCGTCGCCACCGCGAGATCGGCGAAGGCGGCATCGGGCAGGTCCGAAAGCGCCTCCGCATCCGATTTGGCGGCGAGCACGAGGCTGCCGAGCGTCGGCTGATCCGGCCGCAGCAGGATCACCCAATGGTTGGTTTCCGCAACCAGCGTCTCGGGATGGCCGAACCGGCGGATGGTGTCGTTCATGGCGTGCCTCGTCTCGCTGTGTGCGCTGTCCGATCCCCAACTCATGCTGCGGGCGCAAGTGCCTTTGCGGGTTCGGGATTGGAGAAATCCATCGCCTCGTCGACCGATCCGAAGCGCATCGTCATCAGGTCGAGCAGATAATTCTGGTGGACCTTCCACGGCCGTCGTGAGCCTTGCGCCGGCATCCGGTCCGCCGCGCGCTGCACATAGCCGGAATTGAGCGGCAGGAAAGGCTCGCGCGAGACATCGGCGGGGCCCCGCGGGGTTGCCTGTCGCAGACCGCGACGGCGCATCGTGCGGAGCAGGCGGCAGATGTAGGCGGCGGAGAGGTCCGCCTTCAGCGTCCAGGAATTGCTGGCATAGCCGAAGATGATCGCCAGGTTGGGGACGCCTGCGAACATCACGCCCTTGTAGGCGACCGCCCCCGCCGGATCGAAACGCTCACCATCGACGCTGATCGCTGCGCCGCCGAGCAGCCTGATCTCCAGCCCGGTCGCCGTCACCACCAGATCGGCATCGACGCGCCCGCCCGATGCGAGCACCAGCCCGCCCTCGTCGAACCGCTCGATGCGGTCAGTGACGACCGAAGCGTTGCCATCGCGGATCGCAGCGAAAAGATCGCCGTCGGGCGCGAGGCACAGGCGTTGCGTCCAAGGATCGTAATTGGGGGTGAAGTGCGTCGCGACATCATAGTCGGTGCCCAATTCCTTGCGCGCCATCTCCACCAGATGCGCGCGCACCTTTTCAGGGTGCAGCCGGGAAAGCCGCACGACATAGATGCGCATCAGCAGGTTGCGCCAACGGATCAGCCGAAAAGCAAGACTGGCCGGCAGCAGGCGCCGTGCCCAGCCCTGCCACGGATCGCGGCTGGGCAACGCTGCGACATAGGTCGGCGAGCGCTGCACCATCGTGACATGCGCGGCCTGCTTCGCCATTTCGGGCACCAAGGTCACCGCAGTGGCGCCGCTGCCGATCACGGCGACGCGCTTGCCGGCATAGTCGATATCGTCGGTCCAGAACTGCGGATGGACGATCCGCCCAGCGAACCGCTCCATCCCCACGAACGTCGGCGCATGACCGCGGGCATAGTCATAATAGCCCGCGCACATCGACAGGAAGTTGCAGGTGAAGCGGACCATTTCGCCGTCGCGCTCGACCACAACCGTCCAGCGCGCCTCCGCGTTCGACCAGTCGGCGGAGATGACGCGGTGGCGATAGCGGATGTGCGCATCGACGCCGTATTCGCTGGCGGTTTCCTCCAGATAGGCAAGGATGGTCTCGCCCGGTGCGATCGCATCCTCATGCGTCCAAGGCCGGAAGCCATAGCCCAGCGTGAACATGTCCGAATCCGATCGGATGCCTGGGTAACGGAACAGATCCCAGGTGCCGCCGATGCGGTCGCGCGCCTCGAGCACAATGAAGCTGTGGTCGGGGCAGAGCATCTTGAGATGGCAGCCCAAGCCGATGCCCGAAAGCCCGGCGCCGACCACGATCATATCGACATGCTCGTTCATGCCGCCGGGCATAATGCGCATGGGCCGTGCAGCAAAGCCCGCTCCGGCTACGACGGCAGTTACAGCAAGGTCAGCCTATCCCGGCATTGCGGCGCACAACCTCGGCAATGCTCGCCCAATCGCGTTCTTCGCCGCCACCGGCGATCACCGACAGCAGATGGTCGCGCACGATTCCGAGCACCGGCATCGGCACCTGCGCGCCGTGCGCCGCCGCGGCAACCAATCCCATATCCTTGAGCCCGAGAGGCGCCGGGAACCCGGCCGGCTGGAAGCGATCATTGACGAGGATGTCGCCATAAATCTGGTAGACGGGCGCGCCGAAGATCGTCGACACCAGCACTTCAAGCAGCGCTTCGCGGCCGATGCCGCCCTTCTCCGCGAGCGTCATCGCTTCGGCAAGCCCTTCCACGACCGACATGATCAGGAAATTGCCACACAATTTGACGAGGTTGGCGGCCTGTGGCGCATCGCCGACGCGGAAAAGGCGCTGGCCGACCGCCGAGAACAGCGGCGCGCAGCGATCGATCAGCGCATCCGGGCCAGCGGCCACGACGAACAGTTTCGCCGCTTCCGCCGCGACCGGGCGGCCGAACACCGGCGCCGAGACATAGGCACCGGGCTGCGCGGCGGCGAGCCGCTCGGCCAGCGCGACGCTGATCGTGCTGTGGCCGACATGCAGCGCGGGCGCGCCGAGGATGCCGCCGTCGCCGAACACCACCGCCTCGACCGCGGCATCATCGGCCAGCATGGTCATCACCACCTCGCCCTGCGCCGCTTCGGCAGGGGTCGCGGCCAGCGTGGCGCCCGCCGCGACCAGCGCATCCGCCTTTGCCGGGGAGCGATTCCACACCGTCACTTCATGCCCGGCCTTCATCAGGTTGGCCGCCATCGCGGCGCCCATCTGGCCGAGGCCGACGAATCCGATCTTCACTGCGCAATCTCCTTGCACGCTGCCCGCCCCGTCGCCGGCGCCGATAGCACGCCGGATCAGGCCGCGTCGTGAAAGATGATCCCCAATGTGTAGCGGCGGCCCGAGCGCACGGTGCCGACGCCATGGCGCAGTGCCACGCGATAGTCGCCGCGATTGCCGCGGCGCGGCCGGGCGTTGACCGCGAAGATCACCGCATCACCTTTTTCCAGCGGCACCACCTCGACGCGGGACTGCATGCGCGGGCGCTGTTCGGTGAGAACGAAGTCACCGCCGGTGAACTCGGCCCGCGGAGCCGAGAGCAGGACCGCGACCTGCAACGGGAACACCGCCTCGCCATAGAGGTCCTGATGCAGGCAATTATGGTCGCCGGGCCCGTAGCGCAGCAGCAGCGGTGTCGGCCGGCGCTGCCCGGCGGCGTGGCACTCGGTGAGAAACCCGGCATGATCGGCCGGGAAGCGCGTTTCCAGGCCCATCCGCGCGTGCCACCCGTTGGCGATCGGCGCGAGCCGGGGGTAGAGACCGGCGCGCAACGCCGCGACCGGATCGGGCAACGGATAGGCGAAATAGCGATATTCGCCTTTGCCGAAGCCGTGCCGCGCCATCATGACATGGCTGCGAAACCCATCCGGCCGATCATAGAGCGCGGCGACGGCATCCGCCTCGTCCGCATCGAACAGTCGGGGAAGCATCGCCCATCCTTCCGCATCCAGCGCTTGGCCGATCGCGTCCCAATCATAGCCCGCGACGCGCGAATCCGCGTTGATCATCATCGGATCCCCGCGTCTCAGGCCGCGACTGCCGCGGGGCGGGCACCTTCGCGCTCCAGCAGCAGCCGCTTGCGATCGATACCCCAGCGATAGCCTGAGAGTGAACCATCCTCGCGCACGACGCGGTGGCACGGAATGGCGACGGCAAGCCGGTTGGCCGCGCAGGCACCGGCGACGGCGCGGGTCGCGCGTGGCGCGCCGATCCGTCGGGCGACCTCGGTGTAGGACAGGGTCTGCCCCGCCGGCACATCGCGCAACGCCTTCCACACACGCTGTTGGAACGCGGTACCCCGCACGTCGAGCGGCAAATCGAGGCCGATGTCGGGCGTCTCCACAAAACCGACCACTTGGGCAACGGTGCGCTCATAATCCGGATCCGCGCCAACCAGTCGTGCGCGCGGGAAGGCATCCTGCAGGTCGCGGACCAGCGCATCGGGATCGTCACCCAGCAGGATCGCGGCGACGCCTCGCGCGCTTGAAGCGACGAGGATCGCGCCGAGCGCACTTTCCCCCACCGCGAAGTGCAAGGTCTCGCCCGCGCCGCCATCTCGGTAGCGGCCTGGGGTCATCCCCAGCATCGCATTGCTTTCGGAATAGAAGCGGCCGTTGGAGCCGAACCCGGCATCGTAGATCGCCGCGGTGACGCTGTCGGCGGTCTTCAGCCCGTCCCGCATGCGGCGGGCGCGGTGCGCCGCGGCATAGGCCTTGGGGGTCAGCCCGGTGACCGAACGGAACAGTCGATGGAAATAGCCCGTGCTGAGTTCGGCCGCGTCGGCCAGTTCCTGCAGCGTCGGCGCACGGTCCGCCGCCTCGATCGTGCGGCAGGCGCGCTCGACGATCGCCGCGATCTCGGCATCGAAGGAACTGCCTTCGGGGTTACAGCGCTTGCACGGCCGCGCCCCGCTGGCGCGCGCCGCCGCCAGACTGTCATGGATCAGCACATTTTCGGGCCGCGCGCCGCGCGACGGGCAGGACGGGCGGCAATAGACGCCGGTGGTCACCACCGAATACCAGAACTGGCCGTCCGCAGCCTTGTCTCGCGCGACGATGCGCGCCCAGCGGGGATCGGCTGCGGTGTCGCTGTGTTGGATGTCCGTCATCGTTCGATATCCTTGCTTGATCGCCTGCCCCGATGTGACAGGCGCCAAGCCGCGACGCGCTCCGATCCTTGCTCTCTAATCCCGCTGCACCATTCTGCTAGGCCGCTTCGACCACCTGCTCGATCGTCCCGAAGATCGGGTGGTGACGCTCATCCTCCATCCAGATCCGCACCGTATCGCCATGCTTGAGGAAGGCGGTGGTCGGCATGCCCGCTTCGATCGTCTCCACCGTCCGCACCTCGGCGATGCAACTATAGCCAACACCGCCCGCCGCGATCGGCTTGCCCGGGCCGCCATCGGCGCCGCGGTTCGAAACCGTGCCCGATCCGATGATCGAACCGGCGACGATCGCGCGCGTCTTGGCGAGATGCGCGATCAACGTGCCGAAATCGAAGGTCATGTCGATGCCCGCGTCGGCGCGGCCGAAGGGGGTGCCGTTGAGGTCGACCATCAAGGGCCCGAGCAGCTTGCCGTCCGCCCAGCGATCACCCAGCGAGTCGGGGGTGACGAACACCGGCGAAAAGGCGGAGGCGGGCTTGGACTGGACGAAGCCGAACCCCTTGGCGAGTTCGGCCGGGATCAGGTTGCGCAGCGACACATCATTGGCGAGACCGACCAGCCGGATCGCCGCCAGTGCTTCCTCCCGGCTGGCGCCTTGCGGCACATCCCCCGTCACCACCACCACCTCGGCCTCGAGGTCACAGCCCCATGCCTCGTCGGCGAGCGGAATCGGGTCACGGGGAGCAAGGAATCCGTCCGAGCCGCCCTGGTACATCAGCGGATCCGACCAGAAGCTTTCGGGCATTTCCGCGCCCCGCGCCTGCCGCACCAGCGCGACATGGTTCACATAGGCGGAGCCATCCGCCCACTGATAGGCGCGCGGCAGCGGCGAGGTCGCGTTGCGCTCATG
Organism: Sphingomonas zeicaulis; assembly: GCF_050433225.1. Lineage (NCBI taxonomy): Bacteria > Pseudomonadati > Pseudomonadota > Alphaproteobacteria > Sphingomonadales > Sphingomonadaceae > Sphingomonas > Sphingomonas zeicaulis. The sequence continues at coordinate 181,576 of NZ_JBNPXQ010000002.1, read as the reverse complement.
GAAGCGCATCATCGGGATAACTTCGTGCTGAAGATCGGTCGCGAGATTCGCCAGCAACGATTCGGCATGCTCCCAATCGTCGAGCGCGGCCTGCAATGTCGGCGCAATATGGCCCGCGTCCGCGCACCAGGCGAGATCGTCCGACACCACCACCAGCCGTCCATCGCGACCGCCCTTCAGGCTTGCGAGCTTCATGCCGTTCTCTCCTCGTGCTTGTTCTGGGACGCGAGCCTAGCGGGGAAGGCGCGCCTTGGGAAACCCGCCCCATGCCGCATCATAATCGGCCTGCCGCTCCGCGCAGTCGAGCGTGAAGCGTGTCGGGCGATAGGGCCAGCAAGTTTCGATCATGAACGCCATCGTGCCATCGATCCGGTGCGGCGCCAGGTCGGCAGTGCTGGCGGCTTCCCAGCTCGCCACATCCGGCCCGTGGCCTGCCATCAGATTGTGCAGGCTGAGGCCGCCGGGCGCGAAGCCCTCCGCCTTGGCATCATAGGCACCGTGGATCAGCCCCATCGCCTCGCTCATCACGTTGCGGTGGAACCAGGGGGGACGGAACGTGTCTTCCGCCACCATCCAGCGCGGCGGGAACAGCACGAAATCGGCATTGGCGCGGCCCGGCACGTCCGAGGGGCTGGTCAGCATGGTGAAGATCGACGGATCGGGATGATCGAAGCTGATCGTGCCGATCGTATTGAACCGCGCGAGATCATAGCGCCACGGCGCGAGATTGCCGTGCCACGCGACGACGTCGAGCGGGCTATGATCAAGCGCGACCGTCCACAACGATCCGAGATATTTCTGGACGAGTTCCCAGTCGCCCTCCTCATCCTCGAACCAGGCGACCGGCGTTTCAAAATCGCGGGGATTGGCGAGGCCGTTGGCGCCGATCGGTCCGAGATCGGGCAGGCGGAACAGGCTGCCGTGATTCTCGGCGACATAGCCCCGCGCTGCGCCATCTGGCAGCAATGCGCGGAAGCGCACGCCGCGTGGTACCAGCGCGACCTGACCAGGTGCGACGTCGATGCGGCCGAATTCGGTCAGCAAGGTCAGACGGCCCTGCTGCGGGATGAACAGCAATTCGCCGTCGGCATCGACGAAGCAGCGCCGCGCCATATCGGCATTGGCGCGGTAGATGTGGACCGCGACGCCTTCCAGATCGGCCGGATCGCGATTGGCCAGCATCGTCGCCATGCCGTCGATCAGGTCGGTCGGCTCGGTCGGCATCGCCAGCGGATCCCAGCGCAGCCGGTTGGGCGGCAGCGGCTCGTCGACCGTGCCCGGCGCGAACAGCGGCGCGCCCTCATAACGCCGGTAGGGGCCGTGCGCGGCGGAGGGGCGGATGCGGTAGAGCCAGCTCCGGCGATTCTCGTGGCGGGGTGCGGTGAAGGCGGTGCCGGAGAATTGCTCGGCATAGAGGCCGAAGGCCGGCCGCTGGGGCGAGTTGCGCCCCACCGGCAGCGCGCCGGGGATGGCCTCGGTGACGATGTGGTTGGCGAAACCCGGGATGTAGCTCATGGATTGCTGTTCCGCTGCGAGAGCCCCTCCCCTTCAGGGGGGGGGAAAGGGGTGGGGAAGCGGCGGCGGGGGCTCAATGCCCCCGTTGGCGCTGTTTCCGGCGTTGCCGTAAGCTCGCTTCGCTCGCCTCCCCCCAACCCCTGTTCTGAAGAGGAGGAGCTTAGTTTATTCCGCCGGAATCACGCCGCGGCGGATCTGGTCCAGTTCGATGCTCTCGAACAGGGCCTTGAAATTGCCTTCGCCGAAGCCCTGATTGCCCTTACGCTGGATGATCTCGAAGAAGATCGGGCCGACCATATTCTCGGTGAAGATCTGCAGCAGCAGGCCCTCGCCGGTCTCGGGAGAACCGTCGATCAGAATCTTGCGCGCGCGCATTTCGCCGATCGAGTGGCCATGGCCGGGCACGCGCTTGTCGATCGCCTCATAATAGGTGTCCGGCGTGTCCTGGAAGCGGACGCCGTTTGCCTTGAGCGCATCGACGGTCGCGAAGATATCGTCGGTGGTCAGCGCCAGATGCTGGATGCCCTCGCCGCGATAATCCTTGATGAATTCCTCGATCTGGCTGTGCTCGTCCTGGCTCTCGTTGAGCGGAATGCGGATCTTGTCGTCGGGCGCTGTCATCGCGCGGGAGAACAGGCCGGTCGACTTGCCCTCGATGTCGAAGTGGCGAATCTCGCGGAAGTTGAAGATCCGCTCATAATAATTGGCCCAATAGTCCATCCGGCCGCGGCGCAGATTGTGGGTCAGATGGTCGAGCGCGTGCAGGCCGACGCTGTTGTCGTTGGGCGTGGCACCGGGCACCGGCTCGAAATCGATGTCGTAGATCGTCGCCGCTCCTCGCCGGTCGACCAGATAGAGATTGGCGCCGCCGATCCCCTCTATCGCCGGGATGTTGAGTTCGGCGGGGCCGACCCGCCCCTCGACCGGCACCGCGCCGCGCTCCACCGCGATCTTCAGCGCCTGCGCGGCATCGCGCACGCGGAACGCCATCGCATTGGCCGAAGGGCCATGCGCCTCGCGGAAATCCGCGACCTGGCCAAGCGGCTCCATGTTGAGGATGAAGTTGATGTCGCCCTGCGCATAGCGGCGCACCGCTTTGGAACGGTGGGTGCCGACATGGGTGAACCCCATCGTTTCGAACAATCGGGCGAGCGCTTGGGGATCGGGACCGGTGAACTCGACGAACTCGAATCCGTCGAGCCCCATCGGGTTGTCGCGCACGTCCGACATGGCATCCTGCTCCATTGGTTTCATGTGAAACTATATACGCCCAGCAGGTTAAAACGACAAGCAGGCCGGAAAGGATTTCGACGAGCGATGTGCGGATCACGGCGAGGGGTGTCGTCAACCGCTCACGAGGAGGGTGACGCACGGCCGGCGACGCTCCCCCAACCGGATCGACATTTCAGGAATCTTCATGCGCAACCTGCTTGCCTGCACCTGCCTGACGCCGTTGGCGCTGGCCGTCGTGCCCGCCGCGGTCCAGGCCGAGACCGTCGTCGGCACCGCCCGCACCACGCCCATTTCCACCTCGACTGCCAACAACGGCGCGGCGGACAGCATCCGCATCAGCAACCAGGGTTCGGTGAAGCCGACCGGCGGGACCGCCGTCACCGCGGATTCGACGCATGCGGTGACCAACGAGGGCACCATCCAGATCACGGGCGCAAATGATGCCACCGGCATCGGCGCCGCCAACGGCGCCTCGGGCGGCATCACCAATGCCACGGGCGGCAGGATCATCATCGACGAAACCTACAGCGCGCCCGACAGCGATAGCGATGGCGACGCCGATGGTCCGTTCGCGCAGGGCAGCAACCGCGCCGGCATCGGGACCTCTGGTGCGTACACCGGCAACATCGTCAATGCCGGTGAGATCACGATCAAGGGCAACCAGTCGGCCGGCATCGCGCTGGGCGGCAGGCTGACGGGCAATCTCACCAACAGCGGCACCATCTCCGTCGTCGGCAATGACAGCGCCGGCGTCCGCGCCGGCGAGGTGAGCGGTGACGTTCGCTTTACCGGCACGATCACCGCGCAGGGCGCCAACGCGGTCGGTGTCGATCTGGCGGGCGACATCGGCGGCGCGCTGAGCTTCCAGGGCGCGATCACCGCGACCGGCTATCGCTTCCCCACCCCGCCGGCCGATCCGAGCAAGCTGGATGCGGACGATCTGTTGCAGGGCGGCGGCGCGGTGCGCATCGCCGGCAATGTCGGCGGCGGCATCCTGTTCGACGCGGCGCCGAAGGACACCAATCCCAATGATGCCGACGAGGACAAGGATGGCGTTCCTGACGCGTCCGAGGGTTCGGCCAACATCATCTCGGTCGGCTATGCGCCGGCGGTGACGATCGGTGCCACCGATCGCGACATCAGCATCGGCGCGATCGCGGGCAAGGGCGGCCACGGCCTGATCGTAAACGGCACGATCACCGGCAACGGCGCCTATGGCGGCGTCAGCGGCACCGGCATGATGATCGGCGGCAAGGGCGGCCAGGTGAACATCGCCGGCGGCATGACCGTGAATGGAGCGGTCAACGCCAATGCGGTGGGCGCGGAAGCGAACGCGATCCGCATCGCGGCGGGCGCGACCGTGCCAGTGGTCAATGTCACCGGATCGGTCGTCGCCACCGGCGGCGGCTCAGCCCAATCCTTCTCGGGCGCGATCGTGATCGATGCGGGCGCACATGTCTTCACCATCCGCAACAGCGGCCAGATCCGCGCGACGCAGAGCGGCACGGGTTATGCGGGTGCGATCATCGACCGCTCGGGCGAGGTCGACCTCGTCGAGAACAGCGGCCTGATCTCCGCCACCGGCCCGTCGCTGCCCGGCGGCCATGCGATCGCGATCGACCTCAGCAAGAATGATCGCGGCGCGATCGTCCGCCAGACCGTGGCGGCGGCGAACAGCGCAGCGGGCGGAATCGTCGGCGACATCCTGTTCGGTTCGGGCAACGACCTGCTCGACGTTGCGGACGGCACCGTCGTCGGCAATGTCCGCTTCGGCGCGGGCGCCAACCTGATGCAGCTCAGCGGTGATGCCGCCTATGCCGGCTCGGCCGTGTTCGGCAGCGGCAACGACACATTGACGCTTTCGGGCACCAGCCTGTTCGTCGGCAGCGCTGACTTCGGCGGCGGCACGGATACGCTGACGCTGAACGGCACATCGCGCTTCGCCGGCACGCTCATCGGCGGCCAGGGGCTGTCGGTGGCGATCAACGGCGCCACGTTGGCGCTGTCCAACAGCGGCAATGTCGCGCTCGCCGCGCTCACCGTCACCGGCGGCGGCACGATCGGCGTCGATATCGGCGAAAACGGCGTGAAGACGGTCTATCAGGTTGCCGGCACCGCGAACTTCGGGACGGGATCCAAGCTGGCCGTCCGCTTCGACGACATCGCCGACGCCGAGGGCCGCCACGTCTTCCTGCGCGCCGGCACGGTCCAGGGGCTGGGCAATCTCTCGACCACCGAGAACTCCCTCCCCTTCCTGTTCAAGGGCAGCCTCGCCACCACCAACACCGCCGGTGAAGTGGCGCTCGACGTCAGCCGCAAGAACGCGACCGAACTCGGCCTCAACCGGTCGCAGGCGAGCGCCTACAACGCGGTCTATGCCGCACTCTCCGACGATGACGACATCGCCGCATCCTATCTGGGCATCACCGATGGCGACCAGTTCCGGCAGACGCTGTCTCAGATGCTGCCCAACCATGCCGGCGGGCTGTTCGAATCGGTCACGCAGGGGTCTCGCGCCACCGCGCGTTTCCTCGCGGATCCCAACGCCCCTTATGCGGACATGGGCGGGTGGGGTTTCTGGCTGCAGCAGGTCGGCTGGGGCACCTCCAAGAATCTGGGCGACACCGCGGCCTATGACATCACCGGCTGGGGCGCCTCCGCCGGGGCGGACGCCAAGCTGGGCGATGCCGGCAATCTTGGCTTCTCGCTCGCCTATCTCCACGGCAAGGACAGCGACGGCCAGGTCGATAATGAGGTCAATGCCAACCAGTATGAGCTCGCGGTCTACTGGCGCCTTTCGACCGGCCGGCTGCGCGCGCACGCCCGCGGATCCTATGCCTTCATCAAGTTCGACGGCTCACGCAACTTCCTCGGCCAGGCCGACGGCAAGCCGATCGAGCGCCTCGCCGAAGCCGACTGGAACGGCAGCCTGTGGTCCGCTTCGGGCGGCGCATCCTATGAGGTCGGCTCGGGCCGCTTCACGTTGCGGCCCGCCGCGCTCGTCGAATATTATCGGCTGAGCGAGGATGGCTATACCGAAACCGGTGGCGGCAAGGCGTTCGACCTGATCGTCGACGACCGCAAGAGCGATGAACTCGCCATCTCCGGCACAATCGCCGCCGGCCTGAAGTTCGGCGGCAGCGAGGAGGATGAAGGCTGGTTCCGCGCCGAGATCGAAGGCGGCCGTCGCCAGATCGTCGGCGGATCGCTGGGCACGACCACCGCACGCTTCGCTTCGGGCGGCGACGCCTTCACCCTTACCCCCGATGAACGCACCGACGGCTGGCTTGGCCGCGTGCGCCTGATCGGCGGCAACCCCGGCTTCACCATCGGCGGCGACTTCGGCGCCGAGGAGCAGCAGGGCAAGGCTGCCATTTCCATCCGCGCGAGCCTCGGCATCAGGCTCTAGCGGACGGCGGCGCTTTCTCGTCGACCCCCACCCCCCCACACGAGGAAGCGCCGCCACCCCAATCCGGCCCCGTTCCCGGCGAAAGGCCGGAACGGGGCCGCTTTCGTGTAATTTCACGGAAGCCGCTGTTTCCTTCCGGGGCCAATTCGCTCTAAGCGCAGGTGATGCTCAGCGTTTCCGAGGCCCAGTCCCGCGTCACCGATCTCGTCTCCGCCGCGCGCCGTGCGGGCGCGGATGCCGCCGACGCGCTCTATATCTGCGACGCATCCACCGACGTGCGCATACGCCTCGGCCAGCTTGAGGATGTCGGCCGCGCGGAGGGCGAGGAGATCGGGCTCAGGCTGTTCGTCGGCCGCCGTTCCGCCAGCGTATCCTCGTCAGACCTGTCTTCCGCGGCGCTCGCCGCGCTGGTCGACCAGGCCCATGCGATGGCGCGCGAAACCCCCGAAGATCGCTATGCCGGGCTCGCCCCCGAAGAGCGGCTGATGACGGGTCCGATCGCCGACCTCGACCTCGACGATCATGCCGAACCCGAGCCCGCCTCGCTGCGCGAGGCCGCGCTGGCTGCGGAAGATGCGGCGCGCGCGGTAGCGGGCGTCACCAACAGCGAGGGTGCTGGCGCCAGCGCCAGCCGCACGCGCATCGCGCTCGCTACCTCGCACGGTTTCGCCGGCGCCTATGGCGCCAGCGGCTATGGCCTGTCGGCGAGCGTACTGGCGGGCACCGGCGGCGGCATGCAGCGCGATTATGCCTATCATTCGACGCGCCATTTGGCGGATCTCGACGCACCGGCATCGATCGGGACGCTGGCTGGCGAGCGGGCGGTGCGGCGGCTCGATCCCGGCAAGCTGGCCAGCGCGCCGATGCCGGTGGTGTTCGACCCGCGCGTGGCGCCGGGGATGATTGGGCACCTGATCGGCGCGATCACCGGATCCGCGATCAGCCGCAAGACCAGCTTCCTGCTCGACGCGCTCGACACCCAGATATTCGACAGCGCGATCACGATCGTCGACGATCCGCATCGCCGCCGCGGGCTGCGCTCCCGCGCGTTCGATGGCGAGGGGCTGCCGACCGGCGCGCGATCGCTGATTGACCGCGGCGTGCTGACCGGCTGGCTGATGGACAGCGCCTCCGCCCGCCAGCTTGGCCTGGAGCCCACCGGCCATGCGATGCGTGGCACCAGCGGCCCACCGGGGGTCGGCACCAGCAACGTCCACATGCTGGCCGGGTCGCTGACACCGCAGGCGCTGATCGCGGATATCAAGCTGGGCGTCTATGTGACCGAACTGATCGGCATGGGCGTGAACGGGGTGACGGGCGACTATAGCCGCGGCGCTTCGGGCTATCTGATCGAGGATGGTGAGATCACCGGCCCGGTCGCCGAGATCACCATCGCCGGCAATCTGCGCGACATGTTCCGCGCGCTGACTCCGGCCAACGACCTCGTCTTTCGCTACGCGACTAACACGCCCACGCTGCGCATCGACGGGATGACCGTCGCCGGTGGCTGAGACGCTGGCCGATGCCGTAGCCGCGGCCACGGCGGAAGCCGGCCGCATGGTGCATGGCCTTTGGCGCACCGAATTCCGGCGCTGGGAAAAGTCGCCCGGCCATCCGGTCTGCGACGTCGACCTTGCCGCCGATGCGCTGCTGCGGGAACGGCTCACTGCGATCGATCCGGCGGCCGGCTGGCTTTCCGAAGAGACCGTCGACGATCCCGCGCGCCTCGCGCGACGGCGGCTGTGGGTAGTCGATCCGATCGACGGCACCCGCGACTTCCTGCGCGGCCGTCCCGGCTGGGCGGTGTCGGTTGCGCTGATCGAGGATGGCCGGCCGGTGATCGGCGTGCTCGACGCGCCGGCGCGTGACGAACATTGGCGCGCCGAGTATGGTAAAGGCGCGACGCTCAACGGCGAGGCGTTGCGCGCGAGCGCGCGCGAGGTGCTGGTCGGCGCGCGCGTGCCCACGGATGCGTTGCCCAAGGTGGACAGCGATCTGATCGCGGTCGCCAAGCCCAATTCGATCGCGCTGCGCATGGCGATGGTCGCGTCGGGCGAGGCGGATCTGCTCGCCTCGCTGCGCTGGGGCGCCGAGTGGGATATCGCAGCGGCGACGCTGATCGTTGCCGAAGCCGGCGGGATCGTGACCGACGCGCTCGGCGCGCCGTTGTGCTTCAACACCCCCGGCGCGGACATGTTCGGCGTGCTGGCGACCGCGGCAGGCATCCATCACGCGGCAGTGGCGCGACTGGCCGATCGCGCCCGTGTCGCATCCGTGCGCTGATCAGGCGGGTTCGCGCAGCCGCAACCCCTCAAGCGCGGATCGCAGTTCGGGGCTGATCGCGCGATTATGCTCGGCGCCGCTGATCACCAGCGTCGCATCGCATGTGGCGACGCAACTGCCATTCTGGAATGCCGCCGCCAGCAACGACCAACTGCGCTGACCGACCGTACCGACGCCGGTGGATACGATGACATCCGCCGGAAAATGCGCTTCCTCGACATAGTTGATCGCGACCGCCGCGACGAGCCAGCGCTGTCCCGTCACCTTGTGGTGAACGAAGTTGCGGTTGAAGCGGACGCGGCCATTCTCGAAGATCGCGGCCATCGCCACATTGTTGATATGGCCGTGCGGATCGAGATCCTGAAATCGCGTCGTCACCCGCTCGGCAAACGGATAGGTCTCCACGTCCAGCCGCCAGGCTGCGGGCTTCGGCATCCTCTCGCTCCGTTCCTCTCTTACCGGAGGCACTTCGTCTTCGGTTGTCTTGTGTTGCGCAGCATTTGCGGCGGAGCAAGCTGGGAAATATGCCAAGGCCCGGCACGGTTGACGTGCCGGGCCTTTCGATAGGCAATTTGTTTTCGCGCGAGATTCGCGCCGGGGAACGGGGGAGGCGATCAGGCCGTCGCGCGGTCATTCGCGGGCGGCGGCAGGCGACGTCGGAAGCGCAGCGGTATCGATTCCATGTGGATCGGCCGTGCGACTTGCCGGGCGACGACACGCGGCCGCTCCTCACGGGCGGCGAACACGCCGTGCCGTGCGAACCAGTCCCCCATGTCCTGCCGGGAGGTGATCGCGACTACGACCGGCGCCAGAACCAGGCTGACCGCGACTGGGAGAAGCCACATCAACACGGCGCTGTCGGCCATGACCATCATCGTGGTAAAGACCGCACCCAGCACGATCTGCGGGAAATAATCGATGATCGCGCGCCAGATCGAGATGCCATCGGCTTCGCGACGCTGCGGGCGCCAGCCGCTGGCATTGCCGCGCAGGATGTCGATCACCGCCATCGTCTGCGCCAGCATGGTGATCGGCGCCATGATGACCGACAGCGGGATCTCGACCAGCATCGAGCGGACGATGCCGCCGACTCCGCCCAGCGCGGCCTGCCGGCGCGGATCCATCATCAGCCAGGCGAAGGCCATGAACTTCGGTACGAACAGCAGCACCGCGGCGAGCACCAGCGGCCAGCCCGAAGGCGTGAAGGTGGGCGAAGAAAGCCAGCCCATGCCCTGAGCGACCGTCATCAGCAGCAGCACCAGCCACATCGGCGAGGTGAGATAGGCCGAAGCGCCCATGAAGAGGTGCAAGCGGTTGATCCAGTGAAAGCCCTTGGCGTTCAGCAGGCGCATATGCTGCAGGTTGCCCTGCGCCCAGCGCCGGTCGCGGACCGAGAAGTCGCTAAGCGTCGGCGGAAATTCCTCATAGCTGCCCTCGGGCAGCATCGCCATGTGGACGGCCCAGCCCCGCCGGCGCAGCATCGCCGCCTCGACCATGTCGTGGCTCTGGATCGCGCCGCCCAGCGGCTCGCGACCCGGCAACGAGGGCAGGCCGCAGCTTTCGGCGAAGGCGCGGGTGCGGATGATCGCGTTATGGCCCCAGAAGGTCGCTTCCGATCCAGACCACCACATCAGGCCGGCGCTGGCGATCGGGCTGTAGGCAGCGGCGGCAAACTGCTGCCAGCGCGCGAACAATGTACGGCTGTTGATCACCGCCGGTATCGTCTGGATCAGGCCAACGCTGGGGTTGCGCTCCATTGCAGTCGCCAGCCGGATCATCGCCTCGCCCGTCATCAGGCTGTCGGCGTCGAGCACCAGCATATGTTCATAGGCACCGCCGAACCGCCGGATCCATTCGGCGATGTTGCCCGGCTTGCGCGCGATGTTCTTTTCGCGGCGGCGATAATAGATCGGCACCGCGCTGTCGCGCGCCAGACCGCGCCACAGCGCTTCCTCACGCTCGCCCGCGGTGGCGTTGGAGTCGCTCAGCACGAACAGATCGAACTTGTCCGTCGCTCCGGCGCGGTCGAGCATCATCGCCATCTTGCGGATGCGGCCGCCGACCTGCTCGAAATCCTCGTTATAGACCGGCAGCAGGATCGCGGTGCGGCTCTGCGGCAATTCCAGCGCGTGGCCGGCGAAGGGGGAAATCACCCCCTGGCGCCGCGACATCAGCACGACGAAGCCGAACAGCGCGTTGACGAAGCCGAAGGCGATCCAGCAGAACAGGCTGAAGATCAGCACAAACAGCACCACATCGACAGCAGTCGCGCCATCGGGGCCGATCGGACGGACCATCTCGGTAGCGGCGAGCAGGCCGATGATCAATGTGGCGAGAACCACCAGCAGGCGGCGGCCGAGCATACCGCGCTGCGACACGATGCGGCCGCCGGTAGAGGGCCGCTCCGCGAAAGACTGCGTCGGCATGTCCAGCGAGGATTCGGGCGGAAGTGGGCGCGGGCCGAGCGCGCTGACGCGGTCGTGGGCTTCGGCGCCAGTCATGGCTTTTTCGGTCATGGCTTCACTCAAGGCTCGATCCGATCGACTGTTCTCGGGCTGCCCCCGAAGGCATCCTTCCCTAAGATATTGTCGCTATTGGCCATCATGAGATGGCGGCCTACCTAACTGCCGGCGCCGCTGGACCGTTCCACAGCGCTGCTTGCAAATATCGAAACCTTACGCCAGCGTGTAAAGCCAAGTCTCGGTGATCGGCCGGTTTCCGAGGTTCAGGCAGGCGCGGACTTCCACCGCATCGTCGCCGGAACGTTGTATATCCAAGACGAAGCGCCAGATTTTCGTGCGGCCGTCCACCTTGTAGCTGCCGATGTTGACCGCCCTGCCGCCCTTGATCGCCACATCCGGCTTGACCGGCGAGCGATAGGTGAGCCCCGCAATCGCATCGCCCTCGAAATCGACGACGAACTTGTGGATGCCAGGCTCCGGCGGCTTGCCAGGTATATTGCCCTGCCCCCGCCAGAATTCAACCGCACGGGCCACATCCAGCCGTTCGGGCTCGCCGCCGATCCAGCGCAGACGATAATCATAGGAAAGGCGCTGGCCGGCTGTGGGCGCCGCCGCCGGCGTCCAGAACGCGGCGACATTGTCATTATATTCACTGTCGGTTGGGAACTGGAACAGCGTCACCGCGCCACGGCCCCATTTACCGCGCGGTTCGATCCATAGGCTGGGCCGCTTTTCGTAGAACACCGCGTCGTCCTGATAATGGTCGAACGCGCGGTCACGCTGCAGCAGCCCGAAGCCGCGCGGATCCTCGTCGGCGAAGCTGTTGGTCAACGGTCGATCGGGGTTGGCGAGTGGCCGCCACAGCCGCTCGCCCTTTCCGGTGCGGATTGCCAGCCCATCCGAATCATGCACCTCGGGCCGCCAGTCGAGCGCCTTGGCGCGATCGCCCTCTCCGTACCAGAACATGCTGGTCAACGGTGCCACCCCCAACTGGGCGACGCCCCGGCGCATGAACAGCACCGAGCTGACATCCTGCACCATCGCGTCGCTCTCCTTCGCGTTCACGAAGCGATAGGCGCCGGTGACGCTGGGGCTGTCGAGCAGCGCATAGACGGTGAGATGTTCCGGATCGGCGCCGCGTTCAAGCCAGAAGTCGGTGAATTCGGGGAATTCCTCCGGCCGCGATGTGCCGGTATCGATCGCCAGCCCGCGCGCGGACAGGCCATATTGGTGCAGCGGGCCCGCAGTACGGAAGTAGGAGGCGCCCTGGAAAGCGAGCCAGTCTCCGCGACCGCCGGGATTCATCACGCGAAACCCCGAAAAGCCGCCGCGATCGCCGATCGCGGTGAGCGGGTGGCCGCGCGGCACGGTGTAGAGGGAGGGACTATAGGCTATCTTCCGCGCCCGGCCCTTCTCGACCACCGCCATGCCGATCCGCCGCCGCGCGCCGCCGGTGTTGGGGAAGAAGCGAACCCCGGCATCCCCCCACAATGTCTTTTCAGGCCGGTACTGGACCTGGTTGGCGACGTCGTAGACGATCTTTTCAAGCTCGGCCGGCCCCCGCGGCGGCGCCTGCCACGGGCGGCGCGCCAGCGCCTGGGCGCGCTGCTGCAGCAGGTCCCAACTGAACGGTTCTCCACCACCCTGCATTACGGGTTGCGCGCTGGAGCGCCCCGCCATGAGCAGCCCCGCCAGCCCGGCCATCGTCTCGCGTCGTGTCGGCACGCACTCACCTCGTTCTTCACCCGGAACGGGCCTTAAACAATGGGGACGCGGCTTTGCTCCCGCAAGCGTGGTGGTGCGTTGCACGCCGAGCGATTAGGAGAAGCGCATGACCGACGTCCGCCTCGCCCTCGATGCCCGCGCCACCCTCGGTGAAGGCCCCCGCTGGCACGCCGCCGAGCAGCGCCTCTATTGGGTCGACATTGCCCGCAACGAGCTTCACCGCTTCGATCCCGCGACGGGTATCGACGAGATGCGCCGTTTCGACGCACCTGTCGGCTGCTTCGCGTTCCGCCGGGGCGGCGGACTGGTGCTGGCGATGGCCGATGGTTGTGCGACGATCGCCGATTTCGACGCGCCGCCGGTGCCGTTCGGTGATCAGGTACTGAAGGATCTGCCCGACTATCGCTTCAACGACGGGCGCACCGACGCCGCCGGCCGTTTCTGGGCGGGCAGCGTCGACTCCGCCAAGGCAAGCCATGATGCGACGCTCTACCGCATCGATCCGGACGGTCGCATCACCGCGATCGAAGGCGGGATGCTGACCTGCAATGCCGCCGCATTCAGCGCGGATGGGCGGTTGTTCATGCATGCCGACACCCCGACACATGCGCTGCGCGCCTATGATGTGGTCGACGGCGCGCTTACCAACCGCCGGCTCTTCCACCAGTTTCCGATGGGCCAGGGCCGGCCGGACGGCGGCTCTTTCGATGCAGCGGGCTATTATTGGAGCGCTTTGTTCGATGGCGGCCGCGTGGTGCGGCTGTCACCCGCAGGAGAGATTGTCGCTGAGGTGGTGCTGACCGTCAGCCGGCCGACGATGATCGTTTTCGGCGGGCCGGCGTTGAAGACCGCCTATGTCACGACCGCGAGCAGCGGGCTGAGCAACACCGAGCGCGTTGCCCAGCCGGCCGCCGGCGGCATTTTCGCATTCGACGTTGAGGTTCCGGGGTTGCCGGAGCATCCGTTCGGCTGAGATGAGGTCCTCCCCGGCGCAACGCCGGGGAGGACAGGTCGTCAGAACCGGCTGCGCAGCGTCACGCCATAGGTGCGCGGCTCCGCCAGGAAGCTTGAGAAGAGCTGGTTCGCGGTGGTGCCGAAAGCGGCGGTTTGCGCGATCGTGCCGGCGCCCTGGAACGGCGTGTTGAACGCGACCTGCTGATACTTCTCGCTGAAGATGTTCTGGCCCCAGAACTCCAGCGCCCAGATCTCGTCGCGACCGCGCAGACCGATGCGGGCGTTGACCACCACGAAGCCGTCCTGCGCCTTTTCGGGGAACAGGTCCGATCCGGTGTTGTAGCGCGAGCTGTAGCGCCCATCGACATAGACGAGACCGCTGAGGCCGCTGCTGCCGATATCCGGCGTCCAGGCGATCGAGCCGGTCGCGACATGCTTGGGCGCGTTCGAAAGCTGCGCATCGGGCAGCAGGAACAGCGCGTTGCTGAGCGCCTCGCCATCCGAGCTGCCGACCAGGTTCCTGCGATAATGCGTGTCGGAATAGGTGTAGCCTGCCGTCAGCGCGAGACCGCGCATGGGATAGACCGAGGCTTCGAGTTCGACGCCTTGCGAGATCACGCCGGCCTTGGTCTTGCCGGGGCAGGCCCCGGTGGTCGAACTGTTGTCCATGTCGGCGCCGCCCAGATCGTCGTCGCACGACGCGATGTTCTGGACGATGAAGATCGATCCGTTGAACGTGTTGAGCTGGAAGGTCTTGAATTCCTGACGGAAGGCCGCTGCATTCAGGTTGAAGACCCGACCGTTATATTTGAAGCCGATTTCATAGGCATCGACCTTTTCCGGCTCGAAGCGCAGACCCACCGCATCGGCATTGCTGCGCGGGGAGAACACGCCGTTGATCCCGCCCAGGTCGGATCGGTCCAGGTTGTAGCCGCCCGCCTTGTAGCCCTTCGAATAGCTGGCGTAGGTCAGCAGTTGCGGAGTGGGTTTCCACGAGAGTACGGCGGTGCCGGTCCATTCGCTGTCGCTGAAACCGTCTTCGAGATCGAGGCCGTTCAGCGTCACGCTCGAATTGCCGGTGCAGCTCAACGTCACGATGCCGCCCGCGATGGCGCCGAGCTGGGGGTTGGTAAGCAGCGGGCCGAGCGCCGCCTGCTGCGCCGGACAGACCGTGTTGTTGTTGTCGAACGACGCGTCCAGCTCCTTCTTCTCGTGCGTGTAGCGCGCGCCGATCGTGATGCTGACGGTGTCGGTGATGTCGAAGATATTGTGGGTGAAGAATGCGTAATTCTCGCTGAGCTGGTCATAGACCGCGCGCCGGTCACCCATGTCGTTGATCGTGCTGAGACGATCGATACTCCCGAGGATCAGCGGGGCGGCGGGGCCCAGCGCCGCGCCGAGTGCGCCGCGGCCGGTGGGGCTGAGGCAGCCCGGTGCCGCCGGATTGCGCAATGCTGCCAGCGGGTTGATCGTCGCAACGATGCGGCAGGCGGCGAAGGCGCCATATTGCGTGCCGAACTTGAAATTGTCGACGAGCTGCAATTTCTCATGGCCGTAATAGCCTCCGACCAGCCAGTCGAGCTTGTCGTCGAACGCGGTGCCCTGCAGCCGCAATTCCTGCGTGAAGGTGCGGAAGCGGCGATAAGCGTTGCCGTCATCGGCGCGGTAGGCGATGTCGACGTTCGAATAATCGACGTCGCCCGCACCGCCCGACTTGTAGTAGCGGTAGGCGGTGATCGAGGTCAGCGAGGCGCCGCCGAAATCATAGTTCAGTTCGCCCGACAGGCCATAATCGCGGGTGACATTCGAAAACGTCCGCCCCGGCGTCACCGCGACGTCGCGGTCATAGGGATCCTGCGGCGGATAGGTGACGATGCCGCCCAGACTGCGCAGCACGTCGACGATGCGGTTGTTCGGGCTGAGCTGTACCGCGCCATCGGTGTTGAAGCCCGGCGTCGTCGGATTGGCGGTCGGATCGATGCTTTCCTTGGTCGCGACATAGACCGCGCCGCAGCAGCTCTCGTCACGATAGGTATAGTCGCCGATCAGCCGGAAACTCAGCGCATCGGTCGGCTCGAACAGCAATTGGCCGCGCACGAAGATGCGATCGCGATCGTTGACGCGACCTTCGCTACCGCCGCCCTGCGTCACATTCTCGTAGAAGCCGTCGCGCTTGACATAGACCATGTCGAACCGGCCCGCGATGGTTTCGCTCAGCGCGCCGGTAACGCCGGCGGCGAGGCGCAGGAAATCATAGTTGCCGTAGGTCGCCTCGGCCATGCCGCTGGTTTCGAACGACGGCTTCTTGCTGACGATGTTGATGAGACCGGCGGACGCGTTGCGACCGAACAAGGTGCCCTGCGGGCCACGCAGCACCTCGACACGTTCGATCTCGCCCAGTTCGTTGAGGCCGGAACCGGTGCGCGAGCGATAGACGCCGTCGATGAACACCGCGACCGAGCTTTCGAGGCCGGGATTGTCACCCACCGTGCCGATGCCGCGGATTCGTGCCGAGCCATTGGCTTCCGAGCCGGTCGACGACACCAGCAACGAGGGGGCCAACTGATTGAGCGAGCGGATGTCCGACGCGCCCGAATTCTGCAGCGCTTCCGCGGTAACCGCGGAAACCGCGATCGGCACGTCGGCCAGCGCCTCGCTGCGGCGGGTGGCGGTGACGATGATGTCGTTGCCGAATTCCGGCGCTGGCTGGTCGGCCGCAGACGGCTGGGCGGAGCCGGTTTCTTGAGCCAGGGCGGGGGACGCTAGGGCGCACAGGGCTGCTGACAGCAGCCATGCTGTTTTCGGCATCTCTCTCTCCTCACTGTCAACGTCGGTTCATGTCCGATCGTCTGATTTTGTGCGCCGATCATATGGGTTTCCGTTCACGTCATCTAGTCAGGTGAACAGAAAAACTTGAGCATTTCTGCGGGTTCGCGGCATTTCTGCAACAGCCATCCGTCGAACATCGTATCCGCCTTGCGAACGACGTTACGGAAAGCTGTAGTTGCTGCATCGCACATCGAAACGTCATCGGGAGGATCAAGGCAATGGGCGTCACCGGCATTGGCGGGCTGTTCTTCCGATCGCGCAATCCGGACGCGCTCAGCGCCTGGTATCGCACGCATCTTGGCATCGGTGCTGGCTGCGATTCGAGCGGCTTGGGCGAATCATCCCAATGGTATTGGCAGCAGGCGGGTGGCCCCACCGTGTTCGCGCCGTTCAAGGCTGATACGGACTATTTCGCCGCCGACCGCCAGTTCATGATCAACCTGCGTGTCGACGGGCTGGATGCATTGCTCGAAACGCTACGCGGCGCTGACATCGCGATCATCACCAAGCCGGAGTGGGACGATCCTTCGGTCGGTCGCTTCGCGCGGATCCATGATCCCGAAGGCAATGCCATCGAATTGTGGGAGCCGCCGGCCGGGTGACCGATCTCACTGATCCAGCGCGCCGAAACGGGCAAAGCATCGTTGTGATCCTGAAGGAGCCGGGAATGATCGACGACCACCGCCGGATGCGTGCAGCGCTCGACGCGATGCGGATCGAACCGGAAGGCGCACGCATGCGCTTCACCGATCGGCTGGCCCGCGAAAATGGCTGGTCGCGGACATTCGCGGCGGCGGTGATGACCGAATACCGCCGTTTCCTGTTCCTGGCCGCCACCGCCGACCATGCGGTGACCCCGTCCGACGCGGTCGACCAGGCCTGGCATCTCCACCTCGCCTATAGCCGCCACTATTGGAACGAACTGTGCGGGCAGATTTTGGGCAAGCCGCTGCACCATGGGCCCACCGCAGGGGGCAGCGACGAGGATCGTCGCTATCGCGACCAGTACCAGGCAACACTCGATGCCTATCGCACAGCGTTCGGTGACACGCCGCCGCGAGAAATCTGGCCGCCGGTCGAGGAGCGTTTCCGCCCCGCCCGCTTCGAGCGTGTCGATCGATCGCGCCACTGGCTGCTGCCCCGTCGCCCGGCGCAGGCCGCGTTGCTGGTGCCACTGGTCGCGGGTTGCACGCTGATCTCTACCGGTTCAGGCGGACCGGGCCCGTCGATCACCATCAGCCCCTTCCTGTTCGTCATGCTGATCATCGTCGCCGTGTTCATCGCCATCCGCCGATCGGATCGGCACGGACGCCGGCGCCGCCGGGGCGGCTCGGACGATGGCTGCGGATCCGACAGCAGCAGTGACTCGAGCAGCGATGGCGATTCCGGATGCAGCAGCGGCTGCGGCGGCGGAGGGTGCGGCGGCGGCGGGGACTGATCCCGCTCTCGCCTGATCGCCCGCGAGCGGCTATGGCGCCCGCCATGCAGCGCCTCGCCATCTACGACATGGACAAGACGATCACGCGCAAGCCGACGTGGCAACCTTTCCTCAACCACGCTGTCGCGCGCAGCGCGCCGTGGCGTTTCCTGCTCTATCCGCTGCTGCTGGCGCCGCTCGTCGCTTATGCCGCCAAACGGATCGACCGCGGCCGGCTGAAGGAAATATCGCAACGCCTGTTGCTCGGCCCGCACATCAGCGCCGCGCGCGTTGCGCCGTTGGTCGAGGGTTTCGCGCAACGCACCGTCGCAGCGAACATCCACCCGGGCGCGCTGGCGCAGATCGCGGCGGACAAGGCGGCCGGCCATCGGCTGGTACTCGCGACTGCATCCTACCGACTCTATGCCGAACCGATCGCCCGTGAACTGGGCTTCGACGACGTCATCGCAACGGGCACGCTCGCCGGTCTCGACGCGCGCGTCCACGCCCGGATCGACGGCGAGAATTGCTACGGCCCCGCCAAGCTGCGCATGATCGAGGCATGGATGGATGCGGAGAGCATCGCCCGCGCCGACTGCCATGTCCGCTTCTATTCGGATCATGCCTCGGACGCGCCGGTGCTCGAATGGGCCGACGAGCCGTTCGCTGTCAACGCCCATGCCCCGCTGCGCCGGCTCGCCGAGACGCGCGGATGGCCGCTGCTCGCCTGGCACTGAGCCCGCTCAGCGTCTTCGGGCACCCCGTCGCAGCAGGCCGGGCGCCCAGCGCGCCACGAAGCCGAGGCGACGGGCGGTCTTGCCGACCAGCAGATGCACCCTGTTGCCCGCCGCCACGCGCCAAACCGCTTCCGCGACCTGCTGCACAGGGGTGAATTCCAGCCCCTGTGCGCGTACCCTGTCGCGCGCGGTGGCGTTCGAGCCGGCGATGCCGGCATCGAGCAATGGCGTATCGATGAAGCTCGGCATGATCGATCGCACCCTTATGCCGCGCGGCGCCCATTCGAGTTCGAGCGCCTCGGTCAGCCCCCGCACCGCGAATTTGGACGCGGCATAGACCGCCAGCCCCGGCATTCCATAGATGCCCGCTGCCGATCCGGTGTTAACCAGCGCCGAGCCCGGGGTCCCGGCGAGCAACGGCAAACCCGCGCGTGCACCGTAGATCACCCCCAATATGTTGATCTGCACCAGCCGCTCGATCGCCTCCGGGCTGGTCGCGTCTAGCGCGCCACCGAGCGCTAGACCCGCATTGTTGAACAGCAGGTCGAGCCGGCCGCCGGAGGTTGATGCGAAGGTACCGAGCGCTCGGTCCCATTGCCGGGGATCCCGCACGTCCATCGCATGGCAGCTATATGATCCTTCGGGCAGCAGCGCGGCGGTTTCCGCCATGCCCCGTTCGTCGATATCGCCCAGCCCCACCAGCCAGCCACGCGCGGCGAAAAGACGTGCGGTCGCACGGCCGATGCCCGATCCGCCACCGCTGATGAAGATCGCCCTGCGCTCGGTCATTGCCTGCACCCTCCTGACGAAGCCGTTCGATTGCGGCTTTCATGATCGCTGCGGAGCGGGAATAAGGCGCCGATGGCAGAGGCTGCAACCCATGGGCCCGAGGTCGCATTCGATAGCGTCAGCAAGACGTTCGGCGCGACCGTCGCGGTCGACGCCGTCAGCCTGACCATCGCGGCGGGCAGCTTCGTCGCACTGGTTGGCGCTTCCGGATCCGGCAAGTCGACGCTGCTCAAGACGATCAACCGCCTCGCCGAACCCGATCGCGGCACTGTGACGATCGACGGCCGGCCGGTGAACGCCGAACCGACGCACCGGCTGCGGCGGCGGATCGGCTACGTCTTCCAGAATATCGGCCTGTTCCCCCACATGAACGTGGCAGAGAATATCGTGATCGGGCTGCGTATCGAGGGACAAACGGCATCCGACGCGGCGATCGCCGCCGCGCTCGAGCGGGTCGGGCTCGATCCGGCGATGGCCACGCGGATGCCCGATCAGCTCTCGGGCGGCCAGCGCCAACGCGTCGGCGTCGCCCGCGCGCTCGCCATCGAACCTGGGCTGATGCTGATGGACGAGCCGTTCGGCGCACTCGATCCGGTGACGCGCGACCAGCTCGGCACCGTCTATCGCGCGCTGCACGATCGGCTTCGCCTCACCACCATCCTCGTCACGCATGACATGGCGGAAGCATTGCTGCTTGCCGACCGCGTGCTGGTGATGGCTCGCGGACGGATCGTCGCCGATGCGCGGCCGGCCGACCTGCTCGCCGGCCGCGCGGGGGCTGAGGCGGATGCGCTGGTCGCGGTGCCGCGCGCGCAGGCGGAGCGGCTGCACGCGTTACAGGATGAGGGAGCGGGTGCGCGTGGATAGCCAGATGGCGCTTGCACTCAGCCGGTTGCCGCCCTTGCTGGCGGATCATGTGCTGCTGTGCGCGGCCGCGCTCGGGCTCGCCTTGCTGGTCAGCGTGCCGCTCGGCCTTGCCGCCGCAAGCCGGCCGCGCTTCGCCGCCATCCTGCTCGGCATCGCCTCCGTGATCCAGACGATCCCCGGGCTGGCGCTGCTCGCGCTCTTCTATCCGATCCTGCTCGCGCTCTCCTCGGCGGTGGGAGGCGGCATCCCCGCGCTGGGCTTCCTGCCATCGCTGCTCGCACTGTCGCTCTATGCGGTGCTGCCGATGCTGCGCAACATCGTCGCCGGCATCAACGGCATCGATCCCGCGCTGGTCGAGGCGGCCGACGGCGTCGGCATGACCGAACGGCAGAAATTGCTGATCGTCCAGGCCCCGCTCGCGGCGCCGGTGGTGATGGCGGGCATCCGCGTCGCCGCGGTGTGGACGATCGGCGCGGCGACTCTCTCCACCACCGTCGGCCAGCCGAGCCTCGGTGACCTGATCTTTAGCGGGTTGCAGACGCAGGACTGGTCGACCGTCGTCGTCGGCTGCATCGCCGCGGCGCTGCTTGCGCTGCTGGTCGATACGCTGCTCGGGCTGGTCGAACATGCGATCGCGCGGCGGAAGCGCGGCCGGGCGCTGGTCGCGGCAGCTTTGATCCTGGCCGGCATTGCCGGCGCCGCCGCGCCGCTGCTGGTGCCGCGGCAGGACAGTATCGTCGTCGGCGCCAAGAATTTCTCCGAACAGTTCATCCTCGCGCGCCTCATCGGGCAACGGCTGGAGCGCGCGGGTTACCACGTCACCTATCGCGAGGGGCTGGGCTCGGCCGTGGCATTCAGCGCGCTCGCGGCGGGCGATATCGACGTTTATGTCGATTATGGCGGCACGATCTGGACCGGCCCGATGAAGCGCCGCGACAATCCGCCGCGCGCAGCGATGCTGAAGGAGATTGGCCGCTGGAGCCGCGCCGAACATGGCGTCGGCCTCGCCGGCCCGCTGGGGTTCGAAAACGCCTATGCGCTGGCGATGCGGAGCGCCGACGCCCGGCGTCTGGGTCTGGCCAGCATCGTCGATCTTGCCCGCGCCGCGCCCAACCTGACCTTGGGTGCCGATCTCGAATTTCTCGATCGCACCGAATGGCATGCGATCGAGCGCGCCTATGGCCTGCGTTTTCGCGCCCGTCGCGCCTATGCCCCCAGCTTCATGTATCGCGCGTTGGCGAGCCGTCAGGCGGACGTGATCTCAGCCTTCTCGTCGGACGGCCGCATCGCCGCCGACCGTCTCATCGTGCTGACCGACCCGCGCCGCGCGATCCCCAATTACGACGCGGTCATGCTGGTCTCCCCTGCTCATGCCGACGACGCTCGCTTCCTCGCCGCGCTCCGCCCGCTGGTCGGCGCAGTGCCGGTGACGGCGATGCGCGAGGCCAATTATCGCGTCGACCGCGATGCCGGCAAGCAGACGCCAGAGGCCGCGGCGCGGTGGCTGGACGGGGAGATCGGCGGCAAGAAATAGTGATCGGCGCGGGAGGCTCAGGCCCGCCGCAACAGCATCGTCATCCGTGCCGTCGCGATCGGCGCGGCGGGATCATCCTGCCAGGCGCTGACGTCGATATTGGCAATGCGCCGGCCGAGGCGCGAGACACGGCCGAGCGCGTAGGTGATCTTCTCGCGGCCGCCGCGCAGATAATCGACGGTGACATTCACTGGCTTCGCCGTCACCTCCGCCTCGTCCGCGAGCGCTGCATGCAGCGCCGCGAACGCCGCCATCTCCAGCAAGCCGGCGATCGCGCCGCCATGAACGAAGCCGGGCCGGCCGAGCACCGCCTCTCCGAAGGGCATCGCCAGCAGCGGCATGCCATCCCGCAGTTCGGCGATGCTGAGACCCAGCAGGTCGGCATAGGGTGGCAGCGCCTTCATCCCTGATCCTCCAGGAACATGAACGTGCCCACGACATTGGCGATCGGATCGGCGGGATCGCCATCATGCGCCTGGCCGCGCACGAAGGCGATCGAACGGGTGATGCGATAGCATTGGCCGCGGCCGATCACGGTGCAATGCGGCACCGCGGGACGGAGATAATCGACACGCAGGTCGAGCGTCGCCTGCGGAATGAAGCGATCCAGCTTCGCCCAGATCGCCATGCTTGTGGCGGTGTCCATCAAGGTGAGGATCGGCCCCGACGCGATGATCCCCGTGGCCGGATCGCCGACCAGTTCGGGCTTCCAGTCGAAGGCGAGCTGCACCCAATCCGCACCATGCGCGTCGTAGCGGATGCCCACCGTTGCGCCATGACCGTAGCGCCGCGTCATGCGCATGAAGGCCGCCGGATCGAAAGCGGATGGCAACACGCCGCCGGCAGCGGCCTCGGAAGGGTCGGTCATGCCTTCGCCTTAGGCAGAGCCGACCGAAGCTCGCAAGCCTCTCAGCGCATCGCGGCGCTCGATGCATAGCCGGCATCGGCGGCGCGTGCGCCTCGCACGCAGAAGGCGAATTGGGACTTGCCGCGCGCCTTTGCCTGGTAGAGCGCCTCGTCTGCGCAGACCGACAACCCCTCCCAGGCGCTGCCGTGCAACGGAGCGATGGCGATGCCCACGCTGACGCCGATCAGCACCTGCTTCCCCTCGATATCGTAGGGCGCGCTGAGCTGGCGCAGCACGCGGCGCGCGAGTACCTCCGCTTCGTCGACATGATGAATGCGGCTCTGCACGATCACGAACTCGTCGCCCCCGAGCCGGGCCACCGTGTCCGTATCGCGAACCAGCAGACTCAACCGCTCCGCCACCTGCCGCAACAGCGCGTCGCCCGCGGGATGGCCAAACCGGTCGTTGACCGCCTTGAACCCATCCAGATCGAGGAAGTGCAGCGCCAGCAGGCATTTGTGCACAACCACCGCGCGCAGCTCCTCACGGAACCGGTTGCGCAGCAGAAGGCGATTGGGAAGGCCGGTCAAGGCATCCTGCAGCGCCAGCAGCGAGAGTTCGTGCTTTGTGGTGAGGTGTTCGATGGTCGACCGATAGATGTGGGCGATCGACTGCAAGCTGAGCCCCGTGACGATCAGCACCAGCAGGCTTTCGATCGCGAACAGTTCGGGATGCAGCGCGTCGGAATCGGGCAATGTGGCGTGCACGCCGAGTGCAATCGCGATGGGCAGCGTCGCCAGCACCATGCTGGGCACGCAGATCGCCGGCCGGATCGCGATCCGGGAGACGATGCCGGCACCGAAGGTGAACATCAGGCTCACGATGATCATGTGGACGATCGGCGTGTGGAACTGCAGCGCCCACACGCCGAGTGTGCTCAGCAGGGCGGCTGTGATGTGGCTGCCCAGCGCGTAACGCCATTCCCAACGGCGCATCTCCACGATCGGCAGATCGTCGACGGCGTGGCGGTGAAACCGTGCGATCAGCCACAGCCGCCATAGCGTGACCAGCGCGATCGTCACGCCGATCGCGCTGAGGACCGGATCCCGCCAGCTCCATGCCAGCAGCCCGGATACAAGCAGCAGCAACACGCCCAGGCCGGCGATCGGCAGCGCCATTGTGAACAGCATGACGACGAGATCGCGATAAACGGGCTCGGGCAGCGGCGTGGTCGCACGCCACCCGCGCGCGACGAGGTTGCGCCGAAGCCCGGCCTTGGCCCGCCTGATGAGTCCGACCATTGGCTGTGCGTTCTGCCTCACCTTGATCACAACTTTGCAGTGACCGTTCTGCTCCGTGCCGGCGTCTCCGGCAACGCCCGATAGATCCATTTGGGAGCGGGACCGTTACAGCGATGTAACTCACGCCATCCGCCAGACCGCCCATAACTTTGCGATGCCCAGCAAAGGGAGGCAAGCATGAGTGAAACGGTGCAGATCGACCCCGCCGATATCGCTGATCTCGACAGCCGTATCGGTATCCACGGATCGCTGGTGAAGGCGGACGTGATCGACCCGATCTTCAACATCATCGTCGCGACCGGCCACGGCTGCGGCGACGGCAACGACTGATCGGGAGACCGGCGATGGCGGCGTCGACCCAGCCGGCGATCTTCGATGATCGGGTGGCGCTGCTGCAGGCGCGGGAGAGGGCGGCAGACTTCTCCCGCGCCTGGCGCCGGCGGGACGATGTGGGGGCGATCGAGGCGCGGCTGGAGGCCGCCGCAGCATCGGGAGGTGCCGCAGTGCAGGATGTGCTGGTCGCACTGTTCGATGAGGGGGGAGCAAGCGGCGGCTGGCTGCGGCCGATGCTCGGCGCGCTGGTCGGGGGGCTGCGTGCCGATCCGCTGTTCGCGCCTCCGCTGCTGGCGCTGGGCGACGAGATCCAGCGCGGGCTCCTGCTGATCCAGACTCCGGCGGCCTCGATCGCAGTCGCGCGAATCTCCGCGGCAGCACTGGCGCGGCGTGATGACGACGCCTCCCGCGCGGTGGTGTTGTCAGGCGCGCTCGGCGCGCTCCACATCGTCGAGCCCGGTGGAGCGCGGCTACGCTGGTGGCGGGCCGAGGCAACCGGCGCAGGCTTTTCTCAAGCCGCGCCTACATGCCTGCAGAACATGGGCCTCATGCCGCTCAGCGCGGGCCAGACGGTGCGCGTCGACGGCCGCACCCAGGGCTATACGATCGAGCCCCCGGCGCGCGACATGCTTGTCCTGCGCGCCGCGGTGCATCTCGATCGCGCGCCGTTCCAGCGGGAATATGGCACCGTCGACGGCCGGCTGATCGCGGCGAGTGAGACGCGCGACGAAGCCTCACGGATGCGCATGCTCCTGACGATGTTGCGCAGCATCGGCTGCAGCACGGCAAATGCCGCTTTCGAAGCCGCGCTCGACGAGCCCGAATTCGAATTGCGCTGGCATGCCATGCGCGAATGGTTGGTGATCGATCCGGAAGCGGCGTTGCCGCGGCTGGCGCAACTTGCCGCCAACGATCCGCATCCCGAAGTGCGCGCGGCGGCATCGTCTACATTGGGACGGATCAAGCGAAGGAGGGCCGCCTGATGCCTCTCGCCATCGACCCTGGCACCTTGGCTTCCATCACCCTCGAGGATCTGATCGATCGGCTTGAGCAGCCCGATTTCGATCCCCGCGACGAGGATGGATTTGCCAGCTTCGGCCCCTGGCTTGCCGCGCTTGCGCGCAACCGCGGTTTCCTCGGGCAGATGGCGGTCGACGAGATCAAGTCTCGGCTGACCCGCCAGCAGGCGATCAACCGCTATTCCTCGCAGGTGATGATGCTGCACCGGCCCCGCAGCGGCTACTTCATCCGCGCCAATTTCTGGCCTTCCGCCAGCGATGCAGTGGTGCGCGACAGCGGCATCGCGCCTTTCTTCTACGGCGTACCGCACGATCATAATTTCAGCTTCCTGACCGTCGGCTATGCCGGCCCCGGCTATTGGAGCGACTATTACGACTATGATCCGGATAGCGTGATTGGACGCGCCGGGGAGAGCGTGACGTTGCGTTTCGTCGAGCGCTCCCGCCTCGCCGAGGGACGGGTGCTGTTCTATCGCGCGCATCGCGACGTTCACAACCAGGCGCCAGCCGATGCCTTCTCGGTCTCGATCAATATAATGGAGTTGAACGAACGGCAGGTATGGCGGGACCAGTTCCGTTTCGACGTGGTCAACGGCCGGATAGACGGTATCCTGAACACCGCGCCCGCTTCGGCACTGCTCGCACTTGCCGCACATCTCGGCGGCGATGGCCGCGACCTGCTCGATCATGTCGCCGCAACGCATCCGAGTTGCCGAATGCGCGTTGCCGCGATCGAGGCTGTCGCCGCCACCGATGGCGACGCGGTCTGGCAAGGATGGACCGGCGATGCCTCCCGTCTCGTGCGCGAAACCAGCCGTGCGCGTTGCGAGCGGATTGATCCGATACGGTGATAACGCGACTTCGCTCTTTCGGGGGTCGCACCCACCCTGCGCCCGTACAGCGATGGGTGGAGCGCCGCCGGCATGCAGCTTGTGGGTTGGATCGACGGGAGGGTGAGCGCCGATCGCGCCCCCGCCCCGTCGATTCTCCCGGGCGTGCGGCTCGCCCCGTTCGAGGCGGGGGCAGCCGCGCATGCGACGGGGGCGGCGGCGATCCTGCTCGCGGTTGATTCCGCAATGGCGCCGGCGCGCGCTGTGCTCGCCGCGACCATGGGTGACGCGCCACACTGCCCGATCCTGGTGCTGACCCCAACCGAACACGCCGATCTGGAGATCGCCATGCTGCGGAGCGGCGCAGATTGCTGCGCACCGATCACGGCGCCGCCAGACCTGCTCGCGGCCCGCCTCGAAGCCATGTGGCGGCGCTGCACCGATCCCGACCGCGAATTGGTCTGTGCCGACCTGCGCATCGATCTGCTGGCCCGCACTGCGCGGCGCGGTGGCACTGCGATCGAGTTGCTGCCGCGCGAATATGCCTTGCTCGTTCACCTCGCCCGGCTGCGCGGCGCGCCGGCGAACCGGCGGCAATTGCTGTCGGCGGTATGGCATCGCCATTTCGACCCCGGCACCAACGTTGTGGCGGTGCACATGTCGCGTCTTCGCGCCAAGGTGGATCGCGGCTTCGCGCGGCCGCTGATTCGCTGGAGCCGCGGCAAGGGCTATCGACTGTCGCCCGATCCGGACTGAGGCACAGATCCGCCAGTCGACGCGCGATCGATTCGATCGACGCATGGCGGCGCTGCAGCTCAATCGGGACATGATCAGTGACGACGCGGCGCTGCACCGATGGACTCACCGCTGCAGACCGATCCGATCCGGAGGGAATCCCGCTTGCCGCCCCCCTCACTTCATCCGTAAACCATAAGCCAATCAGGCCTGCTTCACCCCACCATCGCCAACCACCAGCCGTGTCGATTCCCCCTCGATCTCGGCGAACAGTGACGCTTCCGTCCCCGTCATCCACACCTGGCCGCCGCCCTCGGCCAGCCGCGCGAACAGTGCGGCCCGGCGGCGCGGATCGAGATGCGCGGCAACTTCGTCAAGCAACAGCAGCGGCCGGCGGCCGACATCCGCGGCGACGAGATCGGCATGCGCCAGCACGATGCCCAGCAGCAATGCCTTCTGCTCGCCGGTGGAACAGAGCGCCGCAGGCTGATCCTTGCCGCGATGGGTAACGACAAGATCGGTGCGGTGCGGGCCTTCGAGCGTGCGGCCTGCAGCGGCATCACGCGCGCGGCCGGCGGCGAGCATTGCGGCCAAATTGCCGACGGGCGCCCATCCTTCAAGTGCCAGCCCTGCCCGCGCGAACGGCCCTTCGGGTTGCGCATCGAGCGTCGCCGCGAGCGCATCGACCAGCGCGGCGCGGGCCTCGGCGATTTCGGCGCCATGCTCCGCCATCTGCGCCTCGAGCGCGTCGAGCCAGGCAGGATCCGCCGGGCGCTCGTCGGCGAGCAGCTTGTTGCGCGATCGCATCGCCGCTTCGTAGCGGCTGGCATGATGCGCGTGGCGCGGACGCAGTGCGAGCACCAGCCGATCAAGGAAGCGCCGTCGCCCGCTCGCCGATTCGACGAACAGGCGGTCCATCGCCGGTGTCAACCATACGATCGACAACCATTCGGAAAGGCTCGTGGCAGCGGCCGCAGCGCCATTGACGCGCACTGCGCGCCGCTCCGGCGACTGCGGATTCGTGCCCGTGCCGATGACGATGCCGTCCCCGGCGGCACCGCCCGCATCGAGCAGCACCGCCGATAGTGCGAACCCACCCGCCCCGTCACGCCGCGCCATCTCCCCCAGCGGCGCCTGACGCAATCCGCGGCCGGGCGCCAACAGCGAAACGGCTTCCAGGATATTGGTCTTACCCGCGCCATTCTCTCCTGTAAGCACGACGAATCCATCACCGGCCTCGATCGAGGCACCGGCATGGTTGCGAAAGTCGGTAAGCGTCAGGCGCGCGAGCGGCATCGGCCCCGCATAGGCGATTGCCGTGCCGACATAAAGAAAGGCCCGCCGCTCCATGTCGGAGCGGCGGGCCCAATCTTCAGATCGAGGTCAGGTCGATCAGTAAGCGACGACCAGCGAACCCATGAAAGTGCGCGGCGCGCCGATCTGGACGAACGGCGCCGAGGTCGCGAGCAGGCCACCATCGAAGCCGCCAACATACAACTCGTCGAACACGTTCGAGACATTGAGCTGCAGGTAGGTCTTGTCGTTGAGCCCAGCGAAGGCAAGGTTCAGACGGGCATCGAGATCGACCAGCGTATAGGCCGGCGCCTTGGCACCGAACACACGATTGCCACCAACCGTAAGCGGCAAGTTCTGGTCGTTGACGTAGCGCGGACCGGTGCGCTTCGCCTGAACGCCAATCTCAACCGGGCCAAGCGTCGCTTGGGCACGGCCACCGAAGGTGTAGACCGGAGCGCCCGATTCACGCTTACCAGCAGTCAGCGCGCAGCCAGCCGGCGCGCTGCCCTCGGTGCTACCGCAATCCACTGCGCCGCCGCCCGAGAGTTGGACGTTAT
This sequence comes from Sphingomonas zeicaulis, assembly GCF_050433225.1. Classification (NCBI taxonomy): domain Bacteria; kingdom Pseudomonadati; phylum Pseudomonadota; class Alphaproteobacteria; order Sphingomonadales; family Sphingomonadaceae; genus Sphingomonas; species Sphingomonas zeicaulis. The sequence goes on along the minus strand of NZ_JBNPXQ010000002.1, from coordinate 152,904 downwards.
CCTGAATCTCCGACTTCAGGTACGAACCGAAGGCATAGACTTGGAATTCGGGAATGATGCGGTACGAGATGCTGCCATCGATGCCATACTTATCGACCTTGCCCAGGTTCCGGTAAACGGTCCGGTCGATGTCGGGATCGTAGGCCGAAGCCAGACGGTTGCTGTACTTGGTATACCACAGAGACACCTGCGCCTGCAGGCCGCCCGTGCGATAACGCGCACCGAGATCGAAGTTGTCGGTGGTTTCCGGCGACGGATCCGCAGCGTCAGTGCCCGGCGCGAAGAAGAAGGAGTTGTATAGGTTGTCCGTGCCCGGAACCTGGATTCCCTTCGAGTAGTTCGCGAAAGTGCTGAACGCCGGGGTGAAGTTGTAGGTGAGGCCGACGTTAGGGAGCAGCCTGTCATACTTGAACGTACGGCGCTGCGGTCCCTGGACCGTCGGGTTCGCGGCGGCGTAAGCCGCTTGGCCGGCGGCGTTCGTGCCGAAGCAGTTCAGCAGGCCGGTCGCATCCTTGGTGAAGCAGTAGTTGTTCAGCTCACGCTTGAAGAACGGCGCGCGCAAACCGGCGTTCACGACCAGCGCTTCATCAAGGAACTCACCGCGATATTCGCCAGCAATCTGATGCAGGATTGCGTAGGATAGCCGATCACGCTTCTGCAGCACGTTCCCATTGCCATCGACAATCGGGTTGTTGACCGCAAAAACATCGAACGGCTCACCGTTGATGTCGAGGAAACCTGCTTGGCCGGTCTGGCGATGGCGGGCACGATCATAGGAGTAAGCGAGACGCACCGTATGATGTTCGTTGATGTCGTAGCGCAGCGACGAGATCAGACCATAACGGTGTGTTTGGGTCTGACTCGGCGAGAGAACGCGCACGGTGTCGAGCGTGTCGCCGTCACCGTTCAGGTCGACGCCAGCGAAGAACTGGGTCGCCGACGACGAGCTGGCACCTACATAGCCGGTCGTGGGAACGCCGCCGATGGTGGTCCGACCTTCCGAAGCGATCAGCGTGCCGCCGCCATTGGCCTTCACGTACTGATAGCTGGGATCGACCGTGAGGACGAGGCCGTCGCTCAGCGTGAAGCGCGAAGCGCCGCGGATATTGCCGGTGTTTGACGGGTTGTAGCGCTCGTCGAAGCTCGAACCACAGCTGTTGGGGGAGTCGGCAACACCCGCCTGAGGATCGTCGGTCAGACAGCGCGCGATAGTGTAAAACCGCTCATCCTTGGTCAATGGGAAGCGGTTCGGGACTACGCGATTACCGGCCGTATCCGTCCGCAGCGGAATCGACCCGAAGAAGTTGTTGCGGTTCTGGTTGTAGTGACCAGCAAGCGAGATAAAATCGCCATTCGAACCCAGCGGCTGATAAACGCGCGCATTGTACTGCTGCTTATCGATGCGGCCGCGGTTGTTGTAGACGTTGTCATTCTCGGCGTGGCTTGCCGCGAAGAACGCACGGGTACCCCAAGGACCAACTTCGCCGGTGTCAACCGCACCAAAGATGCGGAAGAAGCCATATTCGCCGGCCGCACCGGAGAACATCGCACCGAAATCCTCGTTCGGCAGACGGGTACGATAATTCACAGTCGAACCGGAAGCTGCCGCGGTCGGACTGTCGACATCGGTGGTGCCGAGGTTGACGTTGACCTGCGAGATCAGCTCGGGATCGAGTTGCTGGTTCGAATAAAGCGCATAGCCACCCGAGTCGTTCAGCGGAACGCCGTCAAAAGTCTGGCTGATGCGCGTATCGTCGAAACCGCGGATGGTGAGGGTACCACCACCCGAACCGAACGGGTCGTTGTTCTGGAACGACACGCCGGGGAGTTGGTTGATGATGTCGTTGATCGTCTGGCCGGGGGCTTGGCGACCGATGAATTCCTGGTCTAGGACGGCTTTCGCCTTCGATGTTTCCGGCAGAATAACGCCGCCCACCCCATTGTCAGAACGGCCGGCGGTGACGACGATGTCTTCGCCTTCGAAATCGATCGAGCCGGTCGACTGGGCAAATGCCGCGCCCGGAATCATGAGCGCGGCAAAAGCCACGCTGAACAGATACTGATTTTTCATGTGTGTTCCCCTTGCCGAACCCCCAACACAGGTTCGCTCTTGCGGCGACGCGCGCCGTCCGGTGGACCTGTGATCGCATTATATTGCGGTTGCGTGACACGGAAGTGCCCACGCGGCGGCAAGGGGAAGTGATTTATAGTGCGTTGCAAAAAGGCAACGCATATGCGGAATGAAACCTATTCCCGCAGCATTATAGTCCGGCTTGGTAAACGCGGCGTCGGAGTTGCTTATTTGTGGCGACCACGCCGAGCATAAAGCAGGGCCGCAAGCAGCGCGGCCGAACCGACCCCTATACCGATCCCGATCTGAGTATTGCTGATTCCCGCCAAACGACGCGTTTCCGCCGCCTTGGCCGCCCGCGCTTCCTCGACCGCCTCAGCCGCAAGCGGCGGCACGCCTTCATCAGTGGTCGCGGGGTTCAAGGGAAGATCGGTCTTGCTGTCGGTCACGGTCAAAACACTCCAATGACGATGATGTAGTGCGGATCGTTACGCTTCCAATGCCTGATCGAGCGCACGGTTCCGATTCAGGCGGCGATCCGGAACCGCAGCAGCCGGTCCGAAAGTGGAACCAGCGCCTCGGCGGCGGGGCCGACCGCCCGGAAGATCTCTGGATGGCCGGCATCAAGCCCGCCGGTCAGCGCACCGAAGGCAGGCAGGATCAGTTTGTGGGATGTGGCGACGAAGCAGCGTCGCGAAACCTGGCGACCGCGCAGGCTGATGCGGAACTTGGGATGGAAATGGCCCGAAAGCTCCGGCCGCACTTCGCCTGGCACTGCTTCATGGCGCAGAAGCAGGCCATCGACCTCGGCTTCCGCCAGGATCGCACCGCCGAGCGTCGCGTCGATCCCTGGATCATGGTTGCCGGTGATCCACGTCCAGCGCGTCGCAGTCGTGAGAACGCGGAGATGCTCCCGCGCGGCGGCATCCAGCCGCGTGCAGCCGGCCGAATCGTGAAAGCTGTCGCCCAGACACCAAATCTCGCGCGCGCTGGTCAGGTCTACCAGCGCCCGCAACTCGGTGAGTGTCGCCACGCTGTCATAAGGCGGCAGCATCTGGCCGAAGCGGGCAAACCAGCTTGCCTTTTCGAGGTGCAGGTCCGCCACGAGCAGCGCCTCTCGCGCCGGCCACCACAAGGCGCCCTGACGAAGAGCGGCGAAGGCGTGTCCAGCGAACGAAAAGGGAACCATGACATTTCTATAACCGGATGCGGACTCGCTCGTCGAGGGGTTGCGAACACCGCTCGTCGCGCGTGATATCAGCGGCTCTTCACCAGCGCGGCGTCCATACCCAGCCAGTCCGCAAGCTCCTCGAAGCTGCCGACAATATGGTGCGCGCCAAGCGCGGCAAGGCGATCACGGTGGCCGACGCCGCAATGCGTGCCCGCGCACAGCCCCACCACCTCGGCGCCCGAGGCGACCGCGCCGGTGACGCCCACCGGCGAATCCTCGACGATGACGGTGCGCCGGATATCGACGCCAATCGCTGCGGCGGCATGAAGATAGACGTCCGGCGCGGGCTTGCCGCGCGTCACATGTTCGCGCCCGCTATAGATATGCGGGGCGAACGCCGATCGCAGCCCAAGATGGTCGAGATGCGTGTTGATCCAGCGGGTGCTGCTGGACGAGGCGATCGCCTTGGGCAGATCGGCAGGCAGCGATCCGACGAAGCTCACCGCACCCGCCACCGCAGCGATTCCTTCCGCCAGGACACGCGCATCCTCTTCGGCGCGCAGCGCGTGGAATTCTTCCGGCACCGGCGCGCCGCGCCAGTCGGCGATGGCATCTAGGAAATCCTCGCCCGCCAGCCCCATGAATCGCGCGGCAGCCTCGTCCGGCGTGATGGGGTGGCCAAGCTGGGTCAGCACGTCCGCAAGATGCGCGGTGCCGACAAATTCGCTGTCGACGAGCACGCCGTCGAAATCGAAGATGATACCTTCGAAGCGCATGACGATCCTTTCCTCAGCGCGCACCGAACAAGGCGGTGCCGACGCGGACATGCGTCGCGCCGATCATCACCGCCGTCTCATAATCGCCCGACATGCCCATGCTGAGCCCGGCAAGCCCGTGCGCGCGGGCAAGCTTGGCGAGCAGCGCGAAATAGGGCGCCGCCTCGGTATCCGCCGGCGGCACCGCCATCAGCCCTTCGATCGCCAACCGCTGTTCGGCGGCGTGCGCGAGCAGCCCTGGCAGGTCCGCGATGGCGCAGCCGCCCTTCTGCTCCTCTCCGCCGATATTCACCTGCACGAACAGGCGCGGCATCGCCGCGCCGGCCGCTACCAGCTTGCCCAGCGCATCGACGAGCGAAGGCCGGTCGACCGAATGGATCACATCGAACAACGTAACCGCATCCGCCGCCTTGTTGGATTGGAGCTGGCCCACGAGATGCAGTTCGATATCCGGCGTCGCGGCCTTGAGCGCCGGCCATTTGCCCTGCGCCTCCTGCACGCGATTCTCGCCAAACCGGCGATGGCCGGCATCGATCAGCGGCTGGATGGCCGCGGCGTCATGCGTCTTCGATATGGCGATCAGCGCCACGTCGGCGGGATCGCGCTTCGCCAAACGCGCGGAACGGGCAATGGCGGTCGTCACCTCGGACAACCGCGATGCGGCTTCGGTTTCGGTCATGCGCGCTGCTATAGGCAGGCCGATGCCGCACCGCCACCGCCGATCGGCGCCTCCCCTGCCCCGCCTCTGGCTGATGACCGACGAGCGTGCCGGCGAGTCGTTGTGGATCGCGCTCCAGCGGCTGCCGTGCGGGGCCGGCGTGATCTTCCGTCACCATGCGACGCCCTCCGCGGAGCGGCGGCGGCTGTTCGAGCGCGTTCGCGCCATCGCGCGCCGTCGCGGATTGATGCTGATTCTGGCCGGACGTGCAGAACAGGCCGCGGGGTGGCGGGCCGATGGCGTTCATGGCCGCACGCGCAATTCTGCAGGCCCTTGCCTGATCCGCACCGCCCCCGTGCACAATGCGCGCGAGATCGCGCGCGCAACACGACTCCACGCCGATCTGCTGCTGCTGTCCCCCGTCTTCGCCACCCGCTCGCACATCGGCGCACGGCCGCTGGGACGCTGGCGATTCGCCGCACTGGCAAGGCGCACCCGCATCCCGGTGGTCGCGCTGGGGGGTATGGATGGCCAACGCGCACGCCGGATGGCGGCGCTCGGTGCGTATGGATGGGCCGCGATCGACGCCTTTACGGCGCCGGGCCGGATCAGAACTTGAAGGCGGTACCGATATAGACGGCCTGGCTGTCGCGACGGTCATCAGCCGTCGGCAGCAGGCGATCCCGGTCGCTGCGATAGCGCAGGCCGGCGGTCACATCGAGATTCTTGGTCAGCGAGTAGCTGGTGCCGAGATCGACCGAATAGGATTCGGGCGCAGCGACAAGTGCGGGCTGACCCGCAGTCGGGCGATCCGCGCCCGCCTGGACGCGTGCCGAGAATTTCTTGCCGGTGTAGCTGACGCCGACATCCACCGACTCACGCCCGCCGGGCATTAGGCCAGTATCGACGCGCGACACATCGCCCGACAGAGCAAAACGCTTCCAGCCCACCGCAACGCCCAGATTATAGGCGATCGGGGTGATGCTAACCGCGGTCGGCGCGGCGATCGCGATCTTCTCCGCATCGGCACGGCTGACGCTGGAGCGCGCACGCACCGCCACCGTCACCGGGCGGCTGCGGCCGTCCGCAGCGGACGCCGGGGTGAAGCGGAAGCCGTTGCTCGTCATGCCCGCACGAGCGAAGCTGGCGGCGAGACGCGGATCGGCAGATGCGGGCGTGAAGGAGCCGATTCCACCGCGCGCGTTCAAAGACACCGGTTTCTTCGACGCATATTTCGCGGGAGCTTCCTGGGCCGCGAGCGCCGGATACAGGGCAATGACGGCTACGGCCATCGCCGCTCCGATCCATCCCGCCCTCTTGCGACTCGCGCCAACCACGTTGTTCATCCCCTTCGAACGAGGGATTAGCACGGTTTATCCGCTAGATGCCATCGTCCCCCGACGTTTCGCGGAAGCCTGTGACATGATATCCACATTCGCGCCAGTCCCAAAATGCCCGCATCGCTTGCGGGCGGCGCGGGACAATCTATAGATGGCGCGCGTAACCGTTATTCCAAGGACCATCCGCATGAACCGACCTGCCCGCTTCGCGATCGCGATCGCCCTGATCTCGACGCTTGCCGCGTGCGGCGGCAAGGAGCGGCCGACGGCGGATCTCGCCGCGTCCAAGGTGACGACGATCGGCGTAAATTCCTATCTTTGGCGCGCGACGCTCGACACACTGTCGTTCATGCCGCTGGTCAATGCGGATTCGAACGGTGGCGTGGTGGTGACCGACTGGTATGTGAATCCCAACACCCCCACCGAGCGGATGAAGCTGACCGTGTCGATTCTCGACCAGGATCTGCGGGCGGATGCGGTGCGCGTGGCGGCTTCGCGACAGCTCAACCAGAACGGTGCCTGGGTGGATGCGCCGGTGCAGGCCGCAACCGTTCAGAAGCTTGAGGAGATCATCCTCACCAAGGCGCGCGACCTGCGGCGCAGCGCCTATTCCGGCTAACAAAAGGGTTCCAATATAGTGACTTCGCGCTTCAACCCGCTGACGGCTGACGCGCGCTGGCAGACCGTGTGGGAGGACCGCAAGGTCTTCGCCGCGGATGATTCCAGCGCCAAACCGCGCGCTTATGTTCTTGAGATGTTCCCCTATCCGTCGGGGCGCATCCACATGGGCCACGTCCGCAACTATACGATGGGCGACGTGCTGGCGCGCTTCAAGCGGATGACCGGCCACGAAGTGCTGCATCCGATGGGCTGGGACGCGTTCGGCATGCCCGCCGAAAATGCGGCGATGGAAAAGAAGGTCCATCCCGGCGACTGGACCCGTTCCAACATCGCAGCGATGAAGGCGCAGCTCAAGCGGCTGGGCTTCGCGCTGGACTGGGGCCGCGAACTCGCGACCTGCGAGCCCGAATATTATGGCCAGGAACAGGCATTGTTCCTCGATCTTTATGCGGGTGGCCTCGTCTATCGCAAGGAATCGGCGGTCAACTGGGATCCGGTCGACATGACCGTGCTCGCCAACGAGCAGGTGATCGACGGCAAGGGTTGGCGCTCGGGCGCAACGGTCGAGAAGCGCAAGCTGAGCCAGTGGTTCCTCAAGATCACCGACTTCGCCGACGATCTGCTCGCCGGTCTCGGCACGCTGGAGCATTGGCCGGACAAGGTGCGGCTGATGCAGGAAAATTGGATCGGCAAGAGCCGCGGCGCGCGCCTGCATTTCGACTTCGTCGGCACCGGCTCGGCGCATCGGGGGATCGAGGTGTTCACCACCCGGCCTGACACCTTGTTCGGCGCGAGCTTCATCGCGATCGCCGCCGATCACCCGGTGGCGCAGGAACTGGCAAAGCACAGCCCTGAACTGGCCGCGTTCATCGCTGAATGCCAACAAAGCGGCACCGCCGCCGCCGATATCGAGACCGCCGAGAAAAAGGGCTTCGATACCGGCCTCAGCGTGCAGCATCCGCTGGACGCGAGCTGGCACTTGCCCGTCCATGTCGCGAACTTCGTGCTGATGGATTATGGCACCGGCGCGATCTTCGGCTGCCCGGCGCACGACCAGCGCGACCTCGACTTCGCACGAAAATATAATCTGCCCGTCCAGCGCGTCGTCGCTCCCGAGGGCGCTGAGGATGAGGAGATCGGCGACGAGGCCTACACCGGCCCCGGCCGTCTCGTGAACTCGCGCTTCCTCGACGGTGCCGAGGTCGAAGAGGCCAAGGCGATGGTAATCGCCCGCGCCGAGCATGAAGGCTGGGGCAAGGGCACGACGGTGTGGCGCCTGCGCGACTGGGGCGTCTCGCGCCAGCGTTATTGGGGCACACCGATCCCGATCATCCATTGTGACGCGTGCGGCGTGGTGCCGGTGCCGCGTTCGGCGCTGCCGGTAAAGCTGCCCGAGGATGTCAGTTTCGACGTGCCGGGCAATCCGCTCGACCGTCATCCGACCTGGAAGCATGTCGATTGCCCAAAGTGCGGTTCGGCCGCACGGCGCGAGACCGATACGCTCGACACCTTCGTCGACAGCAGCTGGTATTTCATCCGCTTCGCCAGCCAGCCCGATGACAAGCCGTTCGACAAGGCCGTGGCCGAGCGCTGGCTGCCCGTGGGGCAGTATATCGGCGGTGTCGAGCATGCGATCCTCCACCTGCTCTATGCGCGCTTCTGGACGCGCGCGCTCAAGCATATCGGCAAGCTTGACGTGGCGGAGCCGTTCACCGGCCTGTTCACGCAGGGCATGGTGACGCATGAGACGTATCAGGATCCGCAGGGCCGCTGGCTCTCCCCCGAGGAGGTCCAGCCGGGCGAGAATGGCCTGACGATTATCGCCTCCGGAGATCCGGTGACGCGCGGCCGCATCGAGAAGATGTCGAAGTCGAAGAAGAACACCGTCGACCCGACCGGCATCGTCGATCAATATGGCGCGGACGCGGTGCGCTGGTTCATGCTCTCGGACAGCCCGCCCGAGCGCGACCTGCCATGGAGCGAGGCCGGAATCGAAGGCGCGTGGCGCTTCGTCAACCGGCTGTGGCGCCTGGTGGACGGCATCGATGCTGCGGCCAACGGCGACGACCTCGATCTCGACCGCAAGCTGCACCGCACGATCGCCGGCGTCGCCGCCGACATCGAATCGCTCGGATTCAACAAGGCCGTCGCCAAGCTCTATGAGCTGACTGGCGCGATCGAGAAGGCCAAGCCCAGCGCGTCGCGCACCGCAGCGATCCGCACGCTTGTGGTCCTGGTCTCACCGATGGTGCCGCACCTTGCCGAAGAGGCGTGGGAGGTGCTGGGCGAGCCTGGGTTGGTCGCGGAAGCCGCTTGGCCCACGGTCGACCCGGCGCTCTTGGTCGACGATCAGGTGACGGTGGCCGTTCAGGTCAATGGCAAGCTGCGCGACACGCTGACCGTGCCGAAGGGCGAGAGTCGTGAGGTGCTGGAGAGACTGGCGCTGGCTGCAGGCGGTGTGGTTCGCACGCTTGACGGCGCGACACCGAAAAAGGTGATCGTTGTGCCCGATCGTCTGGTAAACATCGTCGCATGATGCTCCGCGCGCTCCCCCTCGTCGTCCTGCCCCTGCTGCTGTCCGCCTGCGGACTGCAGCCGCTTTACAGTGGCGGCAGCAAGGGGAGCGTTGCGACCGCGCTGGGTGCGGTCGAGGTGGCGCCGATTCAGGGCCGCGCCGGCTGGCTGGTGCGCAACGCGCTCAACGACCGGCTGGGGCCGCACGAAGGCAGCCCCACCTACCGACTGGAAGTCGAACTCGACGACCAGATCACCGGATTCGGCGTGCGTTCGGACGATGCAATCACCCGCGAGCGACGGACCTTGCGTGCGCGCTATCGCCTCGTCGAGGTCGGCCCCAACACGGTGGTGCTCGACGCCACCGCGGGATCGGATGCCGGCATAGATGTGGTCAGCTCCGAATATGCCACGATCGCGGCGGAAAACAGCGCGTTGGAGCGGCTGTCGCAGACGGTGGCGGACCAGATCGTCGCTCGTGTCGCGATCTACAGCCGGCGCAGCGCGCAATCCCCCTCCGGGGAGCCGTGAAGGCCAATCGCGGTCAGATCGAGCGCGCGCTGACCACGCCGCCCGCGGATATCCGCCTCTTCATCCTCTATGGGCCGGATGAATCAGGGTCTCGCGCGCTCGCGCAGCGGCTGGATGGCGCGATGGGCCCCGGCGCCGAACGCATCGATCTGGAGGGCAGCGAGCTCAAGAGCGATCCCGCCCGCCTCGCCGACGAGGCCGCAGCGATCTCGCTGTTCGGCGGCGCGCGTCATATCCGGGTGATGCCCGCGGGTGATGAATGCCTCGCCGCGGTGGATGCGCTGCTCTCCGCCGAACAGGCGGGCAACCCGGTGGTTCTCGTTGCCGGCGCGCTCAAGGGCACGTCGAAGCTGCTGCAGCTAGGGCTCAAATCGCCCGCAGCGATGGCCTTTGCGAGCTATTTGCCCGAAGGCCAGGAAGCGGACCGGTTGGCGATGGCGATCGCGCGGGAGGCCGGTATCCGGCTGGAATCGGGCGTCGCGACGCGGCTGGCGCAAGCCGCGGGCAATGATCGCGCCGTCCTGACCCGGGAGATCGAGAAGCTCGCGCTCTACCTCGACGCCGCCCCCGAGCGCCCCGCCACCGCGGATGAGGATGCGCTCGACGCGATCGGCGCCGATGCCGGCGAGAGCGACCTCTCGCGGCTGGTCGAAGCGATCCTGTCCGGCCGCCCTGATTCCGCCGGCACCGAACTCGGCCGGCTCGCGCAGGAAGGCGTCGAGGGCATCGTCCTGTTGCGCGCACTGCTGCGCCGCCTGCAATTGCTGATTCAACTGCGCGCAGAAGTCGATTCCGGCAGCAGCATCGACGCGGTCATGGCGTCCGCCGGCAAGGCCTTGTTCTGGAAGGAAAAGGACGGCGTCGCACGACAGCTCCGGATGTGGCCCTCCCCCCGCCTCGCTACCGCGCTGGGGCGCGTGCTGGATGCGGAACGACAGGTGAAGTCATCCGGCTCGGCGGGCTCGATGCTGGTCGATGCCGAACTGATCGCAGTCGCAAGAGTCGCGGCACGTCTGCGCTGAGTCCCCGAGGCTCAGCCCCTCGGAAGCAGCGATGTCAGATCCGCTCGCCGCTCAGCCGCTGGCAGATCATGTCGAGCTGATCGAGCGAGGAATAGGCCAGCGTCACCGCGCCGCTGCCATCGCCTTCATGCGCGATCTTCACCTTCAGCCCAAGCAGGTCGCCAAGCTGGCGTTCGAGCGCGAGGATATCGGCATCCCCTGCCCCACCGCCGCCGCGCGACGCCCCTGACTCGCGTGCCTTCGCCGGCTTGGCACCGCGTGCCAGCTTCTCGGTGTCGCGCACCGAAAGTCCGCGATCGATGACCTGCTCGGCCAGCCGCTCGACCTCCGGCGCGCCGATCAGCGCGCGGGCATGGCCCATCGACAGCCGGCCATCGGCGACGGCACCCTGCACCGGATCGGGCAGATCGAGCAGCCGCATCAGATTGGCGACATGGCTGCGCGATTTATGGACGAGGCGGCCAAGCGCTTCCTGGCTGTGGCCGTAATCCGCGATGAGTCGCTTGTAGGCCTGCGCCTCTTCGATCGCGTTGAGATCCTGCCGCTGGATATTCTCAATCAGCGCGACTTCGAGCGTCTCGGCATCGTCGAATGGCTTGACGATGACGGGCACCTGATGGAGCTGCGCCCGCTGCGCCGCGCGCCAGCGGCGCTCGCCGGCGACGATCTGATAGGCGCCATCGAACGGCCGCACGACGATCGGCTGCAGCACACCGCGGTCCCGGATTGATTGCGCCAGCTCCTCCAGCGCATCCTCATCGAAATGCCGCCGCGGCTGCCCCGGATGCGGCCGCATCTCGGTCACCGAGAGCGTCTGCACGCCCGCCGCGCGCGTTGCACCCGGCGCCACCGGTTCCTCACGCTGCACCTCTCCGAGCAGGGCGGAAAGCCCCTTCCCCAACCCGGAAGACCGACGGCGCGGGGCCGCCGCGGGAGTCACCGGCTCATTGCTCATGCTGCTTTCAGACCCTTGGGAAGACGCCCGATCAACTCGCTGGCAAGGCGCACATAGGCCTCTGACCCGGAGCAGCGGATGTCGTAGATCAACGCCGGCACACCATGGCTCGGCGCTTCGGAGAGGCGCACATTACGCGGAATCACCGTCTCGAACACGATCTTGCCGAGCACCGCATGCACATCCTGCGCGACCTGCTCGGTCAGGCGGTTGCGTCGATCATACATCGTCAGCGCGACACCGATGATCGACAGCGACGGGTTGAACCGACCACGGATGCGCTCGACCGTGTTGAGGAGCTGGCTGAGCCCTTCCAGCGCGAAAAACTCGCACTGCAACGGCACCAGCACCTGCCGTGCCGCGACCATCGCGTTGACCGTCAGCATCCCAAGCGAGGGCGGGCAATCGATCAGGCAGATGTCCCACCGTCCCGGCGTCGCTTCATCGAGCGCCTGGTTGAGGCGATGAACCCGGTCTTCCTGGTCGACCAGTTCGACCTCGGCACCTGAAAGATCGACCGTCGCGGGCACGACATCCAGCTTGGGCACCACGCTCGGCACCGCGGCATCGTCGATCCCGCAATCGCCCATCAGCACATGATAGGTGGTGCGCTTGCGCTGGGCATTGCCAATGCCGAGCCCGGTCGACGCGTTGCCCTGCGGATCCGAATCGATCAGCAGCACCCGCCACCCCGTTGCGGCAAGCGCGGTGGCGAGGTTGATCGCCGTCGTCGTCTTGCCAACGCCGCCTTTTTGATTCGCGATCGCGATCCTGATCATTGCCGTCTCCGCTTGACGCCCCGCGCGACGATGATGCCCGCCGCATCGTCGGTGATGCTCGGTTCCACGTGAAACATCATGTGCCACGTCGGCGTCACGGCTTCCAGTTCGGCTTTTGCATTCCGCCCCTTTGGAAGCACCCACTGCGTCTTTTCTGTGGAAAACCTGTGGGCAAGTTCGAGCAGCTTGGGCAGCGGTGCGAACGCCCGGGCCGTAATCGTTGCCGCCGGGAAGCTCTCGACGCGCTCAACCGGAGACAGACGGAGATCGACATTGGCGAGCCCGAGATCGTCCGCGACCGCCTGAAGAAACTCCACTCGACGCCTGCGCGATTCGACCATGACCACCGGCGCTCCGGTAATGAGCGCTATAATAATGCCCGGCAGACCGGCACCCGATCCAAGGTCGAGCCATGTTCCATCGGGTCCATCGGCCAGCGGAATGAGCTGCGCGGAGTCGACGACATGCCGCGCCCAGATTGTCGGAAAGGTCGACTCGGCGATCAGATTCTGCTGCGTCGCCTCGTCCCGAAGCAGATCGAGATAGCGGCCGATGCGATCCATTGTTCCACGTGGAACATCGAGCGTCGCTTCCAGCCAGCCCCGCGCCTCGTCTTCGGTCATGCCGCCTGACGCCGCACCGCAACGAGGATCGCCGCCAGCGCGGATGGTGTGACGCCACGAATGCGGCCAGCCTCGCCCAGCGTTGCCGGCGCCGCTGCTTCGAGACGCTCGACCATCTCTGTGGAAAGACCACCGATGCCGCGATAATCGAAACCTGCGGGGATGCCGACATGATCATTGTGCCGGCGCTCGCGGATCTCCGAATCCTGTCGCGCCACATAAGGCGCATAGCGCGCATCCTCGATCAACTCGTCGAGGAGATCATGCTGCACTGCAGCAAGATGCGGATCGATCTCGATGACACGCGCGCGATCGACCCCCGTGAAGCGCAGCCAATCCCACAAGGATCGACGACCGCCCTCCCCCGTCGCGACGACCCCGGCATAGGTCGGTCCCTGCAGCCGCCCCATCGCCGTCGCACGATCATGCTCGCGCCGTGCCACCCAATCGGCGCGCTCGGCACCGAGGCAGCCGACAGCGATCGCATGCGGCGACAGCCGGGAGTCGGCATTGTTGGCACGGAGCCGCAGCCGATACTCGGCACGAGCGGTCAGCATCCGATAGGGTTCAGTGACGCCCTGCAGCACGAGATCGTCGATCATCACGCCGATATAGCTCGACGCGCGGTCGAGGATCAGCGCCGCCTTGCCGGCAACCGACAGCGCCGCGTTGATGCCGGCGATCAGGCCCTGCGCCGCAGCTTCTTCATAGCCGGTCGTGCCATTGATCTGGCCCGCACAGAACAGACCGGGCATCGCACGCAGTTCGAGCCGATGATCGAGCGCGCGCGGATCGATATGATCATATTCGACCGCATAGCCCGGCTGGACGATTTCGGCGCGTTCAAGCCCTTCCATCGTCCGCACCATCGCGCGCTGCGCATCCACCGGCAACGACGTTGAGATGCCGTTCGGGTAGATCAAAGGATCGTCGAGCCCTTCGGGTTCGAGGAAGATCTGATGACCATCGCGATCGCCGAAGCGCGTGATCTTGTCTTCGATCGACGGGCAATAGCGCGGGCCGCGCGCCGCGATCGCGCCGCTGAACAAAGGCGATTGCGGCAATGCATCGCGAATGACCGCATGCGTTGCCTCGTTCGTCCGCGTGATCGCGCAATGCAGTTGCGGCGCCACACGACCCGGCCCGAGCGCCGACATCGTCCAGTCGCCATCGTCGGACGGCTGCTCTTCCAGCCGCGACCAATCGATCGTGCGGCCATCGAGCCGCGGCGGCGTTCCGGTCTTCAGCCGGGCCATCGGCAAATCGAGCGCACGCAACTGATCGCCCAGCCGCTCGGAAGCGGACTCGCCAGTACGTCCACCCACCATACGCTCCGCTCCGCGGAACAGCCGGCCGTTGAGGAATGTCCCCGTGCACAGCACGACCGCGCCGGCGCCGAGGATGCGGCCATCGGCAAGCTCGAGTCCGCTCACCCGCCCCCCGTCGAGCCGAAGCGCTTGCGCCTCGCCTTCAACGATCGTCAGCGTCGGGTACGCCGCGAGCAGCGCATGGATGGCCTCCCGGTAGCGCTTGCGATCAGCCTGGACACGCGGCCCCTGCACCGCACTGCCCTTGCTCGCGTTGAGCATGCGATAGTGAATCGCGGCATGGTCAGCGGCGCGGCCGATGAGGCCATCGAACGCATCGACCTCGCGCACGAGATGACCTTTGCCCAATCCGCCAATCGCCGGATTGCACGACATCGCGCCGATGGTCGCCTGCTGAAAGCTGATCAGGGCAGCCGACGCGCCCATGCGCGCAGCCGCAGCCGCGGCCTCGCAACCAGCATGTCCGCCCCCGACGACCAGAATATCGAAACGCGCATCCATCATCGCGCGCTAAGCCCTGCACGCGACCAAGTCAAAATTGTTCCACGTGGAACAGATTCACTTGCCGATGCAGAACCGCCCGAACAGCGCATCGAGCATATCCTCGGTCCCCGCCCTTCCGGTCAGTCGATCGAATGCCGTGAGCGCGAAACGCAGGTGCTCCGCAACGAGAAGCCAGTCTGCTTCCGCCCCGGCATGACGCACGGCCTGTGCCGCCTCGGCCACGACCTTGCGCTGCCGCTGGTTCAGCGACAATCCGTCAGGCGGCGGCAGCAGCGATCGCGCTCGCTGCAACACCGCATCGCGCAACGCTTCAATCCCTGACCCCTCATGCGCCGAGACGACCAGCGCACCCTGTACAGGCGCATCGCCGCGAACATCTGCGCGGGCATGGACAAGGATCGTGCGATCGCGATCGGGCACGTCCGCAGCGTCGCCGAACCAAAGGATGATATCCGCACCGGCAATCGTCTGCGCCGCACGATCGATGCCCATCACCTCGACGATCTCGCCCGCATCCGATCGCAGCCCGGCTGTATCGATCAGCAGCAGGGGCACGCCGCCAATTTGCACCGGCGCCTCGATCACATCGCGCGTCGTACCCGCAACGGGAGAAACCAACGCAGCATCGCGCCCGGCGAGGCGGTTGAACAAGGTCGACTTGCCGGCATTGACCGGGCCGCCGAACACCACCCGCACGCCATCGCGCAGCCGTTCCGCCGGCGGGGTCGCTTCGAGCGCGTCGATTGCCGTCGCGACATCCGCCAATTCCTGACGAATGCCCCTCCCCTCATCCTCCTCGCGAACATCATCTTCGTCGGAGAAATCGATCAGCGCCTCGACGTGAGCCGCCAGCATCAGAAGCCTTTGCTGCCAGTCGAGCACAACACGCGAGAGCCCGCCCTCGGCGATGCGCAGCGCCGCAATCCGCGCTGCCTCTGTTTCCGCGGCCAGCAGGTCAGCAAGCCCTTCGGCTTCCGCCAGGTCGATCCGCCCATTCTCGAACGCGCGTCGCGTGAACTCGCCGGGCTCCGCCGGCCGCAAGCCATCGATACTCCCGAGCGCGCCGAGGACGCCGGCGATCACCGCGCGACCGCCATGAAGATGAAGCTCTGCCAGATCCTCACCGGTCACGCTGTTCGACCCCGGGAACCACAGCACCAATGCATCGTCGAGCGGCGCACCGGCAGCATCGCGCAACCGGCGCAGGCTGGCACGCCGGGGCGTCGGCAAGTCACCGACCGCCAATGTCGTCAGTGCGAGGCCGGCCGCCGGCCCGCTGATCCGCACCACGCCGATCCCCGCCGGCGGCGTCCCGCTCGACAGCGCGTAAATTGTCTGGGCGGCGCCAATGCGCGATTCATCCGTCATCGCACCAGCCTGCAGCGTCTCAGCGCTTCGCGCCGCTCATCGTGTCGAACAACTGCTGCCACAGGCGCAGGCCCGATTCACCCATCGGCGTCCAAGCCTTCATCAGCGTTTCCATCGCCTCGGGGGTCAGCCCCTTCTCCATCGTCTGCGTGAGGTTGGCGATATATTTCTCATGGATCGGCGCGAGATCAGGCAAGCCCAGAAAACGACGCGCCTCTTCGGGAGTGCAGTCGACTTCGACATTCATCTTCATCACTCTACTCCCGCTTCAAGCCGGCACGCAGCGCTGCTACTCTGCACCTTGATGGTCTATGCCCTTGAACCCGTCCGTATCGCAACGTCGATCGGTGCGATCCTGATCGAAGGCGATGATGATCGACTGAGCGGCATCCGCATCCTGCCCTTGCGGCACGTATCGCTATCCGCCGCGTCGATGCCCAAGGCGGTTGCCGAGGCCGCGGCCCAGCTTGCCGCCTATTTCGCGAACAGACTGACCGACTTCGATCTGCCGCTCGCCCCCGCCTCCACGCTACGCGGCCTCGCATTGCGCGACGCGATCATCGCCATCCCCTATGGCGAGACGCTGAGCTATGGTGCGCTCGCACGCAGCGCGGGATCAGCGCCACGCGCGATCGGCCAGGCCTGCGCACGCAACCCCTTCCCCATCATCGTCCCCTGCCACCGCGTCCTCGGCAGCGGTGGCCAGCTCGGCACCTATTCCGCCGGTGACGGACCCATCACCAAGCGCTGGCTGCTCGACCATGAATCGCCAGACCCACAAACGAGGATGTTCCAATGAGCCAGACTGCAACGATCACGCCGCTCGATGGTGAAGGTAGCTTCAACGCTTATGTCGCCGAACCCGAGGGCACGCCGCGCGCGGCGATCATCGTGATCCAGGAGATCTTCGGCGTGAACCCTGGCATCCGCCAGAAATGCGACAAGCTTGCCGCCGAAGGCTATCTTGCGGTCGCGCCCGACCTGTTCTGGCGGATCGAGCCGGGCATCGAACTCGATCCCGACGTGCCCGAACAGATGCAGCGCGGTTTCGAATTGTTCGGCCTGTTCGACCAGACCAAGGGCGTCTCGGACATCGAGGCCACGATCCGTTTCGCGCGCAGCGCGAGCGGCGGCAAGAAGGTCGGCTGTGTCGGCTACTGCCTCGGCGGTCGCCTCGCCTATATGACCGCGGCGCGCACCGATATCGAGGCGTCGGTCGGCTATTATGGCGTCGGCATCGATGGCCTGCTCGGCGAGCGCCACGCGATCGCGCATCCGCTCCTGCTCCACGTTGCCGGCGCCGATCGCTTCGTCAACGCGGAGGCGCAGACGGCGATGCGTGACGGCCTCGCGGACCAGCCCAAGGTCGAGATCCTTACCTATGACGGCCTCGATCATGGCTTCGCAACCGAGATGGGCGATCGCCGCGACGAGGCGGCAGCGGAACTGGCGGACAGCCGCTCGGCCGCTTTTTTCGCCGCTAACCTCGGCTGAACGGTCCAATAAGAAAAAGGCCCGGTGCTCATTGCAAGCACCGGGCCTTTTTCTCTGTCTATTCGGTCGATTTACTGATTCATCGAGTCGAAGAAGTCTTCGTTGGTCTTCGAATCCTTCATCTTGTCGAGCAGGAACTCCATCGCATCGATGGTGCCCATCTGCATCAGGATGCGGCGCAGCACCCACATCTTGGAAAGCTTGCCCTTGTCGACGAGCAGCTCTTCCTTGCGCGTGCCGGACTTGCCGACGTCCAGCGCCGGGAAGATGCGCTTATCCGCGACCTTGCGGTCGAGCACGATTTCCGAGTTGCCGGTGCCCTTGAACTCTTCGAAGATCACCTCGTCCATGCGGCTGCCGGTGTCGATCAGCGCGGTGGCGATGATCGAGAGCGAGCCGCCCTCCTCGATGTTGCGCGCGGCGCCGAAGAAGCGCTTGGGGCGCTGCAGCGCGTTGGCGTCGACACCGCCGGTCAGCACCTTGCCCGACGAGGGGACGACGGTGTTGTAGGCGCGGCCGAGGCGGGTGATCGAGTCGAGCAGGATGACGACATCCTTCTTGTGCTCGACGAGGCGCTTGGCCTTCTCGATGACCATCTCGGCGACCTGCACGTGGCGCTGCGCCGGCTCGTCGAAGGTCGAGCTGATCACCTCACCCTTCACCGAACGCTGCATGTCCGTGACTTCTTCCGGGCGCTCGTCGATGAGCAGCACGATCAGGAAGACCTCGGGGTGATTGTCCGTGATCGCCTTGGCGATGTTCTGGAGCAGCACGGTCTTGCCGACGCGGGGCGGTGCGACGATCAGCGCGCGCTGGCCCTTGCCCTGCGGGCTGACGATGTCGATGACGCGTGCCGACTTGTCCTTGACGGTCGGGTCCAGCGTATCAAGCCGGAGCTTCTCTTCCGGATAGAGCGGCGTGAGATTGTCGAAATTGACGCGGTGGCGGACAGCGTCGGGATCGTCGAAATTGACCGAGACGAGGCGCACCAGCGAGAAATAGCGCTCGCCATCCTTGGGCCCGCGGATCTCGCCTTCCACCGTATCGCCAGTGCGCAGGCCGAACTTGCGGACCTGGTTGGGCGAGACATAGATGTCGTCGGGGCCGGCGAGATAGTTCGCCTCGGGGCTGCGCAGGAAGCCGAAGCCATCGGGCAGCACCTCGATGGTGCCAAGGCCCATGATCTGCTCGCCATTCTCGGCCTGCACCTTCAGGATCGCGAACATCAGATCCTGCTTGCGCAGGGTCGATGCGCTTTCGACACCGAGGTCTTCGGCCATCTCGACCAGCTCGGCCGGGGTTTTCTTCTTGAGGTCTTTGAGGTGCATCGGAAAATCTGTCCGTCGGAAGGCGGTCTGTCGATCCAGGGAGCCGCGAGCGCGAATATTGAGGAAAAGCGTCTTTTGCGCGGACGGCAAAGGCTGTCTCGCGCCGTTAGGCCCGCCGTCGTCTCAAGTCAAGCCGACCCGGGTTCAGAAGGGACGAACCACCGCCAGAATGACGATGAGCGTCACCGCCAGTGCCGGCACCTCGTTGAGCATGCGCAGGGTCCGCCCGGCCAGAGTCGGCTTTCCTGCTGCCAGCTTCTTCGAATAGCCCACCGCCCAGCCATGATAGCCTGAGAGCAGGAAGACGAGCAGCAGCTTGGCATGCAGCCAGCCCAACCCCGGCGTGCCGTCAGTGAGGCCGACATTGAGCGCCAGCGCGATCCCGAGCAGCCAGACGATGATCATCGAGGGCGTCAGGATCACCCGGCGCAACCGCGCCTCGCGCTCCACCCACTTGCCCGCCTCGGCCGGCTCGCCCAGCGCTTCCTGATGATGGACCAGATAGCGCGGCAGTATGAACATGCCCGCCATCCAGAAGATCACGAAGATGATATGGGCGGCCTTCACCCAGGGATAAGCGAGCCCAAGAAAGCCGGTCATCAACGCTGCCCCCGAACGATCGTCAGCAATTGCTCGACATGCGCGATCGGCGCGTCGGGCAGGATGCCGTGGCCGAGATTGAAGATGTGGGGGCGGCTGGCGAAGGCGTCAAGGATGCGGTGCGTCGCCCGTTCCAGCACCTCGCCGCCCGTGATCAGTGCTAGCGGATCGAGATTGCCCTGCACCGGCAACCCTTCCGGAAGCACCGCATCCGCCCATTCGGGATCGACCGTCTCGTCGAGCCCGATCGCATCGACGCCGGTCTCGCGGGCATAGGCGGCAAGCTTGCCACCTGCGCCCTTCGGAAAGCCGATGATCGGAACCCGGGGGTGACGCGCCCGCAGCCGGGAAACCAGCGTCGCGGTCGGCGCGATCACCCAGCGCTCAAACTGCGCGGGGGAGAGGCTCCCCGCCCAACTGTCGAACAGCTGCACCGCATCGACGCCCGCATCGATCTGCCCGCTGAGATAGTCGAGAGTCGCCTCGACGATGGCGTCGATGATCGCCTGGAAGGCCAACGGGTCACCATAAGCCAGACGCCTCGCCTCGCCCTGGTCGCGGCTCCCCCGCCCAGCCACCATATAGGTTGAGACCGTCCAGGGGCTGCCGGCAAAGCCCAAGAAGGTGACTCCGGCGGGCAATGCGGCGCGGACGCGCCTCACCGTGCCGTAGACGGGTGCCAGGCGCTCAGGGACGGCCGAGAGCGCCTCCAGCCGGCTATCGACCAGCGGCGGTGCCAGACGGGGCCCCTCGCCGGCCTCGAACCACAGGTCCTGCCCAAGCGCGTGCGGAATCACGAGGATGTCGGAGAACAGGATAGCGCCGTCGAATCCGAAGCGGCGCAACGGCTGCAGCGTGATTTCCGCCGCGGCGTCGCTGTCGCTCATCAGTTCGAGGAACCCGCCCTTCTCGGCCCTCAGAGCGCGATATTCGGGCAGGTAACGCCCGGCCTGGCGCATGAGCCAGAGGGGGGGCGGCGTGCGTCGTTCGCCCCGGAGGACGGCGAGCAGGGGGCGGTCTGTGGACTCGTCGAGCGCGATGATCGGCTCCATCCTTCTTCCTAAGAGTCTCTTTGAGAGAGAAATTGAAGGGGTAGTTGGCGTGGGGTTCGCGGGGTTTATGCGCGATCCGCGATATTGCCAACAGATTGACTCTGGCGGTCACGCTGACTCGCTCAGAGTCGCGATCGCAATCCCCGCAACCCACAGGCTGTGGATGAATCCGGCGCGCTGTTGGCAAGCTGTGGATGGAATCGACAAACACGGGGATGGAATCGGTCGGTCGGCGGCGCACAGCATTTGTCCTTGCCAATCTCCAGCACTTACCCACAGCCTTGCGCACATGACGCGGCTTCACCTCCATCTGCTGTCGGATTCGACCGGCGAGACACTGGAAAACATCGCCAAGGCGGCGCTCGCCCAATTCGACGGCGTCGAGACGATCCGCCATTTCTGGCCGATGGTGCGCTCCGAAGGGCATCTCGAGCGCATCCTCGTCGAGGTCGCGCAGAACCCCGGACTGGTGCTCTACACGCTGGTCAACAGCGACACGCGCCGCAAGCTGGAGACGCGCTGCCGCGCGATGGGGCTGCCGGCGGTGCCCGCGCTCGATCCGGTGATCGATGCGCTGTCGAGCCTGCTGGGGCAGGAGGCGAAGGCGCGGCCGGGCCGCCAGCACACGCTCGATGCCGCCTATTTCGCGCGTGTCGACGCGATCCAGTTCACCATCGCGCACGATGACGGCGTCGGCTGGGAGAATTGGGAGGAGGCCGATATCGTGCTCGCGGGGGTCTCGCGCTGCTCGAAGACCCCGACCTCGATCTACCTCGCCAATCGTGGCTACAAGACCGCCAATATCCCGATCGTCCCCGCCTCTCCGCCGCCGAACCTGCTCTATGTGCTCAAGAACCCGCTGGTTGTCGGGCTCACCACCAGCGCTGACCGGCTGGTGCAGGTGCGGCGCAACCGGCTGCTCTCGCTCAACCAGGCGCCCGAGACAGATTATGTCGATCATGAGGCGGTGCAGCGCGAAGTGGCCTTCGCGCGGCGCATCTATGCCGATAATGGCTGGCCGGTGATCGACGTGACCCGACGTTCGATCGAGGAGACCGCGGCGGCGATCATCAATCTCTACAATGAGCGCACCAGTTCGATGCGCGAAGGAGGACGGACTTGACTCTGGTGCTCGCATCGCAAAGCGCCGGACGGCGCGCGATGCTGGAGGCGGCGGGCGTGCCGCACGAGGCGATGGCGGCGGGCGTCGACGAGGAAACGGCGAAGGATTCGCTGCGCGCCGGGGGCATCGCCCCGCGCGACCTCGCCGATGCGCTGGCCGAGCTGAAGGCGCTCCGGCTGTCGCAGCGGATTCCCGGCGCGCTGGTGCTCGGTTGCGATCAGGTGCTGGCGCTCGACGACGGTAGGATGCTCGACAAGCCGACGGATCGGGATGCGGCGGCGGCGCAGCTCGCCCTTCTTTCGGGCCGCACCCACAGCCTGTTCAGCGCGGCGGTGATCGCGGAGAATGGCCGCGCGGTGTGGCGGTTCGTCGATCGCGCGAAGCTCACCATGCGTCCGCTCGGCCCGATGTCCATCGAGGCCTATCTGGATGCGGAATATGCACATGCAGCCGGGTGTGTCGGTTGTTACCGTATCGAAGGCCGCGGCGTTCAGCTCTTCTCGCGGATCGAGGGCAGCCAGTTCACGATCATCGGAATGCCGCTGTTGCCATTGCTGGATTATCTGAGAACAAGGGGGATCATCGCGACATGACCGTGCACTACGCTGAAGTGATCGGGGACCCGATCGCCCAGTCGAAATCACCGGTCATCCATCGTTACTGGTTGAAGCAGCTCGGCATGGAAGGCGATTATCGCCGGCGCCGGGTCGCGCGCGGTGGACTATCCTCTTATCTGCGCCTGGTTTTCCGGGATCATGCGTGGCTCGGCTGCAACGTCACCATCCCGCACAAGCAGGATATGCTGCGCCTCGTCGATCGCGTCGCGCCATCGGCGGAGGCGGTGGGCGCGGTCAACATCGTCTATCGCGAGGATGGCGCGCTGATCGGCATGAACAGCGACGTCGCCGGCGTGCAGGCGGCGATTGGCCGCACTGCGCGGGAGAAGAGCGTATGCCTGATCGGCGCTGGCGGTGCCGCACGCGCCGCGGTCGCGGTGCTGCGCAACCAGGAGGTTGCCGGCCTGCGCGTGATCGCCCGCGATCGCGCCAAGGCCTCCGAACTGCTGGCGGATTGCGCACTGCCCGCGACGATCCATGATTTTGCCGGCGCCCATGCCGCGCTGGAGGATGTCGCGCTGGTGATCAACGCCAGCCCGCTGGGGATGGCGGGTCAGCCGGCGATGCCGCAGCCGATCCTCCAGGGGCTGGAGGCGACATCGCCCGAGGCGACCGTGTTCGACATGGTCTATGATCCGCTCGATACCGCGCTCCTCGCCAATGCGCGTCGGCACAAGCGCCGCGCGGTCGACGGGCTGGAGATGCTGATCGGGCAGGCGCGGCAGGCGTTCCGCCAGTTTTACGGGTCCGAACCGCCGAACAATGACGAATCGAACCGCACGCTGCGCGCGTTGCTGACGGAGCGCTGATCTTCGGCTAGGCGCCGGTCCATGATCGTGATCGGGCTGACAGGGTCGATCGGCATGGGCAAATCGGCGGTCGCGGCGATCTTCGCCGGGGCCGGCGTGCCGGTGTTCGATGCCGACGCCGAAGTGCACCGGCTGCAGGGCCCGGGCGGGCTGCTGCTGGCCGCCATCGAGTCGCGTTTTCCGGGTACAACGGGCCCGGGCGGGCTCGATAGGCAGGCGATCGGCAAAGCCGTGTTCGGCGATCCGGCGGCGCTGGCGGAGCTGGAGCGGATCGTGCTGCCCGCCGTTGCCGCCGCCCGGCACCGCTTTCTGCGCCGCCACCGCGCCCGGCCGATGGTATTGCTCGATATTCCGCTGCTGTTCGAAAAGCGCGGCGCGGCGCGGGTGGATGCAATTGTCGTCGCCTCCGCGCCGGCGTGGAAACAGCGCCGCCGCGTGCTCGCGCGGCGCGGCATGACGACGGAGAAGTTCAGGCGCATCCTCACGCTGCAACTGCCCGACGCGCAAAAGCGGCGGCGCGCCGATTTCGTGGTCCCGACCGGCGGTACTTTGGATGCTACCCGGGGGGCGGTCCGCCGTGTCATCGCTTGCCTCAAGGCACGGCAGCGACGATAATGTGACCAATGCGTGAAATTGTCTTCGACACCGAAACCACGGGTCTCAATCCCCAGAATGGCGACCGTCTCGTCGAGATCGGCTGCGTGGAACTGATCAACCGGGTCGAGACCGGCCGGGTCTACCACACCTACTGCAACCCCGAACGCTCGATGCCGCCCGAGGCACAGGCGGTCCACGGCCTTTCAGAGGCCTTTCTGGCGGACAAGCCGCTGTTCGAGGATATCTGCGAGGATCTGCTCGACTTCATCGAGGACAGTCCGCTGGTGGCGCACAATGCCGTCTTCGACTTCGCCTTCCTCAACAATGAGCTTGGCAATTGTGGCCGGCTGCACATCGGCAGCTCGCGCATGATCGATACGCTGACGATGGCGCGCACGCGCCATCCCGGCGCCAAGCACAGCCTGGATGCGCTGTGCGTCCGTTTCGGGATCGACCGCAGCCATCGCATCAAGCATGGCGCGCTGCTCGACGCCCAGCTTCTTGCCCAGATCTACGTCGAATTGACCGGGGGCCGCCAGATCGGCCTCATGCTGGCCAGCGACGAGAGCCCGCTCGTGGCGGAGCCGGTGATGCTCCACGAACCCGTCGGAGGACGGCGGCAGCGCGCACCGCGCCCGCATGCTGCGTCCGAAGCGGAACTGGAGCGTCATCGCGCCTTCATCGCGAAACTGACCGATCCGCTCTGGACGGTCACCGGGGCGTCCGGTTGACGCTCCCCCCGGCATACCCATGTGTATGCCGTTAGTAGTGGAGAAGCGAATGGATATCCGTATTTCCGGTCATCAGGTCGAAACTGGCGATGCGCTCAAGTCGCATGTCGGCGATCGCCTGCAGGGAATCGCCGACAAATATTTCGCGCGCGCCATTTCGGCCAACGTGACGTTCGGCAAGGGTCCGCACGACGCCCGCTTCGTCTGTGATATCGTCGCCCATGTGATGCAGGGTGTGATCCTCAAGGCCTCGTCGATGGGCGGTGAGGCGCATCCCGCGTTCGATGGGGCCGCGGACAAGATCGAGACGCAGCTTCGCCGCTATATGCGCCGCCTGAAGGCGCGCAACGGCAGCGCCAGTGCCGGTGAAATCCCGGCGGATGCCGGTTATACGCTGTTCGCCGAAGCGGTAGAGCCCGAAGAAGAGGTGGCTGACAATCCGCCGATCATCGCGGAAACCCGCGTCGACGTCCCCGATGCGAGCGTCTCCGACGCGGTGATGATGCTCGATCTACGCCATACCAATGCATTGCTGTTCAAGAATTCGGGTACCGGCACCTACAATATGGTGTATCGGCGCGGCGACGGCACGATCGGATGGGTCGAGCCGAACCGCGTCGGCTGAATCGGCGCGTCCTGGGGGGGCCTGACTGAGGCGGGTATGCATTGCGTGCCCGCCCAACCGGAACGACGATGACCGATTTCAATGACATGCTCGTGCCGGGTGCGGTTGAGGCCGCGCTCGGGGCGAGCAACAAGAAGAGCTTGTTCCAGCAACTCGGGCAGATTTCCGAACGGGAGTTCGGCATCGAACAGAAGCTGGTGATCGACAGGCTGACCGAGCGGGAGCGACTCGGGTCAACGGGGTTCGGCGACGGCGTCGCCATCCCGCACGGCAAGATTCCCGGTGTCGACCGAGTGGTGGGCGTGTTCGCGCGCCTTGCCGAGCCGATCGAGTTCCAGGCCATCGATGATATGCCCGTCGATCTCATCTTCATGCTTTTATCGCCGCCCGATGCCGGCGTGGACCATCTCAAGGCGCTGGCGCGGGTCAGCCGCCAGCTGCGCGATCGCATCTTCGTCGCCAAGCTGCGCGGTGCCTCGTCTACCGACGCGCTCTATGCGCTGCTGACGGGTGTGGGCACGCGTGACGCTGCCTGAGGCGAATGGCCAGGGCGCCGCGCCGGTCGGGGCCGAGGCGCATTACCGCGCGCTCGAGTCTCTCTATGCGGCGGCGGCGATCAACCAGCTTTTCCCGTCGCGGCTGGAAATAACCGGCACGGGGCTGGCGCGGATCCTGTTCGATATTGATGAGCGTGTGTTCCATGCCGCGGGCGCAGCGCATGGCACCGTTTATTTCAAGATGCTCGACGATGCCGCCTTCTACGCCTGCAACAGCCTGGTTACCGATCGTTTCCTGCTGACAACGCAGTTCAACCTGCTGTTCACGCGGCCGCTGCGCGCCGGGCCGGTGATCGCCGAAGGCCGATGGGTCAGCGGCCGGCGTCGTGTCTATGTCGGCGATGCGCGGCTGATCGATCAGGATGGCGAGGAAGTGGCGCGCGGCACCGGCACCTTCATGCGCTCGCAGATAGCGCTCGCGGCACTCCCCGGCTACGTCCGCGCGGCGCAGCCATGAGCATACGGCTGACCAGCCGGATGCTGGTCAGCGCGCTCGTCCGCCGCGCGCATGCCGAAGGCGGCCATGCGATGGTGCTGCGGCATGGCGATGATGGTGCTGGCACGGTGCTCCTTCAATGCGTCGACCGCGGTCGCTTCGTTGCGCTGATCGAACGGCAACTCGATCATCTCGGCCGCTATCGTTGGGCGCGGTGCGGCCCCGCCGATGATGAAGGCAGCGCGCTGGCCGCCTACATCGATCGCCGCCGCGCGCGCGATCCCGATCTTTGGCTCGTCGAACTGGACATCGTCGAGCCCGAACGCTTTGCCGCTGAAACGATCGGCGAAACTTGACTTGGCGCCATCCGGCGGGGAACCAGACGCGGAGTTAGATAGCGGGGCCGCACAGCCGGGCGAATAAGATCCGGGTGGTTGACGCAGACGGCGAAGCGGGAGGATAGCCCTGTATCGGCATCCGATCGCGCCGCCGCCTTGACGATCGGGGTGCATGACTTTCTCGTTCCAATCCGTCGCGCGGACGATGCTGTTCGCCTGCGCGCTCGTTGCCAGCCTCGCCGGCTTGCCACGCCCCGCCATGGCGGCGGAGGCAGCGGCGACGGAGACCGGCGGATTCGGCATCATGCGAGGGCTTCAGATCGTTGCCCCCTCGCCGCGCATCTTCCTGGGCAACACGATTGCGCCGACCGCCGCATCGCTCGCGGCGCTGGTCGCATCGCATGTGATGCCCTCCGCGCTCGATGCCGAAACCGAATGCCTCGCCGGCGCGGTCTATTTCGAATCGCGCGGTGAGCCGCTCGACGGCCAGCTCGCCGTCGCCGAGGTGATCCGCAACCGCGCCGCCTCCGGCCGCTTCCCGACCTCGCTGTGCGGCGTGGTCTTCCAGCCTTCGCAATTCTCCTTCGTCCGCGGTGGTGCGATGCCGCCGATCCGGCGCGACAGCGAACAGTGGCGTCGGTCGGTCGCCGTCGCGCAGATCGCATTGGGCGGGCAATGGGCCAGCAGTGTTGGCAAGGCGCTGTTCTTCCACGCGAGCCGGATCGCACCGCGCTGGCGCCTCCAGCGCCTTGCGAAGGTCGGCAACCACATCTTCTATCACTGAGCCAGTCGCCGGATCGTGCAGCAAGCGAGTTGCTGCCTCTTGCGGTGTTCCTCCAATGTTCTATTCTGGCGGGATGGCAACCGCCCCCCTCGACACCGCTTCCATCTGCGCCGATCCCGCCAAAGCCGCGATCTGCGCCGCGGACGTCGCGCGCGGCACCTGCCGATTGTTCCACCGGCATGATCTGTTCGCGATTGCCGAAGTGCCGCTGGCAAATGGCCGCCGTGCCGATCTGATGGCGATCGATGGCAAGGGCGGCATCACCATCGTCGAAATCAAGGTTAGCCGTGCCGATCTGCT
The DNA here is from genome assembly GCF_050433225.1 of Sphingomonas zeicaulis. Classification (NCBI taxonomy): domain Bacteria; kingdom Pseudomonadati; phylum Pseudomonadota; class Alphaproteobacteria; order Sphingomonadales; family Sphingomonadaceae; genus Sphingomonas; species Sphingomonas zeicaulis. The sequence goes on along the minus strand of NZ_JBNPXQ010000002.1, from coordinate 125,252 downwards.
CGGTGATCTCAAATGGCGTGACTATCTCGACTACTGCGACCGCTTCTTCTGGGCGGTGCCGCCGGGGTTCGATCTCACCCCGTTCGAGACCGAGGCGTTCCTGCCCGCGCAGGCCGGGCTGATCGTCGCGGATCGCTATGACGGTGCGATCCTGCGGGAGGCTGCGACCGTGGCGATGCCACCTGCGCGCCGACGTGCCGAAACCCTGCGCTTCGCCCGGCGCGCTGCACATCGCTGGATGGCAGGGATCGATCCAGAACTGGGGGGATTCGCCTGAAAAGACCGGCCATCTGCCTGATGCCTGGTGTTCGACATCAGGCAGATGGCATCAGAATTTCGGGCCCTGAACCGGCTTGTTCGATTGCGGCTTGGCAGCGTCCAGCTCACGCAGGATGCTGGTCGAACGCTGGTCGCGCTCGGCATATTCGCGCGCCGACATGCCCGCCAGCAGGTCGCGCTGGTTGGGATCGGCACCGGCAGCGATCAAGATGCGCACCATATTGGTGTCGCCGAGCTGGACGGCGCGGATCAGCGGGGTCTCACCGCTGTTGTTCGCGAGATTGACCCGCGCCTTGCGCGCGAGCAGCAGTTGCGCGCCGTCGACATAGCGAAGCTGCGCGGCGGCCATCAGCGGGGTGTTGCCGTCATTGTCCTTGATGTCGGGGCGCGCACCCTTGCCGAGCAGGAAGGACAGCCAGGCATTGTCGCGGCGCTTCACGACCATATGCAGCGCGGTTTCGCCGCTCTCACGGTCGCGCGCATCGATGATGGTGGTGCCCGGCTGCTCGATCAGCTTGGTCGCCTCGGTGCCGTCGCGATCCTTTACGGCCTTGAGGAAGTTGTAGCTGTCGGAAAAACGCTGCGCCGGTGCCGCCGCGGGTGCCACGAACAGCGCCGCGGCCGCGGCCAGCAGGATGGTTCGGCCGGTCGACATGCGTGTCGGCTTCATCTCGTCGGTAGATCCCTGTTTATGGAAGCGGAAGAGGTTATCTTGTCCCAGTCACGATAGCAGAGCATGGCTGGACCGGAAATGAACATTGCCCTTCGAAACCTTCGCGGTCCCGCCGCGGCGCTGGCCCTCGCGCTTGCGCCGCTCATGCTCACCGGATGCGGCCCTTCGTCCGAAGCGCCGCTCGCCGGTGCGCGGATCGGCGGGCCGTTCGCGCTGACCGATCAGAACGGCAAGCGCATGACCGATCAGGCGCTCGCCGGCAAATATCGCATCATGTATTTCGGCTACAGCTATTGCCCCGATGTCTGTCCGACCGATCTGGCGCTGATTACCGCCGGGATGAAGGCGTTCGAGGCCAAGGCGCCGGCATTGGCCGCGAAGGTGCAGCCGGTGTTCGTCACCATCGATCCGGCGCGCGACACGCCGGCCCGACTCAAGACCTATCTGGCCGATTTCTACCCCCGGCTGATCGGGCTGACCGGCAGCGCTGCGGAGATCGCCGCGGTCGCGCGTGCCTATGGCGTGCCCTACAGCCGTGGCGAAGGCGAGGGCGATGCCTATATGATGAACCATGGTAACCAGGTTTATCTCATGGCGCCCGACGGCGCGCCGATCGCGCTGATGCCGACCGAGCCGGGCCGCACGCCGCAGGATTTTGCGGCCGAACTCGCACGCTGGGTGAAATGAGCGCGCCACCACGCCGATTCTGGGAAGAAAAGCCCCTCGCCGCGCTGAGCCGCGACGAGTGGGAGTCGCTGTGCGACGGTTGCGGCAAATGCTGCCTCCACAAGCTGGAGGACGAGGACACGGGGGAACTCTATCCCACCAACGTCGCCTGCCGGCTGCTCGATCGCCGCAACGCGCGCTGCTCGGACTATCGGCGGCGCCATGCCTATGTGCCCGAATGCGTGCGGCTGACGCCGGTCAAGCTGCGCCAGATCGACTGGCTGCCGGCTACCTGCGCTTATCGCCTTATCGATGAGGGCAAGCCCCTGCCCGACTGGCATCATCTGATCAGCGGCGATCCGGAATCGGTGCATCGCGCCGGCATGTCGGTGCGCGGCTGGACGGTGTCCGAGGATGATGTCGGCGACCTCGAAAACCATGTGATCGAGCGGGATCTCTAGGTGCTGCGGCTGTTCGGCCGGGCCCCCGCGGCCGATTCCGCGCTTCCCACCTTCGGCAATCCGCCGCGCCCGTTGACGGTGGTGCGCAACGCGCGCGCGCGGTCGATGAAGCTCAGCGTCGATCCGCGCGACGGAGTGGTGCGGCTGGTGCTGCCGACGCGCGCCGCGCTGGGCCATGCGCTCGGCTGGGTGGAAACCAAGCGCGGCTGGATCGAACGGCAGCTCGGCAAGGTCACCGAAGGCGTACCGATCCTGGCCGGCGGTACGATCCCATGGCGCGGTGGCGATCTGCTGGTCGACTGGACGACGGATCATCCGCGCATGCCGCGGCTGGTGGGCGATCGGCTGCTGGTCGGCGGCCCCGCCGAAACGCTCGAACTGCGGGTGCTGCGCTGGATTCGCGCGGAGGCGAAGCGGTTGCTGGAGGATGAAACGCGCGCGATCGCGGCGCGTGCCGGGGTGACGGTGGCGACGGTCAGCGTCGGCGATGCGCGGTCACGCTGGGGAAGCTGCGCTTCGAACGGCAACATCCGCTATAGCTGGCGCCTGCTGCTCGCGCCCGATTTCGTGTGGAAAGCCACCGTCGCGCATGAGGTCGCGCACCGCGTCCACATGGATCATTCCCGCGCCTTCCACGCATTGGTGGCGTCCTTGTTCGGGGCGGATCCGAAACCCGCGCGCGAATGGCTGCGTCGTCACGGCGCAGCGCTTCACGGGTTGGGCCGGTCCTGAAACCGCGGCGGCGGCGCCCGGGTCGGTGACGGCGCAGGCCGTTCCCGATCCCTCTCCCTGTCTCGATCCCGTTCGCTGTCGCGCTCGGTCGGCCGGCTGCGCGTCATCCGGTCGACCCAGTCGCGGTCGATCCGCTCGGGCGCTTCCTGCCCCTCCTCGGTCTCGTCCGGCATGCCCATGCCGTCGCCCAGCGGTGCCGCGGGGTCACCCGGCATACCATTATCGTCGGCGGGCGCGCCCATGTCCGGATTGCCGAAATAGGCCTCCTCGTCGGGCTCGAGCTGCCATTCGGGCAGCGTCACTTCGGTGTCGAAACGCTCCACCGGCCGGTTGGCGACTGCGACCTTCATGAAATCGCGGAACGCCCCGGCGGGGGCGCGGCCGCCCTGCAGTCCACCGACGGCCTTGGCATCGTCGCGTCCCATCCAGACGCCGGTGGTGATGCCGCTGGAGAAACCCAGAAACCAGCCATCCTTGTTGGAAGAGGTCGTGCCGGTCTTGCCCGCGACCGGCCGACCGATCTGCGCAGCGCGGCCAGTGCCGGTGGCGACGGCGGTCTGCATCAGGTCGGTCATCTGCGCCGCCACGGCAGGCGCCACCAGCACGCGCGAGGTGTCGGTGCGATGCTCGTACAGCACGCTGCGATCGGCGGTGGTCACCTTGGTAATGCCGAACGGGGTTACGGCGACGCCCTTGGCCGAAATCGAGGCAAAGGCGCGCGTCATGTCGATCAGCCGCACGTCGGCAGTGCCGAGCACCATCGACGGCTGGGTGTTGAGTGGTGTGCCGATCCCGAAGCGCCGCGCGACCTCGGCGATCGTCGCGGTGCCCACATCGACGCCGATCTTCGCCGCCACGGTGTTGATCGAATAGGCGAAGGCGGTGCGCAGCGTGATCTTGCCCGAATAGCGGCCGGAACTGTTGCGCGGGCTCCAGCCGTTGATCGTCACCGGCTCGTCCACCACCTCGCTGTCCGGTGTGTAGCCCGCTTCCAGCGCTGCCAGATAGACGAACAGCTTGAACGCCGATCCGGGCTGCCGCTGCGATTGCGTCGCACGGTTGTAGATCGAGTTCACATAATCGGTGCCGCCCACCATCGCGCGGACCGATCCGTCACGGTCGAGCGCGACCAGCGCACCCTGCGCACCGCCCGGCACATTGCCGCGGATCGCGGCGTCGGCGGCGCGCTGCATGCCGAGATCCAGCGTCGTCCACACCTCCAGCGGCTCCTTGCGCTCGCTGATCAGCGTATCGAGCTGCGGCAGCGCCCAGTCGGTGAAATAACGCACACTGTTGGACTTGGGTTCGGGCGCGAACTTGACCGATCCGGGCTGCGCGGCGGCGGCCTGCTCGGCGTTGATCGCTCCGGCATCGCGCATCACGTCCAGCACCACCTCGGCGCGGCCGACCGCGGCCTCGGTATCGGCGGTGGGCGAATAATGCGACGGCGCCTTTACCAGACCGGCGATGATCGCGGCTTCCTCCAGCGACAGCGCGGTTGCCGGATGGCCGAAGAACTTGCGGGAAGCGGCGTCGATGCCATAGGCGCCGCCGCCGAAATAGACCTTGTTCAGATACAGTTCGAGGATCTGGTCCTTGCTGAACTTGCGCTCCATCGCCAGCGCCAGGATCATCTCGCGGCCCTTGCGGCCGAAGGTCTTGGTGTTGTTGAGGAAGACATTGCGAGCGAGCTGCTGGGTGATCGTGGATCCGCCTTGCGCCCAGGCGCCGCGCTGCAGCCGCACATAGGAAGACCGCGCGATACCGATCGGGTCGACGCCCGGATGGCTACGGAAGCGCCGATCTTCCACCGCGACCATGGCATCGATCATCACCGGCGGGATGTCGTCATAGGTCAGCCACTGGCCGAAGCTGGGCCCGAGCGAGACCAGCACGGTGCCGTCGGCGGCGCGGACACGGATCATCTGGCCATTGGGCGACGACTTGAGCTGCGAATAGCTCGGCAATGTCGACATCGCGATGCCGACCGCCACGACCAGCGCCACGAGGCCGACCAGCGCCGCGACCAGTGCGATCTTGAGGAGACGGATAACGCCCGTGCGCCACGGACGTTTCGAAGCGGGTTTGCGCGTGGCTGCCATGGATGGCCGCTGGTTACGCGCTAAGCTGGCGGCTCACAAGCGGTCAGCGACGAACATTGGTGCAGATTCGTTGAAGTTCCTGTGCATGGTGATGGTCGAGGGGACGGCTCGGACTCGATCGTCTCCACCGCCTTGTGCACCCTGGGCTTCTGCGCTCTCCCGTCCCATCCGCTGACGAGGATAATGGATTCTACGCTGCCAGCCTTGTCGCACGGGCGAACAAACCGGCCAGTGCGGGGAGCGCCTCGAGCAACGCGACCCCCGGCACCGCCAATGCCGGTCGTTCGCACAATTGCTTGAGCCATTCGGCCACCGCGAGCGGCCGCCGCAGCGACGCCGCGAAACGCCGCTGATAGGCCACCGCCTCCGCAGCACCGCCCTGCGCCCAGGCCGCCGCGGCAACGCTGCCGCTGGCGAGCGCGATATCGATGCCCTCACCGGCCAGTGAGGGGATCACCGCGGCCTGGTCGCCCAGCCGGAACAGACCGGCGACCCCGAACTGCGCGCGCCAGCCATAGGGCACCGCCGCTACCGCGTCCGGATTGGCGGTGGACGCGCCAGCGATGCGATCGGCTAGTTCGGGCAGTGTCTCGGCGAGATGCGCGAACAGCGCCGCCGGCCCGCCGCCGGCCTCGGCGAGCAGCGACTTGTGCAGCGCCAGGCAGAGGTTGCCGCTGCCATCCTCCTGACGAACGAGCCCGGCATAGCCACGATCGAACAGATGCAGTTCCACCGCATCGCCCACCATTCGTTCCAGCCGCGGGGTAGCGGGCAGCCGGATGCGTAGGCCCAGCCAAGGGTCGTCCGCCGTTCGCGCGTCGCGGCCATGACCGCGCAGCTCATGTTTGCCGGTGGCGAGGAACAGGGAATCGCCCGCGAGCGTCGCGCCGTCAGCCAGCCGTAACGTCCTTCCCGCCGCTTCCCGGATCGCGCAACCCAGTTCCACGCCTGCTCCGGCGCGGCGCGCCTCGGCGAGGAGCGCGGAATCAAGCCGGTGGCGCGACACCCCCATCGCCGCGCCGGGCAGCCGGCTCTCGGCGCTGCGTCCGCCGGCGAACAACCGCACCGACCGGATGGTCGTGCCGCCCAGCGCAGCCGGATCGATGCCCAGCCCGGCCAGCCGGTCGATCGTCCGCCAGCTCAGGAAGCCACCGCACAGCGGATCGCCGGTTTCGCGCTGGCGCTCGATCAGCAGCGGCCGCACGCCGGCACGCGCCAGCGCGATGGCAGCGGCGGTGCCGGCCGGGCCGGCGCCCGCGATTAGTGCAGCCGTTCGACGCACAGCCGGAACGGAAAGGGCTTGAGGATCCGCGCCGTCCCTGGCGCCACGCCGGCTTCCGCCAGCATCGGTGGCCATTCCTCGGGGCGGTAGGATCGCGCGATCGAAAGTTGCCCGTCTGCGCGCACGATCGGGTGCCAGCGCATCAACCGGGCCAGCAGGGGATAGCCGCGATAGGCGAAATTGCTGCGCAGCAAATCGTTGACGAACCAGCCCAACGTGGCGTGGCGCTCCATATGTGCGACGAAGGCGACGAGTTGATCATGCGTCATGTGATGCGCGACGAGGCTTGAGATGATGAAGTCCGCATCCGGTCGGTCGGCATAGTCGCCGGCATGATAGTCGATCGCATAGCCTGCCGATGCCGCCTGCGCGACCGCGACGCTGTTGGTGTTGAGGTCGACGCCGTGCAGCTCCGCTTCTATGCCGCGCTTGCTCGCCCAGCGCGCGATCGTCCGCAGCATGCCGCCATCTCCGAAGCCGACATCCAGCAATGAGAAGCGCCTCAGGCCGCGTGTGGCGCGTGCGAGGAAGGCCAATGTCGGCCGCGCGGTCATGACGACGCGGTTGACCTTGCCCAGGTCGGTCAGCACCGCGGCATAGACCGCCGGATCGAGGTCCGGCGCGTCCATCTGCTCCTCGGCGATGGTGCGCACGGCGAGCCCATTCATCGCGCGCGGCCGAAGCCGAACCCCTCGGCAGCCAACCCAGGCCCGAACGCCATCGCCACGCCGCTCTCGGGCGGCGCCTTTTCGCCCAGCATCCGTGCCAGCACGAACATCAATGTCGCCGAAGACATATTGCCATTGTCGGCCAGCACGCCGCGCGACGCGGCCAGCGCCTCGGGGGCGAGGTCCAGCCCGTTCTCCACCGCGTCGAGGATCGATCGGCCGCCGGCATGCACCGCCCAGCGCTCGATCGCGCCGACATCGCCGCCCGCGGTCACCGCCTGGCGGAAACCGGGATCGCGCAGCGCCTCCTGGATGCGGCTCGGCACTTCGCCCGACAGATGCATGATGAAGCCCTGGTCGCCGATCCACCAGCCGATCAGCCCCTGCGAATCGGGCAATGTGGCGGAAAAGGGCGATCCGATCGCAATGCCCTCGGGCTCGGCGGTCACCAGCGCGGCGGCGGCGCCGTCGCCGAACTGCAGCATCGCGAGCAGCGGCTCGAGCGCGTCATGCGGCTGGAGGTGGAGCGTCGACAGTTCGACGCAGACCACCAGCACGCGCGCATCGGGTTGGGATCGAACGATGTGGCGCGCGGTGCGCAGCGCGGTGATCGCGGCATAGCAGCCCATGAAGCCGATCAGCAGCCGCTCGACGCCGGGATCGAGCCCCAGCCGGCGCGCGATGATCTGGTCGATGCCGGGCGCGACGAAGCCGGTGCAGCTCGCGACGATCAGGTGGCTGATCCGCCCCAGCTTCGCCTGCTCGCCCAGCCGGGCGATCGCGGTGCAGGCGAGTTCGGGCGCCGATTCGCCATAAAGCGACATCCGCTCGGAGGTCGGCGGCAGGGTCGCATGATCATAGAATCCGCCGGGTGCCACCGGCGATCCGCCCTCCGCGGTGCGCGGCAACACCGACCAGCGGTGCGCGATCCCCGAACGGCCGACCATGCGCGAGAACAGCTTGCGCTCGCGCGGATCGCTCAGCCGCGGCGTCGCCCAGTCGACGAAGGCATGATGAATGTCATGGTCGGGCACCGCGGTGCCGATGGCGTTGATGCAGGCGGACGCAGGAGCGGGCACGCGAAGCTTTCATCAGTAAAGGCGGTGCTAGGATGGCGCAGTCGCGTGGCGTTGGGAAGATGCTGCGGCGCGGCGAGGCCAGGCTTGCCGCGCCCGCACCGGTTCAGATGCCCGAAGGATATTTGGGCTGGATGTCCACCGGGATGCCGTTCAGCCCCTCGATCACCGTCTCTGCATCGTCGTCCAGCTTGCCATAGCGGGAGAGGAACGCCTTGGTGCCGGCATAGTCGCCGGTGCCCTGCAGCCGCACAACATCGGCGATCAGCGCGGCAAGGCCGGCGCGCATCTTCGCGTTGTCGATGCGATAGCGGCGCGCTTCCTCATCCCAGACGAACGCGCCCTTTTCCTTGAGATAGCTGTATTGCATCGCCGCGCCCTGCCCATGCGCCTCGTCGATGCCGAACCGCACCGCGCGGAAGATGCCGGCGAAATAGGTCGCCCAGAGCTGCGGCTCCTCGGCGGCGGGCATCTCGCCCTTCTCCATCATGAACAGTATGTTCCACACCCCCATGATGTCGGCCTTGCCTTCTTCCAGCGCCGAATTGAGCTCCTTCAGCTCGGCGTTGACCGTGGTCTTGCGGCCGTCGACGGTGATCGAGCCCGGCCCAAGGCTGTGGGACAGCTCGTGGAACAGCGTCTCCGCTTCCATATATTTCTTCACGACCAGCCCTGCCTGATCGGGCACCAGCACCTTGCCCGCCATCGGCTGCAGGATGCGATCGAACTTGGCGCCCAGCACATTGGCGAGGATCACCTTCTTGGCACCCTTGGCCTCGCGCACCCGCTCGTCATTGGGCAGGTTGAACGCCACCGTCTGCACGCCCGGCACATTGTCGCCGCCGCCACGAATCTGCTCGGCGACGACGATCGGCGAGGCGAAGCCGCGCTGGAAATTCTTGAAGCGCTCCTCCACCGGCAGGTTCGCTTCCATGTCGCGCAGGTAGCGCTTGTACTTGTCCAGCGCCGCGCTCTCTTCCGGATTCTTGATCGTCAGGAAGCTCTCGAACGCGGTCTTCGCGCCATAGAGCTTGTCGGTATAGACTTCGTACGGCCCGATCGCGATCTCGATCGGCGTGCCGCTCAGGTCCATCCACGCCAGCTCGGACTCATAATAATCATTGGTGCCGAACGCCTTGGCGCGCAGGCTCAGGAAGCGCTTGAGGCTGGGATTGGTGGTGGTCGCCGCCGCTTCCTCCAGCAGCTTCGCCGCCGGCTCCAGCCATTCGCGATAGGCCACCGAATAGGGCACAGCGACCAGCCGGTCGCCCTCGCGCTTCACCACCGTATAGGCGTCGGTCAGCGCCGCCTTCTCGTCGGGATGCTTGGCCAGATAGGCGTCGAACTGCGCGCGGGTCAGGTCGGCGGGGTAGAAGCCGGCACCCGCCGGACGCTGCGCGCGGCCGAAAAAGGCGTGATCCTCGGCCAGCGTGTCCCACGGCCCGAAATGCAGGTCGAACATGTCGAGCAGTGCGTCGCGCTTGGGGCCGGCGGGCATCGCCGCGATCTGCGTGCGCACCTCCGGATTGGCGGCATAGGCCTGGCGCAGATAGATCTGGCTCATCAGGTCGGATGCCTTGATGAGCAGGTTGACGACCTTCTTCTCCTCGTCGCTGAGGAAGGCGGTGTCGACGTTCATGTCGATCCGCGCGATCTTCGCGCGCTGCGCAGCGATGTCGTAGCGATCGGTGGGGGTGATGGTCATCGTGTCGGTCTGGTTCGTGTCGCCGCCGCCCGAACAGGCGGCGGTGGTTGCAAGCAGCAGGGCGGCGATCAAGGTCTTGCGCATCGAGTGAGGGGTCTCGGCTGGTGAAGGTGCGGGCTGGGGGCAGCCTAACCGGCTGGTCGGCCAAGGGGAAGCCGCGCTAGTCTGCGCGCATGAACGATCCGGCCGACATGACCTATGCGCGCTACCTCGCGCTCGACACGCTGCTCGATGCGCAGCGCCCGATCTCGTCGGAAGATGATGAGATGCTGTTCATCATCATCCACCAGACCAAGGAGCTATGGCTGAAACAGACCATCGCCGAACTGTGGCGCGCCAAGGCGCTGGTGCGAAAGGGGCTTCTCCACGAAGCCTATAAGAGCCTTGCGCGCGTTTCGCGCATTCAGGCGGTGCTGACGCTGAGCTGGGATGTGCTCGCGACGATGACACCCGCCGATTATACCCGCTTCCGCGGCGTGCTCGGCGGCAGCTCGGGCTTCCAGTCGGACCAGTTCCGCACCGTCGAATTCCTGCTCGGCCTCAAGGATGCGCAGCATCTGCGCTATCAGGAGGATCGGCCGGAGGCACGGGCCGCGCTGGCGGCGGCGCTCGATGTGCCGAGCCTGTGGGACAATGCGATCGCGCAACTCGCCGCACACGGCTTCGCGGTGCCGCCCCATGCGCTGGAGCGTGATTGGCGACAGACTTACCAGCCCGATGAAGAGGTCGAGGCGGCGTGGGCCGCGGTCTATCGCGATCCCGAACGCTGGTGGGATCTCTACCAGCTGGCCGAGAAGCTGGTCGATATCGATGATGCGATGGCGACGTGGCGGCACAAGCATGTGCTCACCGTGGCGCGGGTGATCGGCGGCAAACGCGGCACCGGCGGCACCGCGGGCGTGCCCTATCTCCAGTCGACGCTAACCAAGCGCGCCTTCCCCGAACTCTGGTCGCTCAGGACCTTGCTGTGATCGCCGGCCTGGATCGGCGACAACTGTTGGCGATTGGCGGCTTCGGGCTCGGCACTATTGGCCTGGGCCTGGGGCCGGCGGTGGCTGCGGTGATGACGGTGCGGGGCTTTACCCATGGCGTCGCCAGCGGCGAGCCGGGCGGTGACTCGGTGCTGCTATGGACGCGCCACGTCGGCGACGGCGCGGATTCGACGCTCATTGCCGAAATTGCGCACGATGCCGGCTTCCGCCGCATCCTCGGCAGCGCCAAGGTGCGTACCGGCGCGTGGCGGGACTGGACGGCGAAGGCGACCATCGCCGGATTGCAGCCGGGCACCACCTATCATTATCGCTTCATCGCCGCGGACGGTTCGGTCTCGCCGACGGGGCGGACGCGGACCTTGCCCGCCGACGATGCCCGGCGCGTCACCTTCGCGGTCTTCTCCTGCGCGAATCTGCCGTTCGGCCATTTCAACGCCTATGGCCATGCCGCGGCGCGCACCGACCTCGATTTCGCGCTGCACCTCGGCGACTATTATTATGAGTATCGCCGCGGCTTCTATCCCGATCCCAAGGATGTGCTCCCCGGCCGCGTGCTGGAGCCCGCGGGCGAAGCGATCGCGCTTGCCGATTATCGCCTGCGCCACGCCTGCTACCGCGCCGACCCCGACCTCCAGGCGCTCCACGCCGCGCTGCCGATGATCGCCTCGTGGGACGATCATGAAACAGCCAACGACAGTTGGGAGGGCGGCGCGCAGAATCACGATGCGTCCGAAGGCGATTGGAGCGTGCGCAAGGCGGCGGCGATCCAGGCGTGGCGCGAATGGCTGCCGGTTTCGGAACTGCCTTGGGCCACCTATGATCTCGGCCGGCTCGGCACGCTCTACCGCACCGATACCCGGTTGGCGGCGCGATCACGACCGCCCTCCCCGCCCACCGGTGATGCCCGGGCGCTCGCGGCGTTCCGCGACGGCGCATGGATGGATCCGGCGGCGACGATGATGGGCACCGAACAGGAAGCCTGGCTTGCGGCGCGGATGCGCGGATCGATCGCGGCCGGGCGGCGCTGGCAATTGCTCGGCTCGGGCGCGATCGTCGCCAATCTGCTGATGCCCGCCAATGCCGATGGCTGGCTCGATGCCGATGCCCCTGCCTTCTATCGCGGCTCGATGGCGGCGGGGGTGGCGCTGGGCGCCGCCGGCATGCCGTTCAACATGGATGCCTGGGGTGGCTATCCGCAGGCACGCGCACGCCTGCTCGGCATGGCGCAGGCGCTGGAAGCGGATTTGATCGTGCTGTCGGGGGACAGCCACAATAGTTGGGCGTTCGATCTCGCGCAGCAGGGCAAGCCCGCCGGCGTCGAGTTCGCCGGGCACAGCGTCAGCTCGTCGGGCTATGAGACGGTGACGCGCACGATCGGCCCCGCCACCGTCGCCCGCGGCTTCGCCGGCGCGAGCCCTGAGCTGCGCTGGGCCGACCTCGCGCATCGCGGCTATATGGCGGTCGATCTCACCGCCGACCGCGCATCCTGCACCTGGATCAACATGCGCACCATCGCGGACCGCTCCCAGGCAACTGTGCCGGGCAAGACCCTGTGGGTCTCGCCCGGCCGTCGGCGACTCGAGGGTGTGTAAGGAGCGTTGCCTGAAGAGATCCGATCGGCGGGGATGCCACTTCTAATTTGCAGGCCATAGACTTCTAATCATCATAGATTCGAACTCTAAGCCGATCTCATCGCCTTAGGGCTGAAGCGGTCTCCGCCAAGATAGACACCGGGCCAGGCACGCGCCCGGCCCGGTGCGCTGATCCAGATCAGCCGAACAGCTTCGCCGCGGTCTCGGCGACGCGCTTGCCGAGGTAGCGGGCGCCGCCCAGTTCGTCCTCGCTCGGCTGGCGGCTGCCGTCGCCGCCCGCGAGGGTGGTCGCGCCATAGGGGGCGCCGCCCTTCACCACGTCGACGCCCATCTGCGCCTGATAGCCATAGTCGAGGCCGACGATGGTCATGCCGAAGTGCAGCAGGTTGGTGATGATCGAGAACAGCGTGGTCTCCTGCCCGCCATGCTGGCTGGCAGTAGAGGTGAAGGCCGCGCCGACCTTGCCGTTCAGCGCGCCGCGCGCCCACAGGCCGCCGGCCTGGTCGAGGAACGCTGCCATCTGGCTGGAAATGCGGCCGAAGCGGGTGCCGGTGCCGACGATGATCGCATCATACTGCTCCAGATCGGCGACGGTCGCGATCGGCGCATCCTGATCATATTTGAAATAGTTCGCGCGGGCGAACTCCTCCGGCACGGTCTCGGGAACGCGCTTCACGTCCACCGTGGCGCCGCCGGCGCGGGCGCCCTCGGCGACGGCGTTCGCCATCGTCTCGATATGTCCGTAGGTCGAATAATAGAGCACCAGAACCTTGGCCATCGTCAGTCTCCTGTTTCAATCGGGGTTGATGGGGTGATCGGGGGGCCGCCGCCCGTGGGGGGACGGGCGGCGGCGATCAGGGGCGCCTTTGGGGAGGGGGAGATTCGGCGCCCCGGAAGCTGGGATTGGGTCGGGTTCAGGCCGCATCCACCAGGACAACCTCGGCATCGTCGATGCCCCTGATCTCCAGCGTCGCGACATCGGTGATCGCGGCACCGTCCCGGCCGTCGATCCGCACGCCGTTGACGGTGATGCTGCCCCTGGCCGGTACCAGATACAGATGCCGCTTCGGATCGACCTCGAGCACCGCCTGTTCGCCGGCCTTCAATGTCGCCGCCATCACCCGCGCCTCGGCGCGGATCGGCAGCGCATCCTCATCATTGGCATAGCCGCTGGCGAGGGTGACGAAGCGGCCTGACCGGTCGCCCTTGGGGAAGGGACGTGCGCCCCAGCTCGGCTCGCCGCCACGACCGGCGGGTTCGATCCAGATCTGGAACAGCGTCGTCGTCTCGTCCTCCAGATTATATTCCGCGTGCCGCACGCCAGATCCGGCGGACATCACCTGCACGTCGCCCGCGGCGGTGCGGCCGACATTGCCCATCGAATCCTGATGGGTGATCGCACCCTCGCGGACATAGGTGATGATTTCCATGTCGCTGTGCGGGTGGGGCGGGAAGCCGCTCTTCGCGGCGATGCTGTCGTCGTTCCACACGCGCAACGCGCCCCAGCCCATCCGGCTGGGCTCGTAATAGCCCGCGAAGCTGAAATGGTGCGTGGCATCGAGCCAGCCATGGTCGGCATGGCCGAGGCCGGCAAAGGGTCGACGTTCGATCATGTTTCTGTCTCCTTGGCGGAGTGCGCCTTCGCGCCTTGCCGACGAAGATGGCGCTTGCTCGGTCAATAGAAAATAGAAATGATCGAAACTCATCGTTTCGATATTTGAGGGGTGTCATGCTGCCGGATCTCGAAGCCTGGGCGATCTTCGCGCGTGTGGCCGAAGCCGGGTCGTTCGCGGGCGCCGCGGCACAAACCGGGTTGTCGACCGCCACCGTCTCCAAGGCGGTGGCGCGGCTGGAGCGTCGACTGGGGGAGCGGCTGATCCACCGCACCTCGCGCCGGCTGGCGCTGACCGAGACCGGGCGGGTGCTGGTGGTGCGGGCGCAGCGCATATTGGCTGAGGGCGAGGCGGCCGAGGCCGAGGCATCCGCCGCCTCGCCGATACCGCAGGGGCTGGTCCGCCTTGCCGCGCCGATGAGCTTCGGCCTCGCGCATGTCGCACCCGCGTTGCCGGCGCTGTTCGCGCGTCATCCGTTGATCAGGATCGACCTCAGGCTCGACGACCGGATGATCGATCCCATCGCGGAAGGTGTGGATATTGTTCTGCGAATCGGCCGGCTCGCCGATTCGAGCCTGGTGGCAAGGCGGTTGAGCGACGTGCGCCTGCTGCTCGTCGGCGCGCCTCGCTATTTCGTCGATCATGGCATGCCCGCCCGCCCCGCCGATCTGGCGCAGCACCGCTGCCTGATCTACGCGAACCTGCCGCCGGTGTGGCACTTCACCGACGCGGCGGGACATGGGGAAGAGGTGCGTGTGGAGGGGCCGTTGATCGCCAACAACGCTGATGCGTTCGATTCCGCGCTCGAGGCAGGGCTGGGCCTGTCGCTGCACCCCGATTTCATGATTGGTGACCGACTCGCGCGCGGCGTGCTGGTGGAAGCGATGCCAGGCTGGCAGGGGCCACACTCGGCGCTCCACCTTCTCACCCCGCCCGGCGGGCCGCGTCCGGCGCGCGTGCAGGCGGTGGTCGATCATCTGGTGGCGCAGCTTGGCGGCTGGTCCGCGCGCCGCGCCGGTGCGACGGGGGCGGCATGAGCAAGCCCGCATCCGCCTCCGAACCCGAATCGCCGCTGCTGCGGCTTGCCGACTTCGCCCCCTATCAACTCTCGGTCACCTCCAACGCGGTCAGCCGCACAATCGCGGATAGCTATGAGGCGATGTTCGGGCTCAAGATTCCCGAATGGCGGCTGATGGCGCTGCTCGGCGAACATGGCAGCGCCACCCAGCGCGATCTCTGCCGCCTGTCGGAGATGGACAAGGTCACCGTCAGTCGCGCGGCGCAGGCGCTGGTCACGCGCGGCGTGATCGAGCGGCTGCCAAGCGCGGAGGATCGACGCTCGCACGCGCTGGCGCTGACCCGCGCGGGGCGGCGGCTTTATGCCCGGATCGTGCCCGCAGCACTGGGCATGGAGGCAGAGGTGCTCGCAGTGCTGGAGCCACGTGAAGTGGCGCTGCTCAAGGCGCTGCTCGCTCGCCTGCGCGACCGGGTGGATGCGCTTCGCGTCGATTCGAATCCCGACGCCGCGGACGAGAGCGAAGGATGAGGGCGCCGAATCGGTCGCGGGCGCCTAGCCAGCGGGGACGAGTTCGGTCGTGATCGTGCCGGATGACAGATAGGGCGTGGCGATCGCGTAGATCGACATCGTCAGGATCGTCGCCAGCGTGACTCCCATCCCCACCGCGCGCAGCCGCATCTGCGTCATCTGAGGGCGGTCGGCATCCATGCCATAGGCGTGGGCGATTCGGCCGAGGATGTAGAAGGCGCCGACAAGCCACAGCCAGATATTGGTGCCGCGCGCGAACTCGACCAATGCCAGCAGGATCAGCACCAGCGGTGTGTTCTCGATGAAATTGGCGTGGGCGCGAATCCGCCCCAGCAGCAGCGGATCGCCGCCGTCTCCTACCGAAATCTTGCGTGCGCGGCGGACCATGCTGACCCGCATTGCCAGCCAGATGGTCAGCAGGCCGGCGGCGCCGGCGATCGTCAGGCTGATCGGAAGGATCATTGCATTCCCCTTGGGCGGCCGAGGAGAACTGCCTGCCATGTCCGTCCAAAGCTTGCAACGCGGCGTGAAATCGCTATAGGCGCTCACTCGCTCGCGACGAGTCCGGCCGCCACGGCCTGCGGCCCTATTCCTGCCGCTGTATTCCATGGCGTAAAGGCGTCGTCGCTGGATATTTGCCCTGTTTAAGATGGATAAGGTGCCGAAATGGCGGTCCCGAAGAGAAAAACCTCGCCCTCCAAGCGCAACATGCGCCGCAGCCATGATGCGCTGACGGTCGAGGCGTTTCAGGAATGCCCGAACTGTGGCGAACTGAAGCGTCCGCACAATCTGTGCAACGCATGCGGGCATTATAACGGCCGCGAAGTCGTTTCGGTCGAGGGCTGAGCCGCTCGCAGTCCGTGGTGGAGTGATCGCTGGTGGTTGATTCGCCGCGGATCGCAATCGACGCGATGGGCGGCGATACCGGGCTGGCCGTGATGCTGGCCGGTGCCGAAGTCGCTTTGCGGCAGGATCGCGCGCTTCGCTTCCTGCTCGTCGGCGACGAAACGGCGATTCGCGAAGCTCTCGCGCGTCGTACCGATCTCGCCGCCGCGTCCGAAATCCTCCACGCACCCGATCGAATCACTGGTGAGGATAAGCCGAGCCAGGCGATTCGTCGCGCCAAGACGACGTCGATGGGTCTTGCCATCGACGCGGTGAAGACCGGTCGCGCGGGTGCCGCGGTTTCGGCCGGCAACACCGGTGCGCTCATGGCGATGGCCAAGCTCGCGCTCCGCATGATCAAGGGCATCGACCGCCCGGCGCTCGCCGCGCTGTTGCCGACCCTCGGCAATAACGACGTCGTGATGCTCGATCTCGGTGCCAATACCGAGTGCGATGCGCGCAACCTCATCCAGTTCGCTGTGATGGGGGCCGCTTATGCGCGCTCGGCGCTCGAACTCGAACAGCCGCGTGTCGCGTTGCTCAATATCGGCACCGAGGAGCTCAAGGGCACCGACGAGGTCCGCGATGCTGCAGCGATGCTGCGGCAGGCGGATTATCTGCCGTTGCAGTTCACCGGCTTCATCGAAGGCGATCGCATGTCGCGCGGCGAGGTCGATGTGATCGTGTGCGACGGCTTCTCGGGCAATGTTGCGCTCAAGACGATCGAGGGCACCGCGCGCTTCGTGGCGGATCTGCTGCGTCGCGCCTTCACCAGTTCGCTGCGCTCGAAGATCGGCTTCCTGATCTCGCGTCCCGCCACCGAGTTGCTGCGCCACCATCTCGATCCGAACAATCACAATGGCGCCATCTTCCTCGGCCTCAATGGATTGGTGGTGAAGAGCCATGGCAGCGCCAACGCCAATGGCGTCGCCAACGCGATCAGGCTTGCCGCACGACTGGTGCGCGACGATCTCACCCGCCGGATCAAAGAGGATCTGGCCAATTTCGATACGCACAAAGGCCCAGAGGCATTGACGGCATGACGCGACGCGCGGTGGTTCTGGGTACGGGGTCGGCGCTTCCTGCCCGGCGCATGTCGAACGACGAGGTCGCCCAGATCGTCGACACGTCCGACGAATGGATCGTCGAGCGGACCGGCATCCGCAACCGCCATGTTGCCGGTGAGGGCGAGACCACGGCCACGCTCGCGACCGATGCTGCCCGCCGCGCGATCGAGGCGGCCGGTATCGAACCCACCGATATCGACCTGATCGTGCTCGCGACCGCAACGCCGGACCAGACCTTCCCCGCTTCCGCCACCAAGGTGCAGGCCGCGCTCGGCATCAATGATTGCGTCGCGTTCGACGTGCAGGCGGTCTGCTCGGGCTTCCTCTACGCGCTGTCTGTGGTCGAAAGCATGATCCGCGCCGGATCGGCGCGACGCGCGCTGGTGATCGGCGCAGAAACCTTCAGCCGCATCCTTGACTGGGAAGATCGCGGTACCTGCGTGCTGTTCGGCGACGGCGCCGGCGCGATGGTGCTCGAGGGGCGGGATGAACCCGGTGAGCAGGGCATCATCGCGACCCGGCTACACGCCGATGGCCGCCACAACGGCCTGCTCTATGTCGATGGTGGTCCTTCCACCACCGGCACCGTCGGCAAGCTGCGCATGCAGGGCCCCAAGGTATTCATCCACGCGGTCAAGAATCTGGCGGCGGTGATGACCGAGGTGCTCGAGATCGCCGGTATCGCCGCCGAAGAAGTCGACTGGCTCGTGCCGCACCAGGCCAATGCGCGCATTCTCGTTGCAACCGCCGAGAAACTGGGGCTGCCCGCCGAAAAAGTGGTGATGACGGTGGCCGACCATGCCAACACGTCCGCGGCCTCGGTACCGCTCGCATTCGATGCCGCTGTGCGTGATGGCCGGATCCAGCGCGGACACCTGGTCGTGCTGGAGGCGATGGGCGGTGGCTTCACCTGGGGCGCGTCGGTTCTGCGCTACTGACGCCTTGCGCGCTGGTAACGCGCTCATTCATGCTATGAACTCATACCAGAAATTTCATGAATCCGGCTGTATTGCGCCTGCACAATCCAATGTTGTTACTGATCGGTACAAGTCAGGCAAAAGGCCAGCATGAAGGCCAGCGCCAGGCAAGATCTGTTCAGTCCGGTTTCTGATCGAAACCGTGATTGTCTGGTCGGGAAATGGCTTTCACCCAAGCATTTGACGCGGCTGCGCGACCCTATAATATGTCGTTTTGTTACTGAGTCCTGATTGGGGGGCTGAATGGTCGCGGGAACTTTGACGCGTGCCGATCTCGCTGAAGCGCTTCACCGTGAGGTGGGTCTTTCGAGGACTGAGTCCTCAGCGATCGTCGAGCAGATTCTCTCACACATGATCACCGCGCTGGCGAGCGGCCAGAACGTGAAGATCTCCGGGTTCGGCAGCTTCCTGCTGCGCGACAAGGGCGAACGGATCGGCCGCAATCCCAAGACCGGTGTCGAGGTGCCGATCGCGCCGCGGCGGGTGCTCACCTTCCGTGCCAGTCAGATGATGCGCGACCGGATCGTCGAGACGGGCTGATCGCGGGCATGGCGGTGACGGGCAAGACAGAGGCGGCATTTCGCACGATCGGCGAACTTTCCGCCGAACTGGGCGTACCGCAGCATGTGCTGCGCTATTGGGAAACGCGTTTCCCGCAGCTCCGCCCGCTGCAGCGTTCGGGGCGCCGCCGCTATTACCGGCCGACCGACGTCGCGCTCGTCCGTCGGATACACGCCTTGCTGCAGCAGGAAGGCTATACGATCCGCGGCGTGCAGAAATTGCTCGCCGGCCGGTCGACGCCGGCCCACCCCGAGCCGCCCGAACACGCTGGGCTCCCCGAGCGCGTCGTCGATGCGCGGGCGGCGATGCCTGCGCCGGAGGAGGCGGCGGATCTTCGCCCCGCCTTGATCGGCATTCGTGACCGGCTGGCACGGGCGCTCGCCCGCGATGCGGCCCCGGCTCAGTCCTGATCGGGGCCCAGCGCGGGATCCACGTCGCGCGGGCGGATGAAACGAGTCAGCCTGCCGCTGCGCGCCTTCACCGCCCCCCAGTCGTCGACGTCGAATGCCAGTTCGGCGACGGTCGCGGTTGGGAACTTGGCCTCCAGCACGTCGCGCAGCGGGCCGCCGCTGTCCGCCGGCGTCAACAGCAGCGCCAGATCCTCCAGCCCGGGGTTGTGCCCCACCATCAGCAGGCGCGCGCTGCTCGCCGGCGCATCATGCACCACGTCGAGCAGGGTCATGCATGAAGCGAGGTAGATGCGCTTGTCCCAAACCGGCGACATGGTGGTGCCATAGCCGTCCCAGAATTTTTCGAGTGTTTCCACGCAGCGCGCAGCGGGGGATGCCACGACATGGTCGAACTGCATGGCTTGCGCCTTCAGGTGGCGGCCCATCGTTGCGGCCGCACGCTCGCCCTTGCGGTTGAGCGGCCGGTCGAAGTCCCGCGGCACACTGTCGTCCCAGCTCGATTTGGCATGGCGCAACAGCGTCAGCGTCTTCATCACCCCTCCCCCGCAGCGGACTCGGTCACGCCATGCCCCAAAGGCGTGACGGATGAAAGGCGCGCCGCAACACGGGCGGCCGCTTCGTCGAGCGTCACCCGTGAGATCGGCACCCCGCGCGGGAAGGCAGAGAGCAGGCGGGAGGGCATTGCCGACGACAGCAGCACGAAGGTGCCGCGATCATCGGCGCGGCGGATCAGCCGGCCGAACGCCTGCGCCAGCCGCGCGCGGATCAGCCGGTCGTCGAACGCGCTGCCGCCGCCAGCGGCGCGGCGCGCGGCGTGCAGCACGGTCGGCTTGGGCCAGGGCACGCCTTCCATGATGACCTGCCGCAGCGAATGGCCCGGCACGTCCACGCCGTCGCGCAGCGCGTCGGTGCCCAGCAGCGAGGATCCGGTCTCGTCGCGGAAGATGTCGATCAATGTCGCAGTGTCGATCGGATCGACATGCTGTGCATAAAGCGGCAGCCCGTCCTGCGCGAGCCGGTCGGCGATACGGGCATGGACTGCGCGCAGTCGCCGGATCGCGGTGAACAGCCCAAGGGTGCCGCCGCCCGCCGCCGCGATCAGCTTCGCATAGGCGTGGGCGAGCTGCGCGACGTCGCCGCGCTTGATGTCGGTAACGATCAGCACCTCGGCCATGGCCGGATAGTCGAACGGACTCTCCGCCTCGAAATGCTGCGCGTTCGTTGGCAGATGGATCGCACCAGTGCGGGCGTCGGCGGTGTCCCACCCCTCAGGCCCCTTGAGCGTTGCCGAGGTCACCAGCACGCCGTGCGCGGGCTTGAGCACCAGTTCCGCAACCGGCCGTGTCGGATCGAGCCAGCGGCGGTGGATGCCGATGTCCATCTCCCGCCCCTCGAAGCGGTCGACCGCCAGCCAGTCGACGAAGTCGCGATCGGCGGGTCCGCCGACGCGGGAGAGCAGCGCCAGCCAGCCACCGACCATGTCCTGCCGCCACGTCAGGCTGGCGAGAGCGCCCTCGATGCGCGCGCGCGCCTGCCCGTCCAGCCAGTCCGGCCCCTCCTCGATCACCGCCTCCAGCCGCCGGCCGAGCTTCACGAGCGGGCGCAGCAGGGCGTCCAGCGCCTCGGCGGCGGGCTCGGCGGCGGAAACCAGAGCGCCGTCCAACTCGGCCATCTCGGTCTCGAGCCCATAGCCCGCATCGACGCCGTCGCCGCGCGCGAACACGGTGCCGCGTACTGCGGCGAGCAGATCCTCGACCGGGCCGAAGGGCGCGCCCTCGGCGATCCGCGCCAGCCAGCCATCGCCGGGCAGTGCCTGCGCGGCGCGGCCGGCATCGCTGATCGCCATCGCCCCCTCGGCGTCATAGCTGGCGACGTCGGAAAGGCGCGCGGCAAGCCCGCGCCGCCGCCCCCGCGCGCGTGACTCGGGCCCCAGCACCCAGCGGCGCAGCTCGATCGCCTCCTGCCCGGACAGCGCCGTCGCAAACATCGAATCGGCGGCGTCGAACAGATGATGCCCTTCGTCGAACACGATGCGCTGCGGGCGGTTCGCCGCCTCGCGCCCGCGCGCGGCGTTGACCATCACCAGCGCATGGTTGGCGACGACGATGTCGGCATGCGCGCTGGCCCGTGCGGCATGCTCGATGAAGCATTTCCGGTAATGCGGGCAGCCGGCATAGACGCACTCGCCGCGGCGATCGGTCAGCGCGGTCGATCCCGCGCGGCGGAACAAGGCGGGCAGCCAGCCTGGCAGGTCGCCGCCCACCATGTCGCCATCGCGGGTGAAGGCGGCCCAGCGCGCGACGAGGTGCGCGAGGATCGCCGCACGCCCTTGGAAACCGCCCTGCAGCGCATCCTCCAGATTGAGCAGGCAGAGATAATTCTCGCGTCCCTTGCGCACCACCGCGCGCCGCTTGCGCACAGCCGGGTCGGGGAACAGCCGCACCAGCTCGCGGTCGAGCTGGCGCTGCAGCGCCTTGGTGTAGGTCGAGATCCACACCGGGCCATCCGCCCGCTCCGCCCACAGCGACGCGGGGGCGAGATAGCCCAATGTCTTGCCGATGCCCGTTCCCGCCTCGGCAAGCAGCATATTGGGGGCGTCACGGGTCTGTCGGGGCGCAAAGGCGGTGGTGGCGGCGCGGGCGAAGTCCTGTTGGCCGGATCGTTGCTCGGCGCCGGCGCCGGTCAGCAGAGCCAGCCGTGTTGCGGCATCCTCCGGCTCGACCGCCACAGTGCGCGGCTGCGCGCGGGGGGCGCCCTCCTCCCATTCGGGCAGGCGCGAGAACAGCCAGCGTTCGGCATCTTTCGGGCGTGGGATGCGCGGGGCAAGCGCAGCCGCCCATGGCCAGCGCAGCCGACCCAGTGTCTGCGCGGATGTCCAGGCGCCCTCGCGCTCCGGCCAGTCCTTGCGCTCGACCTGCGCGAACAGGGCTTGCGTGATCGCGATCAAGGTCGCGGCGGCATCGGCATCGCTGGCCGGCGGCTCCACCCCCAGCGCGCGCGCCAAGCCGCGCGGCGTCGGCACCGCGAACCGCGCCGGATACACGAAGGCGAACAGCTCCAGCAGGTCGAGCCCAGACAGGTCGGGATAGCCCAGCCGCTGCCCGATGAGCGGTGCGTTGAGCAGGATCATTGGCGTCTCGGCGGCGCGCGCGATCGCCTCGCCGCGGCCAATGCGCCGGGTGTCGCCCTCCGACGTGGCGATCCAGATGCCGCCATGGCTGGCGTGCAATGCGGCCCAAGGCAGCGTCATGGGCGCGCTTTTGCCCGCCGGATGGGCCGTTTCGGCCGCTCAAACGCTGAAAACCCTCTTGGCATCGCCTCGCTCGCCGCTATCTGAACCAAGCTATAGGTGAACGAGAACAAATGACAAACGATCGCGTGTCCCTCTCTCCCGAACTCCGCGCCGCGGCGCTGGCGTCGAAGGCCTGGCCTTATGAGGAGGCCCGCAAATTGCTGGCGCGCTACCCGAACGGCAAACCCGGCGGCGCCCCGATCCTGTTCGAGACTGGCTATGGCCCGTCGGGTCTGCCGCACATCGGCACCTTCAACGAAGTGCTGCGTACCACGATGGTGCGCCAGGCTTTCCACGCGCTTTCCGACCAGCCCACCCGCCTGATCGCGTTCAGCGACGATATGGACGGGCTCCGCAAGGTGCCGGGCAACGTACCCAATGGTGAGATGCTTGCCGAATATATCGGCAAGCCGCTGACCAAGGTGCCCGATCCGTTCGGCAAGTTCGAAAGCTTCGCGCACCACAACAATGCGATGCTGCGCGATTTCCTCGACCGCTACGGTTTCGATTACGAGTTCCTCTCGGCGACGGACTGCTACACCTCGGGCCGGTTCGACGAGGCGCTGAAGTCCGTCCTGCGCAACTATGACAAGATCATGGGCGTGATGCTGCCGACCTTGCGCGCCGAGCGGCAGGCGACCTATTCGCCGGTGCTGCCGGTCAGCCCCAAGTCTGGCATCGTGCTGCAGGTGCCGGTCGAGGTGGTCGATGCCGAGAAGGGCATCATCCGCTTCGTCGATGATGGCGACACGATCGAACAGTCGATCCTCGGCGGCCAGGCCAAGCTGCAGTGGAAGGTCGACTGGGCGATGCGCTGGGTGGCGCTCGGCGTCGATTACGAGATGGCGGGCAAGGATCTGATCGATTCGGTCGTCCAGTCCGGCAAGATCGCGCGGGTGCTGGGCGCTAAGCCGCCCGAGGGCTTCAACTATGAGATGTTCCTCGACGAGAAGGGCGAGAAGATCTCGAAGACCAAGGGCAACGGCCTCAGCCTCGAACAATGGCTGACCTACGGCCCGCAGGAGAGCCTGGCCTTCTACATCTATCGCGAGCCCAAGAAGGCCAAGTCGCTGCACATGGGCGTGATCCCGCGCGCGATCGACGATTATTGGCAGTTCCGCGGCACCTATCCCGGCCAGCCGATCGAACAGCAGCTCGGCAACCCGCTCCACCACATCCATGATGGCGCGGTGCCGACCGAGGCGCTGCCGGTGACCTTCGGCCTGCTGCTCAACCTCGCCGGCGTGCTCGGCGATGCCAGCCGCGAGCAGATCTGGTCCTATCTTTCAAACTACGTGCCCGATGCGACTCCGGAAAATTATCCGGAGCTCGACCGGCTGGCCGGCTATGCGCTCGCCTACACCCGCGATTTCGTCGCGCCGACGCTCAAGCGCCGCGCGCCAGACGAACGCGAGGCGGCGGCGCTCAAGGATCTCGACGCGGCGCTGGAGAAGCTTGGGCCCGATGCGAGCGCCGAGGACATCCAGAACGAGGTTTATGAGATCGGCAAGGCGCATTTCGGCAAGGAGGCGCTGCGCGACTGGTTCAAGGCGCTCTACGAAACCCTGCTCGGCTCCAGCCAAGGGCCGCGGATGGGCAGCTTTATCGCGCTCTATGGCGTGGACAATTCGCGCGGGCTGATCGCCAAGGCTCTGACGATGCCGGCTGAAGCGCCTAGGGCCTGAACTGACCGATCTCAGGCGACGTTCGATGAACGGTCATGTGGCGTCGGCGAACCGACGCGTCAGAGCGAAACCTTTCGCCGGACCTGGAGGTTCTGCTCTTCGGTCCTGCCCCTTTCGGACCGACGCCGACGGTTTCGGTGTCGGCCGCGCCGGAGCGCACTCGCCGGCGCGGCCCCACCGGGCGGCCGGTCCCCGATTGTGATGGTCAGCGCCGCTTCCGTCATCATCTCCCACATTCAAGCGCATCGATTATCGCATGCCGGATTGCAGGGACCATGCGCCGGCGGAGAGTGTTTCAGCGCGGCGGAAAGCTGACCCGCACGATCGTGCCGCCCTCCGGCGCATCGAGAATGATCACGCTGCCACGATGATGCTCCACCACCTGTCGAACGAGACTCAGGCCGAGCCCGGTTCCCGTCGATCGCGGCCGCAGGCGATAGAATTCGTCGAACACATTGTCCCGTTCCTCGGGCGGAATGCCGGGGCCATCATCCTCGACCTCGAAGGACGCATCCTGAACACGAACGATGACGCGATTGCCGCCATGTTCGACGGCATTCTGCACGAGATTGGTCAGCACGCGCTCGATCGCCCCGACATTGCCCATGATCGGTAACGCATGATCGACCTGCACTTCGATCGATTTGCCCGCCGCGATCAGCAGCGGCGCAAGATCGGCTGCGGTTCGCCGGGCGAAGGCGGCAAGGTCGATCACGTCCTCCGGCGGGTTCTGATCGAGGCGATGGAGGTCAAGCAACTGCTCGGTAAGATTGGCGAGCCGCGCGACCGTTGCTGCCAATTGCCTTCTGGTCGCCGTGCCGGCGGCCTCGATCTTCACCTGCAGCAGCGCGATCGGGGTGCGCAGTTCGTGTGCGGCGGAAGCGATGAAGCGGCGTTGGCGGTGATAATCCTTGTCGAGCCGGCTGAGCGCGTCATTCACCGCGCGGACGAGCGGTTCGATCTCGCGCGGCACTTCCTTCTCCGAAAGGCGGGTGCCGCGGCTGTTGGCATCGATGCCCTCCGCTTCCCTGGCGATCCGGTTCACACCGGCAAGCGCCCGGTTCACGATCAGCGGCGTGGTTACGATTGTCACCAGCGCCAGAACGAGAAAGATCGGAACGACGACGAGATTGGAGAACAACGCCACCGTCAGCGTGATGGTGGTGATCTTGCCATGGCCGATAATCGTCAGCGTACCCGCCGGGCCCTTCTCCCGCCGGATCACCGCCGACAGGTCATAGGGGGCGGAGCCATCGCGCAGATGCGCGTAGGAAATATCGGCGAGGATCGCGCTCGATGCCTTATATTGGCTCGGCACATTGCCGAAGGAAATGAGGCGGCCCTGATCGTCCCGCGCGAGAAACCAGAGATCGGGCGCGGCGCGACGCAATTTCTCGAGTTCGGGCGTCATGCGGACGGTCAGGCTGCCATCGTCGCGGCGGGCGATAGCCTCGGCCACCACTGTCGTCATCTCCTCGTCGACATAATGGCCGCCCGCGTCGATCCGCAGCAACAGCGCCATGAAGATGGTGAAGGTGATCAGCGAGATGACGAGCTGGAACAGCAGCGGCTTGATGATCAGCGGCCGCTTCAGCGATGGTTGCCGCCGGCTCATGCGCGGGCTCTCAACAGATAACCGACGCCCCGGATCGCGTGGATCTCGACCTCGGCGTCGGCTTCGGCGAGTTTGCGACGGAGGCGCGAGATATGGGAGTCCAGCGTGTTCGACTGCACCTCGTCGTCGAAGCCGTAGACTGCCTGCTCGAGCGATTCGCGCAGCACGGTCCGCCCGCGGCGACGCAATAAGGTCGCGAGAACACGCATTTCCCGCCGCGGGAGGTCGAGCCGCCGGCTGTCCACCGACGCCTCGTCGAACGCGAGGTCGAATTTCAGGCGACCGACGCGGACCTCGTCCGGCGTCAGTTCGTTCGGCCGGCGGCGCAACGCGCGGATGCGCGCCAGCAATTCCTCGAATGCGAAAGGCTTGGCGAGATAGTCGTCGGCGCCCTCGTCGAGCCCGGCGACGCGGTCTGACAATTCGCTGCGCGCGCTGAGTATGATGATCGGCACGCCGGGATTGCGCCGTCGCAGCGGGGGGATCAGCGAAAGCCCGTCTCCATCGGGCAGCGTGCGATCGAGGACGACAAGATCATGCACGCCGAACGAGGCCGCTTCCTCGGCAATCGAGAGGCGGTCGGCCCAGTCGACGACGCATTGTTCCTGTTCGAGCAGGCCGCGGATCGTCGCTGCCAGCTCGGCCTCATCCTCGACGAGCAGAATGCGCATCAACTGTCCCTGCTTTCCTGCTGCGGCGGCGCCATCGCGTGGCGATGCAGCCGGTCATTCGCACCGATACCAGCGTCCGTCCGCAGCACGATAGCTGTCGGATCGTCCGTCGTAATTTCCATAGCGATCCTCGCAATAGACGCGACGGTCACGCCCTCCGTCCCCGTCCCGGCCTTTATCCTTGTTCTTCTTACTGGCCGCCGCAGCGATGATCCCGCCGGTGATCGCGGTGCCGACGACGCCCGCGACGATACCGTCGGTCTTTGCATCCTTGCGCCGCTCGCGTTCGCGTTCGCGCCGATTCCGGTCAGGGTCCCAACGGTCCCGGTCGCGCTCGCAGCGTTCGCGGTCGCGGCCGTCGAGGCGCCGGCATGACGAGGATTTGTCCCAGCCCTGCGCATAAGCCGGGGTGGTGACGGGGCCGACCGGAAGCGCAAGTGCCGTCGCAGCCACGATCAACATCCACCAGCCTGTTCGCGAAGCCATGCTTCATACTCCTTACAGCGCATCCGCACCCTGGATGCCCCGCCAAGGGACCATGTGGACATTGCCTCAACATGGCGTCGCGCCGGTCCGGGCCGATCCGGGCCGGCGTCAGGCTGCCGCAATGTTCGTGACCGATTCAGCGCGAACCCAGCGCCGTGCAGGGCGGCCAGAGCGAGAAGGATGTTCGATGAAGATAACCATCAGTGCGGCGAGCGCGCTTGCGATTCCCATCGCTGCCGCGGCGCAGACCCCATCGCCGCCGCTCGACAGCGACACCGCGTTCGCGGCGATGGACGCAAACAAGGATGATCATGTCGATCGCGCCGAATACCGAGCCTATGTGCAGGCCCGTTTCGCGCGGCAGACCGCGGCAATGGAAACCGCCTTCGCCACAATGGACAAGGACGGGAGCGGCCAGGTCAGCAAGGCGGAGGCTGCCATGGTCCCGGTGATCGCCGGAGCGTTCGAAGGGCTCGATGCCGACAGCGATGGTGGCCTGTCCAAGGCCGAACTGCAGGATGCGCTGGTCAAGGCGCAGGCCATCGAAGCCGCACGATAACCCGCTTCCGCCGTCAGCCGCCCCTCCCCCAACCCGGCTGACCGCGGCTTGGCCAGTGCGTGCCGCCCATCACCGAATGGGGCCGCACCGGCCAATGCCGAAGAGGCGCGCACTTCATCCCGAAGCCGGCATGCCGCCGCGTTGCGCTGCAATCCAGTCGTCGATCTTGTGCTCCAGCACCTGCATCGGCAGCGCGCCGCTGCCCAGGATCTGCGCATGGAAGGCGCGTACGTCGAAACGCCCGCCAAGTTCCGCCTTCGCCTTCGCCTTCAGCCGCAAAATCGTCATCTGGCCGATCTTGTAGGCCAGCGCCTGGCCGGGGATGGCGATATAGCGGTCGACCTCGATCGTCGCATCGGTGCGGCCCATGCCCGAATTGGCGAGCATGTAGGTGATCGCCTGGTCGCGGGTCCAGCCCTTCGCATGAATGCCGGTATCCACGACAAGCCGCATCGCGCGCAGCATCTCGTCGTTCAGCCCGCCAAAGCGCTGATAGGGGTCGGTCTCCATCCCCAGTTCAGGCCACAGCGTTTCGGCATAGAGCGCCCAACCCTCGACATAGGCCGTGTTGCCGCCGAAGCGCTGGAAGTTGGGCAGCCGCGGATTTTCCTGCGCGATGCTGATCTGGAAATGATGCCCCGGGATCGCCTCGTGCAGGTACAACGTCTCCATCCCCCAGGTGAAGCGGGATGGCAGGTCGTAGGTGTTGTAATAGAAGGTGCCGGGCCGGCTGCCGTCGATCGACCCTTGCGCATAGGATCCGCCGGCGTCGCTCTGCTCCCGATAGGCCGGCACCGGCTGGACCGACAGCCGCGTGCGCGGGATTGATGAGAATTGCTCGCGCACCTTCGCGTCGACCTTGCGACCGATTTCCTCGTAACGCTCCCGGATCCAGTCGGCGGAGCGCGGCTGGAAGCGCGGGCTGGTGCGCAGGTGATCGAAGAAGGCGGCCAGATTGCCCTTGAACTTCACCTGCCGCCGGATCGCATCCATCTGCCGCCGGATCCGCGCGACCTCGGCGAGCCCCAGCGTGTGGATCTCGTCGGCGGTCATCGGCAGCGTCGTATTCGCCTCGATCAGCCAGCTATAGAGCTGCGTGCCTTCGGGCATCGCCGAAAGCCCCACCTGGGTGCGCGCGGCGGGGCGGTAGGTGGTGCGCAGGAACTGCGCCAGCCGGCGATAGGCTGGGTAGACGTCGTTGCGGATCGATGTGGCAAGCTGGCGGCGGACGAGCAGGACGTCGGCCGGCTTGAAGTCGGCGGGCGGCCGCGCCGCAGGCTGGTAGAAGGGGGATTGTTCCACCGGCTGGGCAAGCTGCGTGTCGAGCTGGCCCAGCACCTTGTCGACGATGAGCCGAGGCTGGACGATCCCCGCTGCCATCCCCTCGCGCAGCCGACGGATGGTGCGGTCGATCTGCCGGCCGAAATCGCGGTTGCGCGCCAGATTGTCGCGATAGTCCGCCATCGTTTCGAACGGCGCGGGGGAGGCGCCGGAGGCGATGTCGGGATACCAGGTCTGGATACCGGTGAAATGATCGATCGGGCGCAGCGCCTGCAGGCGCAGCAGCGCCGGCTCATAGCCTTTCAGCGTCGTTTCCGCCTGCCATTTGAAACTGTCATAGGCGATGCGGTCGGCGGGGGAGAGCGCGCTGCGGTCGATCGCGGCAAGCGCCGCCAGATCATGCCGCACTGCGGCGGCCTCACCCGCGAAATAGGCATCGCTCATGCTGTCGCCCAGCCGGTCGGCGCGACTGGTCACCCCGCGATACAAAGCTGCGATCGGGTTGCGGCGGAGATAATCCGCATCGCTGCGGTCGAACAAGGCGCTCAGTTCGGCTGACGGATCCGGGCGAACGGCAGCGACGGCCGCGGGTCCATGCGCGCCTGTGGCGGCAAGGCAGGTGGCAAGGGCAAGAATCAGCGGCGCGGCGGCCGGCAGGCGAAGCATCGTCCACCGCTACCGGTTCGTCGCACCAACAGCAAGCCGCCCCCGAAGCAGGGAGAACTCCGGGGGCGGCAGGATCGCGGATATTCTATCGCATCACCAATAGAAGCCGCGGATCACATCGAGGACGCGGCCGTTGCGGATGTTGACCAGCAGCACGTCGTCATAGTGGCGGATCCACCGCGTGTTGCGGCCGGCGGCCGGCAGGCGATAGCGGTAGGGATCGTTGATGTAATAGCGCGACGAATAATAGTTCGGCCGCAGCACGACGCCTGTGCGGAACTGCTGGTAGCGGAACGGCGCATTCCAGCGACCACGCGAATAGACGGCACGGTTGCGCTCGCGATAGGCGCGCCAGTCGTCGCGGCGGGCGTTGCGATAGTCGCGGCGGTCTTCATGATAGTCGCGTGCGGCCTCGCGGACGTCGCGGCGCTGCTCGCGGATTTCGCGACGGTCGCCACTGCGATAGGCGTCGCGAAGATCGCGCTGCTCCTGTCGCAGATCGCGTGCGCTGCGCCGGACTTCCCCCGCCGACTGCGCGCTCGCCACCGCGGGCATTCCGGTCGCCGCCGTCGCCGCCATCAAAGCCATGATGATCATCTTACGCATCGGAACTTACTCCTCCTTACGGGTGCGGGGCAAAACACCGCCCTCGCGTCCACAGTTCCCATCTGCCCGATTCGATCTGAACCGGTCGGGAATGCGGCAGAAAGGAGCCAGTCATAATTGTCGCAAGATGTCGCGGAGCGACGATGCTCCTACGTCGGTAACCTCGGTTCAGCGCTTATATTCCGGCAACCAGCGTTCTTCGCGGAACCATTTCGTGATGATGTATTTCACACCGGCCGTCACCGTCATGCCCTGGTGGTGCGTCATCGGGTTGTAGCCGCCATCGGGGTTCATGTTATTCCAGGCCAGCAGCATCCCCGCGCGCGGCTGCACGCGCAGCCCGGCATAGGGGAAATCGGTCTCGCCGCCCCCCTCGGGCGCGTTGAGATAGATCATCGCGGTCCAGCTGCGTTGGCCACCCGCCCACTGGGCATCGGAATAGCCGGGTAGGTCGGGATGCAGGTAATCGCTGTGGACCTTGAACTGTTGGCCGGGTGCGTAACGCTGGCCCTGCACCGTCTCGCCATTTTCGTGCGGCAGGCCGAACATGTCGGAAATACGCGTGTCGATCGCGTGGACCAGCGGGTTCCAGCGATCCAAGTTGCAGCTCTCGCTGTTACGGAATTCTGGATCGCCGGGA
Source organism: Sphingomonas zeicaulis (assembly GCF_050433225.1). NCBI lineage: Bacteria > Pseudomonadati > Pseudomonadota > Alphaproteobacteria > Sphingomonadales > Sphingomonadaceae > Sphingomonas > Sphingomonas zeicaulis. Next base: position 94,464 of record NZ_JBNPXQ010000002.1, on the reverse strand, counting down.
TCGCCCATCAGCTCGGACGGCACGCGATCGGCCTCGATCATCGCTACGAGCTGCGCGCATTCCTCTTCGGTCAGCCATTGCTCGGCATAATAAAGTTCGATGTGCGGCGAATCTGCCTTGAACACGCCGGGTAAGGCGTCGAGTCGGGTGGCGACGATGCGTCCGATATCGGCCAGGCGCTGCGATGGGCGGCCGGGAGTGAGGTCATGGCTCATCGCCACTTTGTGTGGATTGGGCCGCGCCTGCGCAAGCGATAAAAAGAAAGGCCCCCGGCGTGCCGGGGGCCTCGATCGCTGCCCGAAAGGGGGGCGGATCAGTAGAAGAAGTCGTGGATCACATCGACGACATAGCCGCTGCGCACGTCGATCAGCAGCACGTCGTCATAATAGCGGACCCAGCGATAGGGGCCGTCCGCCGGCGGCAGCCGATACGACCAAGGATCGTTGATCCAATAGCTTGATCCGAACAGCAACGAATTCAGATAGATGCCGGTCGAATAGCGGCGGTAGCCATAGCCCCAGCCACGTGGCGCATAATAGCGCGGCAGCCGGTAATGGTTCGAATAGCGCGACCGATAGTTGCGCCAGTCATAACGCCGGTCGTTGCGCCAGTTGCGGTCCCAGCGTCGATCGTCGCGGCGGTCATTGCGCCAGTCACGGCGGTCGTCACGACGATCGTTGCGCCAGTCACGCTGGTCGTCGCGGCGATCGTTGCGCCAGTCGCGCTGGTCGTCGCGGCGATCGTTGCGCCAGTCGCGCTGACCGTCGCGGCGGTCATTGCGCCAGTCGCGCTGGTCGTTGCGGCGATCGTTGCGCCAGTCACGCTGGTCGTCGCGGCGATCATCGCGCCAGTCGCGCTGGCCGTTGCGACCATCATTACGCCAGTTGCGCTGATCGTTGCCACCGCCATTGCGCCAGTCGCGCTGTTGCTGCTGCTGTTGTTGCTGCGCGACACGCTGCTGGGCTGCGCGCTGCCGGAAATCGGGCTGGTTGCCCTGCGGACGATCTCGCCGGAACGTCTCGCTGCCGTCGCGGCGTTCCGCGCGGATAGTGCGGTCACGCTGCGGCACCGCGCCACGGAACTGGGGTTGCGGGGCCGCGCGGGGCTGCGGTGCGGGGCGCGGCTGGGGCGCGGCACGTTGCGGACGTTCCGAACGGAACCCGCGGTCGCCGCGGTTCGGCGGATCCGCCATCGCCGGCGTTGCCGCCGTCGCGGCCATCAGCACCGCCATCAACAGCTTCTTCATTGTCATTCGACTCCTCGGGTGTCGCGATGCACGAACCGCGACCATGAGCCGCTTTTGTCATGGGTGCGCTGACATCAGTCTGAATTGCGCAGACAGCAGATAGAAAGCTTTTGCGATTCTACTTGGGGGGCGCCACCAGCGCCGGAACCGCGCGCGCCGCATCGGCAGGATCGATGCCGGGCGGCGGGGCTGCGGCGATAACCTCCTCGCCCCGCGCCACGCGCGCAGCGCGCTGCACCGCGCGGACGATCCGGGGATAGGTGCCGCAGCGGCAGAGGTTGGTTATTGCCCTGCGGATATCCTCCTCGCTCGGATCCGGCGTGCGACGGATCAGCACTGCCGCCGCCATCACCATGCCCGGCGTGCAATAGCCGCATTGCGGCACGCTCTCCGCCACGAACGCCTGCTGCACGGGATGGCTGCGGTCGCGCGTCAGTCCCTCGATCGTCGTGACGAACCGGCCTTCGCATGCGGCGATGCTGACTGTGCAGGATCGCACCGCGCGGCCATCGACATCCACCGTGCAGGCGCCGCAATCGCCGGTGCCGCAGCCATATTTGGTGCCGGTGAGGTTGGATGCGTCGCGCAGCGCCCACAGCAGCGGCGTTTCCGGATCCATGCGATATTCGACGGGCTGGTTGTTGACGGTGAAGCGGGTCATGGCCCTGCACCCCTAGAGCAGGCGAAGGCACTTGTCGTCCCGCGCGCCCACGCCGATATCGCAGCCATGAGACTTCCCAGCCTGTTCATCCCGCACGGCGGCGGCCCCTGCTTCTTCATGAACGAGGGCGGCCCGCCCGATCCGATGTGGCAGCCGATGGAGGCCTATCTCAAGACGATCGTCACCGGTCTGCCGGAACGGCCGCGCGCGATCCTGGTGATCTCGGGCCATTGGGAAGAATCGGTGTTCACGGTGCATGACGGCGCGAAGCCCGGCCTGCTGTTCGATTATTATGGCTTTCCGCCGCACACCTACGCGCTGCGCTGGGATGCGCCGGGCGCGCCCGATGTCGCGGCGCGCGCGGCCGAACTGCTGGAAGGCGCCGGCTTCCCCGCCGGGCGTGACGGCGCGCGCGGCTGGGATCATGGCGTGTTCATCCCCCTGAAGGTGGCGCTGCCCGATGCCGACATCCCCGTCGTCCAGCTCAGTCTCCGTCAGGATCTCGATCCCGCCGCCCACATCGCCGCCGGCCGTGCACTGGCGCCACTGCGCGACGAGGGCGTACTGATCGTCGGATCCGGCATGAGCTTCCACAACATGCGCGTGCGCGGGCCGCAAGCAACCGCCCCGTCCGAGCGGTTCGATGCCGCGCTCACCGCTGCGGTCACCGATCCCGATCCGGCAACGCGCGAAGCCAGGCTGGCGGATTGGCGCGCGATGCCCGAGGCCGAATTCTCGCATCCGCGCGAGGAGCATCTGATTCCGCTGATGGTCGCCGCCGGTGCCGGCGCCGACGATGCCGGCAGCCATGCGCATCGCAGCACGGTGATCGGCTGGACCGTTTCCGGATACCGCTTCGGCTGATATAGCCCGCGGCCCAACCAGGAAAGTTATGCCGCCCATGTTCAGGACGCTCGACGACGGCCTTTTCGTCTCGCCGCAGATCACCACCGCCGATGTCGCGGAGGCGGCGCAGCTTGGTGTGAAGCTGATCATCAACAACCGGCCGGAGGGCGAGGAGCCCGGCCAGCCGACCGGGGATGAGATCGCAGCCGCGGCCGCCGAGCATGGCATCGCCTATGTCGCGATTCCGGTGACGCATGCCGGCTTCTCGATGCCGCAGCTCGATGCAACGATCGACGCGATCGCCGCCGCGCAGGGGCCGATCCTCGCCTATTGCCGCTCGGGCACCCGCTCGACCCTGCTTTGGGCGCTGGCGCGCGCCAAGCAGGGCGATACGCCCGATGCCCTCGCCGGCAAAGCGGCCGAGGCGGGCTATGATCTGTCGCCGATCCGGGTGATGCTGGATTCGCTCTCCGCGCGATGATCCTGATCGTGGTGCCGGCGTCGATCGCCGCGGTGGCGCTGGCTTCCGGCGCCGCCGTGCTGGCGATGCGCCGGCGGCGCGGCGATCCGCGCATCGCCGACATCGATGAAGCGCTGGCGATCGCGACCGAGGCGGATGCCGAATTCGAGCCCGCCGAGGCGGTGGTCGATCGCGCCGGTTATGGCGCGCTGGTGCGTGGCGTCGATGGCCGCCACATGCTGATCCGCCCGCGCGGCAACCGCTTCGAGGGCCGCGTGTTGCGCATGCCCTATTTCGCCCGCCTCGACCGCCGCTTCCTCACGCTCGGCCCCTCGCGGCGCAGGTCGGGCCGGATCATCCTCGATCTGGGCGATGCCGCGCCGGTCTGGGCACGCCGCTTGGAAGGGGTCGTCCACCGCCGGCGGCGCTGACGCGCCCTTTTTCCGCGATTCAACCCGGCGCGCGCCTGCAGTAGACCTCGGCGCCAGCGGGGCCTGTCCGGCGTCGATCGATCGGGTCACGACTCCGATTTTCGAGGATCCGGTGACGTGATGAGGCCGAAATCCACTGTAACCACTGTCACTTTCCGGCGCTGCGAGAGGTCATGTGACGGTAACGTGGCGTTTTTTAATGTCCCCGAACTCCGCTCGGGGAGGACATGGATGCATCGACGAAGAATTTCATTCATCTCACCCCCTCTGGCCTTCCGCTCCGCCACAGGAGATGAAACACCGGCGTATCGCGCCCGCAGGAGAGCATGACGGATGGCCATTGCAACGGTGAAAGCCCAGCCGGCGCGTCCCATACCCTGGTGGCAGCATCTCTATCTGCAGGTGCTCGTCGCGATCCTCGCCGGTACCCTGATCGGGCATTTCTGGCCCGATGTCGGTGCCTCTCTCAAGCCGCTCGGCGATGGCTTCATCAAGCTGGTGAAGATGATCATCGCGCCGGTCATCTTCCTCACCGTCGTCACTGGCATCTCGGGCATGAGCGAGATGAAGTCGGTCGGCCGCGTCGCGGGCAAGGCTTTCGCCTATTTCCTCACCTTTTCCACATTGGCGCTGATCGTCGGGCTGGTCGTCGCCAATGTCGTGCGGCCCGGCCACGGCCTCAACATCGATCCGAAGACGCTCGATGCCGGCGCGGTCGCCACCTACAGCCACCAGGCGCACGAAACGTCGCTCACCGGTTTCCTGCTCTCGATCATTCCGGACACGATGGTGTCCGCGCTGACCGGCGGCAACATATTGCAGGTGCTGTTCGTCGCGATCCTGTTCGGCATCGCGCTGTCGCTGATCGGTGAGCCCGCTGCCCCCGTCAGGGATCTGCTCGAGCGTATCTCGCTGGTCGTGTTCCGCGTCGTCGCGATCCTGATGCGGGCGGCGCCGATCGGAGCGTTCGGGGCGATGGCCTTCACCATCGGCAAATATGGCGTCGGCGCGCTGGTCAATCTCGGCGTGCTCGTCGCGACCTTCTACGGCACCTCGCTGATCTTCGTGCTCGGCGTGCTCGGACTGGTCGGGCTGGCGGCGGGGTTCAGCATCTTCCGGCTGATCGCCTATCTGAAGGCCGAACTGCTGCTGGTGCTCGGCACCTCCTCCTCCGAAGCCGCGCTGCCCAGCCTGATCGAAAAGATGGAGGCCGCGGGCTGTTCGCGTCCGGTGGTCGGCCTCGTCGTCCCCACCGGCTATTCGTTCAACCTCGACGGCACCAATATCTATATGACGCTGGCGGCCCTGTTCATCGCGCAGGCGTGCAACGTCCATCTCTCGCTGGGCGATCAGGTCGCGCTGCTGCTGGTGGCGATGGTCAGTTCCAAGGGCGCCGCCGGCGTCACCGGCGCGGGCTTCATCACCTTGGCCGCGACATTGTCGATCGTACCTTCGGTGCCGGTCGCCGGCATGGCGCTGATCCTCGGCGTCGACCGCTTCATGAGCGAGTGCCGCAGCCTTACCAACTTCGTCGGCAATGCGGTGGCGACGATCGTCGTCGCGCGCTGGGAAAATGCGCTCGATCATGATGCGCTGGACGCCGCGCTTGCCGGCCGCAGCACGCCCGTCGCCGCACCCGCCCTTGAAAAGGACAGCGACTGATTGTGCAGCTTTTCTAATTTTTGCAACATGCAGGCGGATTTTATCCGACTTATCCCTAGAAGTGATTCGCCATAGGCTCCTCTCAGCACCGGACGAAACGGTGCAACGCTTCAACAGAGGAAACCGACCGATGACGATCACCGCCACCCCGACCGCCGGCAAGACCCTGCTTTCGCCGGCCGACCACACATTGATCATGATCGATTTCCAGTCGCAGATGGCTTTCGCCACCAAGTCGATCTCTGCCGAACTGCTGCGCAACAATGCCGCGCTCGTCGCCAACGCCGCCGCCGGCTTCGGCGTCTCGACGATCCTGACGACGGTCGCGGAAAAGAGCTTCTCGGGCCCGATGTTCGCCGAGATCACCGATGCCTTCCCCGACCAGAAGATGCTCGACCGCACCTCGATGAACACCTGGGAAGATGCCGGCGTGATCGAGGAGGTCAACCGCATCGGCAAGCCGCGCCTCGTTTTCGCGGGCCTGTGGACCTCGGTCTGCATCGTCGGCCCGGTCGCCTCGGCGGTCGACCAGGGCTTCGAGACCTATGTCATTACCGACGCCTGCGGCGACATTTCCGAGGAAGCGCATGAGCGCGCGGTGGAGCGGATGATCCAGCTCGGCGCCCGCCCGATGACCTCGCTCCAATATCTGCTCGAACTGCAGCGCGATTGGGCCCGTGGGGAGACTTACGACATGACCACCGGCATCGCCCGCAAGTGGGGCGGCGCCTACGGCCTCGGCATCACCTACGCCAAGACCATGTTCAACGCCTCCGAGGCGCACTGAGCCCTAACTCCCCTCCCCTTCAGGGGAGGGGCTGGGGGTGGGGGCTGTCCGATTGGCACCCCACCCCATCGATCCCGCACCCAGCGTCATCCCCCACCCCAACCCCTCCCCTGAAGGGGAGGGGCTTGCCCGAAAAGGATCCCCCATGAGCTTCGTCACCACCGCCGACGGCACCAACATTTTCTACAAGGATTGGGGCGCGAAGGATGCGCAGCCCGTGCTCTTCTCCCACGGCTGGCCGCTCTCGTCCGACGCTTGGGACGGCCAGATGCTGTTCCTCGTCCAGCAGGGCTATCGCGTCATCGCCCATGACCGCCGCGGCCATGGCCGTTCGGACCAGCCGGCGACCGGCAACGACATGGACACCTATGCCGACGATCTGGCGTCGGTGATCGAGGCGCTGGACCTCAAGGATGTCGTGCTCGTCGGCCATTCCACCGGCGGTGGCGAGATCAGCCATTATGTCGGCCGCCACGGCACCGCGCGGGTCGCAAAGATGGTACTGGTCGGCGCGGTGCCGCCGATCATGGCGAAGACCGAAGCCTATCCGGGCGGCCTGCCGATCTCCGTGTTCGACGGCATCCGCAAGGGCGTGGCCGATGACCGCTCGCAATTCTACCTCGATCTCACCCTTCCCTTCTACGGCTTCAACCGCGATGGTGCGAAGGTGAGCGAGGGGCTGCGCCAGTCCTTCTGGGCGCAGGGCATGGCCGGTTCGATGCTCGGCCAATATCTCTGCATCCACGAATTCTCCGAGGTCGACTATACCGATGACCTGAAGGCGATCGACGTGCCGACGCTCGTCATCCACGGCGACGACGACCAGATCGTGCCGATCGGCAATGCCGGCGAACTCTCGTCGAAGATCGTCAAGGATGCCGAGTTCAAGGTCTATGAAGGGGCGCCGCACGGGCTGACCGCGACTCATCAGGATCGGTTCAACGCCGATCTCCTCGCCTTCATCCGCGGCTGACGGACAGGGGGTGCGGACATGAAGCCCTATCTTCTCTCGCTCGCCGCCGGGCTGCTGGTCGGCATCGTCTACAGCCTGATCGGCGTCCGTTCCCCCGCCCCGCCCACCATCGCCCTGATCGGGCTGCTCGGCATCCTGCTGGGCGAGCAGATTGTGCCGGTCGCGAAGCGGCTGGCTGCCGGAACCGAGATCGCCCGCTTCGTGCGCACAGACTGTGCCCGCCACGTGGCCGGACCGCTGCCTTCCAACAAGGATCGCGACGCATGACATCCTTCACCCGCCGCCAGGCGCTCGCTGGCGCCGCCTCCACCGCCCTGCTGACCTCGACGGAGAGTTTCGCGATGACCCCGCCCGCCGACATTCTCATCACCAATGCGAAGATCACCACGCTGGATCGCGAAAATCCGGTGGCCCAGGCGGTCGCCATTCGCGGCGGCAAATTCCTCGCTGTCGGCAGCGAGCAGGAAGCGCGCGCGGCGCTCGGCGCCAATGCCCGCTTGATCGACGCTGGCGGCCGCCGGCTGATCCCGGGGCTGATCGACAGCCACATCCATGTGATCCGCGGCGGGCTGAACTATAATATGGAGCTGCGCTGGGAAGGCGTGCCGACCCTGGCGGACGCGATGGCGATGCTGAAGCGCCGGGCCGAGAACACCCCGCCGCCGCAATGGGTGCGCGTGGTCGGCGGCTTCACCGAGCATCAGTTCGCCGAGAAGCGCCTGCCGACGATCGCGGAGATCAACGCCGCCGCACCCGAAACGCCGGTATTCATCCTCCACCTCTATGATCGCGCGCTGCTCAACGCCGCTGCACTGCGCGCCGTGGGATACACCAAGGATACGCCCAACCCGCCGGGCGGCGAGATCGTCCGCGATGCCGCCGGCAACCCCACCGGCCTGCTGCTCGCGCAGCCCAATGCGACGATCCTCTACGCCACGCTCGCCAAGGGGCCGAAGCTGCCTGAGGAGTATCAACTCAACTCGACCCGCCATTTCATGCGCGAACTCAACGGCCTCGGCGTTACCAGCGTGATCGATGCCGGCGGCGGCTATCAGAATTACCCGGACGATTATGCGATCATCGAGAAGCTGCACCAGGACGGCCAGCTCACCCTGCGCATCGCCTACAACCTGTTCACCCAAAAGCCCAAGGAAGAGCTGAAGGACTTCGCCACCTGGTCGACCAAGGTGAAGCCCGGCGATGGTGACGACACCTATCGCCATAACGGCGCCGGCGAGATGCTGGTCTATTCCGCCGCCGACTTCGAGGATTTCCGCGTCGCCCGGCCGGATATGCCGGCGAACATGGAGAGCGATCTCGAACCCGTGATCCGCCTGCTCGCCGAACGGCGCTGGCCGTGGCGACTACACGCCACCTACGATCAAACCGTTAGCCGCGCGCTCGACGTGTTCGAGAAGGTCAATCGCGACATCCCGCTGAAGGGCCTCAACTGGTTCTTCGACCATGCCGAGACGATCACCGATCGCAACATCGATCGCATTGCGGCACTGGGCGGCGGCATCGCCGTGCAGCACCGCATGGCCTTCCAGGGCGAATATTTCGTTCAGCGCTATGGCGCTCGCGCCGCCGAACGCACCCCGCCGATCAAGCGGATGATGGCCGCCGGCCTGCCGGTCGGCGCCGGCACCGACGCGACCCGCGTCGCCAGCTACAATCCGTGGGTGTCCCTGTCGTGGCTGGTCACCGGCAAGACGGTGGGCGGCCTCGGCCTCTACCCGGTAGCAAACCGGCTCGACCGCGAAACCGCGTTGCGGCTGTGGACGGAGGCGAACACCTGGTTCTCCAACGAGCAGGGCAAGAAGGGGCAGATCAAGGCCGGCCAGCTCGCCGACCTCGCCTTGCTGTCGGACGATTTCTTTGGCGTGCCCGAAAGCGAGATCGCGCAGCTCCGCTCGGTGCTGACGATGCTTGGAGGCAAGATCGTCCATGGCGAGGGCGACTTCGGCCCGCTCGCCCCGGCGCTGCCCAAGGCGATGCCGGACTGGTCGCCGGTTGCGACCTTCGGCGGCCATTATCGCCGGCCGGAAACCGCCGCGAAGCTGGCTTCCGCCTGCGGTTGCCAGTCTGGCTGCGCGGTCCATGGCCATGATCATGCCGCGGCGCTCGGTGCCGCCGTCCCCGCCGCCGACGTCCAGAGCTTCTGGGGCACGCTCGGCTGCGGCTGCTGGGCGGTCTGAGCGATGGCGCCCCGTCCCATCGCTCGCCTGCTCGGCGCCGGCTGGTTCGCCACCGGCGCCATCGCCCTCCTCACATTGCCCTATTGGACCAGCGGCTTCGCCAAGCTGGCCGATCTGAACGGCGCGCTGGGCGAGGCCCGCCATTTCGGCCTCGAACCCGCATGGCTGGTCGTGGTGCTCACCCTTCTCATCCAGCTCGGTGGCTCGCTGCTGCTGATCATCCGCCGCTGGGGATGGCTGGGTGCCGGTGCGCTTGGCGTCTTCACCGCGCTCGCGACCTTGATCGGCCATCCTTTCTGGCAGATCGCCGATCCGGTCGCGCGCTTCCACGACCGCAACAGCTTCCTCGAACATGTCGGGCTTATCGGCGGGCTGATGCTTGCCGCCGTCCTCAGCGAGCGCAGATCATGAACGCCACCACCGCCACCCCCGCGGCCGAGCCCTCGCCGCTCGCCAACCCGATCTTCCGTGCGCTGTGGATCGCCACCGTCGTCTCCAACATCGGGACCTGGATGCATGATGTCGGCGCCGGCTGGCTGATGACCTCGCTGTCGCGTGAGCCGCTGATGGTGGCGTTGGTCCAGGCCGCGACCACCCTGCCGATGTTCCTGCTCGCGCTCCCCGGTGGTGCGCTCGCCGACATCGTCGATCGCCGCCGCCTGCTCATCGGCGCGCAGCTCTTCGGCCTGTCCGCCGCGGCGCTGCTCGCGGTGATGACGATCGGCGGGCTCACCACCCCGGCGCTGCTGCTCGGTTTCACCGCCGCGATCGCGGTCGGTGCGGCGCTTTCCGCCCCCGCCTTCCAGGCGATCGTCCCAGAACTGGTGCCGGCCTCCGGTCTGCAGCAGGCAGTCGCCCTCAACAGCCTGGGCGTCAACATCGCCCGTGCGATCGGCCCGGCGCTGGGCGGGGTGATCATCGCCTTCGCGGGTTCCGGCGCGGTGTTCGCGCTCAACGCGGTCTCGGTGGTCGGCGTGATCGCAGTGCTGGTGCGCTGGCGGCGGACGGCGTCGACCTCGAAACTGCCGGCCGAACATTTCATCGGCGCGATGCGTGCCGGCATGCGCTACGCGATGCGCGCGCCGGATCTGCAGGTGGTGCTGGTACGCAGCACCGGCTTCTTCCTCTTCGCCAGCGGCCTCTGGGCGCTGTTGCCGATCATCGCGCGGCGTGACCTCGGCCTCGGTCCGGCTGGCTATGGTGGGCTGCTGACCTTCATGGGGCTCGGTGCCGTCGCCGGCGCCATGCTGCTCCCGCGCGTGCGCGGCAAGCTGAGCGCCAACCGCATGACGATCGCGGCATCGCTGCTCCTTGCCCTCGCGATGGCCGCGCTGGCGCTGTCGCACAGCTTCGTCCCCGCCGCCGCCGCACTCGCCGTCGCCGGCTTCGCCTGGATTGCGATGATGGCGTCGCTCAACGGCGGTGCGCAGGCCTCCTCGCCGGGCTGGGTCAAGGCGCGTGCGCTGGCGATCTATCTGCTGGTGTTCCAGGGATCGATGACTGCCGGCTCCACGCTCTGGGGTGTGCTCGCCGGCCATATCGGCATCGCCGGCACCTTGCTTGCCGCCGCCGCCGGCCTCGCGCTCGCCACGGTGCTGCTTGCGTGGCGTGTGCCCTTCGGTGCCTCGGCGAAGATCGACCTCACCCCCTCGGGCCACTGGCCGGCGCCGGTCGTCGGCCGCGAGGTCGAACATGACAGCGGCCCGGTGCTGGTGACGATCGAGTATCGCGTCGACCGCGCGACCATGGCCGACTTCGCCGCGACGATGCAGGCGATGCGGCGGGTGCGGCAGCGGGATGGTGCGATCAGTTGGGGGCTCTATGAGGATGCGGCCGAGCCCGGCATCGTCGTCGAGAGCTTCACCGTGGAAAGCTGGCTCGAACATCTCCGCCAGCATGACCGGGTCACCGCCGCCGATCGCGAGCTCCAGCAGGCCGCCCGCGCCTTCCACATCGGAGACGCGCCACCGCTCGTCCGCCACTTCGTGAGCCCGCGATGATCCGGCTGGCCGCACTCGCTGCGCTGGCGCTGCCCACCGTCGCCGCCGCCCAGTCGGCAGCGACGGTCGAGCAGACCAACACGCGCTATGACGAGGACTGGTCGGGCATCGCCGTCACCGCGCCGCGCCGCGATGCCGATTGGTGGAAGGCCGCCAAGCATCGCCCGCTCGACAAGGATGGCACCGTCTATCTGACGACCGGGCTCGAACTGCGCATCCGCCAGGAGGGGTTCGACGACAACAATTGGGGCGATCCGCCCGCCGCGGATGACGGCTATCTGTGGGTCCGGATGATGCCCCACGCCGACCTCCATGTCGGGCCGGCGCGCGCTTTCGTACAGGGTATCGCCGGCTATGCCCGTGGGGTTGGCGCCGGCAAGGGTCCGGCGGACGAGACCGGCATCGACCTGCTGCAGGGCTTTGCCGATGTCCGCCTGCCGCTTACGGAGACTGTAAGCCTCACATTGCGCGGCGGCCGCGAACTGGTCGCGCTCGGCTCCGAACGGCTGGTCGGGCTGCGTTACGGCCCCAACATCCCGCAAGCCTTCGATGGCGGCCGCGCGATCCTCAACGTCGGCAAGGTTCGCATCGATGCGCTGGCGATGCGTCCGGTGGTTGTCGGCCTCGGTGATTTCGACGATCGCCGATCACGCACCCGCCGGCTGTCGGGCGTGTATGCGACGACCATGGTTGCCCCCGACATCGGCCTCGATCTCTACTGGTTGGGCTATCGCAACGAGACTGCCCGTTTCGCGCAGAGCGAAGGCGATGAGCGGCGCGACAGCTATGGCGTGCGCGTGTTCGGCAAGCGTGGTGGCCTCGCCTGGAACTGGGAGGGGGTGCTCCAGCGCGGTTCCTTCGGCGCAGCGCGTATCCGCGCATGGACGGTCGCGACCGAGACCGCCTATCGCTTCGCCGACGTGCCGCTCACGCCACGCATTCGCCTCCGCGCCAACATCGCCAGCGGCGATCGTGATCCTGGCGATGCGAATTTGGGCACCTTCAATGCAATGTTTCCGAAGGGCAAATATTTTGGCGAGCTCTCGCCGATCGGGCCTTACAACATCGCCAATCTCCACCCGAGCGTCGACGTCGACCTGGGTGGCGGGTTCACGCTCGATGTAGCCGGCATCGCCTATTGGCGCGCGAGCCGCGGCGATGGCGTCTACAACGTGCCCGGCCAGCTCATCCGCGCACCCGGCGACGCGCGGTCTCGCTTCATCGGCACGCAGGCCGAGGCGCTGGTTGGCTGGCAGGCGAGCGAGATCCTGTCGTTCGGCGTCTCGCTGTCGCTGTTCCGGCCCGGGGATTTCATCCGGGAGACCGGGCCGGCCCGCACGATCCACATGATCGGATCGGAAGCGATGCTGCGCTTCTGACGCGCGCAACCCGCTCAGGAAGAGGGCGGCGCGCAGCCCGGATCATAGACCTGGCCCGCCACCGAGCCACCGGCATAGATATTGGCGTTGATCGACGCACCGATGCCGGCACCGCCCACGCTCACCTTGGTGCGATCTTCAGCCGGGGCGTGCATGTTGGACCCCACCATCTCATGCTCGACGCGGCCCGAGACATTGTTCGCCTGGCCGTTGACCGAAAGGCCGATGCCCGCGCTCACGCCGGGATCGGGCGCGCTGCGCGTCGCCGAATGCTGCACGCCATGATCGACGCGCGCCGCGGCGCCGATGCCGACGCCCACTTCCATGCCCACGTCGAAGCTCAACGTGCCGGTGGGCGGATCATAGGAGATGCCGAAATTCGCACCGCCGCCGATGCCGCTATAGGCACTGGCGCCGAAGCCGATGCTGAGCGTGGGCATGTCGCACACGAAGCTTTGCGCTGCCGGGGCGGGCGCGACGTCGGCGACCTGGATCGATGGTTGCGCGGCAAGCGCCTCCAGCGCCGTGGGCGTCGCCGCGAACGCCTCCATCGTGGTGGGCGAGGCGGCAAGCGCCTCCATCGTCGAGGTGGCATTGGGAGAGGTCGCGCTGGTTGCGCTGGTGCTGGTCGATTGGCTGTCGACCTGGCTGCCTACACCTGCGCCGCCCAATCCGGCGCCGCCATCCGCGCCACCCGACGAACCCGTTCCGCCGACACCGTCCACCATCGCAACCTCCTTCGTCGTTCGGGTGGCCAAGCATAGGCTGCTGGCCGGCGGAGGCACTAAGCGGATCGATTACGCGCGCTCAGATGTCGCCCATCCCTTCTTCTTCGACATCATTCGCCCCCAAAGCCACGAGTTGGTCGAGCAACCAGGATGCCGCCGGCCCCGGTGGCACGTCCCGCCTCCAGACGCCCGAGAAGCGATAGGTGCCGCCCGGATGGTCGGGCATGCGCAGCCGCACCAATGTGCCCGCGACAAGATCCGCCTCGATCAGTGGCAGCGGCATATTGCCCCAGCCGATGCCCTCGCGCAGCAGCGCGTGCTTGGAGCCAAGATCGGCAAGGCGCCACGTCCGGGGGCTCATCACCGCGAAGTCGCGACCCTCGGTGAAGCGCGACCGGTCGCTGAGTACGAGCTGGACATAGTCTCGCCCCGCCCCCGGCGGAATCCGCGCCATCCGGCCCAGCGGATGATCGGGCGCCGCCACGGGCACCATCGGCACCGATCCCGCCGCGACGCATTCCACGCCCTCCACGCCCGCGGCGAGCGGGCCGGACAGCCCGATCACCGCCTGCCGATCAAGCACCATCGCGGTGATCGCGCCGAGCGCCTCGACATGCAGCTTGAGCGATACGGTAGGGAATTCGGCGGCGAAGGCACGCAGCACCCGACCCAACCGCTCCGCCGGCACCATCACGTCGACCGCGAGGTCGACCTCCGCCTCCAGCCCGTCGAGCAACCCCTTCACCTTGGCGCGCAGGCCGTCGATCCCTTGGCTCACCGCGCGCGCCTCCGCCAGCACGGCGCGGCCGGCGACGGTCAGCTTGGGCTTGCGCGTGCCTTCGCGCTCGAAAAGCACCAGCCCCAGCTGCGTTTCCAGATTGGCGATGCCATAGCTGATCACCGACACCGCGCGATTCAATCGCCGCCCCGCCGCTGCGAAGCTGCCTGTATCGACCACCGCCAGAAAGATGCGGAGCTGGTCGAAGGTCGGCGTGCCGGGGTTGCTCACTTTTCAGATTCCTCGAACATATGCCGAGGTTTTATCGCCCTGATCCTGAAAGCTCGCAATCGCTAAATCGGGTCCAACGCAATTCGGGGCGACGCAGCCGCCGCCCCAAAGCTGGAGACCGACGATGATCGAACTGCGCCCCTTCGCAAGCCTCGGCGGCGAGAATCATGGCTGGCTGGATGCCAAGCATCATTTCTCCTTCGCCGGCTATTATGATGAAGCCCGCACGCACTGGGGCAATCTGCGCGTGTGGAATGACGATACCATCGCGCCGCAGACCGGCTTTCCGCCGCACCCGCACCGCGACATGGAAATCATCACCTATGTCCGTGAGGGCGCGATCACCCATCAGGACAATCTGGGCAACAAGGGCCGCACTGTGGCCGGCGATGTGCAGGTGATGTCCGCGGGCACCGGTATCCGCCATTCGGAATATAATCTTGAGGATGTGACGACCCGGATCTTCCAGATCTGGATCCTGCCGACCCGCGCCGGCGAACAGCCTTCGTGGGGCACCAAGCCCTTCCCGAAGGGTGAGCGCTCGGGCAGCTTTGTCACGCTCGCCTCGGGCTATCAGAACGACAATGACGCGCTGCCGATCCGCACCGATGCGCGGGTGGTGGGCGCAACGTTGAAGGCCGGCGAAACCGCCGAATATCCGATCGGCAAGGACCGCAAGGCCTATCTGGTCCCCGCCACCGGCGCAGTGCGGATCGGTGACGTGACCGTCAACGCCCGCGACGGCGCCGCGATCAGCGACCTCGAAACCATCACGATCACCGCGATCGAGGACAGCGAGATCGTGCTGGTCGACGCCGCCTGAGCGACATGAGGATGGGGTGGGCCTCGGCCCGCCCCATTTTTTTCTGTGAGTGGGCGGCTATTCCTGCCCGCCCAGCGCGCGGTAGCACGCGATCGCCGCGAGCGCCGCTTCTCCCTGCGCCAGCGCCATCCGGTCGCGTGCCGCCAGAAGGGTCCGTTCGGCGTCGATCAGCTCGAACAGGCTGATCTCCCCTACCTTCCACGCGCTGTCGGTCATCGTTCGCGCCTTGCCCGCGGCATCGATCTCGCGCGTGCGCACCTCGACTTCGGCGCGGCGCGCACCGAGCGTGGCATAGCCATTCTCAACCTCCTCCGCCGCGCGCAGCACGGCCTGGCGATAGGCGGCCAGCGCCTCGCGCTCGCGGCCTTCCGCGGCGTCGCGCTCGGCATCGAGTCGCTTGAAGTCGAACAGCCGCCACCGCAGCCCGACCGCGCCCTGAATCACATTGGCGTCTCCGGTGAGCAGCCGCCCCGCTGTCTGCGCTTGGAAGCCGAGCAGGCCGGACAGCGAAATCCGGGGATAATATTCGGCGAGCGCCACGCCGACTCGGGCATGCGATGCCGCGAGTTGGCGTTCGGCCACGACCAGGTCCGGGCGGCGGCGCAGCAGGTCCCCGGGGCTACCGGCGCCGGGCAGCGGCGCGGCCGGAATCGCGGCCTCCGCCTCCAGCCCCATCCGGTCGGCCTGCGGTTCGCGGCCGCCGAGCACCGCCAGCCGGTTGAGCTGCGCCTCGATGCCCGCGCCGATCGGCAACAGGTCGGCCTCGGCGCCAGCGGCGTTGGCCCGCGCCTGCTCCACCGCGCGCGCGGTCGCCTCGCCGAACTGGTGACGCTGCTCGGTCAGCGTCAGGATCCGTCGCGCCGACTCGAGTTGGCCGCGCGCGATGGCGCGGCGCTGCTGCAGCACGCGCAGCCGCACATAGGCATCGGCGACTTCGGCGGCGACGGTGACGCGCATTTGCGCCCCCATCGCCTCGGCGGCTTGTGCCTCCGCGCCCGCCGCCTCGCGGCCGCGGCGCAGTCCCCCGGCCAGGTCGAATTCCCAGCTTGCGCCGGTGCTCAGCTGGTACTGGTTCACCGTGCGCGGAAAGTCCGGCACATATTGCGAGACACGGCCCAATCCGGTCTCGATCGATTGCTGGACGCGCGCCGCCTGCCCGTCGACCGTGCCCGAGGGCAGCAGCGCAGCGCCGGCCGCGGCGGCTGCCGCGCGCGACTGGTCGACCCGCGCCAGCGCCTGCTCGATATCGAGATTCTGCGTAAGCGCGGTCGCGATCAGCCGGTCGAGCACTGAATCGCCGAACGCCTGCCACCAGGGTCCGATCGCCATGACCTCCGCTGACGGCGCCGCGCGCCAGGCCGGGGCGATCGGCATCGTCGGCGGGCGATAGTTGGTGCCCGCGGCACATCCCACGGCCAGCAGTGCGATCCCGGATGCCAGCGACGCGCGGATCATGCCGGTTTCCTTTCGTCGCCGCCAGCCAGCAGCAGATACATCACCGGGGTGGCGATGCGCGACAGCAATGTGGAGGAGACCAGCCCGCCCATGATCGCGATCGCCATCGGCGAGTAGAGCCCGGAATGTTCGAGCGCGAGTGGCAGCAGCCCGCCGATCGCGGTGACCGAGGTCAGCAGCACCGGCAGGAAACGCGCCTCGCCCGCGCGCTCGATCGCCTCGCGCATGCCGACGCCCTCGGCGCGCAGCTGCTCGGTGAAATCGACCAGCAGGATCGAATTCTTGATCTCGATGCCGATCAGCGCCACCAGCCCGATCGTGGCGGTGAAGGACAGCGAATGGCCGGTCACCCACAGCGCCACCACAGCGCCGAACAGGCCGAGCGGGATGATGCCGGCGACCACCGCGGCGGTCCGAAAGCGGCCGAACTCCAGCACCAGCACGGCAAGGATGCCAAGCACCGCGACCAGGATCGCGGCGCCCAGCCCCGCGAAGCTGTTCGCGCGCGCTTCCGCCTCGCCGCCCACCATCAGGCGATAGCCCGGCGGCAGCGATATCTGCGCCTCGATGCGCCGCAGCGCCTCGTCATTGACCTCCGCAGTCAGGAAACCATGCGCGACGTAGGCGGTGACGGTGACGGTGCGGGCCCGGTCAAACCGGTCGATCTGCGCCGGGCCGGAAACCGGCTGCGGATCGGCGATCGCCGAGAAAGGCACCGCGGCGCCATCCAGCGTCGGCGCATAGATCTGCTTCAGCGCGTCGATCTCATTGCGGTCGCCCATCGGCAGGCGGACGCGCACAGGATAGTCGTCGCCATCGGCATCGCGCAGCCGGCCGACCTCCTCGCCGGACAGTGCGAGCCGCGCGGTCTGGCGGACCGCGCCTGCGGGTACGCCAAGGGCCGCCGCCTTGGTCTCGTCCAGCCCCAGCGACAGGTCGGTGCGGTCCAGCCGCAGCGGATTGCCGATGTCGCGCACCCCCGGCGTCGCCTCCAGCACACGCTCGACGCGCTGCGACAGGCGCTTGAGCTGGTCGAGATCCTCGCCGGCGACGCGGATCACGATCGGCGCCTCGATCATAGGCCCCTGCTGGAAATCGAGCACGCTGATCCGTGCGCCGGGATAGCGCGCGAAATCGGCGCGTAGCGAATCGAGCAACGCCTCGCTTCTGCCGGCATGCCAGCCCTTCAGCCCCACCGCGATCTCGGCATAGGCGGGGGCCGGATCGTGCTGCGCGATATTGTAATAGATCTGCGGATTGCCGCGGCCGAGATTCGATGCGGTCCAGGCGATGTCGCCTTCGCGTGCCAGCCGCCGTTCGGCGAAGTTCAGCGCCGCTTCGGTCCGCCGCAGCGCGGTGCCCTCGGGCGATTCGATCCGCACCAGGAATTGCGGGATCTCGGCGGGCGGAAACAAGCTGCTGCCGATCACCCCCAGCAGCGGGATCGCCAGCAGGCAGAGGCCGAGGATCAGCGTCAGCGCCGTCCGTGGCCGTTCGAGGCCGCGATGCAGCACGGGCCGGTAGAAACGATGGATGCCGTTGTTCACCGCTCGCAGCATGCGGTTGCCCTCCGGATGCTCGTTCCTGCCGAGCAGCCGGCTCGCGACGAACGGCGTCACCGTCATCGCGATGAGGAAGGAGGCGCCGACGGTGACGACCACCGTCACCGGCAATGATCGGATGAAGGTGCCCGATCCTTCCGGCAGCGCGAGCAACGGCAGGAAGGCGAGCATGAGACAGCCCGTGCAACCGACCACCGCCAGCGCGATCTGGCCGGTGCCGTTGATCGCCGCGGTGCGCCGGTCCTCCCCCTCGCGCAGCCGCCGCGCGATATTCTCGGTGACGACGATCGAATCGTCGACCAGCAGCCCGAGCGACAGCACGAAGCCGGCGATCGAAAGCTGGTTGAGCCCGAAGCCGAGCAACTGGATGCCCGCAAGCCCCATCAGCAATGACAGCGGGATCGAAACGATCACGACGCCCGCGGCGCGCAGCCCCAGCGGCAGCAAGGTGACCAGCACGATCGCCAGCGCCAGCACGAAATCCCGCGTCAGCCGGTCGAGCCGCAGGCTGACATTGTCGGACTGGAAGAAGGCGCGCTCCAGCTTCACCCCGCCCGGCAGCCGCTGTTCGAACGCGTCGAGCGTGCGGCGGATGTCGGTAGTGATGGTGCCGACATCGCCGCCATTCTTCTGTGTCGCGGTCACCAGCAGCGCGCGCTTTCCGTTGAAGCGGGTCAGATGCTCCGGCTCCACCGTTTCCCAGCCGACCGTGGCGATGTCGCGCACATGGATCACCGAACCGTTGCGGCTGGCGACCGGCACCGCGCCGACTGCGGCGAGATCGGGAAAGGCGCCGCCCAGTCGCACGCTGAAGCGCCGTGCGCCGGCATGGACGGCACCGATCGGCCGTTCGTCCGCCGCACGGTTGAGCGCCGCCGCCACCTCGCTCACCGGCAATCGCAGTTCGGCCAGCCGCGCGAGGTTCACCGCGACGCGCACCTCGGATGCGGGCGCGCCCCAATAGCGCGCCTCGCGCACGCCCGGCACGCGCTGCAGCTCGTCGCGCAGATCGTCCGCCACCTTCTCCAGCCGCCGCATCGGCAGCTGCTCGGCGACCAAGGCGAGTTCGACGATCGAGACCTCGATCGTGCGCGCGCGGTTGACGTCGAGCCGGGTCAGTCCGTCGGGCAACCGCGGCAGCAGCGCGTTCACCTCGCGCACGACCTCGTCATATTTGCGCTCGGGATCCTCGCTCCACTGGAACTCCACCCGCAGCGAGGCGGAACCGTCGATGCTGGTCGAGCGGATCTCCTTCACCTCGTCGAGCGCGTCGATCGCATCCTCGATCGGGCGGACGACGAGCTGCTCCATCTCCAGCGGGGTCGCGCCCGGCATCGCGGTATGGATCAGGATGATCGGCGAGGGGAATTGCGGATCCTCCGCGCGCGGCACCGTCATGAACGCGTTGACGCCGAGCAGCGCGAACAGCGCTGTCAGCACCAGCGTGAATTGCCAGCGCCCGACGAAGAACCGCGCGGGATTGAGGCTCATCGGTTCGAGACCATCACCCGCTGGCCGTCACGCACATAGCCGGCGCCAGCGGTGATCACCGTGGCATTGGCGGGCAGCCCCGCGACGAGCGCGTCGTCGCCGTCATAGCCGATGAAGCGCACGGCCTTGCGCATCGCGCGCGATCGCGGCGCATCGAACAGGAACAGGGTGGCGCGGCCGCCGCCCGCCTCCAGCACCGCTTCCGCCGGCACCCGGATGGTCGCGGCCTCGCCCGCCGCGGCGACGTCGGCGAAGGCGACATCGACAACGGTGCCGCTGGCAAGGCCGTTGCGCTCGGCAAGCGCGACCTCGACGATCACGGTGCCGGTGCGGGCATCGGCCTGGCTGCCGATCCGCAGCACCCGGCCGCTGACGGCGCGCGCGCCGATCGTCACCGTTGCCGGCGTGCCGGCGCGCAGACCCGAAACGTCATGGGCGGGCACCGCGGCGCGGGCGAGCAGCGGGCTCGACAGGTCGGCGACGCGCAGCACCTCCTGCCCCGGCGAGACGACCTCGCCGCGCTGCGCGACCCGCGCCAGCACGATGCCGCCGAAGGGTGCGGTCAGGCGGGTCGATCGATGGTCATAACGGGCCGCGAGCAGCGCCGCTTCGGCCTGCGCCGTCACGGTCTGCTGGTCGCGTGCCTGCGCGGGCGCCATCGCGCCGGTTTCGGCAAGCGCGGCATAGCGCGCAGCGGTGCGCCGCGCGCGCGCGACATCCTCTTTCGCCTGGCGCAACCGGGCGGCGACATCGGTAGCGTCAAGCGCAGCCAGCGTCGCACCCGCACCCACACGGTCGCCGATCTGCGCATTCATCAGCATGATCATGCCGGGCACGCGGAATGACAGAACCGATTCGCGCTCCCACGCGATCGTCCCCGCCGCATGCAGCGCGGCGCCCGACGATGGCGTGACGCGCGCCACTTCTACCGGAAGCGGCGGCGGTGGCGGCGGGGGTTCGCTGGCGGAGCAGCCGGCCAGCGCCACGCCGAGCGCGAGCGCCGCGATTCGTGCCGCCTTGGAAACCGAACCATGCCGCACGAGAATCGTCCTATCAGCGATAGACTATCAATGATAGGTTGCTCTGGGGAGTCAAGCGCGAAGAGATTGCTGATGGGGATCGATCAGAAGGCGAAAACCGGCCGCCGCACTGCCGGGCAGCGGCGCGAGGAGATCATCGCCGCGGCACTCACCTTGTTCACGCGCTATGGCGTGCACAATGTGACGACGCGCCAGATCGCGCGTGCGGTCGGCATCTCGCAGCCGTCGCTCTATGCTCATTTCGCCAGCAGTGCGGAAATCGCCGAAGAGATTTGCGTGCGCGGCTTCAGCGATCTCTCGCGACAGCTTGCCGCCGCCTTCGCCGGCGCGCACAGCCGCAGGGATCGGCTGAAGCAGGCGGCACGCGCCTATATCGGCTTTGGAATCGACAATCCCGATGTGTACCGAATCGCCTTCATGCTCGAGAAGCCCTGGGACGACACCGGCCATGAAGGCGGGCGCGTGATGGAAGCGGGGCTCTGCGCGTTCAACCTGATGGCCGAAACCGTCACGCAGGAAATGGGTGATGGAGGCCGGCTGGCGGCGCAGAGCATCTGGGCGACGCTCCACGGCCTGGTCGCGCTGCTGATCGCTCGGCCGCACTTCCCCTGGGTCGATCGCGATGCGCTGATTGCCGCGCAGGTCGAGCGCGCGGTGCAGGGCTTTTAGGCTAGCGACCCTCCGGCGCGGGCGTCGCCACCTTCTTGCTGCGCCGGAACAGCTTGCGATCCTCGCTGGTGAACCCGGTGAACCAGATCATCGCGCCATAGGCGGCGAAGATCGCCGGCACGCCGAACACCAGTTCGGTCCATTCGGGCGCGAGCGTCGCCAGCCCGCCGACCAGGCCACCCACCGCCGTCGCCCACACCAGCGCCCAGCGCCACGGCGAAACCGGCGCATCGAGCAGGTGCGAGAGCAGTTGGGCCTTGGCAACCGCGGCGAAGGCCAGCGCCAGCGGCAGCGCCAGCGCGGGGCACGCCGCCTGCCAGGTTTCGGGCAGGTTCATCGCCTTCGCGGCGAGGATCAGCGCGAAGCTCAGCACCACCTGCAGCACGATCGTCGCCAGCGAGATCATCAGGTTGCGATGGCGCGCGACATAGACCAGCGCCGATTCGGAGACCACCGCGGTCGCCGCCACCACCTCTGCGAACAGCAGGAAGGCAAGCGCCGCGCTACCCGCAACGAAGGCGGGGCCGCCAAGGCCCATGATCGCCTCACCGGTGATCGACAGCGCCAGCGCGATGCCGGCCTGCGCGGCGATGATCCAGAAACCTACCTGGCGCACCTGCGCGGCGACAGCGGCCTTGTTGCCGGCCTCCAGATTCTGGGTGATCACCGGACCCAGAATGGGATCGAAGCTGGTCTTCAGCTTCTGCGGCAGGGTCGCGATCTGCTGCGCAAACCAGTAGATGCCTACCGTCGCCGGCGGGAAGAAGAGGC
The DNA here is from genome assembly GCF_050433225.1 of Sphingomonas zeicaulis. Lineage (NCBI taxonomy): Bacteria > Pseudomonadati > Pseudomonadota > Alphaproteobacteria > Sphingomonadales > Sphingomonadaceae > Sphingomonas > Sphingomonas zeicaulis. Next base: position 72,273 of record NZ_JBNPXQ010000002.1, on the reverse strand, counting down.
CGAGCACGAAACGGTCGACGTTGCGCGTCCCCCATTCGATCGCGTCCGCCATCGCCAGCGGCGTGTTGGCGCGCGCGATCCAGAACAGCTCCACCGGCCGGGGGTGCCAGTCCCGCGGCAGGCCGTAGCTGCGAACGAAGGGAATGATCGATGCGGTCAGCGCCGCCACCATCGACAGCGCATAAGACAGGATCAGCCCGTCGCGCGGCGAATAGAAATAGAAGCCGGCGGCGGCGATGCTGATCGTCCATGGCTCGATCACCGCACGCGCGCGCACCGTTGCCGCGACGTTCAGCCGATAGGCGAGCGCCGCCAGCGACACATCCGACCAGACGATCGCGAACACCAGCAGTGGCAGCAGCCGTTCAAGGCCATACATCTCGCTGGTGGGAAACATGAGCTGGGGGAACGCGAAGAGCGTCGCGGTCGCCACGATCGACGCGACGCCCGCGATCAGCAATCCATCCCACACGACATGCGCGTCAGGGCGTTCATTCTTGCTGAGCTGTTCGGCCAGCCCCCGCTTCAGCCCCAGCGTGGCGAGTTGTGCGGCGAATTCCAGGATCAGGATGGCGAAGGCGAAGCGGCCCAGCGCCTCGGCGCCATAGAGACGGCCGGCGATGAACAGGAAGGGGAGACGCGCGGCCAGCCTCAGCAGAAAGCCGAATATGTTCGTGCGGCCGCCCTTGGCGAGCGCCGCGATATCCTCGTCTTCGGCAGCGGTCACGCAGCTACGCTTCCAGGCTTTGCGATCATTTCGCCGACCATCGCGTCCAGGCGCCGGGTGCGCCTTTATTGCCGATCGGGCGGACAAGGAGGTCGGGGCGCAATGCCACTTCCCAGATCTCGTTTTGCGACGGGGCACCCGAGACGACGAAATGGCGCAACGACGACGATCCGTTCGAAAGCGGAAAGTCTCCCCGTCGAACGCCCTTTTTCGTGTCGCGTCGGTCGTGCACGCGCAGCACCGCCGTCGTGCCCTCAGCGAGATCGGCCGCCGCGTCGCCCGGTGCTGCCACCGCGATCCCGATCACAGCCATGGGTTTGCCGGGCGCCTGCCGGAGAAAAACCAGCTTATCCGCCATGCTGTCACCATCCAGCTTCGCATCGCGCGTCGGGCCGGCGATGTCGCGGACCATCGATAGCAATTCATCCTCGCCCTTCGTAGCCGCCTCGCGCTGGGCGGCGGACAGAGGGCCAGTGGTCAGCGGCGATAGCAGCAGCATTGCCGCGGCCATCCTGCACGCGGCCTTCGATATCGAACCCATAGTCCCCCACTCCCGTCTTAGTGCGCCGCGCCCCAGCTCGGACCTGTGCCGATTTCGACGCCCAGCGGCACGGTGAGCTTCACCAGAGGCTCGGCTGCGGTCGCCATCACATGCTGGATCACGGGCTTCGCGCGGTCCACAAGGCTTTCGGGGAGTTCGAAGACAAGTTCGTCATGCACCTGCAGCAGCATGCGCACATCGGATAGGCCGGCTTCGGCGAGCGCCGGGCCCATGCGCGCCATCGCGCGCTTGATGATGTCGGCGCTGGTGCCCTGGATCGGCGCATTGATCGCCGCGCGCTCCGCCCCCTGGCGCTCATGCTGCACCGAGGATTTGATCCGGGTGAAATGCGTCTTGCGGCCGAACAAGGTGGTGGTGAAGCCGCTCTCGCGCACGCTGGAGAGGGTTTCGGCGATGTAGGTGCGGATGCCGGGGAAACGATCGAAATAACGGTCGATCATCGCCTGAGCCTCGTCCGGTGCGATTTCGAGCCGGCCAGCGAGGCCCCAGCGCGAGATGCCGTAGAGGATGGCGAAGTTGATCGTCTTGGCCCGGCCGCGCGTGTCGCGGTTGACCTCGCCGAACAGCTCCTGCGCGGTCATGCTGTGGATGTCGTCGCCGCGCAGGAAGGCGTCGCGCAGTTGCGGCACGTCCGCCATGTGTGCCGCCAGCCGCAGCTCGATCTGGCTGTAGTCGGCGGACAGGATGACATTGCCCGGCTCCGCCACGAAGGCATCGCGGATCTGCCGCCCGGTTTCGGTACGGACCGGGATGTTCTGCAGATTGGGGTCGTTGGACGAGAGGCGCCCGGTCTGCGCACCCGTGAGGCTGTAGCTGGTGTGGACGCGGCCGGTTTCGGCGTTGATCTCCTGCTGCAGCGAGTCGGTATAGGTCGACTTGAGCTTGCTGAGCTGCCGCCAGTCCAGCACCTTGCGCGCCAGTTCGGCGCCGGGGCCCGCCTCGCGATCGGCGGCGATGCGCTCAAGTTCGTTGACGTCGGTCGAATAGACGCCGGACTTGCCCTTGCGGCCGCCCTTGATGCCCATCTGCTCGAACAGCACGTCGCCCAACTGCTTGGGGCTGCCGATGGTGAAGGGCGTGCCGGCGATCCCGTGGATCTCGCCTTCCAGCGCCGCGATCTGCGTGGCGAACTCGCTCGAAAGGCGCGACAGCGCTTCGCGATCGACCTTGATGCCGGCGCGTTCCATGCCGGACAGCACGGAAACCAGCGGCCGATCGACCATTTCGTAGACGCGGGTCGCCTGCTCCGGCGACAGTCGCGGCTTCAGCCGGCGCCACAGCCGCAACGTGACGTCGGCATCCTCGGCGGCATAGCGCGTCGCTTCGCGCAGGCCGATCTCGTGGAAGCCTTTCTGCGCCTTGCCAGTGCCTACGACATCCTTGAACGCGATGCAGCTGTGAGCGAGGTGTGTCGCCGCCAGCTCGTCCATGCCATGGCCGTGGCGGCCGGCGTCGAGGTTGAAGCTCATCACGATCGTGTCGTCGATCGGCGCGACCGTCACTCCGTGGCGGGCGAGGATCGAGAGATCATATTTGATGTTGTGGCCGATCTTGAGCACCGCCGGATCCGCGAGCATCGGCTTGAGCACCGCGAGCGCCTGATCCAGCGGGATCTGCACCGGCGCTTCGGACAGCAGATCGCCGCCGCGATGGCTGAGCGGCACATAGCAGGCGCGGTTGGGCGCCAGCGCCATGCTGATGCCGACCAGCCCGGCCATCGGCCCCAGCCCGTCGGTTTCGGTGTCGAGCGCGACGAAGCCCTGTTCGCGCGCCGCCACCGCCCAGCGTTCCAGCGCGGCAAGATCGGTCACCGCCTCATAGCCGTCATGGTCGCAGGGCGGATCCTCGGGCAGTTCCACACCAGCCGCCGGCGCGGGTTGCGGCGCATCGGCGACCGCGCCGAGCCGTGCGAGCAGCGAGCGGAAGCCATGATGCTCCAGAAAGGCACGCAACGGCGCCTCCGGGATCCCCTGCAGCGCGAGACCGTCGAGCGGCTCGGGCAACGGCACGTCGCAGGCGAGCGTCACCAGCTTGCGCGAAAGCCGCGCCATCTCGGCATGCTCGATCAGATTTTCGCGCAGCTTGCCCTTCTTCATATCGGGCGCGGCGGCGAGCACCGCTTCGAGGCTGCCATGCTCGGTGATCAGCTTGGACGCGGTCTTGGGGCCGACCCCCGGCACGCCGGGGACGTTGTCGACGCTGTCGCCCATCAGCGCCAGCACTTCGCCAAGCTGCGTCGGCGGCACGCCGAACTTTTCGACGACATGCTCCGCGCCCAGACGGCGGTTGTTCATCGTGTCGTAGAGGTCGAGCCCCGGCTCGATGAGCTGCATCAGATCCTTGTCGGAACTGACGATCGTCACCTGCCAGCCCTGCGCCAGCGCGGCCTTGGCATAGCTGGCGATGAGGTCGTCGGCCTCCCAGCCTTCCTCTTCGATGCAGGGAAGGGAAAAGGCGCGGGTCGCATCGCGGATCATCGGGAACTGGGGGATCAGATCCTCGGGGGGCGGCGGCCGCTGCGCCTTGTATTTGTCGTAGAGTTCGTTGCGGAAAGTGTGGCTCGACTTGTCGAGCACCACCGCCATGTGCGTCGGCCCATCGGCCTTGTGGACTTCGTCCGCGAGCTTCCACAGCATCGCCGTATAGCCATAGACGGCGCCAACCGGCTCATTGTGACGGTTCGTCAGCGGTGGCAGGCGATGATAGGCGCGGAAAATGTAGCCCGAGCCGTCGACGAGATAGAGATGGTTGGAAGCCATGGCGGCGGGATAGCGATTTGCTGGCCGTGCCAAAAGTGTTTTGCCGATCCGCGTGATTTATCCGCGAAACCTGTGGCGGATCCGCCTTTCATCCCGCGTGCGATACGCCCCACCGCACGAAAATGGCCCGGCAAGGGACTTAATTTGACTTTAAGACTCTCGGCCAGCACTGTCTTTGGCACGAGCCGCAGCAGCGGCCGGGGGTTGCGATCATTTTCGGGGGCCTGAGGCCTTGTTCAAGCAAAGCGAACCGGGATTCGGTGGAACCGGCGGCACGGCGATGCTGTCGATGGACGCCGCCATCGTGCCGGCGGAGCCGGCAAAGGCGCTGCGCCAGCCGCTGATGGGCTGGCGCGCCCGTCTCCACGACATCGATCTGGTGCCGGATCTCGGCGCACGCATTGGCTCGCTCGAATGGATGCGCGGCGTCGTCACCTGCGGTGGGCTTTGCGCTGCCGCGATCACCTTGTCGCCCGGTTTCGAACGCCCGCTGCCCGGCGCCGTGCCCGCCCCGCTGCCGCCCGCCGCGTGGGACGAGGTGCGCGCGCAATCTTTCGCCCCGCTCGCGCTTGGCGCAGACAGCGGCCGACGCATGGCCGCGACCGATGCGGTCCGCCCGCTGACCGACACGCCCGAGCGGCCGATGATCGAACTGAGCGCCACATTGGGGCAGGGGGACGGCTTCGCCCGCGTGCTGGAACGCGCCGGCGTCGGCCGCACCGACGCGAAGCTGGTGGCAGACATGGCGTCGGGCGCGGTGACGCTGGGCGGCATCCGGCCGGGGACGCGGATGGACATGGTGCTCGGTCGTCGACCCGCGCGCTCGCAGCCGCGCCCGCTCGACAAGCTCGCCTTCCGCGCCGCGTTCGACCTGCGGCTGGAGTTCGAGCGTGCCGGCGGCCGGCTGGCGATGCGCCGCGTGCCGATCGCGGTCGACGATACGCCGCTGCGCATCCAGGGCCGCGCCGGATCCAGCCTCTATGCCGCCGCGCGCGCCGCCGGCGCCCCAGCCTCTGCGATCGAGGCCTATGTTCGCGAGATCAAGCGCCGCGTGCCGCTCGGCAGCATCGGCGGCAATGCGCAGTTCGACATCATCGTCGCCCACCGTCGCGCGGCGACCGGCGAGACCGAGGTGGGCGAACTGCTGTTCGCCGGGCTCGACCAGGGCAAGCGCAAGACGCAACTCGTCAAATGGACCAGCGGCGGGCGCAGCGAATTCTTCGAGGCCTCCGGCGTCGGTGAGCAGCGCGGGGTGATGGCGCGGCCGGTCAATGGCCGCCAGACCTCCGGATTCGGCATGCGCCGCCATCCGCTGCTCGGCTATTCACGCTTCCACCGCGGCATGGATTTCGGCGCCGCCTATGGAACGCCGATCTATGCGGCGACCGACGGCACCGTCACCTTTGCCGGCCGTCATGGCGGCCATGGCAATTATGTGATGCTGAAACATGGCGGCGGCATCGCCACCGCCTACGCGCATATGAGCCGGATCGGCGTGAAGGGCGGGCAGCGGGTAAATCGTGGGCAGGTGATCGGCTATGTCGGCTCGACCGGCCTCTCGACCGGGCCGCACCTCCATTATGAGGTCTACAAGAACGGCACGCCGATCAACCCGAAGACGATGAGCTTCACCACCCAGGCGCAGCTCGTCGGCCAGGATCTCCGCAACTTCAAGGCGCAGCTCAACACGTTGCTTGCGGTGCGTCCGGGTGTGGCACGCTTGCCCGCAGGCGCGAAGGCGGACGACGACGCGAACTGATCAGGGCACGGCCCAGCCGGCGAGCACGCCGGACCCGCCATCGCCCTCCACCGCCCGCGCATCGATACCGCGGTCGCGCAGCGCGCCGACGACCAGTGCCGTGCGTTCCGCAGAGCCTGTGATGGTGACCGGCAGACCGTTCCGCCGTTCCGCCCAGACCACGAGCTCGATCGCCGCGGGGTTGGGCTTGTCGTCGACAAAGTCGATGATCGGCAGGCGCATCAGGGGCGGCGGCACCAGCTCGATCGTCCAGCCCGAGAAGCCCAGCGCGACGCGGGATTCGAGCGCGCGATAGGTGGACAGCGTGGCATCGGGCAAAGGTGCGGCGCGAACCAGGGCACGGCGGTTCTGGCGGTCGACGGTGACCGTCGCGGGATCGACGCCGGCGACCAGCGCGAGCTTGGCGGCCAGCTCTGCGGCACCCCGCTCCTGCGCCTGCTGACTCTCGCGCGCCGCCTGCACCTGCGCCTGTTCCGCGGTGACGTCCCCCTGGCCGATGATGACCTGATCAAGGGAGAGTTCGACGGGGCGGTCGATCCGGCCGCGCAGCGCCTCGATCGCGGCAGCTTCCGCATCCTTTCGGTAGGTGGGGGTGAACACCACCGCGCTGACGCGCATCGCATCGGCGCCATGCTGGATCTCCAGATCGTCGATGCGCGCGGCGTTGACGAACTGCGCCGCAATTGCATCGCGCGTCTGCCGCGCGGCCACCGCCTCGCGGCCGATCTGGCGCAGGGTCAGCCCCAGCGGCACCGCCAGTGCGAGCAGAGTGGCGATCACCAATGTTGCCTGCAGCCGGGTCTGCTTGGGGCTCAGCGCGGATCCGAAGCCGTAGAACCGCGCCATAACCGATGCGGTAAGCGCAATCGCCATCAGATTGGTGAAGAACAGCAGCAGCGCGCCGCCGAACACCGTCCAGTTGCGCGTGGCGAGACCGAAGCCCACCGTCGCCAGCGGCGGCATCAGCGCGGTGGCGATGGCGACGCCTACGATCGTGCCGTGCCGCTCGCGGATCACCGCATAGGCGCCGGCAACGGCGGAAAGGATCGCGACGATGAGGTCGAACAGGTTGGGCCGCGTCCGCGCCGCGATCTCGGCGGTGACCGTCTGGATCGGGGAAAAGGTGACGATCAGCGCGGCGAACAGAACGGCGATCACCGCGCCTAGCGCCAGCGCCTGCAGCGAATCGCGCATCGCCTTGAAGTCGAACAGCGCCAGGCTGAAGCCGAAGCCGATGATCGGCCCCATAAGCGGCGATAGCAGCATCGCGCCGATCACCACGGCCGGGGAAGACAGCAGCAGCCCCAGCATCGCGATGCCGGCGGCAAGCAGCGTCATCAGCAGGTAGCGCGGGGTCCAGCGCGCATCCTCGTCGACCTGCGCGACCACGTCGACATGGTCGACGCTGCCGATCACGCGCGCGCGCCACCAGCGCCACAGCACATTGGCACGGAAGGCTTCCGGCTGATCTTCAGGCATCGCTTTCCCCGCTTTCGCTTGCGCGGCGGGGTCTAGCCGATAGACGGGGCTCGTCGCCAGCAGGGAGGTATAATGGTCACGGTGCTGCCGCCGCGTCGCGTCACATCCGCACTTCGCGCTTTCCTTCACAGCGGGGCGTCAGGCGGTCTGTTGCTCATGGCAGCGGCGGCGCTGGCGATGATCGTGGCGAACAGCCCGTTCGCAGAGGATTATTTCCACCTGCTCCACGCCGAGACGGGACCGGTGATCAGCGACAAGCTGGGGCCGATGACGGTGCATCTGTGGATCAACGATGCGCTGATGGCGATCTTCTTCCTGCTCGTCGGGCTCGAGATCAAGCGCGAGTTCGTCGACGGCGAACTGGCCAGTCCGGAGAAGCGCCGCCTGCCGGTGCTGGCCGCGGCGGCGGGCATGATCCTGCCGGCGATGGTCTATCTGTTCGTCACCGGGGCCCAGCCGGCGCTGCTGCGTGGCTGGGCAGTGCCGGCGGCGACCGACATCGCGTTCGCCATCGGCGTGCTTGCGCTGCTCGGCAGCCGCGCGCCGGCCTCGCTCAAGCTGTTCCTCACGACGGTGGCGATCGTCGACGACATGGGCGCGGTCGCGATCATCGCGGTCGCCTATACGGCCAGCATCAACGGCGCCGCCCTGTTCGCCGCGATCGCCGTGCTCGCGGGCATGTGGGGGCTGGCGAGGCTCGGCGTCATCCGCATCTGGCCCTATCTGATCGGCTTTGCGCTGCTGTGGTTCGTCGTGCTGATTTCGGGCGTGCACGCGACGATCGCGGGGGTGCTGGCGGCGCTGATGATCCCGTTGCGCCGTACGCCGGGCACGCCGGACGCCGCCGATTCGACGCTTCACCGCCTGGAACATGCGCTGCACGCCCCCGTCTCCTACGTCGTCGTGCCCCTGTTCGGCTTCGCTAACGCGGGCGTCAGCCTGGCCGGCGTCGGCCTCGACGACGTCTTTGCGCCGCTGCCGCTGGGCATCGCGCTTGGGCTGTTCCTGGGCAAGCAGACGGGAATCTTCGCCACCGTCTGGCTGGCCGCGAAGACCGGCCTCGCACCGCGCCCGGCGCGCGCGACTTGGCCGCAGGTCTATGGCGTTGCGCTGTTGTGCGGTATCGGTTTCACCATGAGCCTGTTCATCGGTGGCCTTGCCTTCGCGGATCCAGCGCAGATCGATGCGGTGAAGATTGGCGTGCTGATGGGCTCGATCGTCTCCGCGCTGGCGGGCTTTGCGGTGCTTCGCTTCGCGCCACGCTTCGTGTGTCCGGACGAATGATCCGGGTCTTCGATCCCCGCCAGTCCGCGCATCGCCCGGCGCGCGAGTTTCACAATGGCGGCTGGAGCGACCATGCCGAGGTACCGTCGCGCGCAGCGACGATTCTCGGGGCGGTGGGGGATGCGGCGCCGGCGGTGGACCATGGCCTCGATCCGATCCTCTCGGTCCATGATGCCGGCTATGTCGATTTCCTCCGCACCGCCCACTCGCGTTGGTTGGCGGCGGGGCGCGAAGGCGAAGCGATCGGCTATGTCTGGCCGGTGGCCCATCGCCGGGCACTGACGCTCAACCGCATCGATGCCGAGCTGGGCCGCTATTCGGCGGATGCGGTCACCCCGATCGGCGCCGACACCTGGAATGCGGCCTATTGGGCGGCACAGACCGCGCTGACCGCGCTCGATCCGCTGCTGGCGGGGGAGGCGCACACCAGCTTCGCGCTGTGCCGGCCCCCCGGCCACCATGCCGGTGCCGACTATCTCGGCGGCTATTGCTACCTCAACAACGCCGCCATCGCCGCGCAGGCCGCGCGCGATCATGGTGCCGGCCGCGTCGCGATCCTCGATCTCGACTATCATCACGGCAACGGCACGCAGGATATCTTCTGGACGCGTGGTGACGTGCCCTTCGTCTCGATCCATGCCGATCCCGCGCAGGACTTCCCCTTCTTCTGGGGCCATGCCGACGAGGTGGGCGAAGGCGCCGGCGAGGGCGCCACGCGCAACCTACTGCTGCCGCACGGCACCGGGCTGGACGCCTATCGCCCGGTGCTCGCCGAGGCGGTCGCCGCGGTGCGGGGCTTCGCGCCCGACCTGCTGGTGGTCAGCTTCGGGGCCGACACCTTCGCCGGCGATCCGATCTGCCATTTTCGGCTCGAAACCGCCGATTATGCCGAACTCGGCGGCACCGTCGCGACACTTGGCCTGCCGACACTGGTGGTGATGGAAGGCGGCTATGCGGTCGATGCGCTGGGGGCCAATGTCGCCTCTTTCCTGAACGGGTTCTGAGGCGCAGGGGCCGCGCGATGGACCGCAGCCGGCTCGATTGGGACGATGTCCGCCTGTTCCTCGCTATTGCCCGCGCCGGCACATTGACCGGCGCCGGCGCGGCGCTGAAGCTCAGCCAGCCGACCGCGGGCCGCCGGTTGCGCGCACTCGAGGCGGCGTGCGGAGTCGCGCTGTTCCAGAGGACCGCCGGCGGGCTGCACCTCACCGACGAGGGTGAGGCGATGCTGATCGGTGCCCAGCGCATGGAGGAAGAGGCGCTGGGCTTGCAGCGCCAGTTCGCCGGCAGCGGCGAGGAAGTGGCCGGGGCGCTGCGCCTGTCGTCCTCCGAATGGTTCGCGCACCTTGTGCTGACCCCGCCGGTCACTGCCTTCACCGCGCGGCATCCGGCGGTGACGGTCGAACTCATCGCCGATTTCCGCCTGCTCAGCCTCGACCGACGCGAGGCGGAACTCGTCTTCCGCTTCAAGCCCTTCGATGCGCCGCACATCGTCCAGCGCCGCTTCACCCATATCCGCTACGGCCTGTTCGCGGCGCCCGCCTATGTCGAGGCGCACGGTTTCCCGGCATCAGGGGCGGATGGAGAGGGCCATCGGCTGGTGATGATGGACAGCCAGTTCGATACGCTGGCCGATGTCCTCTGGCTGCGCCGGCGCTTCCCGCGCGCGCAGATCGCGATCAGGAGCAACAGCCGGGAAGTTCAGGCGGCGGCGGCCGCGTGCGGCGCCGGGCTCGCGGTGCTGCCGGTGCTGCTCGGAGAGACTTACGGACTGATCGCCGAAGCCGACGTCGAAGCGCCGCCCGGCCGCGACATCTGGCTGGGCTATCATGCCGATCTCAAGCGACTGCGGCGGCTGCGCGCGCTGGTCGATCATCTCGTCGAATCGGTTGACGATCCGCTGTGAGGCGGGCGGAGCAGTGACGACCCGCCCGCGCCCAGCTCAGGCGACCGGCGCGGCCGCGGCGGCAGCTTCCAGCGCGGCGATGTCGATGCGCTTCATTTCCATCATCGCCTGCATCGCCCGCTGCGCCTTCGCATGGTCGGGATCGGCGAGCAGTTGCACCAGACGCCGCGGGGTGATCTGCCATGACAGGCCATAGCGATCCTTCACCCAGCCGCATTGCTCGGCCTCAGGCACCGCGGACAAAGCCTCGGTCAGCCGATCCGATTCCGCCTGGTCCTCGGTATAGACCTGTAGCGAGATCGCCTCGTTGAACTTGAACAGCGGCCCGCCGTTGAGCCCGAGATAGGAGCGGCCGGCGAGGGTGAACTCGACGGTGAACACCGCGCCCTCCTCTCCCGAGGGGAAGTCGGCCGGCGCGCGATGAACGGCGTCCACCCGGCTGTCGGGGATGAGCGAGGTGTAAAAGTTTGCAGCCTCCTCGGCGACGCCGTCGAACCACAGGCAGATGGCGATCTTGTCGGTCATGACCGGTCTCCCTCAGCTCTTGCGCGGGCCGGAGAGGCCGAACACCGCACCCTGTGGGTCGGTCGCCGCGAAGGCATAGCTGCCGCCGGGGATCTGCATCGGGTCGGTGTGCGGCTTGCCGCCGCCGGCCTTGATCCGCTCGAACGCGACGTCGATGTCGGGCACGACGAAATAATAGAGCCAGGCCGGGCGGCCGTCCGACGCCTGCACCCGCATAACCGCGCCGATCATCCCTTCGCCATGATTGATGAAGCGATATTCGCCCATTTCCCCCATCGGCATCGCATCGCCCTTCACCCAGTTGAACTGGCTGGTGTAGAAGGCGAGCGCCGCTTCCGGATCGCTGGTCGAAAGTTCGTTCCAGCCGCAATGACCGTCCGCCATCGACATGGCGCCGCTGTCTTCATCGCTGGCGCCGCGCATGACATAGAAGACCGAGCCCTGCGGATCGGCGACCATCGACATCCGACCGACGCCCTCGAGGTCCATCGGCGGCATATGAACGGCACCACCTGCCGCCTTGATCGACTCGACCGCGGCATCGACGTCGTCCACGCCGATATAGCTCAGCCACGCCGGCGGCATGGGCGCGCCTTCGGGCAGCTTCATCAGTCCGCCGACACCGCCGCCATCGGGCGCGGTGAGGATGCGATAGTCCATCGGCGCACCATCGGGCCGCGGCGGGGGCGGCGGGGCGTCCTCGCCATCCTTGCAGCCGAACTGGCCGATCTTCCAGCCGACGACGTCGCTGTAGAAGGCCTGCGCCGCATCGGGATCGCTGGTGAGCAGTTCGTACCAGATGGGGGTGCCGTGAGGATTGGTCATCGTCCGTCTCCTTCGGGTGGGGAGCGGGCAGGTGCGCCCGCCCCCGAGATGTTCAGACGTCGAGAATCGGCGTGAATCCGCCGAAGATCATGCGTTGGCCGTCGAACGGCATCTCGCCATCCGGCTTCATCCGCGGATCCTCCATGACCTTCTTCATGCCTTCGTCGCGCGCAGCCTTGGAAGGCCATTCGACCCAGCTGTAGACCACCGACTCGCCATCTTGGGCCTTCACGGCGCCCTTATAGTCGGTGACCTTGCCGTCCGGCAGATCGTCGCCCCAGGCTTCGATCACGCGGGTCGCGCCGTGTTCCTGGAACAGGCCGGCCGCCTTCGCCGCCATCGCGCGATAGGCTTCCTTGTTGCCGGCGGGCACCGCCACGAGATAGCCGTCGGCATAGCCCATCGTGCCGCCCGATGATTCCTCGACGATCGCGTCGAAACCGCCATAGATCATCCGGCTGCCGTCGAACGGCATCGATTTGCCCATCTCCTCCATGCGAGGATCGGACATGATCTTTTCATGGGCTGCATTGCGCACGGCCTTCGAGGGATATTCGAGCCAAGAGAAGACGACGACCTCGCCCTCTTCCGCCTTCACCGCGCCCTTGAAATCGGTGACCTTGCCGTCCGGCACGTCGTCACCCCAATTCTCGACCATCCGGGTCGCGCCGAATTCCTTGAACAGCGGCGCGGCATCGCTGGCATGCTTGATATAGGCATCCTTGTTGGCCGCCGGCACCGCGGCGACGAAACCTTCCACATAGGTCATCTTCTCTCTCCTTGGGTTTTCGTCAGCGAACGATCGGGAACAGCGCCCTCAGCCGCGGATCGCGCAGCCAGAGGCCGCCCCACATGATGACGCCGAGATAGACGCCGAACAGCACATGGCTGAACAGGGGGCTGCCGACCCGGACATGGGTGGCGACGGCACCGCCGAGATAGGCGGTGAGCAACACCGCGCCGAGCACCGCGGTGCGCGGCCAAGCGTAGAGCAGGATCCCGCTTAGCGACAGAAACGCCAGCAGGCGGATCGTGCCGAGATCGGTCGGCCAGCCCAGCGCGGCCATGGTTTCGGGCACCTGCGGCGGCGGCACGATCTTCATGCCGCCATCCATCAGGAAGAACAGGATGGCGAGGGTGCTCAGCACCCGGCCCGTCCAGATCCCGGCGTCGGCCTTCGCGGGGGCAGGCGTTTCGATCGTCGCGCTGGTCATCGGTCGTCTCCCGGGAAGGCGCAGTTCAGGCGGGCTCGGTCTCGCGCGGGGCGAAGGCGGCCATCGCCGCGTCGACATCCATCCACGCCAGCTCGATGATGTGGCCGTCGAGATCCTCGAAGCTGCGGCCGTACATGAAATGTCCCATCTCCTGTGGCGGCGTCGGATCCGCGGTGCCGCCGGCAGCGATCGCCCTGGCAAGCGTCGCATCGACATCGGCGCGGCTGTCCTCGCTGAGCGCGATCAGCACCTCGCTGGACGTGCGGGCATCGACGATCGTCTTGCTGGTAAAATCCGCATAGCGCTTGTGCGTCATCAGCATGAAGTGGATCGTCTCGGAGAATACCACCATCGAGCAATCCTCGGTGCAGAAGCGCGGGTCGCGCGTCGCCCCGATCGCTTCGTAAAAGGCGGTCGCCTGGGGCACGTCGCTCACGGGCAGGTTCACGAAGATCAGCTTGGCCATCGGACTTTTCCTCTCAATCACGTTCGGGTCAGGTCGAATCGGTTGGCTTGATCCTTGTGCCGGCATGAGTTATTAAAAGCAACTATGAAGTTAGAAAAAGTGACTGAAAACGATCGCAAGGCGGAAAAGCGCTGGTATGACGACGCCTGCGGCACTGCGCTGGCGATGGAGCTTGTCGGCGAACGCTGGTCGTTGCTGATCGTGCGGGAGCTGATGTTCGGACCGCGACGTTTCGGTGAACTGCGCGGCGGGTTGCCGGGAATCAGCGCCAATGTGCTGACGCAGCGGCTGGAAGGCATGGAGGAGGTGGGCATCCTCGTCCGCCGTAAGCTGCCGCCGCCCGCCAATGTGCAGGTCTATGAACTGACCACCTGGGGCTATGAGAGCGAGACCGCGATTCAGGAACTCGGCCGCTGGGCGGTGCGATCGCCGCGCCACGATCCCACGCTGCCGCTCTCGGCCGCCTCGATCATGATGTCGTTCCGCACGATGATCGACCGCAACCGCTCGGGCGAGCGCCCGATGCGAGTCGGCTTCGATATCGCGCCCGACGCCTTCGTCGCAGAGATAGACGCGCAGGGCATCGCCGTCCGTCGCGCCCAGCCCGAGTCGGTCGACCTGCGGCTGGTGGCGCAGCCGCCGGTGCTTGCGGCGATCGTCTATGGCGGGCTGCCGGTGGAAGAAGCCGAGCGTGACGGGGTGCTGACGGTGACGGGGGACCGCGCGCTGCTCGCGCATTTCATCACGCTGTTTCCGCTGCCCCCCAAGACGGGCTGAGCCCTTGGCGGCACAAAAAGCGCTTGCGCCCCCTTTCATTTTCCACGTCGCACGCAGAATAGGGCGTCGACACCCGCGTTCCGCGCGTTAGGGGTGCAGGGAAAGACGAAAGAGCCGATCATGACCGACATCCCCAACGTTCAACCCGATAGCCGCGCAGCCACCGTGCTTGACGCGCCCGACCGGCAGGTGAGCGTGCGCGAGCTGTTCGGGATCGATATCGACATGCAGGTGCCGGCGTTCAGCGAGGCGGACGAACGCGTCCCCGATCTGGATCCCACCTATGTGTTCGATCCGGATACGACGCTGGCCGTGCTCGCGGGCTTCGCACACAACCGCCGCGTCATGATCCAGGGCTATCACGGCACCGGCAAGTCGACGCACATCGAACAGGTGGCGGCGCGCCTCAACTGGCCGTGCATCCGCATCAATCTCGATGCGCATATCAGCCGCATCGACCTGATCGGCCGCGACGCGATCGTGCTGCGTGACGGCCAGCAGGTGACGGAATTCCGTGAAGGCCTGCTGCCCTGGGCGCTGCAGACCCCGACCGCGCTCGTCTTCGACGAATATGATGCCGGCCGCCCGGACGTGATGTTCGTGATCCAGCGCGTGCTGGAGACCGAGGGCAAGCTGACCTTGCTCGACCAGAACCGGGTGATCCGCCCGAGCCCCTGGTTCCGCCTGTTCGCCACTGCCAACACTGTGGGCCTGGGCGACACCAGTGGCCTCTATCACGGCACCCAGCAGATCAACCAGGGCCAGATGGACCGCTGGAACATCGTCGTCACCCTCAACTATCTGCCTGCCGAGGTGGAGTCGCGGATCGTGCTCGCCAAGTCCGGCGAATATGATCACGAGGGCGGCAAGAAGGAGGTCGACAATATGGTGAAGGTGGCGGATCTCACCCGCCAGGGCTTCATCAACGGCGATATCTCCACCGTCATGTCTCCGCGCACGGTGATCACCTGGGCGCAGAACACCTTGATCTTCAAGGATATCGGCTTCGCCTTCCGCCTCTCGTTCCTGAACAAGTGCGACGAGGCCGAACGCCCGCTGGTGGCCGAATATTATCAGCGCGTGTTCGGCAAGGATCTGCCGGAAAGCGTCGCCGGCAAGGTCTGATCCTGCGCATGTCCGGCGGCGGTGCGGTGGAACCCGCTGCCGTCGGCCGTGACCCACAGGATGTTACCCCGTCGCCCGACCATGCATAAGGCTTGGTGATCATGGCCGACCGTTCCCCCCTCGATGATTTCAAGGCCGTGCTCGGCGGGGCCGCGCGCGCGATCGCGCGTGAGCCCGAGGTCGAGCTGACCTTCACTGCGGACGCACCGCTGCAATCCGGCCGGCACATGAAGGTGCCGATGCCTAACCGTTCGCTGCCGGCCGAACAGGTCGCCGAGGCGCGCGGCTTCGCCGATGGCTTCGCGCTCAGGCTTCGGCACCATGACGCAGCGCTCCATGCCCGCGGCGCGCCGTCCGAAGCGGTGGCGCGCGCGGTGTTCGATGCGATCGAGACCGCGCGGGTCGAGGCGCTCGGCGCGCGCTCAATGGCGGGCGTCCGCGCCAATCTGGGCCACGCGCTCGATCTCAAGATCCGCACCGACCCCATCACCCGTGCCCGCGCGCGTGACGAAGTGCCGTTGTCGACCGCGTTGCAACTGATCGTGCGTGAGCGGCTGACCGGTGAACTCCCCCCCGCCGCCGCCGAGCCCGGCCTCGCGATGGTCCGGCAATGGATCGAGGACAAGGGCGGGGCGGATCTCGACGCGCTCGGCCTCGTCGCCGACGATCAGGGCGCCTTCGCCCGGCTCGCCACCCGTCTGCTCGAGGATCTCGAACTGGTCGAGGGCGAACTGACCCCGGACGATGACGAAGGCGGCGAGGATCAGGACGGCGGCGAGGAAGACGAGGCCGACGACCAGACCGACGACGCCGACGAGAATGAAGGCGGCGCCGAAGGCGATGTCGAGATGCGCGCCGAGCCGCAGGACGGCGAGCCTCAGGACGGCGAATCGGACAACCAGCAGGACGAGGCCGAAGGCGACAGCGACGCCGAGCTGGCGGATGCCGGCGAAGAGGGCATGATGCCGGTGCGGCCCAACCGGCCGTTGTCCGATCTTCCACCGCAGTTCGACTATCGTCCCTGGACCACCCAGTTCGACGAAGTCGTCGAGGCGACCGACCTGTGCGACCAGGATGAGCTGACGCGCCTGCGCGCCTATCTCGACCAGCAGCTCGTCCATCTGCAGGGTGCGGTCACCAAGCTCGCCAACCGCCTGCAGCGCCGGTTGATGGCGCAACAGAATCGCAGCTGGGATTTCGACCAGGAGGAAGGGCTGCTCGATGCCGCGCGACTCGCGCGAGTCGTCGTCAGCCCCGGCCAGTCGCTCTCCTACAAGGTCGAGCGCGACACCGAGTTCCGCGACACGGTGGTGACCCTGTTGATCGACAATTCCGGGTCGATGCGCGGTCGCCCGATCTCGATCGCGGCGATCAGCGCGGACATTATGGCGCGCACGCTCGAACGCTGTGGCGTGAAGACCGAGATCCTCGGCTTCACCACCCGCGCCTGGAAGGGCGGGCAGAGCCGCGAGGCCTGGCTCGCTGCCGGCCGCCCGCCGACGCCGGGCCGGCTCAACGATCTGCGCCACATCGTCTACAAGAAGGCCGACGAGCCGTGGCGGCGTGCCAAGAAGTCGCTCGGGCTGATGATGCGCGAGGGGCTGCTCAAGGAGAATATCGACGGCGAGGCGTTGCTCTGGGCGCACAACCGGCTGATCGCCCGGCATGAGGAGCGCCGCATCCTGATGGTGATCAGCGATGGCGCGCCGGTCGACGATTCGACCTTGAGCGTGAACAGCGGCGCCTACCTCGAGCGCCACCTGCGCCAGGTGATCAACTGGATCGAAACGCGATCGCCGGTGGAGCTGGTGGCGATCGGCATCGGCCATGATGTGACGCGCTACTATCAGCGCGCGGTGACGATCATGGATGCCGAGCAGCTCGGCGGCACGATGGTGGAACAGCTCGCCGGGCTGTTCGACACCGAAGCCTGAACGCGAAAGGGCCGGGCTCCTTGCGGAGCCCGGCCCTCTTACAGCCCGGATACGCGGGTTACTGCCCAGATACGCGGGCTGACCGTTGAGCTGGCGGCTGGGTCAGCAGCGGCGGCCATCCGAACGGTCGATCGCCCGGCCCGCGAGCGCGCCGACCGCGCCGCCGATGATCGTGCCTTCGGTCTTGTCGCCCCGACGGGCGACTTCATTGCCGAGCAGGCCGCCGGCGATCGCGCCGATGATGGTGCCGCCCGTGCCATTGTCGCAGCGGCGATAACGATCGCCACGATAGCCACGATAACGGTCGCCGCGGTAGTAATCGCCGCGATAGCCGCGATAACGATCGCCACGATAGCGATCACCGCGATAGTCACGGCCATAATAGCCGTAGCGAACCTGATGATAATAACCGTCGCGCGCCATTGCAGGGGCGGCGGGGATGAGCGTGGCGGCACCCATGGCGATCGCCGCGCCCAGCATCGAAAGCTTCTTGAACATGGGAACCTCCTGTCCGTTCATCTCGATCGGCCGGATGATTCGGCCTCCTGATGCTTGTGTTATGCACCCCGTGTCTTGAGATGATGCTGAACGCGCATGTTAGCCATTGTTCAGCTTGGCTCGTGCCCCACCCGGTGTTTCGGAAATAACAGGCGTTCCGCCAAAAAAATCACGCGGCCGCAAATGGCTGACGCCATGCGGGGCGATTCCGCAAGCGCGGCAGTTGGTCTAGAAGCCCGCCGTGCTCCGCCGCCTGATCCCCGCTTCGCTGCTGCTGCCGCTCGTCCTTGCCCGCTCTGCTCCGGGGCCGATGCCGGTGATGCCCGACCAGCCGATTCGTATCCGGGCGACGCCGGTTGCGCTCGATTCGGCGGACCCCGCGCGACGCCACGTCGGCAGTCTTCACTATCTGGGCGGCTGGTCGCTCACCAGCGACGAGCGCTGGCTGGGCGGCGTCTCCGGTGCGGCGATGGCAAAGGGGGAGATCGTCGCGGTCAGCGATGCCGGCGCGCTCTTCCGAATCGGCATCACCGGCGGGAAACCCGATGGCCGCGGGCATATCCTGCCATTGCCGCAGGGCTGCGGAGACGGCGCGCTCAAGCGTGATCGCGATGCCGAGGCGTTGACGGGGGAGCCGGGGACGAATCGGATCTGGATCAGCCTGGAGCGGCGTAACGCGATCTGTCGTCTCAACGGGCTGCGCCACACCGAGGCGGAGGTGTTTCCGCCGGAGATCGCCGACTGGCCCGAGGCGACGGGAGCAGAGGCGCTGCTGCGCACCGCCGATGGCCGCTTCCTCATCTGGTCCGAATCACCGCTCGGCCGTGATCGCAGCTATAAATTGCTGCGCTTCGATCGCGACCCGGCGGCGCCGGGCATGACGGTGGAGGAAATGGGCTGGCGCGCGCCGCAGGGCTATCGCCCGGTGGATGCCGCGGCGTTACCGGATGGGCGAATCATCGTGCTCCATCGCCGCTTCACCTTCTTCGGATGGTTCAGCGGGGTGCTGACGATCGCCGACCCGAATCAGATGGAGGTCGAACGAATCGTCGAACCGCGCGAGATCGCGCGGTTCGAAGGCTCACTGATTCGAGACAATTACGAGGCGCTGGCAGTGAGTCGCGAGGGCGGACGCACGATCATCTGGATCATGTCCGACAATAACTTCCATTTTCTGGAACGCACGCTGCTCCTGAAGTTTGCGCTGACCGAATAGGTCAGCACGTCCGACGACTCAGGCGCACGAAAAGGACGGCGGCCCGCAATGGGCTGCCGTCCTTTCGAATCCAGATCGGGCAAGGGCACCGCCGAAGCGGCGCCCGCGGCTTAGGCCGCCGCCCGCTTCTTGGAAACTTCGCGCTTCAGGCGACGCGCCTTCAGGCTGAGCTGGTCGTCGCGGGTCTTGAGCAGCCAGTTGTCCAGGCCGCCGACATGCTCGACCGAGCGCAGGCCGTGCGTCGAAACGCGCAGCTTCACGCCCTTTTCGAGCGCTTCGGAGATCAAAGTGACGTTCTGCAGGTTCGGCAGAAACGTACGCTTGGTCTTGTTGTTGGCGTGGGAAACATTGTGTCCCACCTGCCGGCCCTTGCCGGTCAGCTCGCAAATACGCGACATGATCTTCGTCCTGAATTCGGGTTGCCCGGAAAGTGGGCGCGGATAACCGCATCCCGCAGATTCGTCAACCGAAAGGGTCGTTGCGGAAATGAAACCGGAGCAGCCCCTGCGCGTTCAACCGCCCGAGATCCCCTATCGGAGACGCATGATGCGTTCGATACTTTCCATCGTGGTGATTGCGCTCATCGCGCTGATCGTTGCCGTCCAGCTTGACTGGATCCGTATCGACCAGACCAAGCAGGCGCAATTGCCCGCATTCAAGGCGGAGACCGCGGACATCGACATCGGCACCGTCAACAAGACGATCGAGGTGCCCAAGGTCGAGGTGACCAAGCCCGAAGACAAGGCGCCCGAATAACATGGCACTGCTGATCAAGATCATCGCGGCGGTGCTGCTGCCGCCGCTGGGCGTATTCCTCACCCGCGGGCTCGGCAGGGACTTCTGGATAGACGTGATCCTGACCCTGCTCGCCTATATCCCGGGCGCGGTCTACGCGCTCTGGGTGATCATCACCGACAACCGACGGCTGCCCGCCACCGCCTGAGCGTGCTTTCGCGCCAGATCATCGCCGGTTATCAGCCGGCGATGGTCTTTCCATTGCCTGCCCCGATGCGCCGCGCGCTCGACCTGGCCGCCGCTGCCGCTGCCGTCGGCGAAGTGCCGGTAGGCGCGGTGGTGACGTTCGAGGGGCGAATCATCGGCGAGGGCGCCAACGCCACCCGCGCCGGCCATGACCCCACCGCACATGCCGAAATCGTCGCGATTCGCGCTGCCGCGACCGCGCTGGGCGTGGAGCGGCTCGGCGGCTGCGATCTTTGGGTGACGCTCGAACCCTGCGCGATGTGCGCTGGCGCCATCGCCCATGCTCGCATCACCCGGCTCTATTATGGCGCGGGCGATCCCAAGGGCGGCGGCGTCGCGCATGGCCCGCGCATCTTCTCGCAACCGACCACGCACCATCGGCCCGAAGTGCATGACGGCTGGGGCGAGGGTGAGGCCGCTCGCCTGCTGGTCGATTTCTTCGCCGCGCGGCGCGGCTGAAGCTCAATCCGTGGTCGGATAGGTCGCGCGCATGTGCGCCACCGATTGCCGCGCGAAATCCGCGAGTCGATCGGCATCGAGGTCGGACAGGCGGTTGACGTAAAGGCAGCCCTTACCCGCCTTGAGCTTGCCCAGCCCAGCCACCAGCGCATCCGCGCCTTCGAAATCGCGCGCAAAATAGAGCACGAGATTGGCCTTGCGCGGGCTGAAGCCGATCATCGCCATGTCGCCCTCATGCCCGCTGTCATAGCAATAATGATAACTGCCGAACCCGATGATCGCCGGCCCCCACATCTTCGCCGCGCATCCCGTCACCTGTTCGAGCAGGGCGCGCAGCGATTCGGCATCCGTTCGCCGGCGTGGATCGGGCACGGCGGCGAGGAACGTATCGACGCTTGCCGCGCTTGCCTGGGTCTTGATCTCGGCCATCACGCGTCTCCAGTTGTAGCGGGGCCCCGCCGATCCTAAGAGGCGCCCGAATCGGAACGATGAGCGGAACAGGCATGAGCGACAAGATCAACAAGGTGGTGCTGGCATTCTCGGGGGGGCTCGACACCAGCGTCATCCTGAAATGGCTGCAGCAGACCTATGGTTGCGAGGTCATCACCTTCACCGCCGATCTGGGCCAGGGTGAGGAGCTGGAACCGGCACGCGCCAAGGCCGAGCTGATGGGCGTGAAGCCCGAGCACATCTTCATCGACGATCTGCGCGAGGAGTTCGTCAGCGACTATGTGTTCCCGATGATGCGCGCCAACGCGCTCTATGAGGGGCTCTACCTGCTCGGCACCTCGATTGCGCGGCCTCTGATCGCCAAGCGCCAGATCGAGATCGCGAAGAAGCTGGGCGCCGACGCGGTGAGCCATGGCGCCACCGGCAAGGGCAACGACCAGGTCCGCTTCGAGCTCGGCTATTATGCGCTGCAGCCCGACATCAAGGTGATCGCGCCGTGGCGTGAATGGGATCTCACCAGCCGCACCGCGCTGATCGCTTTCGCCGAGCAGCACCAGATCCCGGTTCCCAAGGACAAGCGCGGCGAGAGCCCCTTCTCCACCGATGCCAACATGCTCCACACCTCATCCGAGGGTAAGGTGCTGGAAGATCCGTGGGAGGAGGTGCCGGACTATGTCTATTCGCGCACCGTCAATCCGGAAGATGCGCCCGACGTGCCCGAATTCATCACGATCGATTTCGAGCGTGGCGATGGCGTCGCGATCAACGGCGAGGCCATGAGCCCGGCGACCCTGCTCGAAACGCTCAACGACTATGGCCGCAAGCATGGCATTGGCCGGCTCGACCTCGTCGAGAACCGCTTCGTCGGCATGAAGAGCCGCGGCATGTATGAAACGCCGGGCGGCACCATCTATCACCTCGCGCACCGTGGTATCGAGCAGATCACGCTCGACCGTGGCGCCGCGCACCTCAAGGATGAGCTCGCGCCGCGCTATGCCGAGCTGATCTATAACGGCTTCTGGTTCAGCCCGGAGCGCGAGATGCTGCAGGCGGCGATCGATTATAGCCAGACCAAGGTCACCGGCACCGTCCGCCTCAAGCTCTACAAGGGCGGCGTCTATGTCGTCGGCCGCAAGTCGCCGAACACGCTGTATTCGGAGAAGGTCGTGACCTTCGAGGATGATGCCGGCGCCTATGACCAGCGCGACGCCGCGGGCTTTATCAAGCTCAACGCGCTGCGCCTGCGCCTGCTGGGCCGCCGCGACGCGTGATCGTCAAATCCTCTCCCCGGCGCCCCGCGCCGGGGAGAGGCAATTCATCAATGCCGGAAGTGACGCATTCCGGTGAACACCATCGCCAGCCCGGCCGCATCGGCGGCGGCGATGACTTCTTCGTCGCGGATCGAGCCGCCGGGCTGGATCACCGCGGTGGCACCCGCCTCGACCGCCGCCAGCAGACCGTCGGCGAAGGGGAAGAAGGCGTCGGAGGCGACCGCCGAGCCGATCGTGCGTGGTTCAGCCCAGCCGGCCTTGTCGGCGGCATCCTTGGCCTTCCACGCGGCGATACGCGCCGATTCCAGCCGGTTCATCTGGCCCGCGCCAATGCCCGCGGTCGAGCCGCCCTTGGCGTAGACGATCGCGTTGGACTTCACATGCTTGGCGACGGTCCAGGCGAACAGGCTGTCGGTCAGTTCCTGCTCGGTCGGCGCACGCTTGGTGACGACCTTCAGCATCTCCTGCGTCACCCGGCCATTGTCCCGTGACTGGGCGAGATAGCCGCCGGCGATGCTCTTGATCATCAGGCCGGGCCGCGCCGGATCGGGCAGTTCGCCGGTCAGCAGCAGGCGCAAATTCTTCTTCTTCGCGAAGATCGCACGCGCCTCCTCATCGGCGCCGGGCGCCGCGACGACCTCGGTGAAGATGCCGCTGATCGCTTCCGCCGTCGGGCCGTCGAGCGGGCGGTTGACCGCGATGATGCCGCCGAACGCCGAAACGCTGTCGCAAGCGAGCGCCGCCTCATAGGCTTCGACCAGGGTATCGCCGGTGGCGACGCCGCACGGATTGGCGTGCTTCACGATCACCACGGTCGGGGGGCCGTCGCGGAACTCGCTGACCAGCTCCAGCGCCGCATCGGCGTCGTTATAATTGTTGTAGCTCAGCGCCTTGCCCTGAAGCTGCTCGGCCTGCGCGATGCCGCGGACATGCGGGCCGGCGGGCACGTAGAGCGCCGCCTTCTGGTGCGGATTCTCGCCATAGCGCAGCTCGTCACCGCGATTGGCGGTCAGCGCCAGCATGTCCGGGAAGGTCTGGCCCTGGTCGGCGAAGGCGAACCACTGCGAGATCATCGCGTCGTAGGCGGCGGTCGCCGCATAGGCCTTGGCGGCGAGGCGGCGGCGGAACGCCAGGCTGGTGGCGCCGCCGGTTTCGGCCAGCGCCGCGATCAGTTCGGCATAGTCGGCGGGATCGGTGACGATCGCGACATGGGCATGGTTCTTCGCCGCCGAACGAACCATCGATGGTCCGCCGATGTCGATATTCTCGATAATCTCATCGCGCGCAGCGCCCTTCGCCACGGTCTGCGCGAAGGGGTAGAGGTTGACGACGACGAGGTCGATCGCGCCGATCCCATGTTCCGCCATCGAGGCGAGGTGGGCGGGGTCGTCGCGCACCGCCAGCAGTCCGCCATGGACCTTGGGGTGCAGCGTCTTGACGCGGCCGTCCATCATCTCGGGGAAGCCGGTGAGCTCGGAAATGTCCTTAACCGCGAGCCCGGCGTCGCGCAGCGCTTTCGCGGTGCCGCCGGTGGAGACCAGCTCGACGCCATGGCCGGCCAGCGCCTGCCCCAGCTCGACCAATCCGCTCTTGTCGGACACCGAAAGCAGTGCCCGCGCGATCTTCACGTCCGTCATTTGCTTAAAAACCCTGTCTATTGACCTGCACGTTTGAACACCCAGCCGATGGCGGTGCCGCCGGCATGGGCTTCTCCCGAAATCACCAGCTGCCGCGTCCCCCGCGGCCGCGCCTTGCCGTCCACCCACAGGCTTTCTTCGGTGGAGAGCATGCCGCCATTGCAGCGGAACTGCCATACGGGGCCGCCGGGCACGCGCAGCAGCGCGCCCTGCCCGTCCGCCAGCGCAGAGATCTCGATGCCCGGCGCGAGATGGAAACGCAGCGCGAAGGCCACGCCGTCGCGATGCCGCCGCCCGGTGGGTTCGAGGGCATCGCCGCCGGTCAACTCGCGGCCGTCCGCGCTCAGGTTCAGCGTGCGGCGGTGGATCAGGCCGAAGCGTCGGGCATAGCCGTCATGGCTCGCCTCGAGGCGGCTGCCGCCCTCATTTTCCTGTCGGTCGAGCTCGACCTCGCCCACGCCCTTGCCCAGGCTGCCGTCGGGGTGGATCGCGGTCGAATTATGGTCATTGAGGATGAGGGTCGAATGCGCGGCGGTGGTGCGCAGCCCCTCCGCGAGATCGTCGGGCAGCCAGCCGCCACCCATGCCCGCGCCGCCGCAATTGACGACGATGCGGTGCGGCCCGTCCGAAAGCTCGAAGGCCAGGGTCGAGGCGCAGCCGCCGGTCGCGAGGCGTGACACGGGCGGCGGCGCGGCATCCATGATGACCACGCTGTTGCCCGCCGCCAGCCGCTGATAGCCCCAGTCGCGCGCCTGGCGCAGCGGCCGGGCACGTACGCCGGTGGCGGCGATCGCAGCCTCCACGCGCTCGGGGCCCAGCGGCCCCCCCCCCTGCCAGCTCGCCAGCGCGCCATCGCCGTGCAGCATGCCGAGCAGCGCCGGCACCGCATGATCGAGCGCGGCCTGCGCCGGCTGAAACAGCCGCTCGCGACGGCAGGCATAGACCTGGCGCAGCATCGCCAGCAGCTCAATGGTCTCCAGCAATGCGGCGGGTGACCGGCTGATCAGGCCGCCATCGCTGAAAAAGCCGCTGTCGAGCGCGCGGATGAGCCCTGCTTCGCCGAATGCCCGCCGCGGCTGCCCGCCCGGGATCAACAGCCCGGCGGCGACGACGCCCGCCCATGCCGCGATTCGCGCTGCGCCCGGCGGCGCGCGGTCCGCGCCGCGGTCGAGATGGCGTGCAGTGCGGGCGAGGCCGTTGAGCACTGCCGATCGATAGATCAGGTCGCCCGACGAGAGGATCAGCGGGGCATGCGCCGACCACAGCAGGATGCGGCGCGCGCACAGGTCATAATGCCATGCCGGATCGGAAACCGTGTCGCCATGCGCCGCCAGCCATTTGCGCATGATCGATTCGGCAACGGGCACCGCGGCGGCGCGGGTGCCCGCGGTATCGAGGTCGCGCAGCCAGCCGAATCCGTGGAGATACTCCATCAGCGGCGTCGAGACCTTCAGCTTCGCGAAATCGAGTTCGGCGATCGGCAGCGTCTCGCCGCGCCATGCGATCTCGCCCTTGAGCAGCGCGATGCCCACGCGCGCGTCGCCGGGCATCGGATCCTCGGGAACCGCCACCAGCTTCAGCGGAAAGCGACCGCGCAGGCGCAGCGCATGCAGCGGCGTGCGCCAGGTGAAGCGATGAACCTGATTGGCGAACCGCTCGGTCAGCGACAGGCCTTTGTCGCCCCCCACCCGGATCAGCCGCTTGCCTTCCTCGATGCCGTCGGCGTCCGGCTCGATCGGCTCCCGATCGCTCACCCGCCGCGCAGCGCCCGGATGTTGTCGGCATAGGCGTCGGGGCCGCCGCGGAAGGTGGCGGTGCCGGCGACCAGCACGTCGGCACCGGCTGCGATAGCGCGGGGCGCGGTGGCGCGATCGATGCCGCCATCCACCTGCAGCCGGATCGGCTTGCCGGTCTTGTCGATCATCTTGCGGATCGCCTCGATCTTGCGGAGCTGGCTTTCGATGAAGCTCTGCCCGCCGAAGCCGGGATTGACGCTCATCACCAGCACGAGGTCGACCTCTTCGATCAGATAGTCGAGCATCTTCGCGGGCGTGGCGGGGTTGAGCACGACGCCGGCCTGCTTGCCGAGCGCCTTGATCGCCTGCACGCTGCGATGGACGTGCGGGCCCGCTTCGGGATGGACGGTGAGGATATCGGCTCCCGCCTCGGCGAACGCCTCCAGGAAGGCATCGACCGGCGAAATCATCAGATGCACGTCGAGCGGCTTGGTCGTGTGCGGGCGCAGCGCCTTCACCACGCCCGGCCCGATCGTGATGTTGGGCACGAAATGGCCGTCCATCACGTCGACATGAATCCAGTCGGCGCCGGCCGCGTCGATCGCGCGAACCTCCTCACCCAGCCGGGCGAAGTCGGCGGACAGGATCGATGGCGCGATGAGGATGGGGGAACTGGTCATTGGCCGCGTCCCTAGCCCCGCGATTCGGGCGGTTCAAGCAGCACGCCGCATCCGTGCGATGAAGAAACCGTCCAATCCGCCCTGCTGCGCGAGCATGCCCGGCAGGGTGCGGACGGAGCCGTCATCTCGGGGTGCGATGCCGGCGGGCAGCTCGTCGGTGGCGACCGGGTCGATCGCGTAGTCGGGATGTGCCGCAAGGAAGCGTGCGAGCTGATCCTCGCCCTCGGCGGGCTCCAGCGAGCAGGTCGCGTAGACCAGCACGCCGCCCGGCTTCACCCAGTCGGCGACGCGATCGAGCATCGTCGTCTGCACTTCGGCCGCCTGTTTGATCGCCGAAGGCCGTGCGCGGTGGAGCACGTCAGGGTGACGGCGGAAGATGCCGGTCGCGCTGCACGGGGCGTCGAGCAACACGGCATCGGCAGGGGCCGGCGGCGCGAACGCCATGACATCGGCCTCGACCAGATCGGCGGACAGGCCGGTGCGCTCAAGATTCTCACGCAGTCGGCCAAGGCGCGGGCCCGAGGACTCGACCGCGGTGACCGCCCAACCCGCAGCGGCGAGCTGCATCGTCTTGCCGCCCGGCGCGGCGCACAGATCGAGCACCGTCCGCCCCTCGCCGCTGCCCAGCAGGCGGGCGGGAATCGCGGCAGCCAGATCCTGCACCCACCATGCGCCCTCGGCATAGCCCGGCAGTTCGCGCACCGGCGTGCCCGCGGGCAGCCGCAGATGGTTGGGGGCGAGCATCTGCGCCTCAGCGATCTCGGGCGCATCGCCCCGGCCGATGAGAAGGTCGATCGGCGCAGGACGGGCGATCGCCGCCTCCGCCGCCGCGATCATCTCGCCGCCCCATGCGGGGCCCCAGCGCATCGCGACCTGCGGCAGCAATGTCGGCGGCTCGGGCAATGTCGCGTTCCGCCGCATCACCGTGCCGAACACGCCATGGACCAGCCGGCGGGGGCCGCCATCCACCAGCGGCAATGTCGTCGAGATCGCGGCGTGCGGCGGCGTTCCGAGCACCAGCGCCTGCGCGAAGGCGATGCGCAGCACGAACCGGGCCTTGGCGTCGTCGGCCAGGCGCTGGCGCGTCGCCGAATCGATCAGCTCGTCGAGATCGGTCAGCCGGCGAAGCACCGTCGCGGCGATGGCATGCGCCAGCGCGCGATCCGAGTCGTTGCTGATCCCGCGCGTCGCGCCGTCGAGCGCCGCTTCCAGCGGCAGGCCCTGGCGCAATATGGCGTCGAGTAGCCGCAGCGCCGCACGGCGGGCGGGAACCCCCGCCCCTTCTTCTCTGGTGGTCATCGCCGAGCCCATCGGCCCAAAGCGCGGCGGCATAAAGCCCCTTGCAACAAAATTGTCGCCAAGCCGGTGCCGAAGGGGGTCAACGCCGGTGTGGATCGAGGGCCGAACGGCGGCGCGGTGGGGGAGCCCCGTCGCGTCCGGCGATCTCCTGCAGCGCGGCGATGCGGTCCTCGGTCGCGGGATGCGTCGAGAAAAGGCCCGAGAGCGCGGGCACGATATAGAGCTGCGCGGTGGCGGGATTGCGCGCCACCACCGGGCTCGGCACCTGCCGTGCCCCCGCCGCTAGCTTGGCCAGCGCCGAGGCGAGCGCGCGCGGCTTGCCCGAAATCTCGGCACCGCCCCGATCCGCGCCATATTCGCGCGCCCGGCTGATCGCGAGTTGGACAATCATCGCGGCGAACGGCGCGACCAGAACCGCGAGCAAGGTTGCCAGCGCGTTGGTGCGATGGTCGCCTCGGAAGAACAGCCCGAAATTGGCGATCATCGAAATGGCGCCGGCGATCGTTGCAACCATCGTCATCACCAGCGTGTCGCGGCTGCGGACATGCGCCAGTTCATGCGCCATCACGCCCTCGATCTCGTCGCGGTTGAGGAGGCCGAGCAGCCCGGTGGTCGCGGCGACGGCGGCATGCTCCGGATCGCGGCCGGTGGCGAAGGCGTTGGGATGCGGGCTGGCGATCACATAGACGCGCGGATTGGGCAGCCCGGCGCGCCGCGCGAGCCGGTGGACGAGCCCGACCAGCTCGGGGCAGGACCGGATATCGACTTCCTTGGCGTTGTGCATCGAAAGCACGATGCGATCGGCGTTCCAGTAGGTGAACAGGTTCATGCCCCCGGCCACCATCAGCGCCAGCACCGCGCCACGCGGGCCGCCGATGGCCAGGCCGACACCCATGAACAGGGCGGTCAGCGCGGCCAGCAACATGCCCGTCTTCATACCGTTCACTTGGCAAATACCTCCTGACCGACAATGTGGGGATCATTCGACCCGCTTCAATCAGTCAGGAGCTCGCACATGGCCGGCCAGCGCCCCGCCCACCTCAAGCCGCCCGCGCACCTTTCCAAAAGTCCGCCGGTGCCGCAGCCCGATCCCATCGACGCGCCGCCGCGGATCGATCCGGGCGATACGAACAACCCGACGCGCTACGGCGACTGGGTTTCGAAGGGGATCGCGATCGATTTTTGAGGAGCCAGACGGCGATGCCTAGCGCCAGCCCAGGAAATCCAGCTTGCCGAGCGGCACGCCCCGATGGCGGAGCACGTCGTACGCCGTGGTCAGATGGAAATAGAAATTGGGCAGCGCGAAGGTCAGCACATAGGACGTCCCCGTGAAGGCGCGCTCGCCGCCACCCGCCTTGAGCGTCACGGTCTTGTCCTCGCTCGCGTCGATCGCCGCCGCGTCGGCCTGTTCGAGATAGGCGATCGTCGCCTCGATGCGGCTGCGCAGTTCGGCGAAGCTCTGTTCGGTATCGGGCATTGACAGCGCCTCACCCGCGCCCAGCCGGGTGACGAGGAAGCGCGCAGTGTCGCTGGCGCGCTGCACCTGTCCCGAAAACGGCATCATGTCGTCATGCAGCCGGGCCTGAACGAGGTCGTCCTCGGCCAGCCCCTCCTTCGCCAGATGGGATTCGGCGATCGCGATGAACCCCGCCAGGTGGCGAAGGCCTGCGACGAGCGGCGGAATGCTGATCTGATATAGCGTGGGCACGGCGGGTCTCCTGCGAGGAAATCTCGGGTCGATTCCGGTGGCGAAGTGGGGTCATTCTCCCTCGGGCCGCAACGGTCGCGCCAGCAATTGCTCGACGATCGCATCCACCGATGCGCTGCCGTCGAGCAGCGCGCAGACCGCCTCGACCACCGGCATGTCGACCTCGGCCGCATGGGCGGCATCACGGAGCACAGGGGCGGTGAAGGCACCTTCCGCTACGGTGCGACGGTCAGCGAGCAGTGCCGATGCCGGTTGCCCTTGGCCGAGGCCTCGACCCAGCGAGAAGTTGCGCGAGCTGGTTGAGGAGCAGGTGAGCACCAGATCGCCCAGCCCCGCAAGGCCGCCCAGCGTTTCCGGCTTGGCGCCGCGCGCGAGGCCGAAGCGGGTCATCTCGGCGAAGCCGCGGCTGATCAGCGCGGCGCGCGCGTTTTGCCCCAGGCCAGCGCCCTCGACGACGCCGCAGGCGATCGCCAGCACATTCTTGACCGCACCGCCCACCTCGGCGCCGATCACGTCGCGCGAGGCATAGGGGCGGAAGCCGGGGCTGGCGATGCGTTGCGCCAGCGCCGCGCCCAGTTCCTCATCCTTGCAGGCCAAGGTGATCGCGGTCGGCAGCCCCTGTGCCACTTCATGCGCGAAGGTGGGGCCGGACAGCACGGCGATGGGCGCGGCAGGCTGCACCTCGACGGCCACCTCGCTCATCAACATCGCGCTGCCCGCCTCGATGCCCTTGGCGCACAGCACCAGCGGCCGGTCGCCCGCCGGCAGCATGTGCAATATAGTGCGCATGTGCTGCGCGGGGGTGACGACGAGCAGCGCATCGCACTCACCAAGCTCCTCCAGCGCCGTCGTCGCGCGGATGCTGGCGGCGAGCGGGATGCCCGTCAGATAGAGGCGGTTCTCACGATCGGCGTTGATCGCCTCGACCACCTCGGGCTCGCGTGCCCACAGCAATACGGGTTCGCCCTCGCCCGCCACGGTCTGCGCCAACGCCGTGCCCCAGGCGCCTCCTCCGATCACGCCCAGCCGCATCGTCATGCCTTCACTCCCGCGCCACGCGCCTTTTCCGCCGTTGGATCGAGCGGCCAGCGCGGCCGCGCCGGTGCATCGAGCCCGTCGACCAGCCCGGCGGCGAACCGCTCGGCGCCCGCCCAGGCGATCATCGCGCCATTATCGGTGCACAGCCACAAGGGCGGCGCGACGAAGCGCATGCCGTTGCGCGTGGCCAGACCCTCGATCGCGGTGCGGATCGGCGTGTTGGCGGCGACACCGCCCGCCATCACCAAAGCGGTCGCCTGCGGAGCGCGGCCGATGGCGCGCGCGGTGCGATCGATCAGGCAGTCGATCACCGCCTGCTGGAAGGACGCGGCGATATCCTCGGGGCGATAAACGCCGGCGTCGCGCGCGCGCAGCACCGCGCTCTTGAGGCCGGCGAACGAGAAATGCGGCTCGGCCGATCCTGCCAGCGGGCGCGGCAGCGGGACGGCTTTCGGATCGCCGAGCAACGCCGCACGTTCCACCGCGGGCCCGCCGGGAAAGCCGAGGCCGAGCAGCTTGGCGGTCTTGTCGAAAGCCTCGCCTGCGGCATCGTCGATCGTGGTCGCGAGCCGGCGATAGGCGCCGACCCCTTCGACCAGCAGCAACTGGCAATGTCCGCCCGAGACGAGCAGCAGCAGATAGGGAAATGCAAGGTCGGGATCGGCGAGGCGCGGACTCAGCGCATGGCCTTCAAGATGGTTGAGCGCGATCAACGGCTTGCCCGAGGCATGT
Organism: Sphingomonas zeicaulis; assembly: GCF_050433225.1. Classification (NCBI taxonomy): domain Bacteria; kingdom Pseudomonadati; phylum Pseudomonadota; class Alphaproteobacteria; order Sphingomonadales; family Sphingomonadaceae; genus Sphingomonas; species Sphingomonas zeicaulis. The sequence continues at coordinate 41,226 of NZ_JBNPXQ010000002.1, read as the reverse complement.
GCCAGCGCCTTGGCGGTGACGAGCCCCACCATCACGCCGCCGATCAACCCCGGTCCGGCGGTTGCGGCGATCGCATCGACGTCGCTCAGCGAGATGCCCGCTTCCTCAAGGGCTGCCTGGACGAGCGGCGTCATCCGCTCGACATGTGCGCGCGCGGCGATTTCGGGCACGACGCCGCCGAACGGACGATGCGCCTCTTCCTGCCCCGCCAGCTTGTGCGCGAGGATGCGGCGATCGGAGGTGACGAGCGCCGCTGCGGTTTCGTCGCAGCTCGATTCAAGGCCGAGGATCAGGCTCATCGCCCCCATCTAGCCACGCCGGGCGCAAGGGCAAGGCAGGCGGGTGCCGAAAAGCGGCTCCCCCGCCCCGGCGCAATCGTCTAGCACAGCGCGCCATGGCCCAGATTCCTCCCTCTCCATTCCGTCTCGGCACCCGCGGATCGCCGCTCGCGCTGATCCAGGCCAACATGGTGCGCGCCGCCCTGATCGCCGCGCACGGGCTTTCCGATACCGCCATCGAGATCGTGCCGATCCGCACCTCCGGAGACCGTATCCAGGATCGCGCGCTCGCCGAGGTTGGCGGCAAGGCGCTGTGGACCAAGGAACTCGATCGCGCGCTGCTCGCGGGCGAGGTCGACCTCTGCGTGCATTCGATGAAGGATGTCGAGACGATCCGCCCGCCCGAGATCGTCATCGCCGCGATGCTGCCGCGCGCCGACGTGCGCGACCGGCTGATCGGCGCCCCCTCGGTGGAGGCTTTGCCCCGGGACGCGGTGGTCGGCACAAGCTCGCCGCGCCGGGCGGCACAGCTCAAGCGGCTGCGGCCGGATATTTCGACGACTCTGTTCCGCGGCAATGTCGCTACCCGCCTTGCCAAGCTGGATGCCGGCGAGGCGCAGGCGACCTTACTCGCCGCCGCCGGGCTCGACCGGCTGGGCCAGCCCGGCATCGGCGCAACCGTTCCGATCGAGACGATGCTTCCCGCGCCTGCGCAGGGCGCGGTCGGAATCGAGGCGCGCGTCGACGATGCCGCGACGCGCGCCTTGCTCGCGGCGATCGACGACCGCGATACGCATGATTGCGTGCTCGCCGAACGCGCCTTGCTTGCGGCGCTGGCCGCCGACTGCCGCTCGCCGGTCGGCGCTTTGGCGCGGCTGGAGGGCGAAACGATTCTGATCGACGCCGAGATCCTCACCGGCGACGGCAGCGAATCGCGCGCCGGCCAGCTCCGCATCGCGCGTGGCGCGCCCGGTGAAGCGGCGGCGCTGGCAAGGGCGCTGCTCGCGGATGCGCCGCCCGCGCTCGCCGCGCTGTTCGGTGGATGACGGCAAGACTGCTGATCCTGCGGCCGCAACCGGGCGCCGCCGCCACCGCGGTGCGGGCTGAGGCGCTCGGTTTCGGCTGCATCGTCGCTCCCCTGTTTTCCGTTGCGCCGGTGGACTGGGTTGCACCCGATCCGGCGGGGTTCGACGCGGTGATGATGACCAGCGCCAGTGCCGCACGGCTAGGCGGTGTGGCACTGGCAGCCTTCCGCGCACTGCCGCTCTACGCCGTGGGCGCAGCGACTGCAGCGGCAGCGCTCGATGCGGGCTTTGGCGATATCCGGACGGGTGATCGCGACGCGGCGGCATTGATCGAACGCGCGCGGGACGACGGCGCCACCCGCCTGCTGCACCTCGCCGGCGCCGACCATATCGCGCTCGCCGCGCCGGGGCTCACCCGCATCATCGTCTATGCCGCCGTCGAACGCGCCGATCCGTTGGCGGGGGTCCCGATCGAAGACGACATGATCGCGCTGCTCCATTCCCCGCGCGCAGCGGCCCGGCTGGCGGCAGTGTTGCCCGCCGGGGTCCGCGCGCGCCTGCGCATTGCTGCGATCAGCGCTGCCACCGCGCGCGCTGCGGGTGAGGCCTGGCGGGCGGTGGCCGTCGCCGATCTGCCCGCCGATGCCGCCTTGCTGGCGGCTGCTGCCGGCTTGTGCGATGTAAACGCCGACCGCGAATGAACTGAGGAGCCTTGATGACTGCGGAATCGACGGTGCAGCCGGTGATCGGCCGCCCACCCGCCGCCCGCCCCTGGCGCAACACGCTGATCACGGTCGCCATCGCCTTCCTTGCCGGACTGCTGGTGATGGGCTGGGTGATGAACCATTATGGAGATCGCTGGTTCGGGCGCGGTAGCGACGTGGCGCAACCCGCCACGCCGCAAGGCAGCACCGGGCCGGTCGAGGCGCCACCGCCCGCGCCGGTCTATCCGGCAGCACCGCCGCTGACGATCGACACGCGCGTGGCCGATCTCGAATCGCGGCTGTCCAACATCGATGGCCATGCGCGCGAGGCCGCGGGCAATGCGACACGCGCCGAGGGGCTGCTGATTGCCTTCGCCGCGCGGCGCGCGCTCGATCGTGGCATGCAGCTCGGCTATCTCGAGGCGCAGCTGCGTGAGCGGTTCGGCGCCACCCAGCCCCGCGCCGTGGCGCAGATCGTCGCCGCCTCTCGCATGCCGGTGACGATCGACGATCTGCGTGCGGGGCTGGACGATGCCGCGCCCGAACTGCTCGGCGGCGCGTCCGACGAGAGCTGGTGGGATACGTTCCGCCGCGAACTTTCCAACCTGGTGGTCGTGCGGCGCAACGATGCGCCCTCACCTGCCCCCGGCGAGCGACTCGCCCGCGCGAAGCGGCGGCTGGAAGGCGGCCGGGTCGATGCTGCGCTGGCCGAGGTCGCGCGGATGCCGGGCCGGGAAAAAGCGCGTGCATGGATCGCCGCCGCGCGCCGCTATGACGAGGCGCGCCAGGCGCTCGATACGATCGAATCGACTGCGATCACCGAACCGCGTCCCGCGGCGGCGGCCATCTCGCCGGCCGCCGCGATTCCGCCAGTGAACCGGGAGGCGGCCGACACCGAACGCGCCGCGCCGCCGCCCGCAGGCTGATCCCGACCTAAAGCCGATCAGAGCGTGAAACGAAAAAGCCCGCCGGCAGGCGGGCTTTTTACATCGCTTCCCATGCGGGAAACGTGGAGCGGGCGAAGGGATTCGAACCCTCGACCCCGACCTTGGCAAGGTCGTGCTCTACCCCTGAGCTACGCCCGCTCGGCGTTTGCATCCCGCTGTGCATCGGCACCCCGGGAGCGGGTGAGGCGGGGCCACTAGCACCGGCATGGTGAGGTGGCAACCCGATGAATCATCCGCCGGCATCGACTGCCCATCGAAGCGGCACAAAAGAAAAAGGCCCGCCGATGGCGAGCCTTTTTCGTCTTCCCTGAAGACGCTGGAGCGGGCGAAGGGATTCGAACCCTCGACCCCGACCTTGGCAAGGTCGTGCTCTACCCCTGAGCTACGCCCGCTCGGCGCTTGCATCCCGGTGTGCTTCGGCACCCCGGAAGCGGGTGAGGCGCGGCCACTAGCATCGGCCCTTTGGGGTGGCAACCCATCAATGCGATTTTTTCGGGAGAGGACGTGAAAAGGCCTGTCTCCGCGAAAGGGGTTGGCACGGAGCGTCGCCCGCCCCCATATGGTTGCGGCAACTGCAGTCTGGAGCATTATCTTGGCCACTCTCGGCATGAGCGCCGCCGAACGCGAGGCGATCGAGACCTTTAAGCGCGACGTCGTCGAACCCTCGATGACCTCGCTGGTGATCCTCGATTTCTGGGCCGAATGGTGCGGGCCGTGCAAGGCACTGACGCCCGTTCTGGAGAAAGTCGCCGCCAATTACGCCGACAAGGGCGTGAAGCTGGTGAAGATCAACGTCGATGAGCAGAAGTTCATCGCCGCGCAGTTCCAGATCCGCTCGATTCCCACCGTTTATGCGATTTTCCAGGGCCAGCCGGTCGCCGACCTGACCTCTGCGCGCACCGAGTCGCAGCTTGGGCAGACGCTGGATCAGATCCTGCGCCAGCTTCCGATCCAGGGCGAGGCGCAGAGCCTGGCCGCGGACATCGCGCCGCTGATCGAAATGGGCGAGCAGGTGCTGGCAGAGGGCGATGCCGAGCGCGCCTTCGCGATCTTCGGCCAGATCGCCGAGATGGCGCCGGAAGATCCGCAGGTGATCTCCGGTCAGGTCCGCGCACTCGTCGCGCTGGGCGATGTCGCCGAGGCAGAGGCGCTTCTCGCGGCCCTCCCGCCCGAACAGGCGAAGGACGCCGCGATCCAGCGTGCGCAGGCTGCACTGGCGCTCGCCAAGGAGGCCCAGCCGGTCGACGATCTTGCCGGGCTGGTCGCGCGCGTCGCCGCCGATCCCGACGATCATGAGGCGCGCTTCGAGCTTGCCGGCGGCCAGATGGCGGCCGGCGACCGTGACGGCGCGGCCGATTCGCTGCTGGAGATCATCCGCCGCGACCGGGCGTGGAACGACGGTGCGGCCCGCCAGCGGTTGCTCAAGCTGTTCGAGGTGGTCGGGCTCGAGGATCCGTGGGTGAGCGCGCAACGCCGCCGTCTTTCGGCCGTGCTGTTCACCTGATGCCATCCGCCGGCGCCGGCAGCGCGACCGCGCGACTCTCGATCTTCCCGCTCGCCGGCGCGATCCTGTTTCCGCGGATGCAGCTGCCGCTGCACGTCTTCGAGCCGCGCTATCGCGCGCTGGTGAGCGATGCGATGGCGCGCGACCGGCGCATCGCGATGATCCAGCCGCGTGCAGCGGGCGACCCGCCGCCCCTGTTCGCGGTCGGCTGCGTCGGCCACATCGCGCATGTCGAGGCGCTTGAGGAGGGGCGGTTCAACATCATCCTCTCCGGCGTCGCGCGGTTCCGCCTGATCCGCGAACTCGATGTGACGACGCCGTTCCGGCAGGTCGAGGCGGTGCTGGAAGAAGCTGGCGAGCCGGCTGCGCTTGGTATCGCCACGCGGGCCGCGCTGGAAAGCGAGGCACGGCGCTTTGCCGATTCGCAGGGCTATGCGGTAGACTGGGAGTCGGTGGCGAAGCTCGACGACGAATCGCTGGTCAACGGCATCGCCCAGATCGCACCATTCGATGTCGCGGCGAAGCAGGCGCTGCTGGAGGCGCCGTTGCTCAATGACCGCGCCGAACTGGTGATGCAACTCATGCAGTTCTTCGGCCGCCGCGCGGGCGATGACGATGATGAGGTGACGTTGCAGTGAGCGGGCTGGATCCGGAACTGGTGGCGATTCTCGTCTGCCCGGCGACGCGCGGGCCGCTGCGCTACGATGAGGCCGCCGGAGAACTGGTCTCGGAGGCTGCTGGGCTGGCCTATCCTGTGCGCGACGGAATTCCCGTGCTGTTGATCGAGGAAGCGCGGACGGTTTCCGAGCTGTAGATACCCGCCTCCCCCGTTTGCTCCGAGCGATGTCGAGGGTTGCGTCGCCTTACGGATGTCGACTTCGTTCGAGATAAACAGCTGATTTTCAGCCAGCCGAGCTATTCGAGCGCCTTGCCCCCTTCTCGCGCCGATCAAACCGCCATGCCCTGCAGCAGCCGCGGCAATGCGCCGCTTTCGCCGCGGGCTTCCGCCATGAAGCGGCGCTTCAGCGGCGGGATGCGCTGGACGGCCGACAGGCCGAAACGGCGGATCGCGCTAGCGGAGCGACCGGGCATGCCGAACAGGCGAGTGAGGCTGTCGGTGGAGGCCGCAACCATCAATGTGTCGACGCTGCGCCAGCGTTCATAACGTTCGAGCAGCTGCGCATCGCCAAGGTCGAGCCCCAACCGCGCGCCATCGACCAGCACCTCGGCGAGCGCGGCGACGTCGCGGAAACCGAGGTTGAGCCCCTGCCCTGCGATCGGGTGGATGCCGTGCGCGGCGTCGCCGACCAGCGCCAGCCGTTCACCGGTGATCGTCGTCGCGTGGTGGAAGCCCAACGGATAGGAGGAGCGCGGGGTGATCAGCTTGATCGCCCCAAGGAAGCCTCCCATCCGCTTTTCGAGTTCGGCGGTATAGGCGCGCTCGGAAAGCGCGAGGAAACCTTCGGCATCCTTGGTCGCGACCGTCCAGACGATTGCCGATCGCGTGCCCGGCAGCATCGGCAGGATCGCGAACGGCCCCGCCGGATAGAAGATCTCATAGGCGGTGTTGCCGTGCGACTTTTCATGCTCGATGCCGGCGATCATCGCGACATGATCATATTGCCAGCGCGCGATCTTGATCCCCGCGGCGTCGCGGGTGGGCGAACGGCGCCCTTCGGCCCCGATCAGCAGCGCCGCCTTGAGCACGCGGCCGTCCGCCAGGGTCACGGTGGCTTCGGTCGTGTCGCGCTCCACGTGCTGCGGCACCGCCGGCATGAACAGCTCGATCAGCGGCTGTTCGAGCACCGCGGCGCGCAGCGCCACGCGCAGTTCGCGATTCTCGAACATGTGGCCCAGCGGCTCGTCCTCGGGGGCGGGCTGGAAATCGAGACCGCCGCCGCCAAGCCCCTCGCTCACCCGGATGCCGGCGATCGCGCAGCCCGGTCCGAGCCGGTCGGCGACGCCGATCATCTGCAGCATCCGCCAGCTTGAGCTCGACACTGCCGAGGCGCGGCCGTCGAAGGTCGGGGCGAGCACGCTGGCGGGATCGGCGGGATCGACCACGGCAACGCGCAGCCCCCCGGATGCGAGGGCAAGCGCCAGCGTCTGGCCGACAAGGCCGCCGCCGAGGAGGATCACGTCATAGCGGGTCATGCATGCTCTCTAGCGCGGCATAGCGCGGCGGCCAATCCGGCAGACCGATCTGCCGATTCCGCACTTGCCCACACCGGCGCTTGCCGCCAATCATCCCGCCATGTCCGATCTCGATACCTTCATCGCAGGCCTGCCCAAGGCCGAACTGCATATGCATATCGAGGGCAGCCTCGAACCCGAGCTGATGTTCGCGCTGGCCAAGCGCAACGGCGTCGCGATCCCTTACGCCTCCGTGGATGAGGTACGCGCGGCCTACAGCTTCTCGAACCTGCAGGATTTTCTCGACATCTATTATGCCGGCGCCGGCGTGCTGATCACCGCGCAGGATTTCCACGATCTTGCCGCCGCCTATTTCGCACGCGCCGCCGCGGACAATGTGCGGCATACCGAGATCTTCTTCGATCCGCAGACGCACACCGACCGCGGGGTCGCGCTGGCGACGGTGATGGAGGGGCTGCTTTCCGCAATCGACGAAGCGGCGGAGAAGCACGGCATCACCGCGCGGCTGATCCTCTGCTTCCTGCGCCACCTCGACGAGGATGCCGCCTTCGCGACGCTGGAGGCGGCCGAGCCATGGCTCGATCGGATCACCGGCGTCGGCCTCGATTCGTCCGAGGTCGGCCATCCGCCCGCCAAGTTCGCGCGCGTCTTCGCCGCCGCCAAGGCCCGAGGACTGCGCATCGTGGCGCATGCCGGTGAGGAGGGGCCGCCTGAATATGTCCATGAGGCGCTGAACCTGCTGGAAATCGAACGGCTCGACCATGGCAATCGCGCGCTGGAGGATCCGCTGCTTGTCGCGCGGCTGGCACGCAGTGCGATGACCTTCACGGTCTGCCCGCTGTCCAACCTCAAGCTGTGCGTGGTGGACGACATGGCGGATCATCCGCTGCCCCGGATGCTGCGGCAGGGGCTGCGGGTGACGATCAATTCGGACGATCCGGCCTATTTCGGCGGCTATGTGAACGACAATTTTCGCGCGCTTACCGCGGTCGGCGGCATCGACCGCCAGGAAGCGGTGACGCTGGCGCGCAACAGCTTCCTCGGCTCGTTCCTTCCCGACGATGTGCTCGCCTTGCACCTTGCCGCGCTCGACGAGTATGTGGCCGCCCATGCCTGATTTCGCGCCGATCACCCAAGAAACCTTCGTCGCCGACGTGCTGGCGATCGCCGCCACATTGGCCGCCGATGCGTGGAAGCCACACTGGCTGGTCGGCGTCGGCCGCGGTGGGCTCGTGCCCGGTGCCTATCTGAGCCAGGCGACCGGCATCCAGCTGCTCAGCGTCGATGTGTCGAGCAAGCATATCAGCTTCGCCGATGAGCTGCTGGAGAAGCTGGCGGCGGAGACGCGCGCGGGCCAGCGCCTGCTGATCGTCGACGACATCAACGATTCGGGCAAGACGATCAGTTATCTGCGCCGCGCGATCTCGGAAGCGGGCGGTGTGGCCGATCATGTCCGCGTCGCGGTTCTGATCAACAACATCCGCTCCAATGCGCATGTCGAATATCATTCGCGGACGATCGACCGCGCGATCGACAAGCGCTGGTTTGTGTTTCCGTGGGAAGCGCTGGCGCCCGACACCAAGCTGGTGGAAGACGCCGCGGACGTGCCGGAACGGCTGGCTTGACGCGGAGTCCCGGCTCGGCGATTGTCCGAAGCCGGAACATTTGACGCACAAAATCGGGGAAACGCGATGGCGAGCCGTGCGGCGACACCCGCAAAGGCGGGCGCATCCGGCACGACGGGGCCGGACTGGCGCGATGGCGTGAAGCGCCGTGCGGCGCGCAGCGGCGCACTCGCCGGTGCGCTTCTGCTCATATTGGCGACGGTGCTGCTGGTGCTGGCGCTTGCCAGCTATCATCCCAGCGATCCGGCGCTGAACACCGCCGCGGGTGGCCCCGCGCAGAACCTGCTGGCGCTGCCCGGTGCCTATCTGTCCGATCTGCTGCTGGTGCTGTTCGGCCCCGGTACCGGCCTCCTCGCGCCGCTGATGCTGGTGATCGCGGTCAGGCTGTGGCGTGGCGTGCCGACCGGCGGCTGGCGCGGCAAGCTGGTGCGCGCCGCGATCGGCATCGTGCTGATCGGTGCCGGGGTTTCACTGATCAAGCCCGGCTCGATCGCGGGGCTGCCCGCGGGTGCCGGCGGCGTCATCGGCCTCGGGATCGCGCAGGGGGTGGGCTGGGGGCTCGCCTTCATCGGCGACACGCGGATCATCTGGTGGTCGTCGCTGGCCATCGGTGCGGTGGTCGGCATCGGCGGTGTCGCGCTGTGGGCGCGCAGCCTGGGCCTCGACGATGTCGAACGCGCCTGGCTGTTCCGACGCCGCGGCGGTGGATTCCGCCGCGCGCGCGCCGAGGCGGACGCAGACACGGACGACGATGTCATCGAGGACGAGGCCGAGGAGCCGCGCCGCCCGGTACCGGCGATGCGCCGGCCCGAGCGCGTGCGTGAGGACGAGGAGGTCGTGGCCGATCCGGTACCGCGCGCACCGGCGCCCACCGAGGAGCGTCCGCGCCCGGTGATTGCTGATCGCACCGCGCCGCCATCGCAGGCGGCGCAGCGCCCGCCGCGCCAGACCTCGCTCGATCTGCGCGACAATTACACGCTGCCGCCGCTCGAACTGCTCAAGGCGGCGCCGCCCAGCACCGGCCAGCAGGTCGACAAGGCGGGGCTCGAACGTAATGCGCGACTGCTCGAGTCGGTGCTCGACGATTTCCATGTGAAGGGCTCGATCGTCGAGGTGCGCCCGGGCCCGGTCGTCACCATGTATGAGTTGGAGCCGGCTGCCGGCATCAAGGCGAGCCGCGTGATCCAGCTTGCCGACGATATCGCGCGCAACATGTCCGCGCTGTCGGCCCGCGTCGCGACGATCCCCGGCCGCAGCGTGATCGGCATCGAACTGCCCAACCAGAAGCGCGAGATGGTCGTGCTGCATGAGCTGATCGCCTCGCAATCCTTCGAGGATATGTCGGCGCAGCTGCCGATCGTGCTCGGCAAGAACATCGCTGGCGATCCGGTGATCGCCGATCTCGCGCCGATGCCGCACCTGCTCGTCGCCGGCACCACCGGCTCGGGCAAGTCGGTCGGCCTCAACTGCATGATCATGTCGCTGCTCTACCGGCTGACGCCGGACCAGTGCCGGATGATCATGATCGATCCCAAGATGCTCGAACTCAGCATCTATGACGACATCCCCCATCTTCTCTCCCCCGTCGTCACCGAGCCCGCCAAGGCGGTGCGCGCACTGAAATGGGCGGTGGAGCAGATGGAAGACCGCTATCGCATGATGGCGTCGATCGGCGTGCGCGGCCTTGCCAGCTTCAACGAGAAGGTGCGCGGCGCCAAGTCGAAGGGGCAGGATCTCGGCCGCCGCGTCCAGACCGGCTATGATGCAGAGACCGGCCAGCCGATCTACGAGGAAGAGAAGCTCGAATACGAACCGCTGCCGCAGATCGTCGTGATCGTCGACGAGCTGGCCGACCTGATGATGACGGCGGGCAAGGAAGTCGAATTCCTCATCCAGCGGCTGGCGCAGAAGGCGCGTGCGGCGGGCATCCACCTGATCATGGCGACGCAGCGCCCCTCTGTCGACGTCATCACCGGCGTCATCAAGGCGAACCTGCCGACGCGCATCAGCTTCTCGGTGACCAGCAAGATCGATTCGCGCACCATCCTGGGCGAACAGGGCGCCGAGCAGCTACTGGGCAAGGGCGACATGCTCTACATGCCCGGCGGCAAGCAGATCGCGCGTGTCCACGGCCCCTTCGTCAGCGACGAGGAGGTGCGGCTGGTGACCGATCATTGGCGCGCGCAGGGCACGCCCGATTACATCAACGCCGTCACCGAGGAGCCGGAGGACGGCGGCTACAGCATCGACGGTGCGCCCGAGGGGGACGACAGCCCCGAGGAGCAGATGTACCGCAAGGCGGTGCAGCTGGTCGCGGAAAGCCAGAAAGCGTCGACGAGCTGGCTGCAGCGCCAGTTGCGCGTCGGCTACAACAGCGCCGCGCGCCTCATCGAGCGGATGGAGCGCGACGGGCTGGTTTCCCGGCCCGACCATGTCGGCCGCCGCGAGGTGCTGGTCGAGCAGGACGGCTCGCCGCGCTGAGCGGCAGCCGGCGCGCAACCGAAGGGTTCAGGGCGCGTTCAACGCCATCCGGCCAACCCTGTGCCGCATGAATGGAAAGAACATGACCCGATCCTTCCGCTTCGTCCTTGCCCTCGGTTCGGCGGGCGTCGTCCTCGCGCCGCTGGCGTTTTCGACCGGCGCGATCGCGCAGCAGGCACCCGCTGCCGAAGGCATCGCGCAGGTGCAGGCGCACATGAAGGCGGTGCAGACGATGACCGCCGGCTTCTCCCAGACCGATCGCGCCGGCCGCACCGTGACCGGCACGATGACGCTCAAGCGCCCCGGCAAGGTGCGCTTCGCCTATCAGAAGGGCGTCGACACGCTCGTCGTCGCCGATGGCAAATCGCTCTACTTCATCGACTATTCGGTGAAGCAGCTTTCGCGCTGGCCTATCGGCAACTCGCCGCTGGCGGTGCTGCTGAACCCCGACAAGGATCTGACCCGCGTCGCCAAGGTGGTGCCGGGGGTCGATCCGCGGCTGCTCCTGGTCGAGGCGCGCGATCCCAAGCGGCCCGAATTCGGCGCGATCACCCTTGCCTTCGCGCGCAACCCGTCGGCCCCCGCCGGGCTGATGCTGCAGGGCTGGGTGGCGATCGATTCGCAGAACAATCGCACCACGGTTCGGCTGACCGACCAGAAGTTCAACGGGCCGGTGGCCGACAGCGCGTTCAAGTTCAAGGATCCCCGCCCGCAAGGCCCGCGCATGCGGTGACGCCTCTGAAAGCCCCTCCTTGTCAGAGGAGGGTTTGGGTGGCGCAGCGGCGTTGCCGGAAGCTCGCTGCGTTCGCACCCAGGCCAACCCGGTGCCGGGTTGGACAGCCCCTGGCAGTCCAAGGCCAGTCCGGATGACTGGGCGCCCCGGCACTCCCTAAGGGGAGGGGCCCTCAGCTGCCGCCCACATTACATTTTCGTCATTCATCCCTGTGTAAGCTTCGACTCGCTACATAGGTCATGCGGTCGCGGAGCCGGTGGGATTTTCCCCCTGTTGCCTACCTACGCTTCGCGACCTGCCTGCGTGACGAACGCTAGGTCGGCCCCCGCTCCATGCCCCCGGAGCGGGGGTCTTTCCTTTTGGGGCGTTTCTGCGTGGCCGGTTTGGGCGCCGCCGGCGGCGGAAAAGCGATTTCCCCCGAACGGCGCGTGGTTTAGAGCGCCGCAATGAACGACCGCCTCAAGATCGCGTCCTGGAACATCAACTCGGTCCGCGCCCGAATCGACATCGTCGAACGGCTGTTGCGCGAGGAAGAGCCTGACATCCTGTGCCTGCAGGAAACCAAGGTCGTGAACGATATCTTCCCGACCGCGATGTTCCACCAGCTCGGCTACACCCATCAGGTGCTGCACGGCCAGCCGATGCATCACGGCGTCGCGATCCTCAGCCGCGTGCCGATGCGCGAGGATGACCGGCTGGACTGGCAGGCCAATGGCGAGCCCCGCCATGTCGGCGTCCAGCTCGAAAACGGCTTTCGCCTTGAGAATGTCTATGTGCCCGCGGGTGGCGACATCCCCGATCGCACGCTGAACCCGAAGTTCGGCCAGAAGCTGGATTTCGTCGAGCGGATGACGCGCTGGTCCGAGTCGCTGAAGACGCCGACGCTGATCGTCGGCGACTTCAACATCGCGCCGCTGGAAAGCGACGTGTGGAGCCACAAGCAACTGCTCGACGTCGTCAGCCACACGCCGATCGAGGTCGAGGCGCTGGCGGGCATGCAGGCGGCGCATGACTGGGTCGATCTCGGCCGCAAGTTCATCCCCGCGCCGGAACGCTATTATAGCTGGTGGAGCTACCGGGCGAAGGATTGGGCGGCGAGCGATCGTGGCCGCCGGCTCGACCATATGTGGGCAAGCCCGCAACTCGCCGCGCAGGCGACGGCGCACCGCGTGCTCGAACCGTGCCGGAGCTGGACGCGGCCCTCCGACCATGTGCCGCTGATCGTCGAGTTCGAATTTTGAGCGACGCCCGCGCAGCGGCCCGTGCGATCGACGCGCTGCGGCGCGGCTGGCCGGTCACGATCGCTGACGGGGCGGGGGCGATCGACCTGCTCGCGATCGAGGCGGCGGACGATCAGCGCCTCGCCGCCTTCGATCCCGCCGGTGAGGCCGATATATTGATCTCCGCGGCGCGCGCGGCGACGCTCAAGCTCGCCAACCAGCGCGACGCGGCCAAGCCCGGGCTGCCGGTACGCATCGCGCGCACCCCCTGGCTCGATCTTGCCACCGCAACCGCGATCGCCGATCCGGTGCTGGATCTCGCAACGCCGCTGAAGGGGCCGTTCCGCGCAGTTGCGCCCGCGGCGCCCGGCGCGTCCGCGGCGGCGCTCGAACTGGCGCGGATCGCCGGGCTGATGCCCGCCTTCTTCGTGCGTGGCGGTCACGCCGACGATCCCACGCTGATCACCCCGGCGGATATCGCGGCGCATGAGGATGCGACGCGGCTGCGCATCGCCACGCGCGCGCGATTGCCCGTGACCGCGTCCGAGCAGGCCGAGATCGTCGCGTTCCGTAGCCCCGAACATGCCGGGGAGCATGTCGCGCTGATCATCGGCACCCCCAACGGCACCACTCCGCTCGTCCGCCTGCATAGCGAATGCCTGACGGGAGATGTGCTTGGCAGCCTCAAATGCGATTGCGGGCCGCAGCTCGATGCGGCGCTGCACGCGATCGCCGCGGCGGGCTGGGGCATCTTGCTCTATCTGCGGCAGGAAGGGCGCGGCATCGGCCTCGTCAACAAGCTGCGCGCCTATGCGCTGCAAGACCAGGGATTCGACACGGTCGATGCCAATCTGCGGCTGGGCTTCGCCATCGACGCGCGCGATTTCGGCGTGGCCGCGCAGATGCTCAAGCTGCTCGGGCAGACGCGCGTTCGATTGATGACCAACAATCCGGAAAAGGTCGCCGGGCTGGAAGCGGCGGGGATCAATGTGGTGGAGCGGGTGCCGCACGCGCTGCCCGCCAATCCGCACAATGCGCGCTATCTGGAAACCAAGCGCGACCGCACCGGCCACCAGCTTTAGGTTCAGCGGACGGGCTTCGACCCGCCCAGCGCCGCCATCCGCGATCCCGGAGAAGGGCGCGATCCGGTGTCGGGCATGTCGAAGCGCGCCTTCTTGTTGGCGAAGTCCACCGACACGCGGTCGAACAGCGCCAGCGCGTCCATGCCCAGCAGCAGCGCCGGCCGGTCGATCAGGTCGAGGACCTTGAAGCTGTGCAGGTCGGCGAAGGCGACCGGCATATCGTTGAGGATCGCGCTGCCCACACGGATCTTGCGGATCGCGGTATAGTTGGCGGTGAGCTGCCCGCCGGTCACGCTGGTGATCGTGATCGGCACCGCGGCGCGCGTGGTACGGCGCCCGGCCAGCCGGCGTTCCAGCGCGAGATTGCCGACCGAGACCTGCGTGCCGGTATCGAGGATCACCGCCACTTTCTGGCCGTCTACTGCGGCGTCGACGAGGATGAGCTGGCCGTAGCGGCGCTTGGCGCGGACGACGATCACGTCATCGTCCCATTGCTCGACCCGCTTGCGCGCATCACCGATCGTCATCGTCTGCTTGCGGAAATCGATCGTCAGCCGCTTGTTCTCGAGGCTGTCGATGCCGAGGATGCCGTCGGCGCCCAGGAAGCGGATCGGCAGCGCGGGCGCGCGAACATGCGGCATCAGCCCCGAACCATGGTCGAGATCCGTCAGCGACACCGTCGGCACGCGGTCCTCGCCGGTGATGCTGTGCAGCCGCACCGTCCCACTGTCCGGCAGGTCGAGCGTGGCGGCGACCTCGGATGCGATCACCGTGCGCTCTGCCCCGGTATCGATCAGGAAGCGATAGGGGCCACGTCCGCCGACGCTGACAGGAACGGTGATGCGATCATCATCATCGGTCGTGGTGATGTCGCGCGTGCTGTCCGTCTCGACCGCGGCGACCTGTTGCGGCGTCTGCACAGGCTGCGGTTGCGGCGCCTGCTGCGCCATGGCGGGGGCGGCGAGCAACGCCAGCGCCGCTAGCGGGATCATTCTCATGCCCATGTCCCCTGACCTCTCCCGGGGATTGTTATGGGGAAAGGCTATGCCTGTTGCGGCCGGCCGGCAAGCGTCGTTGGTCGAAGGGCGGGGCGATCGGACGAAGACGGATCAATCGGTGCGCATCGCCGCCGCGGCCAGCGATTCGGCCTCGATCAGCAGCTCGTCGTCGGCGGTGCCCTGCGCCACGCTCTCGCGGCCGATCATCACGAGCACCGGCACCGCCAGCGGCGTCACCCTGTCGAGATCGACGTGCAGCATCGTGCCCGCGGCGCGATCGAGCAGGTCGGCAAGGCGGCCGACATCGGTCATCCGCGCGCGCGCGTCCGCCCACGCCGCCTGCAGCAGCAGATGGCCGGGCTCATATTTGCGCAGCACGTCGTAGATGAGGTCGGTGGAGAAGGTGACCTGCTTGCCGGTCTTGCGCTTGCCGGGATGCTGGCGCTCGACCAGCCCGCCGATCACCGCCACCTCGCGAAAGGCGCGCTTGAGCAGCGCCGATCCCTGCACCCATTCGACGAATTCATGTTCGAGGATATCGGCGGAGAACAGTCGTGCCGGATCGGTGATCGGCTTCAGTCCAAAGCAGGCGAGGGCATAATCGTTGGAAACGAAGCCGATCGGGCTCAAACCCAATGTTTCCATGCGCCGGGTGATCAGCATGCCGAGCGACTGGTGCGCGTTCCAGCCCTCGAAGCTGTAGGCGACCATGTAGAAGCGTCCCTCATGCGGGAAGGTCTCGACGAGAAGCTGGCCGGGGGCGGGCATCACCGAGCGCCGGTCCTGCATCTCCAGCCATTCGCGTACGTCGTTCGGGAAGCGCGACCATTGGCTGCGATCGTGGAGAAAGCCGCGCACACGGCGTGCGAGATTGGTCGAAAGCGGCATGCGCGCGCCGACATAGGTGGGGATGCGCGCCGGCCGCGCCGTCGCGCGCACCACGAGGTCCGCGGTGTCGATCCGCTCCACCTCAAGGCTGATGCCGGAAAAGAAGAAGGTGTCGCCGGGTGACAATGTGGAGGCGAAATATTCCTCCACCGTGCCCAGCTTGCGGCCATTCTTGAAGCGCACGTCGAGCGTCGGCGCATCGACGATGATGCCGGCGTTCAGCCGGTGCTGCTTGACGAAATTGGGATGGCTGACCCGCCACATCCCGTCGACGCCATGGGTCAGCCGCTTGAACCGGTCATAGGCGCGCAGCGCATAGCCGCCCGATTCGATGAAGCCCAGCACGCGCATGAAGGTCTCTTCGTCGAGCGCGCTGTAGGGCAGGGCGGAGCGCACCTCCTCCAGAAGGATCTTCGCGTCGAACGGCGCGGCGCAGGCGCAGGCCATCAGGTGCTGTGCGAGCACGTCGAGCGCGCCGGGCCGGAAGATGTCGGGATCGAGTTCATTGGCCTCGACCGCGTCGAGCGCCGCGCGCGCCTCCAGATATTCGAAGCGGTTGCCGGGCACGAGCACCGCTTCCGATGCCTGGTCGAGCCGGTGGTTGGCACGGCCGATCCGCTGCAGCAGCCGCGACGAGCCCTTGGGCGCCCCCATCTGGACGACGAGATCGACATCACCCCAGTCGACGCCGAGGTCGAGGCTGGCGGTGGCGACCAGCGCGCGCAGCCGCCCCGCCGCCATCGCCGCCTCCACCTTGCGCCGCGCCTCGCGATCCAGCGAGCCGTGGTGGATGCCGATCGGCAGCTTCTGGTCATTTTCCTTCCACAATTCCTGGAAGATCAGCTCGGCGAGGCCCCGGGTGTTGCAGAAGACGATGCTGGTCTTGTGCGTCTCGATCTCCGCCATCACCTGCGGTGCGGCATATTTGCCCGAATGGCCGGACCAAGGGACGCGATCCTCCGGCAGCAGGATCGCGATGTCGGCCGGCGCGCCGCGCTCACCGATCACCTTGGTCACCGTGTCGATATCACCATCGGGCGCCAGCCAAGCGCGATAGCCATCGGGGTCGGCGACGGTGGCGGAGAGCGCGACGCGGCGCATAGCGGGGGCGATTGTCTGCAGCCGGCTGAGCGACAGCGCCAGCAGGTCGCCGCGCTTTTGCGTGGCGAAGGCGTGGACCTCGTCGATCACCACCGTCCGCACGCCGGCGAGCAGCGTGAAGCTGTCGGGGTAGGACAACAGCAGGCTGAGGGATTCGGGCGTGGTCAAGAGCATCTGCGGCGGCCGCGCGCGCTGGCGCGCCTTCCGATCGGAGGGCGTGTCGCCGGTGCGCGTCTCGACGCGGATATCGAGCCCCATCTCTCCGATCGGGGTCAGGAGGTTGCGCTGAACGTCGACGGCCAGCGCCTTCAACGGCGAGATGTAGAGCGTGTGGAGATCGTCGGTCGGCTGCTCGATGAGCTCGACGAGGCTGGGCAGGAAGCCGGCCAAGGTCTTGCCCGCGCCCGTAGGCGCGACCAGCAGCGCATGCGCGCCTGCGCGGCCCGCCGCCAGCATCTCAAGCTGATGCCGCCGCGGCGCCCAGCCCTTGGCGGCGAACCACTCGGCGAGGGCCGGGGGGAGGGCGGGATCAGCGGGCATCGGGGTGTGAACGATGGCGCTGGGGTGGCGATCCATGCGGTATAGATCGGGATTGCGGAGGGGGCTGTCCAGCCCAGGGGTGGAACCTTTCCGCTGCGAAACCATATCGAAAGGATGGCCCGGCTCGGATCCTGGATCGAAGCACATCCCGAAGGCATCTATGTGCCCGCGGCGGATGTGTGGATCGACCCCTCGCGTCCCAAACCGCGCGCGCTGGTGACGCATGGCCATGCCGATCATGCCCGCGGCGGCCATGAGGCGGTGTGGGCGACACCCGAGACGCTGGCGATCATGGACGCGCGCTATGGGCGGCAGGCGGGCAATCCGGTCTGCTATGGCGAAACGCTGACCATGGGCGGCGTCGAGATCGGCTTCGTGCCCGCCGGCCATGTGCTCGGCTCGGCGCAGATCATCCTCGATCATGCCGGCGAGCGCGTCGTCGTCTCGGGCGATTACAAGCGACGCGAGGATCCGACCTGCGCCCGTTTCCAGCCGGTCGCCTGCGACATCTTCATCACCGAAGCGACCTTCGGGCTGCCCGTGTTCCGTCATCCCCAAACACATGACGAGATCGACAAACTTCTGTCAGCGCTCGCCGCCAATCCCGATCGCTGCGTGCTGGTCGGCGCCTATGCGTTGGGCAAGGCGCAGCGGGTGATCGCCGAGCTGCGCCGGCTGGGGCATGAGGCGCCGATCTACATTCACGGCGCGCTGGAGCGGCTGTGCGCGCTCTATCAGGAACAGGGCGTTGATCTCGGCACGCTGCGACTCGTCAGCGATGCCGGCAAGGACGAGATGCGCGGTGCGATCGTGATGGCGCCGCCCTCCGCGCTCAACGATCGCTGGTCGCGGCGGTTGCCGGATCCGATCACCGCGATGGCCTCAGGCTGGATGCGCGTGCGCCAGCGCGCGGTGCAGCGCAATGTCGAGCTGCCGCTGATCATCTCCGACCACGCCGACTGGCATGAACTGACCGAAACCTTGCTGGAGATCGCGCCGAAGGAGGTATGGGTCACGCACGGGCGCGAGGATGCGCTGGTGCATTGGTGCATGACCCGGCAGATCAAGGCGTGCGCGCTCGATCTCGTCGGTTATGATGATGAGGATGATTGATGGCGGGATCGTCCCGAAAATGCCGTCATGAAAAATTAGGAGTTGATGGACCAGAACGGCCCATCGCTGAGGACGCTTATGGACGACGCCAAGCTGACGGATGAGAGAGGGAGGCTCGCGGCGCTGGAGCGCGCGAACATCCTCGACACGCCGCCGGAAGAACCCTTCGAGCGAATCACCAGCCTGCTCAAATCGGTGCTCGGCGTGCCGATGACCGCGATCACCCTGCTCGACACCGACCGCCAGTGGCTGAAGTCGGAACGCGGCCTCGGCGTCGACCATACCGCGCGCGACATCAGCTTCTGCACGCACACCATCCAGGGGCGCGAACCCTTCGTCGTGCCTGATGCCAGCCAGGATCCCCGCTTCGCCGGTAACCCGCTGGTCACCGATGCACCGCATATCGCCGCCTATGCCGGCGTGCCGCTGGAAACGGTGGAGGGTTATAATCTCGGTGCGCTCTGCGCGATCGACACCAAGCCGCGCGAGTTCGCACCGCACGAGCTCGATCTGCTCAAAAGCTTTGCGCGGCTGGTGATCGGCGAGATACAGCTTCGCCACATCGCCGACCGCGACCATCTGACCGGCGCCCTGTGCCGGCGCGCCACGCTGGAAATGATGGAGCGCGCGGTCGCCCGTCACGTGCGGCACGGCACACCGGCGGCGCTGATCATGTTCGACGTCGATCATTTCAAGTCGATCAACGACCGTTACGGCCATCCCGGCGGCGATATCGCGCTGCGCGCGGTTTCGGCACGAATCGCCGCGATGTTGCGGCCGGACGATGTGCTGGGCCGGCTGGGCGGCGAGGAGTTCGCAATCCTGCTCAACGACACTGGTCTCGACGATGCGGCCGCTGCAGCGGAGCGTTTCCGCGCGGCGCTGGCGGCGATGATCGTGCCCACCGATCCGCCGTTGCTGCTGACCGCCAGCTTTGGCACCGCGCTCCTGGGGCGGGCGATCGATGGTGTCGATGCCTGGCTCGCCGCGGCGGATGGCGCGCTTTATGCAGCCAAGAACAGCGGCCGCAATCGATGCCGCACAGCGAGTCGCGCGGACGAGGGTGACGTCGCGGCAGCCTGAGCGGCCCGCGCAGCATTGCTTTCCCGCACGAAAGTTTTGGCTGCTGGTATTCTCTAGTCATTGAGTAGAGAAATGGCGTGTCACCGAGGGAGGTGCCAATGCCATGTTCGCTTCTTGCCACTGTCACACGATCGTCCATCGCGTGGTGTAGGGGCTGTGCCTGAGGGCGCAAAAAAAACAGACGCAACCTTTTATCGGAATAGCCGTTTGTGCCGGCGATAGAGCGCCGGGAGGAGTGTCCATGTCCGCAGAAACCGAAGCCGCCCCCGGCGGCCAAACCCGTCGCGACGCCTATCCGGTCTCGTTGCAGCACGCCGCGGCCGCACTGTGGGGCGATGGCTTCTGGGGTCGCGAGGCCCCCGCGCGCGACGAGCGCGCCGATAACCGCAAGCCGGCCCGCCGCTAGGGCCGACGCTGCCCCCCGACCAGCGTTGACAGCGCCCCGCCGGCCCGCGAAGGGCCGATGCCATGCGTTTCTTTTCAGACAATGCCGCCTCGGTCTGCCAGCCCGTACTCGACGCCATGGCGGCGGCGAATCGCGCCGATACCGCTTATGATGGCGACTCGCTATCCGCGAGGCTCGATGCTGTGTTCAGCGCGTTGTTCAGCACACCGGTCACCGCCTTGTGGGTCGCCACAGGCACCGCCGCCAACAGTCTGGCGCTGGCGGCGCTCTGCCCGCCCTATGGCGGCGTCGTCTGCCATCGCGATGCGCATATCCAGAACGACGAATGCGGCGCGCCCGAATTCTTCACGCACGGCGCCAAGCTCCACCTCGCCGACGGCGAAGGCGCCAAGCTGACGCCGGAAAGCGTGACGGCGGTGCTCGATGCGATCGCCAATGACGTCCATCGCGTCCAGCCGCGCGCACTGTCGATCACCAATGCCACCGAGTATGGCCGCGTCTATACGCCGGACGAGGTGGCGGCGCTCGGCCGCCTTGCGCAGGTGCGCGGGCTCGGCTTCCACATGGATGGCGCGCGCTTCGCCAATGCGGTGGCGCATCTCGGTTGCGATCCGGCTGATCTCACCTGGCGCGCCGGCGTCGACGTGCTGAGCTTCGGCTTCACCAAGAATGGCGGCATGTCCGCCGAGGCGCTGGTGTTCTTCGATCGTGCTCGCGCGGAGGGCGTCGCCGAGCGCCGCAAGCGTGCGGGGCACCTGCTCTCGAAGGGCCGCTATCTCGCCGCGCAGATCCATGCGCTGCTCGCCGACGATCTGTGGATCGCCAATGGCCATGCCGCGAATCGCGCTGCGACGGCGCTGGCCGAAGCCGCCGCGGGTCGGCTGATCCACAAGGTCGAGGCCAATGAGCTGTTCCTGCGGATGACCCCCGACGAGGCGGCGGCGCTGCGTGCGCAGGGCTTCGAATTCTATGACTGGGCGGCCGGCGAGATCCGGCTGGTGACGAGTTGGGACCAGCCCGAAGCCGAGGTCGCGGCGCTCGCCGCCGCGCTCCGGGCGCTCTGAGAGGAAAGGCGCGATGGAAGCGCCGCTGACCCCGACGCAGCAGGCGCGCAGCCTGGTGCCGTTCATCACCGTCACCTTGATCTGGAGCTCGACCTGGCTGGTGATCACCGGCCAGCTCGGCACGGTGCCGCCAAGCTGGTCGGTCACCTACCGCTTCCTCGTCGCGGCCGTGGCGATGGTCGCCTATGCGCTGGTCAGGCGCGAGTCGCTGTGGTTGACGCCGCGGCAGATCGGGCTGGCGGCGCTGGTCGGGCTGTTCCACTTCACCATCAATTTCAACACCTTGTATCGTGCCGAGCAATATATTGCATCGGGCTTGGTGGCGCTTCTGTTCGCGCTGCTGATCGTGCCCAACGCGGTGCTCGCGCGCATCTTCCTCAAGCAGCAGGTGTCGCTACGCTTCCTGGTCGGCTCGGTGATCGCGATCGGCGGCGTCGCCATATTGTTCGCGCATGAACTGGCGGCGAGCGGTGCCGGTGCGGCCGCGGTGGCAATCGGCGTCGGGCTGACAAGCATCTCGATCCTCGCCGCCTCGATCTCCAACGTGATGCAGGCGGCGCCGACGGTGCGCGCAGCGCCGCTCGCGCCGATGCTGAGCTGGTCGATGCTGATCGGTGCCGCCGGCAGCGCGGTTTATGCCTGGATCACTGCGGGGCCGCCGGTGATGGACTGGCGACCCTCCTACATCGCCGGCATGCTCTATCTTGGCATCGCCGCCTCGACGCTCACCTTCCCGCTCTATTTCGGGGTGATCCGCGCGATCGGCCCGGCGCGCGCCGCTTATTCCAGCGTGCTGATCCCGATCGTCGCGATGGGGCTGTCGACGATCTTCGAGGATTATCGCTGGTCGCTTCAGTCCGCGATCGGCTGCGCGCTGACGTTGGTCGGGCTGGTCGTGGCGCTGAGGGCGCGCAGCCCCGCCGCATAGTCCCGGTAGCGCGGCGCCCAGCCGAGCAGGCGCCTGGCCTTGCCGTTCGCCACCCGCCGGTTCTCGGCATAGAAGCCGCGCGCCGCCGCCGAGAGCCCGGCCTCGTCGAGCGTCTGCAGCACCGGCCAGGGCAGGCCGAGCAGGTCGCACGCGGCCTCGATCACCGCATTCTGGCCGCAGGGATGATCGTCGGCGAGATTGTAGGCGCCGGGCGGTCCCTCGAAGCCGGCGATCACGCCGCTGACGATGTCGTCGACATGGACGCGGCTGAACACCTGCTGGGGCAGGGCGATGCGATGTGCGCGCCCTTCCGCTACCCGGTCGAGCGCCGAGCGGCCCGGGCCGTAGATGCCGGGCAGGCGAAACACGCGCGCGCCCAGCGCCAGCCATTTGCCATCCGCCGCCGCGCGCGCCGATCGC
Organism: Sphingomonas zeicaulis; assembly: GCF_050433225.1. Classification (NCBI taxonomy): domain Bacteria; kingdom Pseudomonadati; phylum Pseudomonadota; class Alphaproteobacteria; order Sphingomonadales; family Sphingomonadaceae; genus Sphingomonas; species Sphingomonas zeicaulis. Next base: position 18,932 of record NZ_JBNPXQ010000002.1, on the reverse strand, counting down.
CGCCCGCGCCCCACCGGCGCGCTCTCGTCCACCCATGCACCGCCGCTGTCGCCATAGACGCCGGTGGAGGAGAGATAGCCGAGCCACGCGCCGCTGCGCACCAGTGCGTGGCGATAGCTGACGAGCACCGGATCCTCATCCCCCGCGGGCGGGATCGACGAGAGAATATGCGTGGCGTGACGGATCGCGGAGGCCGCCGCATCGAACGGCAATGTGCCCGCCCGGCCGTCACGGCTGGTGCCGGTGACCGTCCACCCCCTGGCCTCGACCGCCGCTGCGATGCGCGTGGCGGTGTAGCCGAGGCCGAGGATCAGGAGGTGGGGCATTGCCGGCCGGTTCTCCGTCTCAGCGCGCGCCGAAGCCGTCGTAGAGCGTCCCGAAGAAATCGCCCTTGTTCCAACGCGGCCGCTCCGGCGCATTGGCCAGTTCGCGGGCGATGTTGAGGTTGAGCGACACGAAGCGCGCGCCGGCGTCCCAATTGAACGGCAGGTCGGGCTGGTCGCTCGGTTGGTGATAATCATTCTTCAGGAAGGCGGCATTGGCTTCACCGCCCGGGCCCTTGCTGCCGGTGACGATGAACACCGAAGGCACGCCCTGCTGGACGAAGCGATAATGGTCCGAACGGGTGAAGATCGCCTGGTCGGGCGCGGGATCGGGCGAGACGGCGATGCCCAGCGGCGCCGCGGCCTTGGCCACAGTCGCGCCGATCGACGAGTGATCGGCGCCGAAGGCCACGACATCCTCGAACGCATAGGTGATGATCGGCATGTCGAGATTGACGTCCGCCACCAGCCGGTCCTTCGCGACGGTTGGGTTGCGCGCGAAATAGTCCGCGCCGACCAGCCCCTTCTCCTCGGCGGTGACCGCGAGAAACAGCACCGAGCGGCGCGGCTTCTCACCGCCCTGCACGAAGCCGCGCGCGACCTCGATCATCGAGGCGATGCCGACGGCATTGTCCATCGCGCCGTTGCAGATTTTGTCGCCCTTCACCTCGGGGCAGATGCCGACATGGTCGAGATGGCCGGAGAGCACGACGACTTCCGACTTCAGCGCGGGGTCCGACCCCTCGATCATGCCCGCGACGTTGCTGCTCTCGGCCGGCTTGATCTCGGTTTCGAGCATGACGCTTGCGGTGCTGCCGAGCGCCGCGCCCTTGACGCGGCCCTGCGGCGTCTCCGCCGCGGCCATCACCGCCGCCGCACCGCCCTTGATGCCGGCGAGCAGCTTCTCGGCGCCGGCGAGGCTGACATAGGCGAGGCCCGGCGCGTTGGGCGCAGCGCTGAAGCCGCTGCCGTCGGGCTGGCGCCACACCATCCGCTTGTCGTCCCACGTCTTGGCGGCGCGCTCGAACGGCAGCACCTTGGCGCGGGTCGGCGTTTCGAGCGTGATCACGCCGATCGCGCCATGCTTCTCGGCCTCGATCGCCTTGGTCGTGCCATTGCCGTAATGCGCGCGCTCCTCACCCGGGATCGACTTGGGTGCGCCTGAGAGCAGCACCACGATCTTCCCCTTCACGTCGAGCCCGGCATAATCGTCGCGCTTGAATTCGGGCGCGACTACGCCGAAGCCGACGAACACCAGCGGCGCGTTGAGGCTCAGCCGCGGATCCTTGAGCGACTGGCCGGGCAGATAATCCTCGCCGAAGACGAGCGCGGTCTGCTGGCCGCCACGGGCAAGGGTGATCGCACCATGGCCGGTCGACTGCGCCGAGACCAAAGGCACCTTCTGGATATAGCCGCCATCGTCGCCGGCAGGCTTCAGCCCCAGTTCGGCGAAGCGCGTCGCGACATATTGCGCAGCGATGTCATACTCGGGGCTGCCGGCCTCACGGCCGCGCATCGCGTCGCTTGCGAGGAAGTCGACATGCGCCTTCAGGCTCGCCTGCGAGGGCTGGTAGCCATCCTGCGCAAAGGCGGGCGCGGCCAGCGCGAGGGCGAGCGGAAACAATGTGAGCTTGTTCATGAATTCATCCGGTAACATCGATATGCGACCGGCCTAGGCAGCGCAGGCGTGGCGCGCAACGCTGCTGGTCGAAAAACGCGCCACCGGATGTGCCTGCCGCGCGGCGGAGATATGTGGCGCACCGGCGACAAGCACTATATCCCGAACATCATGCTCGACGTTCAGACCACGCAGCCGCCCCCCGCCCCCACCGTCATCCACCGCGCGGATTATCGGGAGCCGGACTGGATGGTGCCCGACGTGGCACTCGATTTCGCGCTCGATCCGGCGTCGACGCGGATCCGCGCGACGCTCTCAGTCACGCGCAACGGTGATCATGACCGACCGTTGCGGCTGGACGGGGACGGGCTGGTCGCGATCGCGGTCCGCGTCGACGGCGTCGAACTGGCCGCCGACCATTGGCATATGGAGCGCGACACTTTGGTCGTGCCGCTCACCGGGCCTGCTCATGTCGTCGAGACCGAGGTCGAGATTGCGCCCGAGCGCAATACCAAGCTGATGGGGCTCTATGCCTCGGGCGGCTTGCTCTGCACGCAGTGCGAGGCGGAAGGTTTCCGCCGCATCACTTTCTTCCCCGACCGGCCCGACGTGCTCAGCCGCTATGTCGTGCGGATGGAGGCGGACAAGGCACGATTCCCGATCCTGCTCGCCAATGGCGATCGCACCGCCGAAGGCGAAAGCGCGGACGGCCGCCATTGGGCGGAATGGCGCGATCCCTTCCCCAAGCCCTCCTATCTTTTCGCGCTCGTTGCGGGCGATCTCGCCGCCAATCGCGATCGCTTCACGACGATGTCCGGTCGCGACGTCGATCTCGCCATCTGGGTTCGGGCGGAGGATCTGCCCAAGACCGAACATGCAATGGCCGCGCTCAAGACCTCGATGGCGTGGGACGAGACGGTCTATGGCCGCGAATATGATCTCGGCCAGTTCAACATCGTCGCGGTCGCCGATTTCAATTTCGGCGCGATGGAGAACAAGAGCCTCAACATCTTCAATTCACGCTACATCCTGGCCGACCCCGACACCGCGACCGATGCCGATTATGACGCGGTTGCCGGCGTCGTCGCGCATGAATATTTTCACAACTGGTCGGGCAATCGCGTCACCTGCCGGGACTGGTTCCAGCTCAGCCTGAAGGAAGGCTTCACCGTCTTCCGCGACCAGCAATTCTCCGCCGATCAGGGCTCGGCCGCGGTCAAGCGGATCGAGGATGTGCGGATGCTGCGTGCGGCGCAGTTCCCTGAGGATGGCGGGCCGCTGGCGCATCCGATCCGCCCCGATTCCTATTTGGAAATCAGCAATTTCTACACCGCGACGGTCTATAACAAGGGCGCCGAGGTGATCCGCATGCTCCACACCTTGCTGGGGCCCGATCGCTTCCGCGCCGGCAGCGACCTCTATTTCGACCGGCATGATGGTGAGGCGGCGACCTGCGAGGATTTCGTCCGCGCGATGGAGGAGGGCGGCGGCATCGATCTCACCCGCTTCCGCCTGTGGTACCAGCAGGCCGGCACGCCACGGGTGCGCGCGGTGCTGGCGTGGGACGAAGCCGCGCGGCGCGCGACCTTGTCGCTGGAGCAGAATGTGCCGCCGACGCCCGGCCAGCCCGTGAAGCAGCCCATGCCCCTGCCGCTGCGCGTCGCGCTCTATGGCAGCGCCAGCAACGCCGCGCTGGGCGACGAGCGGCTGGTGGTGCTGGACGAGGTGCAGGCGACCGAGACCTTCGAGGGTGTCTCCGAGCGGCCGGTGCTGTCGATCAATCGCGGTTTCTCCGCGCCGGTGGTGCTGGAAACCAACCGCACCGCCGCCGATCTCGCCTTCCTGTCCGCGCATGATGAGGATCCGTTCGCGCGCTACGAGGCGATGCAGCAATTGATGATCGATACGCTGGTGGGCGCGGTTTCCACCGGCCAGGCCGATCATGGCCCGGTGATCGAGGCGGTGCGCGAGACGCTGGTCAACCCCGCGCTCGACTGTGCCTTCATTGCGGAGGCGGTGCTGCTGCCGAGCGAAGCCTTTCTGGGCGATCAGATGCTGGTGGTCGATCCCGATGCGATCTACGCGGCGCGCGAGGCGCTGCGCCGCGATCTCGGCACCGCGATGCAGGCCGAATGGCGCGAAGCCTATGAGGGCGCGCGCGCCAACCGCTTCGAATATAGCCCCGCCGCCAAGGGCGCCCGACGCCTGCGGACGGTGGCACTTGGCTATCTCGCCGCTGCCGGCGCGCCGGACACCGCGGCGCTTGCGCTTCGCCAGTTCGAGGAGGCGGACAATATGACCGATCGGCAGGGCGCGCTCGGCGTGCTTGCCAACGGCACGGCGGCGGAGCGCGATACGGCGCTGGCCGCGTTCTATGATCGCTATCGCACCAATCCGCTGGTGCTCGACAAATGGTTCTCGACGCAGGCGCTGTCGGCGCGCGACGACACGGTGGATGCGGTGGCGGCGCTCTATCGCCATCCGGATTTCACCTTGAGCAATCCGAACCGCGTCCGCTCGCTGTTCGGCGCCTTCTCCGCCAACCAGCGCGCGTTCCACTCGGTCGACGGGCGCGGCTACACGCTGCTGGCGGACATGCTGCTCGCGCTCGACCCGATCAACCCGCAGACCGCTGCCAAGCTCGTACCCCCGCTCGGCCGATGGCGTCGCTTCGGCCCGGCGCGCGCGGCGCTGATGAAGGCGGAACTCGCCCGCATCGTCGCGACGCCGGGGCTGTCGAAGGATGTGTTCGAGCAGGTGTCCAAGAGCCTCGCCGGCTGATGGCGTTCGAGCAGCAGATCATCGCGTCCGAGGCGGACATCGATGAGCATGGCCATGTCAACAATGCCGTGTGGGTGCGCTGGATCCAGGATGTGGCGGTGGCGCATTGGTATGCGCTGGTCACGCCCGAGGAATCCGCCGGGCAGATCTGGGTCGTGATCCGGCATGAGATCGACTATGTCGGCAACCTGCGCGCCGGCGATGCGGTGATGGCGCGGACCTGGGTGCCCGATCCGCCGCGCGGGGCCAAGTTCGATCGCCACATGGTCTTCACTGGCGCCGATGGCCGCGAGAAGGTGCGCGCGATCTCGACCTGGGTGATGCTCGACCGCGCGAGCGGCCGGCCGATGCGGATCCCGGCGGAACTGGCGGCGCGGTTTCTGGAGAATTGAAGCCCTCTCCCGGAGGGGAGAGGGAGACAATCAGGCTGCGCAGCCCTGCTCTTCGCGATGCTCCAGCGCGCCGAACATCGCTTCCAATGCGCTGGTATCGCGGGTGAAGCCGAGGTGGCGACAGTTCACCTCGATTGCATGGTCGCGCTCGCCGGCCTGGCCGCAGGCGCTGGCGGGGGCGATCACGCCATCATGGCTGGACCAGAGCGCGAAGGTGGGAACCGGCGGTTTTTCGGTCAGCACGCAGGGCAGCGGCGGCCGGTCGACCGGATGCCGGGCGATCAGTTCGTAGAGCATCCATGCATGATTGGCGCGCATGTCGCCCGAAAAGGGCGTGCCGAGCGTGATCACGCGATCGATCCGGTCGGGCGCGAACTTGGCATATTCGCGCGCATAGAGGCCGCCGAGGCTCCAACCGATCAGGCTGACCTTGCCGGGGGCGATGCGCGCGATCTCGTCGAGGCGGCGGTCGAGGCGATCGAGCATATCCGCCCTGACGCCGAAGTTGCGCCCCTGCGCCCAGCCGAACGCCCGGTAGTTGGCGGCGCTCAGCGTGCGCCGCAGCGCGCGCGTCGATCCGTCGGACGCGAGGAAGCCCGGCAGCACCAGCACCGGCGCGCCACCGCCATCGCGACCCGTGGCGCAGGGGTGTGCGATCGCACGGCCCCGCGCCAGCTGAGCAAGGCTGCGCGCTTCGGCGAGCAACAGCGAGAGCGAAGGTGGCCGGTCCCCCACATGACCGATTGGCGACAAATTCACGACAGTTTCCATGACACTTTCATGACATGAAACAACGTTTCGCGCTATCGGCGGGTTTCACCACCTAACGCAAATGCGAAAAGGCCGACGGACCCCGGGGGCAGTCCATCGGCCTTCCGACGCCGGAGAGAGGCGAATGAAGCTTAGTTGACGAGAACGGCCTCGACGCGACGGTTGGCACCGGCGCTGGCGAGCTGGCCCGGCAGTGGCCGATCAAAGCCATAGCCTGCCGCCTCGATCCGGTCGGCGGAGACGCCTTCCGCGATCAGCGTCTGCCGCACGGCATAGGCGCGTTCGCGTGAGAGGGTGAGGTTGCTCGCGCGCGAGCCGACCGAGTCGGTGTGGCCTTCGATGCGGACGCGGCGGCCGGCGAGGCGCGGCGACTTCAGCGCGGCGGCGAAGCTCTTCACCTCCATCAATTCGCTGCCGACCAGCATCGACGATCCGGTGGAGAAACCGAGCCGCAGGTCGACGCGGGGCTGCACGGTGCCGCCGCCAGGCGCCATGGTCGGCTTGGGGCGATTGGTCACGACGCGGACCGGCGCGGGTTTGGGCGTCGGGCGGGCGGCCGCGTTGGGATCGACCGGCTTGGCCAGCACGAACCCGCGCGAGTCGCCGGCGACGCGGGCGGCGCGGCCGCCAGTGGTCGTGGTCGCAGCGGGGCCGGGCGCTGCCGGCGCTTCGGCCTCGGCCGCCGGCTCGGCGGCGCAATCCTCACCGGTCAGTTCGCAAACGAAGTCGGAGGGCGATCGCGTCGCCTGCTCCTGCGCCTGGATGGCGGTGACGGGCACGGTGACCAGCGCGATTGCCGACGCCAACAGGGTGAAACGCATGATCAGCTCCAATGCAACGCTTCTCAATCAATGATCTTGTTCTACTCCATATCGTGCGAGTCGCAGGTGATCATCGTCACAAAGCCCCGGTTTTATTGGGCCGCCGGCCGCCGCGTCAGCGCGGCGACGCAGCTCGCACGATCGATGTCGCGGCCATTGGGCTGGCGCGCGTCGACATAGGTGACGACAGGTTCCTGTCCCTTGGCCGGCGGGTATAGATAGGCATCGAGGATGCAGATCGGCCCTGCGAACTGCAGCCGGCGGGCGCCGGGTTCGCGCGTATCCTGATCCGGATTGCCGAACAGCGCCACGAGGTTGCGCGCATCCTTGCCCATCACGCGCTCCAGCCCGATCGGTGCGGGCACCGCCGGCCGCGCAACCGGTGGCGGCGGGGTGACGGCGGGGGGCGGGCCGCCGGTGGTGCAGCCGGCGAGCAGCAATGCGGCGGGCACGCCGGCGATCAGAAGACGGGTCACGCGGTTTCGCTTTCCTTGGTCAGGGCCACCGATCCTGGCGTGGCGCCGCGGCCCATGTGGAACAGGTGCGTCGCCATCGCGGCGCCGAGGATCGGCGCCAGCAGGTTCAACCCGGGAACCATGAAAAGCCCGGTGGCGACAAGCCCCAGCGCCAGCCGCCTGCCGCGCGTCGCGCTCAACCAGCCGCGGAGCGCCGCGCGATCCATGTGGCGGATCGCGACCATCTCACCCAGATCGCGCCCGAGCAGCGGTGCATTCACCGCGATCGCCGCCACGACGGTGCCGATGCCGGTGACCAGCAGGATGATGTAGACCGGCAGCGCCAGCAGGTTGAAGAAGATCGCGCGGCCCGCGGAGAACAGCGCCATCCGCAGCGAAAGCGCCCAGCCCGGCGGCGTGCAGGCGGCCAGCGCCTCCGGATAGTGGCGCCGCTCCACCGCCTCGACGACGCCATCGGCGAAGATGCCCATGATCGCGATCGCGGCGGCGCGGAACAGCAGCCAGCCGAGGATGAAGCTCAGCACTACCGCGATCAGGGCGTCGGCGCGCTCGATCCAATAGGCGTCGGCGCCCGGCCACCAGGTGCGCACCACCCAGTCGGACAGCGCATCCACGCCATACCACAGGCCGACGAAGGCGAGCGCGAAGATCAGGGCGGTCAGTGCCAGCGTTCCGCCAAGCACCTTGAGCACGGCACGATCGGGCAATTGCTCGACGCTCAACCAGAAGGCGCGGATCATGGACATGAGAGTCGCGCGAAGCGGCGCCCGCGTCAACAGCACCGCGTTTCCGCCTGTTCTTGCCTTTATGTGCGGCCGTTCTAAAGGGCGCTGCTTATGGCCGTTGAAACCCCCAACCGCATCCGTGGCACGCAGGACATGCTGGGCGAGGCGCAGGCGCGCTTTGCGCACGTCGTCGCCACCTTCGAACGCGTGCGCCGCCTCTATGGCTTCAGCCAAGTCCAGGTGCCGGTGTTCGAGGCTACCGCGGTGTTCGCGCGCTCGCTGGGCGAAACCACCGATGTCGTTTCCAAGGAGATGTACAGCTTCGAGGATCGCGGGGGCGACAGCCTGACGCTGCGGCCGGAGTTCACCGCCGGCATCTCGCGCGCCTATCTCACCGAGGGCTGGCGTCAGTTCGCGCCGCTCAAGCTGACCACCTGGGGACCGCTGTTCCGCTATGAGCGCCCGCAGAAGGGCCGCTTCCGCCAGTTCCATCAGCTCGACGCCGAGGTGCTGGGCGCGGGTGAGCCCGCCGCGGATGTCGAACTGCTATGCTTCGCGGACCAGTTGCTGCGCGAACTCGGCGTATCCGATGGCGTAACCCTGCAGCTCAACACGCTTGGCGACGCCGCGACCCGCGACGCATGGCGGCAGGCGCTGGTCGATCATTTCGAATCGCACCGCGACAGCCTGTCGGAGGAGAGCGTCGAGCGGCTGGCGAAGAACCCGCTGCGCATCCTCGACAGCAAGGATCCGCGCGACCGGCCGATCGCCGACGCCGCGCCCGAGATCGACGCGTTCCTGACCGCCGAGGCCGCCGATTTCTTCGGTGCGGTCACTGCCGGGCTCGATTCCGCCGGCGTCAACTGGACGCGCAATGCGCGGCTGGTGCGCGGGCTGGATTATTATCGTCACACCGCGTTCGAGTTCGTCACCGACCGGCTCGGTGCGCAGGGTACGGTGCTGGGCGGCGGTCGTTATGATGGGCTGATCGAGGCGCTGGGCGGCCCCGAGACGCCGGCGGTCGGCTGGGCGGCGGGGATCGAGCGGCTGGCGATGCTGATCGATGCGCCGACGCGCGAGACCATCCTCGTTGCGGTCGTGCCGATGGGGGCGGGCGCCGAGCGCGCTGCGACCGGCGTGATCGCGAACCTGCGCCGCGCCGGCATCGCCGCCGACATGGCGTGGCGCGGCAATATGAAGAAGCGGATGCAGAAGGCCGACGCCGCCGGTGCCCGCTTCGCGGTAATCCTCGGCGAGGATGAACTCGCCAAGGGCGTCGCTGCGGTCAAGGATCTGGTCAGCGGGGAGCAGCGCGAGGTTGCGCTCGATGCGCTGGCGGAGACGCTGGCAGCCGCATGACCCGGATCTCGCCGGATCGGATCGCTGCCATCGAGGCCCGCCGCGACGAGTTGCAGGCCGAGATGTCGCGCGGGGATCTGCCCGCCGATCGCTTCGTCGCGCTCTCCAAGGAATTTGCAGAGATCGAACCCGTTGCCCGCGCGGCGGGGGACGTGCGGCGGCTGCGCGCCGAGATCGAGCAGCTCGCCGACATGGAGAAGGAAGAGGATGCCGAGCTGCGCGCGCTGGCGGTCGAGGAGCTGGCCGACGCCAATGCCCGCCTGCCCGACGTCGAACGCGCGCTCGCGCTGAGCCTGCTGCCGCGCGACGCGGCGGATGCGCGCGCGGCGATGCTCGAAATCCGCGCCGGCACCGGCGGCGATGAGGCGGCGCTGTTCGCCGGCGACCTGCTGCGCATGTACCAGCGCTATGCCGAAGGGCAGGGCTGGCGCGTCGAGATCATCTCGGCGAGCGCGGCGGAGCTTGGCGGCTACAAGGAAGTCGTCGCCTCGGTGACGGGGCAGGGCGTGTTCGCCAGGCTGAAGTTCGAAAGCGGCGTGCATCGCGTCCAGCGCGTACCGGTGACCGAGAGCGGCGGGCGCATCCACACTTCCGCGGCGACGGTGGCGGTGCTGCCCGAGGCGGAAGAGGTCGACGTCCAGATCGACGACAAGGATCTGCGGATCGACGTCTATCGTTCGTCCGGACCCGGCGGCCAGTCGGTCAACACCACCGACAGCGCCGTGCGCATCACCCATTTGCCCACCGGGCTGGTGGTGATCCAGCAGGATGAGAAGTCGCAGCACAAGAACAAGGCCAAGGCGCTCAAGGTGCTGCGCACGCGGCTTTACGAGCTGGAGCGCGACCGGCTGGACAGCGAACGCGCCGGCGCGCGGCGCTCGATGGTCGGCTCTGGCGACCGGTCGGAGCGGATCCGCACCTATAATTTCCCGCAGGGGCGGGTGACGGACCATCGCATCAACCTGACCTTGCACCGGTTGCCGGAAATCCTGGAAGGCCAGCTCGATGAGCTGATCGGCGCGCTGATCGCCGAGGACGAAGCGGCGCGGCTGGCGAATCTGGATGGGTGACCTCTTATGTCCTCCCCGAGCTTGCTCGAGGAGGGGGACCGCGCGCGAAGCGCATGGTGGAGGGGCCGGCGCGGACTTGGTCGCGCGAGCCGCAGTGGGATCGGATGCGTCGACGCCGTCCCCACCACCACCGGCTTCGCCGGCGGTCCCCCTCCCCGTCCCGGGGGGGATGGCGTGCTGAACGAAGCCCTCACCGCCGCCACCCAGCGTCTCGCCGCCATCTCCGCCACGCCGCGCCTCGACGCCGAACTCCTCCTCGCCCACGCGCTCGGCATCAGCCGCGAGGATATCCTGCTTGGACGCCACGCCGGCCCGTTGCCGGCCGCTTTCGATGCGCTCGTCGCGCGGCGGGTGGCGGGGGAACCGATCGCCTATATCACCGGCACCCGCGCCTTCTGGACCATCGAGCTCGCGGTCGCGCCCGGCGTGCTGATCCCGCGCCCCGATACCGAGACGCTGATCGACGCCGCGGTCGCGCATTTTCGCGGCCGGTCGCCGCGGCGCATCCTCGATCTCGGCACCGGATCCGGCGCGCTGCTGCTTGCCGCGCTGGACGAATGGCCCGAAGCGACCGGGCTCGGCATCGATCGCAGCGACGATGCGCTGGCGATCGCCGTGGCCAATGCCGAACGGCTGGAACTCGCGACCCGCGCCGCCTTCCGCTTGGGCAACTGGGCGGACGAGGTTTCGGAACGCTTCGATCTGGTGCTGTGCAACCCTCCCTATGTGGAGGCGGATGCCGCGTTGCCACGCGACGTGGCGGAGCATGAACCTCACTCCGCGCTGTTCGCCGGCACCGACGGGCTCGACGATTATCGGCGCCTTGCGCCGGGCTTCGCGCGCCTGCTCCAGTCGGGCGGAATGGCGGCGATCGAGCTGGGTGCGGGGCAGTTTTCGCGCGTCGCACCCTTGTTCGCGGGGCAGGGGCTCACCATATCGCTCCGGCAGGATTTGGCAGGGCATGAGCGCTGCCTCCTGCTCGTGGCGGGACTCGAAAGCGAAACATAAAAGCGCTTGGTTTATCGCTGCGGAGCCGCTAGGAGGCGGCCGGGGACTGGCGCATTTTCAACGAACCGCGTTTGGCGACGCGCCTCTCACCGCACTCCTTTAGTCATGTCCGCTGTGGTCCGGCGGCACGGCAGTCGATGCTCGATCGCTGAGGGGCGGTCTGCATCCGGGAGTCTAGCTATATCCGTTCGATCGGGAGCTGGTGACGTTTCGAAGACGAGGACAGCAAGAAGTTGATCAATAATCGTCAGGCCGGCCGCCGTCGCGGCCGTGGCGGCCAGCGGCCGCAGGGGGGAAGCCCCAATCGCGGTCCCGAAACCGGCAACCGCATAGACAATCGTGCGCGTGGCAATGCTGCGCAGTTGCACGAGAAGTACAAGACCCTGGCGCGCGATGCGCAAACCCAGGGCGATCGTGTGATGTTCGAATATTACTCGCAGTTTGCGGATCATTATTTCCGCGTGCTCAACGAGAACCGTTCGCGCTTCGAAGAGAATCGCCGCCAGCGCGACGATTATGCCGAGGGCGACGAGGGTGACGACGATGGTGCGTCGTTCGAGGCCGAGGGCGAGGATTTCGTCCGCCGCGAACAGCCCGAGCGTCGTGAGCAGCGCCAGCCGTACAACGGCCAGCAGCAGCGCGGTGATCGTGATTCACGTGGCGAACCGCGTGCAGAGCGCGAGCCGCGTGGCGATCGTGAACCCCGTGCGGCGCGTGAGCCGCGCGCCGAGCGCGAACCCCGTGGCGACCGTGAGCCGCGCTTCCAGCGCGAAGATCGCCGGCCGGAACAGGCGCCTGCGCCGATCGCGCCGGAGCCTATCGCAGCTGCGCCTGCCCCGGTTGAGATCGAGCCCAGGGGCGACGAGGAAGAGCGGCCCCGTCCGCGCCGTGGCCGTCCGCCGCGTCGTCGCGATGCGGAAGAGAGCCATGCGATCGACGCCGCGGTGCTGCCGCCGGCCTTCGCCGCTCCCGAGCCGCAGCCGGTTGCAGCCCCCGCCGCCGTCGAACTGCCGCTGAACGGCGGGCATGGCGAAGGCGATGCCGGTGAGGCTCCGGCCGAAGCGCCCAAGCGCCGCCGCGGTCGCCCCCGCAAGAGCGAGAGCGAAGCGCCGGCCGCCTGACCCGGGGCCCCGAAAAGGGGCTTCGCAAAGCGCATCAAAGCGGGCATCACCCTTGGACAAACGAGGGGGGTGCCCGTTGATGCGTAAGCCGTCAGTCGTCGTTGCCGCGTTGATGTTTTCCGTGGCAGGACAGGCCCTTGCCCAGACCGCGGTCACCCCGCCCCCCGCCCCCGACGTGGTCGGCAGCGCGCAGGGCGATGTATCCGTCACCATCTACCAGAATGGTCAGGCGCTGGTGCAGGATGTCCGCCAGCTCGACCTTGCCGCCGGCCGCACCCGCCAGGAATTTCCCGACGTCTCCGCACAGATCCGCGCGGAGACGGTCTCGCTCGCCGGCCCCGGGCTCGGCATCGTCGAACAGAATTTCGACTATGACCTGCTCTCGCCCGACAAGCTGATGGAAAAGGCGGTGGGGTCGGTCGTTACGATCGTCCGCACCAACCCGGCGACCGGCGGCGAGACGCGCGAACAGGCCAAGGTGCTCGCCGCCAACGGCGGCATCGTCCTCCAGATCGGCAACCGCATCGAGGTGCTGCGCGACGACGGGCTGCCGGTGCGCGTGGTGTTCGACAAGGTGCCCGAGAATCTGCGTGCCCGCCCGACCTTGTCAGTGACCCTGCAGGTCGCGCAGGCCGGCCGCATCCCCGCCGCGCTCAGCTATCTGACCCCCGGCCTCGGCTGGACCAGCGACTATGTGATGCTGTTCGATGAGGCCAAGGGCGCGATCGACATGCAGGGCTGGGTCACCCTCACCAACAACACCGGCACCAGCTATCGCAACGCCGATGTGCTGCTGGTCGCGGCCAACCCCAATGCCGGCGGTGGCCGTCGCGGGCTCGGCCAGCTCGGCGACACGACGATCGAGGCGGCCGGCACCGAAACCGGCGAGCGCGAGCGGCTGGGCGATTTCTATCTCTATCCGCTGGCCGAGCGCACCACGATCGCCAACGCGCAGCAGAAGCAGGTCAGCTTCCTAGACGTGAAGGGCGCGCCGGCGCGCAAGGCCTATGAGTGGAACAATCGCTGGATGGGCAGCGATACCGACTTCCGCAGCGCCGCGACCGTTCTCAAATTCTCAACCTCGAAGCAAGGTGGTCTCGGCGATCAACTGCCGCAGGGCACGATCCGCGTCTATATGCGCGATGCGCGCGGTGACCCGCAGTTCATCGGCGAAAGCAGGGTCGATGCCGCGCCGATGGGCTCGCAGATGGCGATCCGCACCGGCGAGGCGTTCGACGTGAAGGGCACCGCGACGGTGGTGAAGCGCGAACGGCTGTCGTCGAAGCGCTGGCGCACCGAGATGCGTTATGAGTTCAGCAATGCCCGCGCCGAACCGGTCACCGTCGAAGCCGGTCAGGACGGGCTGTGGGGCGACGTCCGCATCGTCTCCGCCACGCTCGAGGGGCAGCGTGTTTCCGCCGACCGGATGGAATGGAAGGTGCCGGTGCCCGCCAACGGGAAGGCCGGCTATACGGTGGTGTTCGACACCCGGTACTGACGCGATGGCCCGCGGCCTTGCTATCCTGTTGATCGCGATGATCGTGGCAGCGCCCGCTGCCGCGCAGACCGTCGTCACCTCCAATCATGTGGATGCGGTCTCGGTGACGGTCTATCGCGATCCGGAGGGGGGAGGCGACATCCGTCGGCCGGACTGGCCCGGCGGCTATGCGCTGATCACCGAGACGCGGACGATCCGGCTGCCGGCGGGGCGCTCGGTCATCCGCTTCGAGGGCGTGTCGCAGGGCATGCTGCCCGAAAGTGCGATCGTCACCGGTCTGCCACGGCAGGTCGTCGAGAAGAATCGCGATGCGCGACTATTGTCGCCGGCGGCGCTGGTCGACGCCTATCTCAAGCGAAGCGTGACGATCCGCCGCACCAACCGGGCGACCGGAGCGGTGCGTGAACAGGATGCGGTGATCCAGTCGGGGCCGAACGGCGGCGTGCTGCTGACGACGGCGGAAGGCGTCGAGGCGCTCGGCTGTTCCGGGTTGCCCGAGACGCTGACCTATCCCGGCGTGCCCGCCGATCTTTCCGTGCGCCCGACATTGTCGGTGGTCGCCGACAGCGCCGGCCCCGCGAGCGCGACGATCCAGCTTTCCTATCTGGCCGAAGGGCTCGACTGGTCCGCGAGCTACGTCGCGCGCGTCGCGCCCGATGGCGAAACGCTCGACCTGTTCGCCTGGGCGACGATCGTAAACGGCGGCAGCGAGGGTTTCACTGGCGCGCGCACGCAGACCGTGGCGGGGCTGCCGAACCGCGAGGGTAGGGCGCCGCAGCCGCGCAGTCCGGCGCCGGAACTGCGGCTGCAGTGCTGGCCGATGGACATCACCAGCACCCATCCCCGGCGCGGGCAACCGGTGCCGCCCCCGCCGCCCCCCGCGCCGATGGCGATGGACGCCATGGGCGCGGAGGAGATCGTCGTGACCGCCCAGCGCCGGCAGCGGGGCATGCTGGCCGCGCCGGTGGCGGTGATGGTCGCTGAGCAGGAGGATCTGGGCGACCTCAAGCTGTATCGAATTCCCGAACCGGTGACGGTCGCGGCACAAAGCCGCAAGCAGGTGGCGATGATCGATCGCAAGCGCGTGCGCTTCGAGCGGATCTATGGCGCCGATTTCCAATCATTCGAACTGCTGAACTATACGGATGAGGATCAGCCGGGCCCGGAACCGGCGCTGCTGGTGTTGCGCACTGAAAACAAGACGGGGCAGGGATTGGGGCTGCCGCTGCCGGCCGGCACGGTCTCGATCTTCGAGAACGATGGCGCCCAGTCGCTGTTGGTCGGCGAAAACCGGCTCGACGATCGCGCGATCGGTGATGAAGTCGAACTGGCGATCGGTGATAGTCCCGAGGTGCAGTATCGAATCACCGCGCAGCCGCGGCGTGGCAAGCGCCAGAGCTATGAGGCGACTGTCACCAACGCCAAGTCCGTGCCCATCACCTTCGAACTCGCGATTCCCTATCAGCTTGCCTCGTCCAGCGAAACGCTCGGCCGCCGCAAAGGGCAACCGTCATGGCGCATCTCCGTGCCCGGCAATGGCACGGCGAAGCTGCGCTTCACCTTGAAGCTGGAACGCGAATGATCCGCGGCGCGCGCCTCTGGCTGATGCCGGCGGCGGCGCTGTTCGTCGCTACCCCGGTGGCGGCGCAGACCGTGGTCGAGTCGGATCGGATCGAAAAGGTCGCGGTCACGCTCTATCGTGACCCCCAACCGGTGCCGAATGCCGAAGCTGGTTGGCCGACGGGCTATGCACTGGTCACCGAGACGCGGACGATCCGTGTGCCCGCGGGTCGCGCGGTGATCCGCTTCGAGGGCGTTTCGCAGGGCATGATGCCCGAAACCGCGATCGTCACCGGCCTGCCGCGCGAGGTGAACGAGAAGAATCGCGACGCGCTGCTGCTTTCGCCCGCGGCGCTGATCGACGCGCACCTCAAGCGTCGCGTGCTGCTGCGGCGGACCGACCCGGTGACGGGGCAGCGGCGCGCCGAGCAGGCGGTCGTCGAATCCGGGCCCGCCGGCGGTGTCGTGCTGACCACTCCCAATGGCGTCGAGGCGTTGCGCTGCTCGGGGCTGCCCGAATCGACGGTCTATGCGCGCGTGCCCGAGGGGCTCTCCGCCAAGCCGACCTTGTCGGTGGTCACCGAGAGCCCGAAGGCGGCGACGGTGACGGTGCAACTCTCCTACCTCGCGCAGGGCTTCGACTGGTCGGCGACCTACGTCGCGCGCATCGCCGAGGATGGCGCCAGCCTCGATCTGTTCGCCTGGCTGACGGTGAAGAATGGCGGCAGCACGGGTTTCGCGAAGGCGCAGACGCAGGCGGTGGCAGGTCGACTCAACAAGGAGGCGGCGGCGGCGCTCCCCGTCAGCCCCGATCCGGCGCTGACGATCGAGTGCTGGCCGATGGACGTGACCAGCAGTTTCCCGGCCTGGACGATCGAACGGCTGCAACTGCCGGACGCACCGGCCTATTGGTATGGCGACCGCTACGGCACGATCATTCCACGCAAGCGGCGACGCGGGCGCCTGCCGGAACCGTCGCCGCCGCCGCCGGTGATGGCGATGGCGATGGAATCGCCGCCTCCGCCCCCGCCCCCGCCGCCCGCTCCGGCGATCGTCGCGACGCAGGAGGATCTCGGCGATCTCAAGCTCTACCGCATTCCCGAACCGGTAACCGTTGCCGCGCGCAGCACCAAGCAGGTGGCGATGATCGATCGCCACAAGGTGCGGTTCGAAAAGCTATTCCTCGGCAACGGATCCTATCTGACCAGCGACTCGCTGCCGACCACGGTCGTGCTGCGCACCCGCAACGTGACGGAAGATGGGCTGGGCCTGCCCTTGCCCGCGGGTGCGATGGCACTGTTCGACGCACGCGGCGGCCAGTCCTTGCTCATCGCAGAGGGGCGCTTCGCCGATCGTGCGGTGGGTGAGGAAATTGAGATCGGCGGCGGCGCAAGCAATGATGTTCGCTACCACGTCACCCAGCTCCCGCTGAGCAAAACGCGCGTGCCCTTCAGCGTGAAGGTCACCAATGCGGGCGCGAGCGATGCCGTATTCGAGCTCGCCCTGCCCGCCAATCCGGTCGACGTCAGCGATACGTTGGCCAAGCATGCCGGCGTCGATGTCTGGCGCGTCACTGTACCCGCCAATGGAGAGGCCGAGCTGCGCTACGCGCGCAAGCTCGATTGATCAGGCCGCGGGCAGCGGCCGCGGGCGCATATCCTCGTCGAGCGCGACGAAGGTGAACAATCCGCTGGTGACCTTGATCTGCTCATGCTGGTAGCCGCGCGTCGCGACCACCTCGACGCGGATGCCGACCGAGGTGCGGCCGCGCTTCTCGACCTCCGCATAGACCGAGATCACGTCGCGCAGATGGATCGGTGCAATAAATTGCATCGCGTCGATCGCCACCGTTGCGCACGGGCCCTGGCAGACCGCCGCGGCGACGATGCCGCCGGCGATGTCCATCTGGCTCAGCACCCAGCCGCCGAAGATATGGCCGTTCGAATTGATGTCGGCGGGGCCGGGAACCACGCGCAGGACCGGGTTGCGCAACGTGCTGGTCATTCGATGAGATCCTTGATCGTTTCGTCGACGGCTTTGTCATGGCCGGTGCCCGAACTGAGGAACACGAGCCCCATCAGCGCCGCCATCAGCATCACCGAGAAGAAGATGCCGAGGCATGTGGCAATCAGCATGTGGATCGGAATCGGCCCGACCATGATCCGCAGTGCGCCGAGCCCCACCAGGACGGCGGCAAGCGCGACCGCCGCCATCCAGCGCATCAACCGCCGATAGCGCGCCCACGCGAAGGCGGCATATTCGGGTTCGTCGAGGGGGCTCTTGTGCACGGCCATGCTTTCATTTGAGCGCCGGACATGGGAACATCAAGCCGCGGAGAGTGATGAGCCAATAGGAGGGCCTGAACATGACGATCGCAGCGATCCTGACCGGCAAGGGCAATGAGGTCATCTGCATCGAGACGTCCGCACGCGTCGGCGATGCGGTGCAGCTCCTGGCCGAAAAGCGTATCGGCGCGGTGCCGGTTCTCGAAAACGGCCTCGTTGCAGGCATCTTCTCGGAACGCGATGTGATTGCAGGGCTGTTGCGCGAAGGCGCGGCGGTGCTCGAGCGCACTGTGGCCGAGGTGATGACTGCGCCCGCGATCACCGTCGCCCCCGAACAGAGCGTGCTTGCGGCGCTGTCGCTGATGACACGGCGGCGCATCCGCCATTTGCCGGTGATCGAGGAAGGCCGGCTCGCCGGCTTCGTTTCGATCGGCGATCTGGTGAAGTACCGGATCGACAAGATCGAAGCCGAAGCGATGGCGATGCGGGAATATATTCAGAACGCCTGATCGGCGGGCGTTCGGAACCCGCCAGAATCGGTCGAGCCTGCGGCGATGAGTCGCGATTCGACCGGTTCTCAACGTCTTGCCGCGGCTTTTGCCGCCAGCGACGATCGGCCCCGGTGGGCGTGCAGGTGCGGCAAGCGCCCGTGTTCCGGGCGTTTTCGCGGTCTGTGCAACAAAATTGCAAAAAGGCGTTGACCGGTGGGAACCGTCTCCATATATGCCCTTTCACCGCAGCGGGGCGCCACACTGGCTCCTGCGGCGGTCGCAAAAATCGAGACGCCCGGTCACCCCGGTAAAACGGGGGAAGGTTGGGCGTCTGCGTTTTTCGCTCTTTGACATTGTCGATTTGATGAAGGGACATGTGGGCGGCGGCTCCATGCCCGGGAGCTTCAAGGTCCCGGTGTTATGGTTAAACAAGCCGTTCCTATATGTCCTACACGTTTCCATACGTGAAGAATTGTGCAGGAACGGCTCCTTGAAATGAGCGGGTCTGCCGGGGACATTCCGCCTCGGTGGGTTCGAACATCAAACTTGAGAGTTTGATCCTGGCTCAGAACGAACGCTGGCGGCATGCCTAACACATGCAAGTCGAACGAGACCTTCGGGTCTAGTGGCGCA